>JAIBBE010000088.1 GCA_019694835.1 Fimbriimonadaceae bacterium | reverse complement strand
CCAGCTTCGAGTGGATTGAGGACCACGGCACTTGGTTCGAGATCGCCTACGTACTGACCGACGATTTCGGCCTCCTGGTGTTCGTCAAGGACGACCCGGGCACCGAGTTCGGGATCCACTTCATGTGTCTGGGATGGTTCGATCGAGACGCTTGCCTCGGGGACCAGTCGTGAGCCGCGTTCTCGGGTTCGCGATCGTGTGCGTCGTCCTGGCGGTCGCCCAGGCCCTAACTGCAGCTTTGTGTATCGCGTTGCTGCTCTGCGGGCTCATCGCAGCGATTAGACACCCGCGTGAAACGGTCGGGTTTCTGGCCGCGCTCGGCTTGCTGGCTCTGGTCAGCGCGCAGCCGGTCCTTTGTATGGTGGGGGTGACCGTGGTCGCGGCGGTCCGTGCGACCGTTAGCTGGCGCGCAAATCGCTAGTGCTTCTTTACAGGCCCACGTCCCAGCTAACCCGCGAAGAGAGCGGGCTTTTTCTCCTGTGCGTTCAATCCCGTTTGCTTAGCCCTATTCGCATTTCGCGAACGGGCAGCAACGCGAGGACGCATGATCGACCCGCCGAAGTCCAACAAAACCCCAAACGCAGAACCCGACTCCGAAGTCACCGGCCTGACGCCTAGTTTGCCGGAAACTTCAGGAGATCCGCCTCTCCCGGCCCCTGAAAAGCCACGCATCCAAGTGGTGCCGGGTAACCTCCATGTGGCTACCGCAGAAACCGACCGGTTGCTGGCTGATACTGGTGACTACTTCACCAGGGCTGGCACGCTCGTCCGGCTAATCGAACGAAACGACAATGGAGTAGCTACAGAGCGCGTCCACGAACAAACTCTGAAGCTGATCCTGTCTCGAATGATCGACTGGGAGCGGCGAGGGCGCGACGGGGTCGGGGTCCGCTGTGATCCTGATCCTGGCGTCATCCATGCGCTTCTGTATGGGCAAGACCACCAGCACATCCCACGGCTGAATGGTCTCGCCCGCCAGCCCTACTACGGGCCCGACGGACTAGTCGCCCAGCCGGGCTACCACGTCGGCACAGGCATCTATGGCGCTTTTCAAGCGTCCGATTACTGCCTCGACAATCCAAGCCGCGAACTGGCCGGACATTCGCAAGCCTATCTAGAGAACCTTCTTAGCGAGTTCGAATTCTCGTCAGACGCGGATAGGTCCGCTGCAATCAGCGCCATGCTGACGGCGGTGGTCCGTCCCTCGCTCTCTGTTGCGCCCGCGTTCAGCATCACAGCGACGAGCTCGGGCAGCGGCAAGAGCTATCTGGCGGATATCATTTCGTTGTTCGCCGGACCTGAAGAGCCGCAGAGAGTGAGCTACCCCGGTAGCGCCGACGAAGCGGGCAAACTCATTGTGTCGGCTCTTCTGGAGAGCCCAAACGTCGTCCTGTTCGATGACATGCAGACGAACTGGAGGTCGCTCGGTCCACTCAATCGCGCGCTCACCAGCTCGACCACGACCGAGCGTCTGTTGGGCTCCAACCGGACCGCGACAGTGCCCACTCGGGTCCTGATTCTCGGCACGGGAAACAACATTGAGCCCGAGCGAGACCTGCGGCGTCGGGTGGTGTCAATCCGCCTCGCACCGCAGAACGAGACCCCTGCCTTACGGTCCTTTCAAAACGATCCGATAAGCGACGTCAGGAAGAACCGCGCGCGTGCGGTCGAGTGCGCCCTCAACATCATCGGGGCGTATCGGGCGTCAGGCGAGGCGGTGTCGAACGTTCCGGCAATCGGGACGTACGAAGAGTGGTCGCAGCTCTGTCGCTACCCGCTGATCTGGCTGGGCCTGCCGGATCCAGCCCAGAGCCTGATCGATCAGGTGTCCCACGACCCCGAGCGTCAGTCCCTGGCTGAATTCCTTGAGGTCTGGCACCGGTTCTTCGGGTCAAAGTCTGTGACCACGCGGAAGCTTATCGCCAAGGCGGAGCAGGAAGCTGAGCTGATGGAGGCCCTAGAAGAGCTTCCCGTCATCGATGGCCGCTACGTCAACCGAGGCCGGCTTGGTTGGTTCATCAGCAAGAACCAAGGTCGTCGGGCCGGCGGCTTGCGGATCGAACCAGGCGACAGTTCTGAACGACGCTCTTGGAAGGTCGTCGCCGGTTAGACCAGCGCGACTTCCTACCACAGCGCACAGTCCGGACGCCTGAACGGAAAGGGGAAAAGGGGGCTACCTCTTTACCCCTTTCCAAGCGGCCGTTCGCCCAGCCCTACCGCTCCAGCCGCTCAGGTCACCCCTGGGCGGCCGTCTGACCCGGCCCATCACCCGACCATCGCCACCACCGCCGCGCCTCCCCAGCGGCCGTCTCTGGGGCCCCTGCGCCCGGACCCTTGGCGCTCGCCGACCTAACCATCCCTTTAAGGAAACCCACCATGCCTAAGGCAAAACTCGACTACGCCTTCGCCGCCACGGCTCAATGCCAACCCGGCAAGGCCAAGACCGACTACTACGACGAGACCGTGACGGGCTTCGTCCTGGAATGCCGCTCCAGCGGCGGCAAGACCTATGCCCTGCGCTACCTGGACGCCGCCGGCCGGCAGAGACAGTACAAGATCGGCGGATACGAAGACGTTTCGTTCGCGGCGGCCAAGAAGGCGGCGCAGCGGCTCCGATCGGAAGTCGTCATGGGCGGCAACCCGAGCGAGAAGAAGGTGCAGGCGAAGGCCATTCCCTTCTATCGAGAGGTGGCCGCGGCCTACCTCCAGCAGGCCAAACTCCATCAGCGTTCGTACACCACGAGTGCGATGTACATCCGCAACCACGTTCTGCCGCGCTGGGGGAACGTCCGCCTCACGGACATCACGAGCCAGGCCGTCGCCCAGTGGCTCGCCGACAAGCGAGCTCAGGGCCTCGCCCCGGCGACCGTCGAGAAGATCCGGGTCATCTTCGGCCGGTCGTTCGTGGTCGGCGCTCAGGCGAACATTCCTGGAGCCGAGCAGAACCCGGTCCGCAACGTTCCTCGGGTCAAGTTCAACAACGCCCGGGAACGCTTCCTGTCGGCGGAGGAGGCGGCGCGGCTGCGCGAGGCCGTCGCGGCGTCCGCCAACCCCCAGCTCCAGCACATCGTCGGCCTGCTGCTCCTGACCGGGGCGCGGGTCCGGGAACTGCTGGATGCGCGATGGGAGAACGTCGACGTCGAGCGGCGAGCGTGGTTCATCCCGACGAGCAAGACGGGCAAGCCGCGATACGTTCCGCTCTCAACGGCCGCGTTGGCGATTATCGACGCCCTACCGCGCTTCGAGGGCTGTCCCTGGCTGGTTCCAAACCCCGAAACCAAGAAGCCCTTCGTGGCCATTCAGCACAGCTGGGACCGGGCGCGGCGGGTCGCAGGACTACCCGGGCTCCGCATCCACGACCTGCGCCACTCAGCGGCGTCGTTCATGGTCAACAGCGGCGTGGACCTTTTCGCGGTCGGCAAGGTGCTGGGCCACGCCAGCTATCAGTCGACCCAACGATACGCGCACCTCGCCAACGATACCCTGCTGGCGGCGGTAGAGGCGGGCGCGGCGAAACAAACCGCCGCGTGATCCAGAGACCCACCGCTAGAGCGATTTGTGAATGGTCTCGCGGTGGGTCTTCTGCCTTCAAGGCCCGAATGAGAGCGCTCCCCCAATGGTGGTGTACGTTGGCAGCCCACTTGTAACGCGAACCAATTCGAGGTTCCCATTGGACCCTGTGGGGAGGGAAGGGAATGTCAAATCCGATCACAGGCTCGATGCTGTACGACCTGGTCCACTGCCCTCACCGGGTATCACTTGACGTGTTTGGCAATGTTGATGTTCGCGATGACGTCAGCCCCTTCGTTCGCTTGTTGTGGGAACGCGGCAGCACCTTCGAAGAGGATACGGTGCGGACTCTCGAACTGCCATTTCTTGACCTTTCATCAGAGGACATCGACGACAAGGAACGGTTGACGCTGGAGGCCATCGAGCGCGGCGACGCCCTGCTCTACGGAGGGCGTCTTAGCGTCGAAGACTTGTTGGGCATGCCCGACCTCTTACGCCGCGAAGGCGAGGGATACGTCCCCGTCGACATAAAGTCCGGGGCAGGAGAGGAGGGCGGCGACGGTGAAGACGGGAAGCCCAAGCTTCACTACGCTGTCCAGCTGTCACTCTATGTGGATGTCCTAGAACGCTTGGGCCGATCCGCGGGGCGACGCGGCGTCATTTGGGATGTTCACGGGGCAGAGGTTACATACGACCTGGCTGCTCCACAGAGCGATCGAAAGCCGCAATCGCTTTGGGACGAGTATCAAGGGATTCTTGCTGAAGCCCGGAACATTCTGGCCCAAACGACCACCACCGCGCCCGCCTACTCGGCAACTTGCAAGCAGTGCCACTGGTACAGCCATTGTGTTGCTGCGCTGACAGAGGCGGATGATCTCACACTGATCCCGCAGCTAGGTCGTTCGCGTAGAGCCTCACTGCTCTCCGAGTTCCAGACCGTGGCAGACCTTGCGACCTGTAACCCGGAAGCGTTCATCCAAGGCAAGAAAACAGCTTTCGCTGGAATTGGGCCGGACACGCTGCGGCTCTACGCAGCGAGAGCGGCAATGCTCAAGGCCGAGCCTGCGAGGCCCTATCTTCGGAACCCGGTCAACTTCCGCGTCGCCGAGACAGAGCTGTTCTTCGATATCGAAGTCGATCCCATGAGGGACTTTTGTTACCTGCATGGGGTCGTCGTGCGGGAAATTGCCACCGGGCAGGAGACATTTCAGTTCTTCTTTGCGGAGGATGAATCGGTCGAGGAGGAGCGCCGAGCCTTTGCGGAGTGCTACTCCTTCTTACTCCAACACCGCCCGTCGCCGATCTACTACTATTCGAAGTATGAGCGGACGATCTACCGGAAGCTCCAACAGAAGTACGGCGACGTTTGCTCGGCCGACGAGATCGAGCAGTTGTTCGATCCAGCGTTTTCGACCGACCTGTATTTCGACGTCGTCATGAAGGCGACCGAATGGCCGACGATGGATTACTCGATAAAGAGTATCGCAAAACACCTCGGGTTTGCCTGGAGAGACACCCACCCATCTGGGGCAGCTTCCATCGAGTGGTTTGATCGCTGGGTGAAGACTCGCGATCCGGACGTTCGCCAGCGTATCCTCGACTACAACGAGGATGATTGCCGAGCGACCAGAGTGCTCCTGGACGGTATTCGTTCGCTGTAGGGCCTAGTTTGGGGGAGCCGGCTTGGAGCGTTTGGACCTCGCCACCGCGCCTGCGAAGGTGCTGGAAGACATTCGCCGATACCTTACCGAGTTGCGTCGCATTGTGCCGCCGTCGGTCCAATCTGTCGGCGAGGGCATCGCGGTGTTGTCCGCGATCCGCCAAGCCTCCTACGAGGATCTCAACCAGATTCAGCACGAATACGCCGCACTCTGCGCCGCACGGTGGCTAGTAAATAACGGGCATTCGGACGGCGACCCTGAATGGCAGTGGAATCCGCGACAAACCGGTGACTCCTCTGAGCCCGATGTCCGAGCCGTGCGAGACGGTCAGGTGCTGGTTTCCGCGGAGGTCACGACCTCCCTGTCACCTAAAGGCGTTATCGACACACGAATGGGGAAAACACTCGCGAAGCTAGCGGGCATGCAGGGGAAAAAGTTCTACTTCGTGCTCTCGCGGCAGATGGAGGTTCGCGCGCGGACCAAAGTGCAAAAGGGCGCACTCCCTGTCACTGTCGTACTGCTTGAAGCCGCCGACGCCGAGACTGTTGGCCGAGAGCTACTCGGCTGAAGCACGTCCATATCGCAGTCCCAGGTACCGGTTCGCTGGACCACAGGATCAACCATGCCAAAGCCGAGCTTGCCGCCGCGCATCAGCCGCAACGCCATCACGCTGGATCAGATAGAAGCCGCGTGCCGCCATGTGGTGGAACTCATGTCACTCGGAATGACTGAAAATCTTGCCATTCGGAACCTGGAGAAGTTCGCCGATACGTATGCGAAGGTCAGGATCGTGGGGAGCGCTTCACCCGATCATGTTCGCCAGTTCGAGCTCTGGTCGCTGGCTGCGCTTCGATGGCAAGCAGAAGAAAACGGAGACGCAGTCGGACGATGCCTTCGGTGTGAGCACGGCACGCCCCGCCGACAGTTCGCCCGCCTCATCCTGCAGGCGCGAGAGCGCGGGGAACTGACGCAAGAATGGCTGGATGCGTTGTGTGACAGTCGTTGGAAGGTCGCTGTCATCACGGTTGAAGAGGACGCCCGCTTGACCAAACTTGCCCGGTCGACGTTGTTCGACACGCCCGAAGACCGGTGGCGAGCGGCTGCTATCGAGTTCCCGAAGGGCTGAAAGGAGTCGCAGCCCCCCCCGCACGAGGGACGAGCCCCGCACCCTTGAAAATGTTGTTCAACGGTATATATCGGCCACTCCACGCCAATTTCTACCGTTAAGCAACACAAAAAGGTGCTTCATGCGCGCTGACTTCGGCCTCACCGGCTTCAAGCAATCACCCCTGGGCCGCAAGGTCGAGCCGATCCTCCTCAAGCACCGAGATGAGATGGTCGCGCTGGCTCGAATGGGCGAGCCTCCCGCCAAGGCCGTTGACGCCGAATTGGCGCACCTGGTTCCTGAGGGTCTCCGGGAAAGGCGGAACAACAGCCACTTGGGTCGCTGGATCTACGAACTCATCGGCATGGATCGCTTCGTGACGAACTGCCAAGTCAGCTACCATGGCCTGACCTTTGAGAAGCCGTCGACCTTCATTGAAATCACGGAACCAACTATTCGCCGAAGAGAGCCGCGCCCCGGTGGAGAGGAGTATCCGATCCTCACCAAGCACGGCTACCAACTCGCTCGGGGTGACCTCTCGGCCGACTTGAAAAACCACGTCGAGTTTGCCGTGTTCGTGCGCCGTCTCAGCGAGGCGGTTCACCTCATCAACGCCGGCTACTCCATCTGGATGGGACGACGAGGAAAGCGCGCATCCCTGATCTCGCCGGCGAGTCTCATCATCACGGACTAGTTGCGCAGAAACGGCCAAGTCCTCCTCGGGGGCAGAAACGGGGTTTGCGGCTCTGTTTGGCTTCTTGGGGTATGGCGTAGGTCGGCTATCGGACGTTGCCTACTTCAACGCATCCTCGCTAGGAGAAGGCCGGCAGGACCTCCGCCCGCGCACCCAAGAAGGTCCTGGCCCGCGCTTGGGGGTACGATCGTGCGGCATCAACTCACCGGAAATGCCGGTCTTTACCACGTGGCGCGGGAGCTATCGCGCCGCGGCTGGCATGTGATGCCGACCGTGCGCAACGCCCGCGGTGCCGACCTTTACGCGGTCAGCGACGACGAGTCCCGCGTCCTGCCTATCCAATCTAAGGCACTGTCGAAGCGCGCGCCCGTTCCGCTTGGTGGGTCATTGGACACGCTTCGATCAACTTGGTGGATCGTCACCATCAACGCGAACACGGCGTCACCCACCTGCTACGTCCTAACGCGCGACGAGGTGAAGGCTGCTGCCCACAAGGGAGTCAGCGCGACCGGTACCGTGTCATTCTGGCTGCAGCCAAAATCCTACGCTCTGCCCGCCTATGAGGAGGCTTGGGAGCGGCTTGGAGAGCCGCATCTCTCGAAGGATGCGTAAGACCTGGCCTGCGCCTGCCGCCCGCGAGCAAGTTGTGCACCGTCGAAGGTCTCTCGTAGCGTTCGCTCTAAGGGGCCCCGGGGAGCAGAACCTAGCTTACGGAACCTGGCCGCCTTCGATGGCGATGCCGGCGGTGCGGTATCGAGCCATTGTGTCGGTCACTTCGCATCCGGCAGGCATCTTGGATCGCAGGCCGCGAGCGGCCAGAAGGTTGTGTTCATCGCCGGTCAGGATGACGGGGCGGACAAGCATCTTCAGCCGACCCAACATCATTTCGGCCGATCCGCAGGCTTGTCGCAGCAACGGCATGAAGCAAGCGACGGGAATTGAGTGATCGTATTCCAGACCGCCCAATTGAGCCGCCTGTCGTTGTGCCCGCGCAGCTACTGAATGAGCGCGATCGTGGGCGAGCTTGGCTCCTGCGCGTAGTTCCCAAAGGAAATGGACGGCTTCACGCCGAATACGGCTTCCGGAAGCGTCCCTAGCGCCCTGCTGGTGCAGCCGTTCCAATGCAGCGAAGATATCCGCAATGGTGCGAGCAACCTCAATTTCTGGAGCCATCAGTTCCTCCCGCAATCATGCGCCGATCTGCTCCGGCCTTGTTCTTATACCTGCGTTCGCGACTCTCGCTTGCCATCCTGGGGGCTGTGGCCCGGCTCTGATCGCACCGTCAGGGAACAGCGGGGGGCATATCGTTCCCGGCAAATCATTTGCAGGTATGGCGTAGGTCAGATTTTCGGACCCTTCCTAGCGAAAGCACTCAAACTAGGATGCGGCCGAGTTGGCCTTTGCGCTCAATTTGGGAGGTTCCTGGGTGGGCTCGAAACCCCACCTGTCTGGGCCACCGAATCCCAAGCGACCCATGGCTTCGACAACGTCCTTCTCAGACCTTCGTAATGCGTAGGTCAGGTGTTCGAGTCACCTAGGCGGCACCACCATTTCCGATCGGATCGGAAGCCGGAAACGGCCCAAAGAGCGATAAACCCACGCTCCTCCTCATTCCCAAGCCAAAACACCGTAAGCCTTGGTGGTGCTTTCGCAACGCGGGGGTTAGGCGCTTAGGTCTTCTAGGGTCACCAACCTTCCAGAACCACTCTTGCCAGGAAGACGCCCGGCGATCGGCGGTGGGCTGTCCAAGTGGGAACCGCTGTGGGTTCCAGCTGGGTGGGGCTGCCTCGTCTAAGCTCCGACAAGGTCACAAGCCCCATTGCTTTGACACCACCGCTCTCTTGGAGTGACAGGACGATCGCGGAGCGGCTAGCCTGCCCGAGACAACGGAGGGCGAATGTCAGTTTCTGACTATCTTGAAAGGGTCGTGACCCTGTTCAAGGGCGGCCACGCTACCGAACATAGCTACCGCCCGGCGCTCAATGATCTGTTTCAGAGCATCGACCCGGCGCTGACTGTAATCAACGAACCGAAGCAGTCCGAAGGCGGGATGCCCGACTTCATGTTCCAGCGTGACGGCGTGCCAATCGGCTGGGCCGAAGCTAAGGACATCGACAAGGACGTTATCAGGCTGAAGGGCTACTCGGTTGAACAGCGCAAACGGTACGAGGCCGCCTACCCCAACCTGATCTACACCAACGGGGTCGACTTCGAGTTCATCCGCGACGGCGAACCTGTTCATTTCGTCTCAATCGCCAACTTCCTGATGGGCCTGCAACCGACCCCGGAGAAGTTCGAAGAACTGGAACGCCAGCTCAGGCTGTTTGCCGAGCAGAAACCTATCAGCATTCGCTCAGCGTCAAAGCTGGCGGAGATGATGGCGGCTAAGGCGGCTATCATCAAAGATGAGATCACTCTGGCGCTGAATGAGGACCCCGAGTTCCGAACGGGCCTGGGCGGCCAGTTCAAGAGTTTCAAGGCCAATCTCTTGCCGAACCTAGAGCCGGACGAGTTCGCCGACATCTACGCCGAGACAATTACCTACGGCATGTTCGCGGCCCGCTTCCACGACGACGATCTGGCCACCTTCAGCCGGCAGGAGGCGATGGAGAATTTGCCAGCCTCGAACCCGTTTCTGAAAGGGTTGTTCGAATACGTCGCTGGCCCGGCCCTACCCAAACGCCTGACCTACATCGTCGATGACTTGGTCCAAGTGATGCGCGCTAGCGACCCGCACTCTCTGTTCCGCGACTTTGGCAAGTTCACCGCGCGCAACGACCCCTTCATCCACTTCTACGAAAACTTCCTCGCCGCCTACAATCCGAAAAAGCGCAAGAGCCGGGGCGTCTGGTACACGCCCGAACCGGTGGTGGATTTCATCGTCCGCGCCATCGATGACGTGCTGAAGACCGAGTTTGGCCTGGCCGATGGTCTGGCGGATACCTCAAAGGTCACGGTCGATTGGGACACCGGTCAGAACAACCCGAAGACGGGCAAGCCGGTGACCGAAAAACGTCAGGTCCATAGGGTCCAAATTCTGGACCCCGCCACTGGCACCGGGACCTTCCTTGCCAAGGCGGTGCAGTTGATTTCGGATCGGGTGAAGTCCCGCGCGCCGGGCAAGTGGTCTGGCTATGTCGAACAAGACCTGCTGCCCCGCCTGCACGGCTTCGAGCTTCTGATGGCCAGTTATGCCATGTGCCACATGAAGCTGGACATGATGCTGACCGAGACAGGCTACAAGCCGAGCAAGAAACCGCCGCGACTGTCGGTCTGGCTGACCAATGCACTGGAGCCGGCCGAGCGAGAGGTCCGCGACCTGTTTTTCCAGCCCCTGGCCGAGGAAGCACGTGGTGCGGGGGAGGTGAAGCGCCAGACGCCGATCATGTGCGTCATCGGCAATCCTCCGTATTCGGGGCACTCATCAAACAAGGGCAGCTGGATCAGCGCGCTCTTGGAACCATACCGAACAGAACCGGCAAGCAAACGAAGACTCGAAGAGCGAAGCTTCAAGTACATCAATGACGACTATGTAAAATTTATCAGGTTGGCCGAGTCGACTCTGTGCGCTAACGGATCAGGCATCCTCGCCATGATCACCAACCACGGCTACATAACCAATCCAACGTTTCGAGGTATGCGTTGGCAGTTGATGCAAAGCTTCAGCCAAATCTACATTTTCGAACTCAACGGAAGCACTAAGCGCGTTAGTGCGGGCTCGGCCGCCGACGAGAATGTTTTCGATATCCAGCAGGGCGTCGCGATCATCGTCGGCGTCAGGCGGCCAGATCATCGTCCAGCGAACCAGCTGCAGTACTGTTCGATCGAGGGCACTCGACGGGCAAAGAACGAGGCCTTGGCGGTCCGCAGGCTGGATGATGCGCACTGGACGCCAGTCTCGCCCGCTGCGGCATCGTTCTTTAGCTTTGCACCGTTTGCGGCCGGGGACGATCGCTCATTCACCGACGCGCCGTCTGTGCGGGATTTGTTCACGGCCTCCTCAATCGCAATGCAGACAGGGGCGGACGCAAATTTGGTGGCCGACACGTCCAGTGCGCTGATGAGCCGCTTAGCGCTAGCTGACACCGAACAGAGCTTTGTCCGGCCATTACTTTACCGGCCTTTTGACAAGCGCTTTGTGTTCTACGCACCTACCGCCGCTGCAGCAAAGACTGCGGGGGTGACAGTGCCGGGATCGTACAGACCGCGCTACGAAGTACTGCGCCATATGAGCCGCAACAACCTCGCACTGCTTGTGCCTCGGCAACTTGCAGCGGAAGGGTTTCACCACGCATTCGTCTCCGTCGATCTCCCAGAGATGTGCGTGATTTCCGCCAAAACCAAAGAGCAGAATGTCGCCCTCCCCCTCTACGCCTATCCCGAAGCCGCCTCCCAGGCCGATGCCTTCGCTCCTAAGCACCGCGCGCTGAATTTCGACCCCAAGCTCTACGCCGTCATCTGCGAGGCCGGCGGAATAGACCCAACCGACCAGGCCAAGCCAGACGACGACTTCCGCGCCGCTACCGGCGAGACCCGGCCAAGTGAGGTCAAGGTGTTCGACTACATCTACGGGGTGCTGCACTCGCCGAGCTATCGCAAAGCCCACGCCGAGTTTCTCAAAATCGACTTCCCACGGATTCCCTGTCCCTCCTCGCCCGAGGACTTCAGACACGTGAGCGAAAGAGGCGAGGCGCTACGCCGCTTGCATTTGATGGAGGCGGTGGCGGTCGGCGAGACGCCTTATCCCTTTCATGGCGAAGGCGACGACGTGGTGGCGACAGGCTACCCCAAGTTCGAGGGCGGCAGAGTCCACATCAACCCAGACCAATATTTCGAGGCGGTGCCGGAGGTTGCCTGGACTTTCTTGATCGGCGGCTACCAGCCCGCCCAAAAGTGGCTCAAAGATCGGCGGGGTCGTCCGTTGTTGTGGACCGACATTGGCCACTACCAGAAGATCATCAAGATCTTGGCCGAGACGGACCGGATCATGCGGGAAATTTCACTGCCTCTTGATTAGGCGGGCAGCCCCATCAGCGCCCCGAACCGAGAAAGTCTCTGAGCAGCCTGGACGGATCGTGGCCGAGGGCTTCGGCGACCTGACAAAACTCCACCACGTCAACGCGGCGTTCGCCCCGCTCGACCTTCGACACAAAACTCTGATGGCGGTCCAGGCGGGCGGCAAGCTCGACCTGAGTGACGCCGGCAGCCTTACGTGACGCGACAAGGAATTGAATGAATTCCTGATGCCGCTGCGTGAAGACGGACGATGGCACTGAGCGCCCCCGCGAGGTGAGGCGCTTCCGTTAAATCCTAACCTGGTATATCCCAGAACGGGTTATTTTGGTGGCGCTACAAAGTGGCTGAGCGGTGGGCCGGACAGACTAGGGCGCGGCGAATTCAGCATCTTATATGATGCGCCCAAACACCTTGGTGCATTTTCCGCAACAACGAATTGAACCGAGGTTCTAATGAATACTGTCTTTCTTGGAGCACTGCGGATTGCCGGACACATAGTCCAATGGATCGTCGCCGCTCTCGTTATCGTTTTCTGCCTTGGCTTGGTCTTTACTGTCTGGTCCTTCAACAGATCAGGCGTGGATGTCTCGGATTATTCACTGGCGATCGCAGCCCTAGCTGTCGTTGCCGTTGGACTTTCTCCCCCTCTGTTCTTCCGCTTTCCCCCGTGGGGCAGGATGAGCGCATATGGGCTCAGCCTAGTGGCTTTGGTCGCTGTCATCTGGACCTTCAGCACGACGCAGATAGCCTACGAACGAACGCCGGAGGGTGCCGCTGAGGCGGCGGCTTCGAAGGCTGAGGAGGCCGCTCAAGCGGACCTCGCTCGCCAAGAGGCCCGTCTGCAAGCCAGCCTGGCGGTTGCTGAGGAAGCCGAACGCTCACTCGCTGAAACCCGGAGCAGAGTGCAACGCTGCATCAACTGGCGCGGCCAAATCCCGGCGTTGGTGAGGATAGTGAAGGATGGAATGCATAACCCGCGATCCTTCCACCACGTCCGCACGGAAATGCGCGTTGTTGGAACGACCGGCGTGCCGGCGGTTGTCATGCAGTACCGGGGCGAGAATGC
>JAIBBE010000133.1 GCA_019694835.1 Fimbriimonadaceae bacterium | reverse complement strand
CTCTCGCCGGTGTGGCGGTCGCGATTCTTGGCTTCGGCGCCGATTCCGCTTCCGCTGTCAGGCCCAAGGTGGTGAAAGCAACCAAGTTCAACGGGATCAAGAAGATCGCCAAACTGAACGTGCAGGGGGCCTATTACACGGATCTCTCCTTCCGGGCGGTCAGTCGCAAACTCGGCCGGCCGGGAAGGGTGAAGGCCAACTACGAAACCTGCACCTCCTATTACTACGGCTCCGGCCTGACCCTCCTCTTCACGACCTTCGGCGGCTACAGCTCCTGCCGTGACAAGTATCTCCAGACAGCAACCATCTGGAAGCGAAGCTGGAGAGTGAAGGTCGGCCACCGCACCTACAGAGTCGGGATGCCGATCCGCCGGACACCGGGACGAAAGAGGTACCACCGGGGTTTCGGCTACCAGGTAGCGAGCATGCCCTTCATCGGAGGCCGCTCCGGCACGGTCTTCCTACGCTTCAACAAGAGAAACCGCGTTTCCTCGATCTACCTCTTCATCGGCGCCGCGGGGGACTAGCGGCTAGCGCGATGCCTGGCCGACCGAAGAAAGCCAACAGATCGCTCCGGTTCCTCGCGCCCGCAGCGCTTGCGGCGTTGATGCTTGTGGCTTTCACTTGGCCTTCGGCGGCCTCTGCTTCGCGACAGTCGGCCGTCGGCTTGAACGCGAAGGGAACCAAGGTTCGTGCGACGGTCGAGACGACTTCGGACTATGGGGATCCCAACTACGGATATCCGGGCGAAATCGAAATCATGATCCAGCGGGACGGTGGGTATTACGTCGACCAGTTCATTGACCGGCCGCCGGGTTGTGGCGATTGCGAGCGGGTCTACGCACAAGGTGTCAGGGTCACCGATATGGGCGGTTCCCGCGAACCCGAGATCATCTTCAGCTTCTATTCGGGCGGCGCCCACTGCTGCACTTCCTGGCGGATCTTCTACTGGCAGAACGGTCGGTACCACGCTACTACCCACATTTGGGGCAACCCTCAGGGTCCCCGGCGCTTCTACTGGGCCCCACGCGGGCTGCTGATGCCTGCGTCTGACGACCGCTTCGCCTACGCCTTTGACAGTTTCGCCGAGAGCGAATATCCCGTGCAGGTCTGGCGGTTCAAGCACAACCGAATGGTTGACGTGACAAGGAAGCACCCGAACTTCGTTCGAAAAGACTTGAAGATCCAGGCAAGAAAGTGGCATCGACGCGCTCGAAGGGGATCGGCTGCCGGACCGCTAGCTGCCTGGGTGGCCGATATGTGTTCCCTCAACAAGTGTCGGCAGAGTTTCCGGGTTGCCGGTGGTGCTGTCCGCCGGGGAGCCGTGTCAAAGAGCATCTATGGAAATAGCCTCCGACCCTTTATGCGAAAAATGAAACGGAAGCTTCGCCGCTGGGGCTATATCCGCGGGTAGGCTCCAATTGAAATGACCCCCGCGAAGAGAAGAGTTGCCGCCCCGTTTGCGTCGTTGCTGGTTGCCATCGTGACGTCCATCTCGATTTACGACAATGCTTCCGTCGCGTCAACTGAAATCCATCCCCGAAGCGGCTGGACCCAGTGTGGAACAGTTCATTTCTCAATCGTCCTGAAGGCAAAGGGCGTGGGATGCCGACGTGCCGGGATTGTGACTCGGCGAACGCGGGCCGTCTTCTGTAACGGCAACAACAAGTGTTCGGCAATTCACCGGGTGCAGGGGATGGTACGAGTGAACGGCTGGCGATGCCGCATCGTGCGCTGGAACTTCAGCGAGCGAGTGCGCTGCAAGAGGGGCAGACTTCGCGCTTACCGCCTCCAGTCCACTTTTTAGCGCGATCGTCAAACAGCGAGGTCGATGATGGCCTCAACGATCCAGATCAGGATCTGCGTCGCCAGGTTCCAGGGCTCAAGAGAGCTGAAGAACTGGAAGAAGCGCATCACCAGATCAAGCACGGCCACGCTCCCCTGCTGACCTCAACATCGGTCCAGCCTACTTGCTGCCAGGAAGGAGCCTGTCGAGCGCAGTATTGGTTCCCTCGGCCAGAATCAGGCCGGAAAGCGAGCCGATGATCACGTCACCCGGGTAGTGGACCCCGGTGTGGACGCGGCTGTAGGCGACCGCCGCGGCGAGCAACACCAGCGGCGGGATCGACCACGGCAGCACGTGTCCAACCCCGACCGCAAAGGCGAAGGCCGAGGCGGAATGCCCCGAGGGAAAGGAATGCGAAGTCGGCATCCGGACATGCCTTGCCGCGGGAACCGCCGCCCCGTCCCGATCGGGCCGGGCCCGGTGGGCGATCGGTTTGACCGCCGCGTTCAACACGGCCGAGGTGACGCCGATCGAGACCATCCCCCGAAAGGCGGCCTTGCGTCCCGCAGAGCCGCCAAGAACAGCAAGCCCCAGCGAGATCCCGCCCGAGAGCCGCGAGTAGTTGGCGGCATCCGAGAGCTTGCGGAGTCCGGCATCAAGCGAAGGAGTAGGCGAGGTCGCGACCGCCGCGTAAACGGCCTGGTCGAGCTTGTTGATCTCACCGAGTATCTGTTTCGCCTTGCCGATCATGTTCTGTGAATCTTCCCGGATCGGTGTTTCACAACCGGCCCGGTCGCCGGCGGCTTGCCCATCGCGATCTTGCAAAGCGCGAGGAGATGCTGGCCCCTCCCCTCGGGGATAGCCGCCGAGGGAGAAGCCCCCGGGTGCTGCCGGGCGATCCGCACCCTGAGTACCCCGGGACGGATCTTGAACTTGAGCGGCGGGATAAGCGTGTCCGCTTCCCCATCGATGCCGGCGGCGACCTCCTGGTCGGAGCCGACCTCGAAGTGGGTCGCCGACCAGTCCCGCCAAGGGCTCTGGAACCGGCGAAGCCGTCGGCCGGCGGTGACCGGGTCCGCCAGGATAGCGATCCCGAGCTTGCCGTCATCGATCCGCGGCCGGGTTCCGGAGCCGACCGCCTTGCCCAGCCGGTACTTGTTGTTGGAGACGAGAATCGCCGCCCCGGACTGATGCTGTTTGCCGCTCGGGCTCTGCCATTCGAGTTCGGGAGCATCCCCGTCCGGGCCAAGCACCTCGGGAACGGTGTCAAGCAGGGTCTTGATCTTCGCCTCCCGGTATTCGTCCTTCTGAACCGCCTCCGCGTAGATCCCGAGCGAGACGTTGTTCACGAACACCTGCCCGTTCACCTCGGCCAGGTCAACAAACCGCTCCCCGCCATCAACAAAGGCATCAAGTGCCCCAACCACATCCTCCCGATCAACCCCAAGATCAAGAGCAAAGTGATTCCGGGTCCCCGCCGGAATACAGGCGTAGGGAAGGTCATGCTCAGCCGCAATCTCCGCCACCACCGCCTGGGAGCCATCCCCGCCGGCCATCGCCAACCCATCCGCCCCACCCTCAACCTCAGCCAGAACAAGCTCCCGAAGATCAGCCCCCTTGGTCAACTCAACGGTCCTGTAACCCCGAGCCTCTGCCTCAGAAGCAAGATCAAACTCCCCAGCCTTCCCACCCCCAGACTTCGGATTGAAGAAAAGAACAGGCCGCCCAGGAGCAGAAGCATCAGAAAGAGGAACCTTCACGGAAAACGCTTCCCGAGAAAGAGCGAAGGCGGCCATAAAGAGCCCGATTGCCAAGCCCGCCTCAACCAGCTTCAGCGTGTCCTCGATCAGAACCCCCAGCGTGAACCCGACTACGAGAGCTGCAAGGAATAAAACCCCGACCCGAACCAAGCCTCGGGCAATCACCCCAAGCCCAGCCAATACAGCACCAAGGATCAGAAACCCCACAACGATCAACCCACGCGGAAACCGCTCCACAGCAAGGTCGACCATCAACAGCGCGGCCACAACCCCAAGTACCAGCGACCCAACCGCCGCCAAACGCTCCTTGCCTCCCACCGAGTGCCTCATTCAGCCAGCCTAGCTATGGGCCGCCCAGAGCATAGGCACCATCGAATTGGCTTGCCCCGGGCTCGTGAGGCCGACCCAGGTCATTCCTCTGCGTATCCCCGAACTTCGCCCCTGTTGTAGTCGATCGAGTGAGTGGCGGCCTCATTGAGAAACCAAAGGCCTTCTTCATTGAGCGTGACGAGGGGCGGATGGTGGGCCGCCATACCTTCGAGCACCCGCGAGACACGACCCTGGCTCAGTTTGACCGCGCTCGCGATTGCCTCGACGGTTTCCGCCCGCCCAGTTCCAAGCAACAGCTCGGCAACTGCGAGCTCATCATCTTCCAACTTTTCGAACAGGTTCCCCGCTATGCGAATAGCCATCCGAGTCCTTTCCTTCGTTTATGAGAATTATCCCTCGCTCGTCAAGCCTGATTCGAACGCTCGCCGCAGATAATGTTCGCGAAGTGAGGGCTGAAATGGGGCCTGGATACTGACCGAGGAGAGACGACGTGAAGTTGACCGCCGACAAGGTCGTAGAGTGGACCGAACCATCCGCCCCCGCTGGCGTCTCGCTCCAAGATGTCTACTTCGGCCCGGACCCGTTCGGTCTGGGCGGGTTCCAAGTCGCGGTGGCGGTCGCCACAGCAGTTCCCTCAAAACAGGCCCTCCGAGACCTCTTTGCCTCACGCAAAGGGAAGACCGCAATCCAGCTCGTCGTGGCGATTGAACATGGCGATTCAGTTCACATGTTCGGCCCTGATCCGCAGGCTCAACCCATCGAGGTGGCGGCGGAGCAAGCGGAGCGCCAACTCCAGTCGGTACTTTCTGAACCGGATGCCTTGGCGGCAACCGAGCGGTTCGCGGGGTTCCTCAAGTCAAATGATTCGACCGGTGCGAATGGCTTCACGAACAGCGGGCTATTCGCAACACACCACATAGCCAAGAACGTCCCCAAACGGACTGATTGGGAAACGCTCGGCAACAAGGCCCAATCCCTGCTCACCAAGCGCGGCAAGCAACTAGTTGACGCGCTCGGGTTCAAGACCCAGCCCGGCCCGAATGGCACCATGCTCTTGTCGGTCGACGACCACCCTCCGAGAGCGGTTGCGGTGTTGCTGGACAACTCGGAGCAATTCGACGCGAAAAGTCAGAAATTCCAGCTCTCCCCCGTTGCTTTCGGTCTCGCCGTCACTTCGAAGCAGGAAATTCCGTGGCTGATTGTCTTGCGAAAGGATCAAATCCGCCTGTATCCGGGTCAGGACGCCATAGGACTTGGATCCAACGGTCAGGCAGAGACATACTTTGAAGTCGACCTCTCGACCATCGACGCCGATCACGCTGCACTCCTCCCGCTGATCTTCTCGTCTGGCGCCCTCAAATCGGACGGCACAATCGACGAGTTGTTGCGAGACAGTTCTCGCTACGCGACCGAATTGGGCGCCCGCCTTCGTGAGCGGATCTACGACGAAATCATTCCGCCCTTGGCCGTCGAGGTCGCGCAAAGATTGGCGGAGCATGCTGAAGTGAAACTTGACACGGATGGCCTGGCGCTTTCCTACCGTGTGACTCTTCGGATTCTGTTCAGGCTCCTCTTTCAGGCCTATGCCGAGGACCGAGACCTTCTTCCGTCAGGGCGGAACGAGGGATTCGACGCGAACAGCCTTAACGCCAACGCCCACCGACTGCTCAACGCTGACCCCGGCGAGTTCGGAGAGTCTTCAACGATCTGGTTCGATCTCGTTCAGGTATGGAGCGCAGTCGATCAAGGTAATGCCCAGTGGCAGATCCCCCCGTACAACGGGGGTCTCTTCTCCACTGATCCGAAGCGATCTCCCGAAGGGGCGCTCATAAAGCAGATCGAGCTACCAGATAGGGTTCTTGGACCAGCGCTCAAGAGCCTCCTTGTCGACGTCAATGAAGAAGGCGAATTGGGAGCGGTCGACTTTCAGTCCCTGAGCGTCCGGGAGTTCGGCTCTATTTACGAAGGGCTTCTTGAGAGTTCCCTATCGCTGGCCGAAGAGAATCTGACAGTCGACGACAGTGGCGTTTGGGTGCCAGCCAAAGAGAGTGACGAGGTTTTCGCAGTAGCTGGCTCTGTCTACTTTCACACCGCTTCAGGTGAGAGGAAATCCACAGGTTCCTATTTCACACCCAAGGTGATCGTCGATCACCTGATTGAGCGCTCGATCGTTCCCACGTTAGAGACGCACCTGGAAAGAATTAGGGACCATCTCGAACAAGGCGATGCACCGGCAGCCTCGCGAGACTTCTTTGACTTCCGAGTCGCAGATCTCGCTATGGGCTCAGGCCATTTCCTCGTCGCCGCAGTGGACAAGATAGAAGCGCTCATGCGAACTTTCCTTACCGACCATTCCGTGCCTGGTGTCACAGCTGAACTAGGTCGGCTAGCGGAGATCGCTCGGGAGGCGTTGGGTACAGATGACGTGGCCAAGAGTGAAGTCGATGAGGTGGGCCTCTTGCGTCGTCAGGTCGCCCGCCGATGCATTTACGGACTAGATGTCAATCCGATGGCAGTTGAACTTGCTCGTCTCGCATTGTGGATCCACACCTTCGTACCAGGTCTTCCAATGAGCAACCTCGATCACGGGCTCGTAAATGCGAATAGCCTTACCGGCGTCGGCACTATCGACGAGGCACTGGATGATCTTCAGCCAGAAAGGACACCCGGGGCCATGAGCCTCTTCGACGAGATCCTTTCCAAACAGCTTGCCTCGTCAAGGGATCTTCTGATCGACGTAGCGAATGCGAGCGAGGCAAATAAAGCCGAGGTAGAAGAGGGTGCTCGGGTTCTCTCGCAAGCACGTGAAGCGGCAGATACGGCACGTCAGATATTCGACGCCGCCGTCGCCACGCGTATGGGACGGATTCATCCAGAACATGTCCTGGACACGGAATCACTCGAGGCAGTTCTCGAACAGCCAGTAGTTGCTGAAGTTGGTGTCGAGCTTGAACCGGCGCACATGCCGTACTTGTTCCCCGAGGTCTTTCTTCGCGACAATCCTGGATTCGATGTCATCATCGGCAACCCACCCTGGGAAGAAGTGAAGCCCGAAGAACGCTCATTCTGGCTGAGATACCGTCCGGGACTCTTTGGCCTAAGTGATTCTGAGCGGGTGAGCGAAATCGATCGACTGCGGGAGGAGCGGCCCGAACTCCTGCCCGTATTTGAGAAGGAAAAATCTTCAGTCGAAAGATACGTCGAAGCCTTAAGACGAGGGCCATTTCCCGGCATGGGGACCGGCGACCCCGACCTCTATAAGGCATTCTCCTGGCGAAACTGGCAACTTCTCAGAAAGGGCGGTGCGACTGCTTTCGTAGGCCCGCGAACGCTCCTGAACACTGCTGGAAGCCAAGAATGGCGCAAGAGAGTCTTCGAAGACGCTGACTCCGAGATCCTCGTCTTCATCAATTCCGGTCGATGGGCATTCGACATGGAACCTAGATATAGCGTGGCCTTGATTTCCACTCGCCGCGATACCGGTACCGGCATGTTGCGAGTTGGCGGGCCATTCCACAGCAGAGTTGAGTTCGATAGCCGAGGTCAGCCAGGGACCTTGTCGTTTGCGGCGATAAGCAAAGCAACAAAGGAAGCATCAATTCCCGCTTTCGATGATGCGTCATCCGCGAATGTCTTCGAACAGATCCGCCGAGCGCCGCGGCTGGATGAGAAGCGACATGGTTGGGATTTTCGACCAGTTAGCGAATTTCATGCCACCAACGACCGCAAGTTCTACGACACCAGCTCCCTTGAAGAAGGCGGTCTACCCGTATGGGGCGGGGACGGTTACAACATTTGGGTTCCCGAAACCGGCGAGGTCAAGGCTTTTGCGGATGCGAAGATCGCAGAAGCAGAGCTTCTGAGGAAGCGCAAAAACCAGATTCGCGACAAGCGTTCGGCATTCTTCGGAAAAGGGCAGGATTGGGCCGAAAACCCCGAGACTCTTTCCTATCGGCACCCAAGAATTGCCTTCCGAGGAATCTCACAACGCACCAACCAGCGCACAGTAATCTCGGCGCTAATACCGGGGGACGTGATGCTCCAAAACAGTTCCCCCTTTCTCTTCAACGCTTCCGGCAATGCACGTGATGAGGCATTCCTACTTGGATTCCTGTCATCGATCCCACTTGACTGGTATGCGCGAACCCTCATCGAGACCAATCTCAACCTGTTCATATTCAACGGCTTTCCGGTTCCCGCGAGGCAAGACGACAACAAACTCCATGATCAAGTCATCGAGATCTCCGGCAGACTGGCTGCCCCAGATGATCGCTTCGCGCACTGGGCGCAGGCAGTCGAGGTTCCCGTCGGTTCAGTCAAGACCTCAGCCGAAAAGGATGATCTAGTAGCAGAACTAGACGCAGTAGTGAGCCTGGTCTACGACTTGGACGAGGACCAAGTCGAGCACATTTTCAAGACCTTCCATCGCGGATGGGACTTCGAATCCCGGCTCGATACGGTCCTGAAGCACTTCCGAACCTGGAAGAGCGAAGCATGAATCAGCTACCTGACTTTGCCACAAATCACGCGCCGGATGACGCGGGATCGACCGTCGCCGACAAGGTCAACGAACTCTTTCGTCTGCTCCGCAAGAACAAAGTCTCGGCTCCGCCCGTCGCCATAGCAACTGCCTACATAAACCCTGCCGGTTTCTCATTGCTAGCTGAGGAACTGGAGAAAGCAACGCAAGTCCGGCTGCTACTTGGCGCGGAACCCGAGGAGGAGGTCGTTCGGGCGATATCTGCCGAAGACTCTGACCAAGATGCTCGCAGGGACACCGCAATAGGGAACCATCAGGCTTGGCTTGAAGCTGAACGCGACGCTCTGGGCTTTGAACGCGTCCCGACGGCCAATGCGAAGCGCATGGTGGAGTGGTTGCAAAGCGTTGACCCGGAGGGTAAGGCCAAGGTCGAAGTTCGAAGATTTACCGGAGGGTTTCTTCATGGAAAGTCCTACCTCGTCGAAGACGAAGCGGCACAAGCCGCAATTGCGGGGTCCTCAAACCTGACTTATGCCGGCCTAGCGCTCAATGCCGAACTGAATCTAGGTACGGGCGGCGGAACGAATGCGGCGGTCAAGGTGCGTGAGTGGTTCGAGCACTTTTGGGAGCAGAGCGAGTCGTTTGACCTTGCGAGGCTCTATGAGCGCCTTTGGGACCCGCACACGCCGTGGACGATCTATCTCCGAATGCTGTGGGAGCTCTACGGCGAGCACGTCGATAACGACGAGAATCCGAACGTCAAGACAGGCTTGAATCTCACTAGCTTCCAGGCTGACGGAGTCATGCGAATGGAGCGCTTACTCGATGAACATGGAGGCGTGCTTGTAGCCGACGAAGTTGGATTAGGCAAGACCTACCTCGCCGGCGAGGTGATCTACGACACGGCGAACATCAACCGCCAGCGTGTGCTGATCGTTGCCCCCGCCGCCCTAAAGTCATCGATGTGGGAACCGTTTCTCGAGACCCATGATTTCAGTCGCTGGGTCAAGGTCTACTCGTATGAGGAAGTGCGGAATCGACTCGATACAGACAAGGGCCCAATAGACGCGTTTCTTCAGGAGATAGCGGACTACTCGCTGGTGGTCGTCGATGAAGCACATAACCTGCGAAATTCCGGGGCACAGCGCTCCGGGGCTGTCGACCGGGTTATCACCGCGGGTGGGTCCAAACGAGTTGTATTGCTGACAGCGACGCCAGTCAACAATTCACTCGCGGACCTCGAAACACTGGTCAAGTACTTCATACGAGACGATGCTCGATTTGCATCGCTTGGCATTCCTAGCATTCGTGAGTACATCAGGCAAGCTCAAGCTATCGACCCCGCGAATCTGACGCCTGAACATCTGTTTGACTTGATGGATCAGGTTGCGGTTCGACGCACACGGAAGTTTGTGAAGGAACACTACGCCAATGAGATGATCTACGGGCCTGACGGCAAACTGACAACCATCCATTTTCCCAAGCCCAAGGTTCGCCGAATCGAGTATGACCTCAATTCCGAAGGGCTCGCCCTAATCGACGCGATGGTTTATGCCCTCGACGATCCCACAGACCCACACGCACCTCACGCCTGGAGAGATCGAAGTCGCGACCCTGAGCGTCTCATGCTTGCCCGATACATGTCGAGCATGTACACGGTTGATCAAGACTTACAGGAATTTCAGATAACCAACGCTGGCCTGCTCCGGTCGGGCCTCCTCAAGCGTTTGGAGTCGAGTCCCCAAGCGCTGCATGCGTCGCTAGATAGGATGATCACCTCCCACGACGCCTTCTTGGACGCGCTTGGCCAAGGGTACGTTCTCAAGGGTGAGGCGCTAGGAGATTGGGTCTCCTCGGATTCAGATGACCTCGACGAATTCGTGGCTGAGTTCGATGATGAAGAGGACGATCAGATCGAGTCGGCGGATGGATACCACCTGGCTGAGCTTCAGGCCGATGTTGAGTCCGATATCGCCTTGCTCGGTGAACTCCGCGATCTCGCGGCGGCAGTAGTTCGTGGCACCGAGCCCAAGGCCGAGCAACTGATAGGGGAATTGACCGAGATCGCAGCAGCAGCTCGGCGAGTCGACGCGCGTGGCCTTTCCCACTCGGACCGAAGAAAGGTCATCATCTTCTCTGCTTTCACTGACACGATCCTGCCGATCCACGAATCGGTCGTCAAAGCGATCTCCGCGGCCCCACCTGACTCACCCCTGTCCGATTACAAGGACCGGGTTGCTCCTCCGATCATGGGCTCCTACGCAAGCACGCACGAACGGGGTGCCCACGGAGGAGTCGATCAGGGTGGCCGCGCTTCGACGATTGCCGGATTCGCTCCTGTCACCGCCGGACCGCGGAATTCAGACGGTGAGCCAACTGCGAATGACGAGTTCGACGTCCTCTTCACTACTGACGTTCTTGCCGAGGGCGTGAACTTGCAACAAGCCGGCCAGATGGTCAACTTCGATCTGCCTTGGAATCCGATGCGGATTGTGCAAAGACACGGCCGAGTCGACCGGATCGGGTCCAAGCACGATTACGTCCAACTGGGACTTTTCTTTCCAGCCGAGCGCCTCGACGAGTTACTTAAACTCGAATCTCGTTTGGAGGCCAAACTCGCGCTAGCCGATGCAGCTGTCGGAGCGGGACAGGTGCTCCCCGGTCGAGGCCCAGGCCACGAAGTCAACCTCACAGACGATCGGGTAACCGATGAGTTCGAGGAACTTCTCGATGCCGGAGGATCAAGCGCCTCATTGTCCGGAGAGGAGTATCGGCGGCGGCTCTTCGGGGCATTCAACCTAGAGACGGAACCGGCTTTTCAGAATGACATTGTAGGCCTGCCCTTCGGCTCCGGGAGCGGTTTCATCAATCCCGCCGTCAACGGCAACGGTTACGTCTTTTGCGTGAAGATTGGAAAGAGCGGCAAGCCGTGGTTCAGATATGTCCCAGTGGATGAGAATTGGAACGTCCGCCACAACGAAGATGGGCAAGCCGTCGTGTCGGCGGACACGCTCATCTCGTTGAGAGTGGCTGACCCCCAGAACGCTACGGCCGAACGATGGCTCCCCGAAACCGTGTACGACCTAGCCTTCGACGCATGGGAAATTGCGCGTGACAGTGTCTACGAAGCCTGGAAGGAACTTACCGATCCAAATGCCTTCCAGCCCGACCTGCCCCTGTCCTTCCGAGATGCGTACTTGCTTGTTATCCACAAAGGTGGGTACCTCGGCAAGGACGAACAGGCCAAGCTTGCCAGGCGACTGAACAGCGTTCCGTCGGCCAAGGTTTCACGTCAAGTCAGAGTCGCGCTAAAAGATGGAAGCACTGATGAGGAACGAATCAATCTCATCACCGAAATCCTCGACGAAGCTGGAATCACCGAGCCACCACCCCGAGAGCCCCTACCGGACATCGAGAAGCACGAAGTCCGTCTTGTGACCTGGATGGCCGTCAAGGGCACACGGGCTGAGATGACGGCGACACAATGACAGTGACGGGCTCCGCATCACGTCGCGATGGAAGGAGGCCCACCCAGAGTGGCATCTAACGGTTAGGTTCTAGATTCGACTCGTTGCTCCGGCTTGGCAGGAGCAATTATGGTCGCATTTGAACCTTCGCCTTCGTTGTCCACACCAAGCACCTGACATCGAGCGAATCCGCGAACGTCCCAAAGGGCAGCAGTCCAAGCGCAGATTGCCGCATCCAAGAGATCCTCCCGTTGCTTGTGTGCTTTCTCGGCCGTGGGCGACCGTTCGAGTACCAGCGAGGCGGTTACCTCATGGGACAGCAGATCGATCGGCGGCTGTGCCTTGGCGAGGCCCGCGATCCGACTTATGAGTTCGTCACAGATGCTTGCGCGGCTCGCTCGGCGCTCAGAGGCCGGAAGCTTCTGATTGAGCTTCTTGTATGGCGGACGCTCATCTTCGTACCCAAGTTCCTCAGCGCCAACAATCGTGGTGTAGGGGTAACACTCGCTGAATTGGCGACCTCCGGAAGGAGGACCACCGACGCCATCGTGGTAGGACCAGCCGCGTCTCTCAAGTTCTTCGCGTAGCCGAACCCCGGCCTTGTTTGCTGAGTTCTGATTCGTCGAATGGGCGGAGACCTTCCATCGGCCATAACGACGGCCCACCTCTGTCTCGCAGAGACGCTGACCCGCCGGGTTGGTCACCACGAGGGGAGCATCAATGAACCCGAGGGATTGGCTTGAGCCGCCTAGCCTGTCCATCCAACTTGCAACGTCTGCAACGCCCTCACACCACCCGGCATCCAAGATCTTCCCAGTGGCGCTGAGGGCAACGACCCCGGACAGGTTGGCCGACTGCTCCTCTGTTCCTTCGCCCCACGCCAAGTCGACGCCCAAGTAGATCACGCAAGCAAGTCTAAGTGGAGGCCTGAGTCGTCATGGAGCAACCTCGGGCACCAGCGCGCCAGCCCCCACCTCGTTGACTTTAACTTCAGCGCCGACAGAAGTGAAAGAGTGTCCGTGTGCTTGGCGAGGAGCTGATCAATGCAATCTGCGAGCAGAACCTTGCCGTTTACCGGGCGAGTGTCACTCGGCTTCGCGAGGACGTTTCCCAAGAGGCCGAGATCGCCCACGATTACCAGGGCCGGATCGTCTACGAGCTTCTGCAGAATGCCGACGATGCCATGGCCGGCCAACCGACCCATGAAGATTCGGTCTGGGTTCGGCTCACCA
>JAIBBE010000247.1 GCA_019694835.1 Fimbriimonadaceae bacterium | reverse complement strand
GAAAGATCCGCTGCAGCCCGCGCTCGCCGAGCGAGCCGGAGCGGACAATCTGACGTAGTGCCTCGACACGACCTCGCTGTCCGGGCGATGTTGCCAGGTACTGCTCATGCCAGGTCCTGATCGAGGCGTAGTCGCCCACCCGATCTCCAGTGGCGGGTGAGGCCACCTGCGCGGCGGCGTGTCCGTGCGCGAGTAGCATCCCGACGAGCAGGATGAGCGAGGCTTTCACGGCAGATCCTCCAAAGGACGCTTGATGGAGTTCGCAAAGCCGTCGACAACCCTGATCTGTCGAGCCTCGTCAAGCTTCCCGAGTCGATCACTGAAAACCTTTGAGTACCACTCGCCAACGGCTGAATCCAGCAGGCGCAAATCGACGATGGATAGGTGCTGTATCAGGAGCTTCACAAGTTCGTCCCGCGCACCGGTGTTGGCGTCCTCGCGTGCTTGCGACAGCGGGTTGTTACGGTCGATCGCACTCGCGATCTTGGCTACACGGCCGGACTCAAGCTTGTCGAGGGTGGGTACGCTGCGAATCTGCTCGAGAGCCCACCTTTGGTAGTCGCGCAGCCGCGCAGCATTTTTTCTGGCGGTGTCTGCTTGGTACTCCTGAATCTGACCCTGCGCATCTGCGGTGAGTCTCGAAAGCCGTTCGGTCAGCTCCGGGTCCTTGATATTCAAGGCAGTTACAGTGATCAGCAGGTCCTGGATCGTCGAGTGGATCGTGGTTGCAAGGCGCGCCTTGAGTTCGGGGTCCGCTAGACGGGGCAACAGGGCAGCGTCGCCTTCAATCCTATCCGCCTGCCTGCGTAGAGCAGCAACGCGCAGTTTCTGCTGCAGCTCCTCAGCCTCAGGGGCGTCGGTCAGCGTTTCGAGCTCCATCAATGAAACCGAAGGATCTCCCTCTCCGGACAGAGCCTTCTTGGCCCGTTCGATCGCCGATCGCCCCTCAAGCTTGGCAGCCTCGGTGGTGACGATTTCGGCATGCGTCTGCAGCCGCTCCATCAACTTTTCGGGGGATGTCTGAGGACGGTTGGCGGCGTGAGTGACCAGATCTCCGGCGAGATCGTGCAGGACCTCTGCATTTTCCGGGAGCTCTCGATGGATGAGCTGCAGCGCATCCAGTTGCCAGCGAACAGGCACGATGCGTGGGAGCAGTTCGGCCTGTATCCAGGGCGGCAGACTGTCGATGAGCGTGGTGAACTCTCGGGCGAGCGTAGCCGTTTCGTCTTTTGACGCCGCGAGCGCGTCGGTCTCGGCCAACTTGGATTCGATCCGCGCCAGTTCATTTTCAGTGCTTTCGGGGATTCGTATCGGCACGACAGTGCCCACGACACGGCTGAGCAGCGAGCCCTGCTGCTCGATGGTGACGTTCATCTGCCGAACTGCCGCATCCAGGTTGCTCAATTGCATGCCGCTAGCTTGCGCCACGCGAGCATGCTCGTCCTCGAGGTGACGGAGGCGTTCGGCTTGGCGATCAAGTTGCATCCAGACTACGCCAAGCCCGCCCAGGGTCAGCGCTGCGAGGGGAACCAGGATCCACAGGCCCGTCGTGCGAGCGGCCGGTTGTTGAGTCGAGTCGGTTTGTTCTGGCATTTGTTCGTTTCGCTCTTGTTGCATGGCCGGTCGGATTGATTGTCATACAAAAGCCGATCAAACGACGCTTCAGTAACTCTACTGGCCTTCGGCGCTTCACGCCTGCGATGACTTGGATTCAGCATAGCGATAGCCGGGCTCAGTGATTGCGCCCGCCAGCGCGAGTTTCATTCGCTGTAATGCCGCGCCATCCGCGCGATCTCGTCACGCACCTGCACCCGTAAGGCCTCGGGTGCAAGTACCTCGACGTGGTGCCCATGGCGCAGGATGTCCATGACGAGCTCGGTCGGATCTGCATAGGGGAGCGTGAGCCGGTAATGGCCCTCGGAATCGAATGTGCCGATCTGGTTGGGGTGCCACTCTTCGCGCGCGACCCAGCGTGCCGCCCTGGGCGAGAAACGCAGTTCTGCGCGATGCACCACAGATCCGCCATAGATGCCGTAGCTGCTGGAGAAGGCTGCTTCGAGCGCCTCTGGCGGCACCTCCGTTGCACGCGTCTCCAGCTCTTGCACCGACTCGATCGCGTCGACCGAAAACCGGCGCAGTGCCTCGCGCTCGTGGCACCAGGTCTCCAGGTACCAGTTGTTGCGATAGAAGGTGAGCCGCTGCGGCGAGACGGTCCGGGCCGTATGCTCGTCGCGCTCGCGTGAATAGTGGGTGATGCGAACTTGCTGCCGCTGCAGGAGCGCCCGCGAGAGCTCGCTGAAATGCTCGGCATCCTTGACCCGATGACCGATGCGAGCCAGGTGGATCCGTTGGGCGATCTCGTCAAAGCGCTGGCCCTCCTGGCCGAGGATGCTCTCCAGCCGGGAGAGAAGCGGGGCCACGTGCGGAGCGAGCAGGCGCGGTTCCAGGTCCGACAACAGACGGTGCATCGTCAGCAGTGCGTAGGTCTCGTCGGCGCTGAACCACAGGCCGGGCAACTCATAACTCGGGCCTACACCGGGCTCCGCGAAGCGATAGCCGCCGGCGT
>JAIBBE010000250.1 GCA_019694835.1 Fimbriimonadaceae bacterium | reverse complement strand
GACCAGGGCATGCACGATGTGGGCCGCCCGAAACGTTTTCCCGGTGCCCGGGGGGCCTTGTACGGCGACGTAACTGTGGTCCAGGTGCGGCGCCCACCCGGCCATGTCGGCGACGTCGTCGGTGAACTCCCCGCCGGTGGGTCCGTGGCCGGGATGGAAGCGCGGCAATTCTCGGCGCAGAAGAGCCTCGGTAACGGGGTTGGGCGAGTCGCCCTCCAGGAGGCGGGTTCCGAAGTCCGACAGCGCGAGGCGCTTCGGCTCGGTGCGCACCCAGGGATGCAGGACCACGACGGCCGGCAGGTGCCCGGCGTCCCGGTTCTTCTTGCCCCACTGCAGGCCCAACTGCCCGGCCTCGCGCTCGAGGCGCTCGATCTTGGCCGACCGCCACGAGCCCTCCGGGTCGACGTACATGACAGTCGTGTCTTCGTCGTCTTCGGCGATGTCCGGGAAGCCCTCGAGTTGTTGCTCAGGGAAGGTGAACCCCATCCCGGGGTCGATCTCGGTGCCCTTCTTGCTGTAGCGCGGGTAGGGGCCGGTGAAGCGCATGTCGGCGATCGCGTCGCGGACCTCGAGCAGGTCGCTCGTGTCTTGTTGGCATTGGGCGAGTTTGGGCATGAGGTAGGCCCACCACTCGTTGGTCCAGTAACCGAGAAGGTCACCGAGGAGGTGTTCAGGGGTTCCTTCGTCGAATTGGTGGAAGGCCGCGATCTGCTCGTCGATGTTGGCGAGGACCTCGTTGGGTTCCTCCGGCGGTTCTCGCCAAGGCAGGCCGGCCGGTCGATGCGCGATCAGCCAGTCGCGTAGAGCACGGGTGGCGCGGACGTCGTCCTCGTTGTAAGCCGCGATCGCCGCCAACTCAGACGGGTTGCCGTCGGCCATGAACTGCTCGTAGCGGACCACCGCGCCGGCGCCCTTGTCGATGTCGTGGTTCCGTTGGTAGTCGGTGAGTCGCTCCAGGCTTTTGAGTCCGTAGGACTCCGTGCCGACCTGGATCGCGTTGCGGGCGACGGCGAATAGATCGACGAACACCCCGGCTTGCACCAACCTGCCCAGTTCCGCCTCCGCGACGCCGTGCTCGCGGGTCAGGCTCTGTAACGCGGTCCGTTCGGTGTGGTTGTAGTGGTAGGCGTGCATGCCGGGGAATTGGGCCCGTCGCTGGCCCAGGTATTCGACCAGTTCGGCAACCTTCTGAGCTTCCTGGTCGCGGTCATGGGCCCACCAGTCCCGGTAGACCCAGTCGCCCGCTTCATTGCGTTCGATGAGGCCGAGAAGGAAGAACAGTCCGGTGTCCGGGCGCCAGAAGGGATGACCTTCGAAGTCGAGGAAGACATCGCCAGGATCGGGCTCGGGCATCAGCTCAAAGCCGCGGCCCAGGTTGGCGTCCTCCCCGGCCTCCAAGATCGAGAAGGGCGGGGCGGCCCCGTCGCTGTCGAGACGGGCCTGAACCTGAAGCCTCGCCTGCTCCACCAACCAACCCAGCCGCGGCCCGCGGATCCGGACAGGCTGGCCATCGAGCCCGCCGAGTTGCTCCAAGCGCGTCACCTCGGCGACGGCCAGGGCGGCCCGCTCGGCCGGCCGGATGCCGGGGATGAAGATCAACGAGTCCTCTTCGCGCCACTGCGCCTCGCAATGCGGAAAGAACTCGCAGAACGCGCAATGCCCGCACTTCTCGGGAGCGGTGCCCGCCTCCGGCCCGGCGTCGAGCGCCGCTGCCAGCTGTCCGCGAAGCCGCCGCCAGTATGGACGGAACTCGTTGACCTTGAGCGTCTCTCGCCGACCGGAGCCGAGCAGGATATGCATCTGCTCCGGATCGCTGCCGTACAGTGCGGCGATCGCATCGGCATAGAAACACAACTGCAGGACATGGCCTGGCTTGGCGTCGACTCGAGTCAGTTTCGCGTCCACGGGCTCGTAAGCGAAGCCCCCCTCCGGGGTGTCGACCCGCTCGAGGAAGTCCGCAATACCTCTCACGCCGTCGTGGATGAACGGCATCTGATAGATGACGTCAGGGCCCTCAGCCAATGGATTTCCGACGCGGTCCACCCACGTTGCAAAGGTCTCTCTGTCCTGCCTTGCGGGAACATTGTGGACAGATAGCCCCGCCTTTCCGTATGCCTCCAGGCACTCCGCCTCGTGAATGGCCCCCTTAGCCTGCAGAAGTCGGGAGAACGAACCGAAGATTGTGCTGGGCTCGGGGAGCTGTCCATCATCGACTTTGGTCCGCAGCGTCAAGTAATGAGGGCAGTCCAACCATGCAGTGATCTTTGATGGTGTGGCTACCCGCGGATTCATCAGTACCTCCCCTTGCTGGCCAAACTGCCCAACTGCCAGAACACAAGACCGGCCAAGCGTCCCGTCAGCAGCCAAGAGCGGACATTCGGATTAGTGCGTATCCAGAAGCATCCGATCACCGGACTTCTCGTTCAACCAACCTTCCGAGACGCGCGTCGTACACGTAATCAACGATCTCTCCGGACATGATCATGTTGATCGCCTGGTTGATCACTTTTCGGCTAACGACAAACCATTCGGACGGGTCGTAGTTACGGCCTTTGTGGTCGATCTGTGTGAGATCGAGGCGCACCTCGGCGAATACCCTATGCAGAAGGTGCTCCAGTGCGGACGGCCTGAGGTTGTAAGTACGATAGTCCTCAACAACTTTCACCGGTGCCATCAAATAGGTCGGGGACTTCTCAGCGTTTTTGATCCGGCCTTCGACGCTAGTTCTTGAGAAACCAATCTTGTGTAGATCGGCGATTTTTGCCAGTTGTGGGTCCTCGCTCAGCGACTCAAGCACATAGATATGGCCGCTCTCGACATCAGCATCGAAAATCTCCTCGTCTTCAACGCCGGTGCGGACTACCGCTTGACCTTCCTGCTCGTGAAGCCGAATGGACAGCGATTGGCGGTATAGCGCGGACTCTGTGCCGTTCTCGAAGATCGCTCGCAATCGTTGCTTCGGCTCAGGTTTGCCGCCGACAACCAAAGTCTTCGTCTCACCCACTTCCGCCACGAATAGCATCAGACCGTTCAACACGAAGAATCGGCCCTCCTGCACAGTGGGCAGGCCCTTGAAAGGGGCTAGCGTGACGGTTCCATCGGCCAGCTCTGCGTGCTTAGCCTTGAACAGGGGCTCGAAACGCTCGAAATCGTTGCACTTCTTACGCCTTGCGACCGAGTCGGGCGAGTCCGGCGCCTTCCGGACTGGGAGGTTAGAGACGTCGAGCAACCCGGACTCATCCTCGAGCAGGTCGAGACCATCGCCCTGCAATAAGTCCTCGATCGACGCCGGCGCCTCGGGAAGGTCGAGGATGCCGAACTCGTCCAGCGGCCTTAGCGCCGCTATCTTTTCGTCGTTCGCAAGGATGCCGTCCAGTCGCGCTCCGAGCTTGCGCTCAGCGATGTTTCGCGTTGAGGAACTCGGAATCCGTCCGTGCGTGCGCCGAAACTCGACTATCTCCAGGAACGCGCGCTCGAGGCGATCCGCAGAACTGACGTTTTGCGGCTTCTCGGGAACTTCGAGCAATCCATCGATATCGGAATCGAACAGAGCCTCAATGTCGCTGGGTCTGACGCCCTCGCCTTCTGCGTTGCTCATGGTTCTTCCTCGGCGTCGCGTTGGCCGGCATCGCGCTGCTGTTTCTTGCGTTGCAGATACAGCAATATCTCGGCGTACCGCTTCTCAATAGGATCCTCAGAACGAACGTTGGGTTTGTGCCCGTTGATCTTGACCCACGCTTGGATCTTCGGCCAAGCCGTCAGGGCTTCGTCTTCGGTGACCTCGACCCGCGTCGCGATGATTGCATCGGAGATGATGCGCAACACAGAGGGGGTTACCGACTTGCTCATGACCTCGAAGGCTCGCTGGAAGGGATTGACGGAGTCGATGAGGTTGATGTTGATGTCGTCGATGTTTACGAACTTCTCTGCCATCCTTATGAATCGCTTGTCGCCAACCTGCCGGACTTCGCCGTTCTTGATTACTGCGTCGACGACAACTTGCTGTCGCAACTCCTCGACTTGGGAGTCATCCAAATCGGGATAACGCTCACGGATGATTTTCGGGATCAGGACTTTGTTCGTAGTCTCAGGATCCAGCGATCCCGCGGCGGCTTTGGCGAAGGTGTCATTTTGCAGGATTGTGGCTTTCAAGTCGTTCAGGTCAGTCTCGACGATCTGCTTGACGCGCTCGGTCGTCGGTTCCTTGAATCCGCAGATCTTGATAGTGCCAGGAGGATTCGGGTTTGGGTCCGCGGCCTGCTCAGCCTTGAAGGTAAAGTTCTGCGCGAGTACCTGTTCCATGAGCAGCGAAGCGGTGATGGCTTTGAGCATGTTATTCACCGAAACCGTGACTTCTCCTTTAGAGGCGTCGGGTTCGGCTATCAGATTAGTGAACTGAGCACGCTCCTTACCGGGACTGTCGCGGGTAACGCGCCCGATAATCTGAATTACTTCAGTCAGCGATGCCCGGTAACCGACGGTCAGCGCATGCTCGGCGAAGGGCCAGTCAAACCCCTCCTTTGCCATCCCAAGTGCGATGATGATGTCGACGCCTTCACGTTCCTTGGCAGCGACGGTTGACAAGTAGTGCAAGGTGTCCGCACGTTTTTTCTGGTCCGAGTCGTCGACGAGATCAGCGACCTTGATGACTGCACCGTTATCGGCACGGCGAATGCTGATGATCCCAGTGTCGGGATCCGTACTCTCGACGTGCCCTATGGCGTCGATGATGAACCCGACTTCTTCGATCTTGTCTTTCGTCGACTCGCCTGAGTTCACGTTCGGGATATGGACGATCGTCTTCTTGTCCAGGTCCAGAACTTCGCCGATCGCGTCGGTGTAGCGGCCCTGATAGAAATGGTGCCCGATGCCAAGGGACTTCAGGTGTTCGTAACCATTGAGTTGATCGTAGTAGTTGAACGTAACTGGCGTGAATTTCATCTCGTCTTCGGGTGCGAGCACTGGCACCGAGTCGCCTCGGAAGTATGAACCGGTCATCGCAACAATGTGTATGTCCGAACCGTTCATCACTTCACGCAGAAGGGCTCCGAGACGGTTGGCCTCGGTGTCCGCTGAGACGTGGTGGAACTCATCGATCGCCAGGACCGTGCCGTTGAAGGCCTCGGGTGTGAGTTTGTCGAATGCATACCGCAAGGTCGCGTGGGTGCAGACCAGCACCGCGTCTGGCCCGTTTAGGAAGTTGACGAACGCAGGGACCTTGCCAAGTGACGAACCCGGTGTACATAAGTTGTTGTCATCCCTGACTTCCCAGTCCGCAAAAAAGCCGTGCTCCGTGAGGTTTGTTGACGAGAACGAAGCACCGATCGATCGCTCCGGCACTGCGACAATCACTTTCCTTCGTCCCTGGTTGTAAAGCTTGTCGAGAGCGACGAACATCAATGCTCTTGATTTGCCAGAGGCCGGCGGAGCCTTGACCAGCAGATGCTGCGCATCGCGCTTCGCGAAGACTCGCTGCTGCATCTCTCTCATACCCATCGCATCGGTGTTAACCGACTCGCCAGTGTGCGCGTACGTCACATCAACGACGTTGACAGGTTTCCTAATTGTGTTCACTTGCGTTCCCCCCTGACGTCTTTGCAAATTTTCGGCCGGCTGTGGACCCTTTCGCGGCGGTCATCACCTCATACATAGCGAACAAGTCCGACAAGCGCTGTTCATCGGTCTCGTAGGCGCGCTTCGAGTAGATCGAATCGACCAGTGCATCTACCTCAGCGTGGGCCGCCCTTAGGTCCTGCGGCATTTGACCGGGGTCATAAAGCTCAGCAAGAGTCCTCTCGCAGTGATACTCGCGGACGTCTAAGACGCGCAGTGCTGCGGCGATCAACTTCTCCTTCAGCTCGCCCGAAAGCGGTGGGGCCGGGAAGTTGTTGTAAACAATCGTGTTTGAGTATCGGTAGTTGATCCGCTTACGGCCAGCTACTGCGTTCACCCATGTCATATGCATTCTGGACGTCAGGAGCGCGAACACCCACGGCTCTGAGTCGTAGATCACATAAGCTAGATTCGATATAACGGTATCGGGTCCCAGAAACCCAAATGGAATATATTCACGAAGCCCGGATGACACACTCGGTATAACAATGGATTCCACTGGGCGATAACTCACAACATCGAATCTATGTGGGGTTTGAGCTAATTTCCTAGTCGCTTCGCGGGGACTATTTAGCCGAAATTCAGCTGTCCGATCGAATCGCTGCTTTAGAGCTGGGATCCGGGAAGCCTCTTCCCCATCCTGGTCGTCGGGCGCCCAAATGCAGAATCGGTCCTGGTCGTTGATGAATTCGACCGATCCGACGATACGTTTTATGTAGGGCGCCGCGGATGGATACTCCTCGAGAAGCTGCTTGCGCTCAGCTGGGTTCAGTATGAGGTTGCCATCGTCAGTCGGTTGAGATCCCTTGACCATCAGTGGCAATTGGGCTATTGACCTCGAACGGGCGGTGATGAAGACGTTGTCACCATCGGCTAGGTAACCATTAATATTCTTGGCTTCGATTTTTAGCCCGTCGGTGTAGATGAACTTCGTGCGGGGGCTTGCCTTTCTGAGGCTTATGACAGCGACGGTGACATCAGCATTTCCTCTGGCATTGTTGTCCCACTGGAATGCCGTGTGTGCAAACCCAATCTCGACATTCATATCAAATATCATTGGGAACATAAGTCCAACATGCTCACCCTGCGCGACGGTGTTTGTAGTAACAAAGGCTAGCTCAGCTCGGGTTCCTTTGATGTAGTCGGACCCTTTGATGAACCAGAGCGCTATGTAGTTGAGGTTCCCGGAATATTGTCGATCTCCGAAAGTAAATTTATAATCGGCCTTCTGTTCCGCAGACTGGCGCACCGATCCCACATATGGCGGATTCCCAATCAGGTAAATCATTTCGGTGCCATTGTTAGGGCAAACTGCGTTCCAATCGATCCGGGTAGCGTTGCCAGGATGGATCTGGCCGGCTTCCTTGAGGGGGATCAATGGAATCGAGACACCGAACTTCTCCCTGAACTCTGTATTCATCTGATGCTTGGCGATCCACAGGGAGAGGATCGCTACCTCGACTGCGAAGTCGTCGAGTTCGATGCCGTAGAAGTTCTCTACCTTTATTCTCGATTCATTGAACAGCACTTGATGTTTGGGATCCAGATCGGCGAGGCGCTCGAGGATAGCGTGCTCTAGCTTGCGCAACTCCTTGTAGGCGATGACGAGAAAGTTCCCCGATCCACAGGCAGGATCGAAGACCTTAATCGCGCCGATCCTGTCGAGCAAGCCTTCAAGTTTCTTGACGTTGTCGTATCCCGCGTCGAATTGCTCCTTCAAACCATCGAGAAACAACGGTTCAATTGTCTTGAGGATGTTCGGCACCGACGTGTAGTGCTGGCCTAGGTCCGAGCGCTTGCCTGGCGTGACGATCGCTTGGAACATCGAACCGAAAATGTCCGGATTGATCTCACGCCAGATCAACTTGCCGAGTTCGATTAGTAGGTCACGCGCCTTGCTGGTGAACTTGGGCACAACCTCGCCGCGCAATTTGGCAAACAGTCTTCCGTTCACGTACGGGAATTCCGCAAGATAGCTTGGCCGGTCGGCGGGGTCTGCCGTGTCGAGAGCGACGAAGAGATCATTTAGGAATTCGGCGACGTCGGAGCCGTCAGCTTGAGTGTGCGATGCGACAGCATTCGTGAATTGGCTGTCGCCGAAGATGCCAGTGTCTTCGGCAAAAAAACAGAAGAGAAGCCTAGTAAAGAAGACGTTAAGCGCGTGGCGCCCGTTGGGTAGGTCGAGCAGACCGGAGTTCGCCCCGACGAGCTCGTCGAAGAGCTGGCCCATCCGCCCCGCTGCTTTGACGTCGGCGTGGGCCTCGGCAACGTACTGAGCTTTCTCCATGCCGGCCCAAGGCAAGAAGAAGGTGAAATGCTGATCGATATCCCGAATAGGGATCATGAGGTTTTCGCCGGTCTTTGTGTCGACGGCGACCAATTCGATGTAGTTGGTTACGACGACAAACCGGGTGTTGTATCGCACCACGGCCGGTGACGACTTCAGCTCATCGATCAACGCGAGCGGATCACCTGGGGTTTCTTTGAAGTAGACGACGTTTTTTTGCGCGACTTCCGTCGCGGGGTCATCGGCCACATTCAGTGACCCCTTGCGTAGCCGAGTGACGTTTCCTTGCGGCTTCCCGTAAGCCAGCAGAAGATCGAAAATGAATCCTCGGTCGTAGGACTCGCGGCGAGCGAGCGGCGTTACCCTTTTCTCGATTGCCTTCAGATTGAGCCTCACCGAGGAAGTCCTTCCGCGGGAGGGACGAAACACAGCTGACACTGTGCGACATCACAACTGGAATTCCGGGCGTGGTCGAGCGTCACTGGACATATGGCTCCGCGGCCGGTGGCTTGAGCTACGCCCGCCACATGGTGCTCCAGGAAATTGATGTCCGCGAGAGAAGACAACTGCCCGTTCCACGCGCTCGAAACAATGCGGGCGGTGGGGGGAATCCATCGACGTCGCGGATCGTCATCGCCCTCGAGCGTGAAATTGATTACGAACATTCTGCTGTCCAGGCTTTGGGCTTTGGGGTGTCGCGTGTAAATCACGCACGCCACTTCCGGATCGATCGATCGAACCTGCAGCGCAACGGCGTTCGCGAATTCCGGGGTGGAAGCGATCTCGCCAACGTGAGAGAAGCGGATGCGCGGAGCCCGCAAGATTCCCAATTCTCTCTGGGCAGCGAGTTGATCGCTGCGCGCGGCAGACACGCCGTAGGCAACCGCATTGGACAAGAGGCCGAGCAAGCGCCGACGCTCATCAGCCGCAGAAGTCTCATATTTCTGGCCGAAGTAGTAGTTGAGAGCACCCCGGAACAAGTGATGAATCTCGCGATCGCGGCCATCATGTGCGTAGCAACGCGCGCCGCAATCACGAGTAGGTACACAACTGGCCAGTGCGTATCGTATGCTCACGCCCTGCTTGGCTGAGACGCCAAAAAAGGATTTTGACGCCCAAATCTTCTCGAGATCACCTCTTTCGCCGCAGAAATCGAGATCGCCAATGATTGAATTCTCGAGATTAGACCGAAGCCGGAACAGCTTTGCGTACGCCGCAGACCGCAGTTCGTCTTCCAGGAGAGCCCGGCGCGACAAAGCGGCAACACTGTAGTAGGAGCGGCATTCCCGAGCGTATCGATATTTAAGAGTGCGAAAATCTTCAACAGCTTGAGGCTTTGAGGCCGCGAGTTTAGCCAGCGCCTCGTCTGCGGCCGCCAAGGTCGTCACGGGGTCGATCAAACCGCGGGTTCGCTTTCCAATTAGTTGACTCGAACCCATGACTACTCAACTACGGGCGATAGTGTTCCGCGTGCGGATGCATTCGCGTCAGACAGCAACGGGATTCCTCAACAAGGGGCTCGGGCTGGGCTTGCGATCTTCCGTTGACGCCTCGTCCAGTTGTCGACCGATCGCGTAACCGATTTGTTGGGCGAGGGCGACTGGAACCGCGTTGGCAATCTGTTTCGCTACCGCGCAACGTGATCCAGAGAAGTCGAACGAATCCGGAAAACCTTGGATTCGAGCACATTCCCGGTTTGTGAGCTCCCTAGGCTCAAGTGGATGAATATGCGCGCGGGTCCCCGTCAGGTTTCCCGCTACGAGGGACGGGCTTGGCCTATTCCATGCAAGACGGCGACGTCGGCGGACGGGATCGAATGCTCCAGGACCGAGGGCTCTGAAACGCTCAGTGACTGGTTCCGTGTGGGCGATTAGGACATGGCCCGAGGGCGACCCCGGCGCTTTCGCAGCCGGCGAAGGGAGCCCGTTGAGTGCGTCACCAGATGTAACCCATGGCGTCCTGTGATGCTTGAAGTCACGGCCGTTCGGATCCGCGTGGGTTGGCTCGGGGAACGCCAAGGGGTTAGAGCCCCGTAATCCCAAAACAATTACACGCTTTCGCCAAGTCGCGGCACCGTAGTCTGCTGCGTTGAGTATTCGGAAATCAACTGCGAAACCACGTGAACGGAATTTTTTGATTAGGCGTTCGAATCCGGGCCGATTCTCGCCCTGGGTCAGAGAAGGAACGTTCTCTATGAGGAAAAAATCGGCATCTGACTGATCTATCCATTCAATAAGCTTGAAAAGCAACTGTCCACGTGGGTCGCTGTGGCCCTTTCTGAGACCGAACGATGAGAAGCTCTCACAAGGCGGACCTGCTATGACACCGCGGATTTCCGGTTTTGGGTGGGTCCAGACAGAACCGGGATCTACCTCCAAAAAGTCGCTCTCGAAGATCGCCGCGTCACGAAGTACACCCGCTTTCTGGGAGGCAGCGATCGTCTTGCAGTATTCGGGTTCCGCTTCGATTCGTGCAGTTATGTCGAAGTACCCTGTCGACTCCAGGCCTAAGTCCAATCCCCCCGCCCCGGTGAACAGGGATACAACCTCGATCAATAGATGGCCTCCCAGACCTCTTGAGCCAGCTCTCGCGCTGACCGTAACACCGGCATTCCGGCCATCTCGGCATTGACTCACCTGCCCCGACGCTGGGGTCGACGCCGGTATGGAAGAGAACACCAAGTCCGCAACCTGAAGTGCGTTCCCAAGGATGTCGGGGGCGTACTGACGTCGATGCTTGCTCGGCCAGGTGTTCCAACTGACCGCCCAGCTGTCCCTGCGCCTAACTCAAGTGCCGACCTGGCAGGCACTCGCGCACAAAGTCGTTGAATGCCTCGGACAACAGTGACATCCTGGCCCTGAAAAACGCACTCGATTTGTTGATGTACCACAGAGTTGAATCTTCCGGAATGCACTGGCTTGCAAGGATATCCGGCCGAATATCTTTGAGGTACACCTCCGGACTCGTCTGGTTGATCGAGCTGTTCACCTCACTGGTGATGAAGGAGATATTGGCGATCTGATCAGCAATTTTCGCTCGGTCGGCTTCGGGAAACTGGCGCCGCGGAAGGATATGATGCCGGTCGATCGATTCCTGCAAGATGATCGTTTGGCCGGTAAAGAGATCCTTCATCGCGCGGTGCCGGCATGCGATGTACGCTGCCAACAGCCCGTTGCGATCGTTGAGGGCGGCTTTGAAGTCTTCTGGCGTCGAAAGCAGGGCTTCACGGTGATACTGACGCAGGTTCCCTAGTAGCGCTCCAATCGGATCTTCCGCCCTACAAGCACGCACGTCCTGGTCCAGGGCCGTATTCGCACCCTTGCTGTAGCGGTGGTGCAAAGCCGCTAAAGCCAGCCAGCCGATCATCGCCCTTGGGTTCGAGTCTCTCGCGCTTCTTTTCTTGGCCAGCATCGCGATGAGAGGAACAAGCAGTGCTCCAGACCAAATGATGTCCATATTGACCAGTCCGAGTTCCGACTGGATTATTCGGCGCGCTTCAAGCGCAGCCTTTTCGGTCACCCTCCAGGCAGCTTTGACTTCGGCGTTCTTCAACTCGTGGAGTGGTGTGCGAGTTCTTCCATCCGGTCTTGCCACAGACTCGCAGACGCGGAACAGGTGCATGACAGAGAGCCGCCGTAATCCGGCGGCATCTAACTTCTCCATGTAGGGAACGACATCTTCTGAAATGAAGCCAGAGTGCTGGGCTGCGGTCTTCGCGTTCTCGATGTCTTGCTTCTTCAATTTGACACCGAGTTTATTGATGCGAGTGAATGCTTCCACCGCATCGTCGAAGGGGTGATTAATCATCGTCACAACAGGAATTTCGTAATCCATTATGGCGCGGACTCGGTCGTATGCAGCCTCTGTTCTGCGGCCCTTGGGTCCGGTCGGCAATTCTCCCCGGATATCACGCCAGCTGTCGTCATCAAACAGCAGTGAAACTCTGACCCAGGCAGGGTCGTTGGCCAGCCGGGCGTTAATTAGTCTGAATTCTTCACTCTCGGCGTTGAAGACAACTTCGATCCGCTCGTCGTCGCCGTACATGGAACGCGAGATGGTCATGAGCCGTTGTTGACCGTCGATTAGCCAGTTGCTCACTTCGCGCGCCGGCTTGGGCGTCCTGCGGCGAGCGCGCTCGTAGTCCGCGTTCCGCCAGAGCAGCAGGGAAGCAACGGGATAACTCTTGTAAAGCGAATCCAACAGCGTCGGGGCTTTGTTCGGAGCCCAGACGTAGTCACGCTGGAACTCAGGTATCACAATGCGGCCGGTGCGATAGTCCTGAACAAGATCCCCCAGTTTTACTGCGCGGGTCTCCAAACGCCTTTTGGTAACCATGTCTCGGCAGCCTAGGCAAACTCTCCAGCGCGTTCCTCGCCTTCCAGTGAAAACAGCTGCCGGTCGCCGTTCTAGCGGGCCTATCCGGCCTGCCCGATTCTCCAGATGCGAGGAGCTGCCAGCTGTGGAATGCAGCCTGGGTCAGTCAGCGAAGTGGGCGGGTGAAAACGCCACCCACCCACTCCGCTTTCATCCGCCAGTACTACGCCGCCATGAACGTGGCCGTGAGGTCGATGATCACGCGGCGGATCTCGTTCTCGAGTTCCGATGCGTGCTTGCGTACTACGCCGGTTTCCTTCTCGATGCCGGTCACCGCCGCACGCAACGGTTTCAGGTGGCCCAACGCCGTCTCGATGCGCGCGAAGCCGTCGCGGATCTGCTCGCGCTCGTCCAGTGCGCCGCCCGAGGTGGCGGCCAGCCGGGCGAGCAACCGAACCACCTGGATGGCTGTTGCCAGCAGTTGCTCGCCGGTCGGATCAAGGCGGTCGTAATGGAGCACCACGACGCGCTCGGCGAGGTACACCCGGAACCCGGAGGCACGCGCATCCCGGGGCAGGGCCTCAGTCGTCGGGCTGAGGAGCAGCCCGGCGTGGGCTTCGCGGTTCTCGACCATCTCCCGCAACTGGGCCACCGTGAGGGCCCGCGAGGAGCCCGTACGGCATTCGATGGCCACCCGGATGCCATCGAGGTCGGCATCGCAGACGTGCAGGAGGTGGTCGCCGGCCTTGCTCCTGCCGTGTCCGGTCGAACTTCCGACCGGCTCGACTGTGTCGCCGAGGATCGTCGTGACGCGGGCGATGTCGTCGAGGGTGTCGGACTCCCAGGTGTTGCCCGCCTCGACCGGCGTCGGCTTCTGCGACTGTTGGGCGACAACCTTTTCCGCCAGCTGGATTATCTCGGCACGCAGCCGTCCTTCGATCGCCGTGTTCTCCTCGCGGAGCGCGGCGATAGCCTTCTCGCCGTTGGCCAGGTGCGTCATCAGCGGACTGCCACCCTCGACGTCGAACAGCCTGTCGAGTGCCGCGCGGGTGCCCCGGGTCAGCGCGTCCAGCACGCGGACCTCGAGCACCTGGGGGAGGGCGGTGGGGCCGCTGCCCAGCAGGGCATCCTGGATCGGCTTGACCGCTTCGGCGAGGGATTTCGCCGCCTCGGTCGTTACCGAGTCGAGGGCCGCCGACAGGGCGCCGGGCCGCTCGTCGTCGC
>JAIBBE010000211.1 GCA_019694835.1 Fimbriimonadaceae bacterium | reverse complement strand
TGTGCACGAGAGTGCCAGTCGATAGGGAGCGGATTCATGTTTTGGTTCTTCGGACAATCGGTTGACCGTCAGTTCTCCCCCGAGGACCGGTTGCCCTATATCGAGGCGCCCCGCGGCGAACGGACCATCGAACTGAGTGGCCTGGAGATCCAGGTCAAGGTCAGCGGTCTGTTGGCCGAGACGACGCAGACGATGCGCTTCTACAACCCGAACGATCGCGTGCTGGAGGGCAATCTCAGTTTTCCGCTGCCCGATAACGCCGTGGTTTGCGGCTACGCCTTGGATGTCGACGGCCAGCTGGTCGACGGGGTGGTCGTCCCCAAGCAGGAGGCCCGCCGGATTCTCGAGGCCGAGGAACGCAAGGGCGCCGACCCGGGTCTCCTCGAGCAAGTCCAGGGCAACGTCTACCGGACGCGGATCTACCCGATCCCGCCTCGCGGTGCCCGCACGGTTCGGGTCACCTACATCAGCAATCTGACGGTGGACGGCAATCAGGCTGCCTACCACCTGCCGTTGACCCACGCGGCCAACATCGAGTCGGTGTCACTGCGTGCGGAAGTCGTCCAGGCTCCGGTTGCACCGGTGATCAGCGGCGGACTGGGCAACATGGCCCTGAATCGCTGGGAGGATCGCTGGGTCGCCGAAGCCACACTCGGCAGGGGGCTGCCTGCCGAGGACCTGCAGATCCGACTGCCCGATCTGCCCGACCGATTCACCACCGTCGAGAACAAGGACGGGGAATCCTTCTTCTGCATCAGCAGCATGCTGAGCGAGCGAGGAGACGAGCAGGCCTGGATGCCGAAACGCGTCGCGATCGCCTGGGACGCCTCCGGTAGCCGCCATTCCCTGGATCGCGAGTACGACTTGTTGCGGGAACTGCTGGCCGCGTGGAACGACACGGTGGTCGACGTGGTCGTCTTCCGCAACCGGCTCGACGACGAACGGCGATCCTTCGCCCCCGGCGACAGCCAGGCCGCAGACCTCCTGACCTATCTGCAGGGTCTGCCCTATGACGGTGGAACGGATCTGACAGCGTTGGACCTGGCATCGCCCGCCAACGCTGGATGCGAGGCGTGGCTGTTGTTCAGCGACGGCCTGGGAACCATCGACACTGGCCTGCCGAAGATCGGCCCGGTTCAGATCATCGCCGTGACGGGACAAGCCCATTCCAATGCCGCCCTGCTGCAGCACCTCGCGCGCAGCACCGGCGGCCGTTACCTGAACCTGTTACGCACCAACACCGCCGCCGCAGTTCGCGAGATCGTCTCCGGTGGCCAAGCCCCGCGGATCGTCGAGTCCGACGGCTGTGCGGACACCCATGTGATCGCCGGCCAAGGCCGCGTGGCGGTCCTCGGCCGGCTGACCAAGAGCGAGGCGTCGCTGGCCGTCGCCGGCTTGGGCAGGACACCGGAAACTGCGACAGTCAGCCGGGCAGACGCTGGCGTCGGCGATCTGGTGGCCCGCGCGTGGGCAGGTCTGCAGACCCAGGTGCTAGGACTGACGCTGAAACCCACCGCCGAGGAAATCCTGACTGTTGCCCGCACGCACGGGCTGGTCACACCGGGAACCTCGCTTCTCGTCCTAGAGAGCCTCGAGCAGTACCTCGAATATCGAATCCAGCCGCCGGCCAGCCTGCCGGAAATGCGAGCAGCGTACGACGCCCGCATCGCAGAGCACACCCAGGCCGACAAGCAAAGCCGGGCATCGCATCTGGACAGGGTCATCGATCTCTGGCAGCAACGCGTGCAGTGGTGGGAACAGGAATTCGACTTCCGCCCTGTAGATGAAAGTCACCGACGCCCCAGGAAGGGTGCTCCGGGCACGGCCGGACCGCGTCCAGGTTCCCAAGCCAACGATCGGGACGACATGCCAAGGGCCCGTCGGGCAGGACCTGCCCCCAGCCGCGAAGCCGGCGGCAGTTTCGCGGCGATGGCAGCACCCCCGGCGGCCGCAGGGGCTTTCGAGGCGGACTTCGCCCTAGCAGGCGGAATAGATCTCGATGACTTGGAAGTTGCGGGGTTTGACCTGGCAGCTCCGGGAGGAGCGGACCATGACCTGGCAGCTCCGGGAGGAGCGGACCATGACCTGGCAGCTCCGGGAGGAGCGGACCTGCCTTCGGCCGCAGGCGCCATCCGCATCAAGCCCTGGACACCGGACACGCCCTATCTGACCGAGATGCGGGAGGGCGCGGCCGAGGAGGCCTACGCGGTCTACCTGGGACAGCGCCCCGAGTACGCCGCCAGCCCCGCCTTCTTCCTCGATTGCGGCGACTACCTATTGAGTTGCGGCTACAAGGAATTGGGGATCCGTGTCCTGTCGAACCTGGTGGAGACCGGACTCGATGACCCGGCTCTGATGCGCAGTTTCGCCTGGCGGCTGCAACAGGCCGACGACCTGGATTTGGCCATCGCCATCCTCGAACGCGTCCGGGAGGCCCGCGGCGACGAGCCCCAATCCCACCGAGACCTGGCACTGGCCCTGAGCCGCCGCTGGGAACGAAACGGCGACCAGGCCGACGCACTCCGCGCGATGGACCTGCTGCATCACGTGATCCTGAACAGCTGGGCCAACTTCCCGGAGATCGAGATCATCGCATTGATGGAACTCAACCGGCTCATCCACTTCGCACAGCAGAAGGGCATCGCGATTCCGACAGAGATCGACAGCCGGCTGATCCGGCTGCTCGATCTGGACGTGCGCATCAGCATGTCCTGGGACGCCGACCTCACCGACATCGACCTGCACGTGTTCGAACCGACCGGCGAGCACGCCTACTACGGCCACAACCGGACACAGATCGGCGGACTGGTCTCGCGTGACTTCACCCAGGGATACGGACCCGAAGAGTACGTGCTGCACAGGGCCTACTCCGGCGCCTACACCGTCAAAGCTCACTACTACGGCTCCCACCAGCAGATGATTTCCGGCAGTTGCACCGTCATCGTCGACGTTTACACCAACTACGGACGTGCATCGGAAAGGCACGAGGTGCTGACTCTTCGCTTGGATCAGCCCAGTGACGAAGTCACGGTCGGTGAAGTGACGATCGATGCCAGCAGCCTGACCTCAGCTACCCGCGTGGCAGGGGACGCATTGTGGCGAGAGAAGTTCAGTCAGATTCGAAAAGGCATGACGCTGGATGAAGTCACCGGGCTGATCGGACAACCAGCGGAGATCCGCGGCGACGAGACAACAGTCTTGGTCTATCGGCCGGCGCCAGGCGTCGACATCCTCGTCCAAACGGCCCCCAAGGTCATTGCCGTCCAGCAGATCATGGACGGTGCGACATTGGATCTTGTATGAGTCAGGGACTGGACTTCATGGCAAAGCGAATATTCGCGATAGACCACGCGGCGCCGAAGAGGCGTCGGGAGGAGTTCGATCACTACTTCGCCAACGATGTGTGGAATGACGACGATGGGCTTGTCTCCCTGTCGAGGGAAATGTGCTCCTCGGCGTTGAAGAAGACGGCCGCGTTGTTCTGTGGGGGGCCCTTTGATCGAACACCCAGTCCGCAATCATGACGCTGGCAGGATTAGCGCTACCTGAACTAACGGCCTGGGATCCCGGAGTCACAGGCGAAGGAAGCCTCGACCCGATGGGGCTGGCCGTGATCTCAGATCGGTTGGCCGATCAACTAGTACCCGGTGTTCGGGCGCGAATGCAGTCGATCCGCTTTGTCACTGCAATGGCAGTCGGGTCGGTGGCCTGTGAAACCCTGGCAGACGAAAAACCTGGCGACGACATTTCCACACCGGCGATCTGCTTCGAGTGGGTCCTCATCGAAGCCCTGGTAAGGCGACTTTCGCCGCAGGAGATGCCCACCGGCGTGCCCGGAAGCCAGAAGACCCGGGCCGTCGTCAACCGTAATGAGCGCCTATCAGCGGCGACCTATCTGAAAAGTCCAACGGTGTTCGGGTTCAACGGCGTCTACAAGCCCTTCGCCATCGACGCGGGCGTCGTCAGCAGCGAACTCGAGCCAGGCCCCCGGTGTGCTGAACTCACCCGGACCTGGGAGTACGAGCAGGGCTTCGACGGGTTCACCGACGCAGTGAGCGGCACCAAGGGCGGAGGACTGAGAGCACAGATTCGCGACCAGGTACGCGATGCCCTGCGGAACGGCAGATGCATGACGAAGCCACGTAGCTGGCTGTTCGGTGATCTGGCCACATCCCTGCGGCCCGACGAAGCCGGGCCACTCGAGCGCCGAGTGCTTCGGTCACTAATCAGCGATGGCGAGCACGAAACCCGCGCTGAACTAGCCAAGCACCTGACCGGCATCAGAGGCGAGATGACCGAGGCCGCAACCCTCGCGGCACTGCGACCATCGTGTTCACCCGGTCTGAAAAGGATCATCGATGCAGTCGTCGCGTATGAGCGACTTGCGCAACTGATCGACGCGGCCTTCCGGACCTTGTGCTGGGTCTCCTACGCACTCGGCTTTGAGCCTCTCACGCCGCTATCGATGGGACTCGATCCGACGTTTGCGCGCTACGCACGCGATATTCCCATTCGCTATCGAGAGGCGGTGGAGCGAATGTCCGCGATCGAGATGGACGGACTGCTGGAGGAGCGGCTGGGTGAATTCGCCATCCCGCGACCGCCGGGTGAACTAGTAGAGCTTCTCCTGGCCCATCATAAGCGAATCCAGGCCGACAAACCGCCACGTGGCAAGAGCCCATGGTTCGAGCCCTTCCGAGGGGGAGTGATCGTTCGCGTTCCCTATGCGGTTGCCGACCGGCCCCAGCTGTCGGAAGCGTTTGTCCATCCTGTCCGGATCGCCACGCTGCGGCGCTTTGTCGAAGACACCGCCCGATGAGCGACATTCGATTGCTGGACTCTTGGGCGCCGCCAGATGGGGCCGGTCAGCCAGTTGCCTGCCTTGCCACCAGCTTTACGTTCGAGTCCGACTTCTTCACTGAGGAATGTCTGGCTCGTTTCCTGAGCTTGTCGACCACGTCTGCAGAAGGCGACAGGATCTCATCGATTGCGGCCCTGCTAGAAGAAGAGGACCGGCTCAGCGAAGCCCAGATATCGGTGCTCATCGATCGCAGCACCCCCGCGGAGAAACGGAACCTCCGCTGGGACTTGCTTCCAGTCACCGCGCTCGGCGGCGGTCTTCTGCACGCCAAAGTCGCGGCCCTGATCTGGGAGCGATCGGCTCGGATCATCTTGGGTTCCGCCAACCTGACCTCGGCCGGCTACCGTCGTCAAGTCGAACTGTCGCTTGCCATCGATCTCAACGCCGAGTGCCGCGTAGCAAGGGATGTCATCGATACGCTGGTGGTCGAACTCCGGCGACTTGTCGAACTCGTGCCGGGTCCCGTCAGCGGGCCGAAGGAGCGCGCACTCAGCACAGTCGACCTTCTTGCCGATCGCGTTGCGGCACTGGACCTCCCACGAACGGGCAGCGGTGACCTTCGCCTCGCCGTCGCACCCGCCCGGCCCGGCACCAGGCCCCTGGATCGTCTCGGCGACGTATGGCGGGGTGCACAGCCGTTGCGCGCCACGATGCTGTCGCCATTTTGGGATAGCACCGATCCGGCACCAGCCGTCGAGGCAGTTCGAGGAATGCTGACCGGCCGCCCTGCCGCAGCACGGAGCATGACCTTCGTCGTGGGAGTCGACTCCCTAACCCAGACAGTCCATGCACCGGAATCGTTACTCGCCCAGATCGAGACAGGGGCGGTCATCCGCGAGTTCGATACCCCCGATCCAGACAAGCGCCGGACCCTGCACGCCAAAATGCTGCTGCTGGAGAGCGACCAATGGATGGCCGCGATGATCGGGTCATCGAACATGACCGGGGCAGGCCTTGGCCTCTACCCAAACCACGGACACCACGAACTCAACCTGTGGCTCGGTTGCCCGACTCGGTCGAAGACGGCAAAACACCTTCGATCGTTGGCGTGCCTGGGCGCGGAGATCGACCCAGACGACCTGGACTGGCGAGTTCTCCCCGACGAGGATGAACCGACAACCCCGATTCTCCCATTCGGATTTGTGAGTTGCACCCTCGACGCCGCGGCTCCTCCGCGCCTATTCCTACAACTCGATGCCGAGGCGCTTCCGGAAACCTGGGACATCCTTAGTCCAATCGGAAAAAAGCTCCTGACCGCCGAAGGCTGGCGAGCTGACGGCGCACCGCAGCAAATTGCATTGGCTGTGACCGACGATGCGTTGCCCTCCTACCTGCTGGTGCGTTGGGACGCCGAGTGCCAGCAATGCCAAGCCACCTGGATAGTCAACGCCGAGGACCGGGGAGCGCTTCCTGCTCCACCCGAATTCAATGAAATATCGGTCGACGTCCTCCTAGCCGCCTTAGCCTCAACACGCCCCCTGCCAATTGCGCTGGAACGCGAACTCCGCCGCAAGCAGCGCGCCGTCGATGAAGGACTCACCCTCGTTCTTGACCCGCTACAGAGGTTTGACGACAGCGGACTCCTGCTGCAGAGAGCCCGGCACCTGTCTCTGGCGCTGTGGCGACTCCAGGAGCGATTAAGCCGTCCCGCAACGAGTCTCGACGTTCTTGAATGGCGGCTCCGCGGTCCAGTCGGGCCGATCGCCATTGCTGACGGGCTCGGACGAGCCGCAGCCGACGAGAAGACCCTGCCCGGAGAAGCGCACTTCCGCCTCGCCGAACTGGCCCTCACCATCGCCGCCGTCGAGTGGGATCAGGTCGCGCCAGGAGTTGACCGGAAAACGGTGCGGGCATTGGTCAAGGAGGCTGTCGACTCGATCGCCGCCCGACTCGGGGAACTCGATGCAGCTCCTGATCCGGCGCTGGACAACTACGCGCGTGACGCGCTGAAGAAGGCACGCGCGTGACGTGGGTACTGAGCCCGAAGGTGAGCCTGAGAAACGACCGGATCTCCAATTCGGACGCCGACCGTCAACAACTGACGGCCGCCGAGATTCTCAATCGTCTGGCTGAACAACCGGGTCTCGTCTTGGCTGATGAAGTAGGCATGGGCAAGACCTACGTCGCTCTTGCCGTCGCCGTTTCCGTACTCGAAGCCACCCAGCGACGCAAGCCAGTCGTGGTGATGGTCCCGCCCTCTGTCGCCGAAAAGTGGCCCACGGAGTGGGCAGTGTTCGCTGAGCGCTGCCTACCGCCCGACCACGGGTTACGGGCATCCAAAACCATTCGGCGTGGCAGCGACTTCCTCAAGCTTCTGGACGACCCGGCCGCCACCAGATCGCACTTGATCTTCATGACCCACGGCGCGCTGACAACCAACCTCCACGACCCATTCATGCGCTTGGCGCTACTCCGCCGCGCAATGCCGCGCCGGAGGAACGCCCACATCCTTCAGCAAGCTGTCGCCCGCTCGGCCAGTTCACTCCTTAACGACAGACAGTTCGGCACCGAACTCGCTCTGGAACTGCTGCAGTCACCCACCAGCCGTTGGCGCAAGGTCTGGCAGTTGCATAAGCCGGGGAATCCCCTGGATGACGACCCAGTGCCGCGCGGTCTGGAAGCGGCACTCAAGAAGGTTGATCTCACGTCGCTGCGTGACGCGCTGGATGCGATCCCACTACGGACAACCGCTACGTACGAATCTCGATTACGTGCCGCCCGGCGGGAACTGCACACGGCCCTGAATGACACGTGGCCGCACTGCCTCAAGGCGTTCAGTAGCCGGCTCCCATTGCTGATTCTCGATGAGGCACACCACGTTAAGAATCCCAACCGGCTCGCCCACCTCTTCGACAATGAAGACGCGGAGAAGGACGCTGAGGCCCTTCGGGGGCCGCTCGGAGACATCTTCGAAAAGATGCTGTTCCTGACGGCCACACCGTTTCAGTTGGGCCACCATGAGTTACTCCATGTTCTGAACCGGTTTCACGGAGTGCGTTGGCCTTCGGCAATGGCCCGCGAAAGCTTCGATAACCAGCTAGACCAGTTGCGACGTGCTCTGGACCGCGCACAGAGCAGCGCCCTGCGCCTAGAGCGGGCATGGTCGCGCATCGACCCCCTCGATAGCACCCTCGTCGAGGAACTGACCGCATTTGAACCTCTTGACGCGCAGCCGGAGGCATTGCGTACTGCACTGCAGATCGCAGAAGATGCCGCCCGTGACATCGATGAGGCCGAAACCCTACTTCGGCCATGGGTAATCCGGCACGTCAAGAACGACAGAGCGCAGCGGCGGCTCTATCGGCCAGGGAAGTCGATACTCGATAACACACTTAGCGACAAGGGAATCCCCGTCACGGGGACCGCCACGCTTCCCTTTCTGCTCGCCGCTCGCGCGCAGGCGATTGCTGCACTTCAAGGATCCGACGGAGAAAGGTCTACCCGCCAGTACTTCGCCTACGGATTGGCCTCCTCCTTCGAGGCCTATGCCGATACACGACGCAACCGGGTCGCCAAACTCGACGAAGTAGCCGACAACGATCAAAGCCCGGTTGAGATCAACCAACAGTTGCGTTGGTATCTCGATCGGATTTCAGCCGCCTTGCCGGACGCGAAGTCCGACATGTGGGGATCCCACCCGAAGGTCGAAGCCACGGTCCAACGGGTACGAGAGCTTTGGCGCAATGGCGAGAAGGTCCTTGTCTTCTGTTTCTACGTGGAGACTGGCCGTGCCCTCCGCGCACACATTTCACGAGCCCTTCGCGAAGAGGTCGTCTACCGCGCAGCCCAGGGACTTCGGATGAACCCCGCTGAGGAAGGAGAAGTCCTTGCGGAGCTTGATCGTATCGGGGAGCGACTGCTGCGTATCGACTCTCGCGGGTACGCGCGCTTTAGAGACAAGATCCGATCGCTCTTGGTGGAGTTCGACGATGCAACCAAAGACCAAGCCGCCGACGTGGCGATCAGATTCATGCGGACACCATCGTTTCTCGTTCGCTACATCGATCTCTCGCGGACGACGACAGTCGATGACTTGCTCGCCGGCTTGGAACGCAATATGTCAGGGGCCACGCTGAGCGATCGGATCCGCGCATTCGCGGTCACGCTGAGCCGGAAAGTCGAGCAGGAACGAGCCGAAGTCCTTGAGACGTTGAACGGTATACAGACGGGTGGCATCGTTGCCACCGCGGCGGACTTCGATCCCGCCGAGGGTTCTAATCGACGCGCGGTGCTGATGCCCAACGTCCGACTCGCCAACGGATCGGTCAAGCGGGATACCCGAAGACGTCTTATGCTCGCGTTCAATACGCCATTCTTTCCCGAGGTCTTAGTCGCCAGCTCGGTGATGTCGGAAGGTGTTGACCTACAACAGGATTGTCGTTACGTCATCCACCATGACCTCGACTGGAATCCGAGCACCCTGGAGCAAAGGACCGGACGAATCGACCGCATTGGTTCAAAGGCTGAAGCAGTTCGACAGCCGGTGGTCATCTATGAGCCCTATATCGGCGGTACCCACGACGAGAAGATGTTCCGTGTCGTTAAGGACCGTGAGCGGTGGTTCGGCGTGGTCATGGGGGAAACACCGGACTCTGGTGAAATTGCCACCGACCGCCAAGAGGATCGCGTTCCGCTCCCGGCTCAATTGGCGCAGCGGCTTACGATGGACCTTTCGCTTGGGCCTAGGCGCGGCTGATCGGACTCGTGTGCCAGTTGGGCGCCCGACCGTTATACCGGCTCCGCAACAGCATCGACACCGTTGCCTGCCGGTATGGTCGGCACTTCAAACTCACCAAGAATCCCCCTTTCCGACCTGAGTGACGCATAGTCAAGCCCGAGACAGGTCACGGAGAAGATCTACGAGACGCACCATCAAGGGGAATGAGGGGAGAAGAAGTGGATCCGGAAGTCGCTGAGGCTACGAACATTGCGGTGGATTACATATGTTGCGCAAGGACCGTAATCAGATGAACCCGTGGAGCCGGAGTAGTTCGTCCTCGATGGGGTCCACTTCGGATGTATCCCGAAGCGCCAACATCGTGGCAGGCTGCTCGCGGCCGATCCGGTCAATTCGCCCCCACCGGTGCTGCATTCGAATACGTGAACGCGGCAGGTCATAGTTGAGGATGGTGTCCGTGGCCAACTCGAATCCTTGGATGCCCGCATCGGTCGCGACCACGATCGCACCGGCCGTGCCAATGGCCTTGGCACGTTCCAAGTCAGTCTGCTCACCTTCAGCACGCACAGACACTTGATCGCGTGAATTCAGTGCTTCGTCGATGTAGATGGCGGTCTCACGCATTTCTGTGAACACGGACGGCAAGGCAGTTCCGTGTTCGCGGCGATGCTCGATCGCTGCCAGCATGGCTTCGAGCTTGGAGTCGGAACGCAATTCGGAGATGAGGCGTAACAGTATGTCCAGGCCCGCCGCCGCGGCGGCACTGTCGATCCACACCTGTGGTCTGTCTTCTCGGTCTCCAGAGGACGGTTGGCCACTGCGTACCAGCGGGCTTATCGAGGGCCATGGTCCAAACTCCGGCCGCCCGACTGTGCTCTTACCGATTTCGAGCAGTGACCGCGCGCGTAGGAGTACCTGTTCAAGGGAGATTGCGCTTGATCGCCACGCGCGTTCGATCACGTCCCTCATGAACGAGTCGTTGGTTTGAATACGCAGGAACTCTGTCAGCCGGAGATATAGCTGCTGTTCTTCTGGCGTGCGCTCATAGCTGATTACCGTTTGGAATCGAGGTGACGTTGCAGGGTTCTTTCGAGCCCAGGGAACGGCCTTAAAACGGTCAGTTAGGCGGGCATCTTTCAATGTCATCACCGATAACAGGACAAGTGAGCGTACTCGTGCGTCCGCTGCGAGTCTCAGCACGAAGTCGATCAAGGGCGCTGGAATGCCGTGGGCTTCGTCAACGACCACTAGGTCCCACTCAGAGGCAGCAAGTCTGGCGCTGATGTCGTCTCGCTTAGCGAGACCAGTCGAGACGACGTACACACCGGGGGGTAATCCGCTATCGCCATCCCGACTGTGGATGCTGATATCGGTGTCCAGGACCCTGCCAGTGACTTCTACGACTGAAGTTCCGAATTGAAGCCGGTCCGCAAGCATTGCGAGTTGATATGCGCATAGTGCTTTGGGGGCCAGCATTAGAACGTGTGCGTTGGGAACGCGCGCAAGCAACTCGACAACGGCTGCCACCACTGCGTGAGACTTGCCCGTTCCGGGTGGAGCAACTACGAGTAGTCGGGTGGATTCACCGCTAGTGACGGCCTCGACAAGTTGCCGCTGATCAGCGGTCAGATTATGCATCGACTCGGAATCACTCATATTGCGCTGCCCATCGCCGCTTCGGCGAAGTCGATTTTGAGGAGCAGCCAGTTTCTAGTCATTGCGAGCGTCTCGTACTCTTCCGCACTGATCTGCCGGCGAAAGTGAAAAAGGTCATTGCGGATCGTGGACAGCCCTGCGAGCCGTGTCTTCACTAGATCGAGGTTTCCACCTAGGACGCAGGTGAAGTGTGACCACGTACGACCGCTGGTAATGATGGTGTAGAGGTCAGAGAAGTCCATCTCTTCGAGGCGTTCGGGTGCATCGCGGCGTTGCTGGACGTACTTTTGTGTGACCGCAGCGCTGACACATTCGGCAAGCGTCTCTGCGGTCGTCGAAAACCGAATTATGTGTCGAAGTGCAAGTTCAATCTGACGCATGAGAACGTAACCGTTGGCGATCTCGTACAGGTAGTTCAGCGCATCGATGGATGACGTAATGGCAAGTAGCCGCGTCGGCTCGCCAACCAAGACTGCGTTGTAGCGATCGAGTTTGTCGAAAATATCTGCGATGTTGTCCTCGAGGCGTACATAAGGGATTTGCTCGATGCAGTCTTCGACCGCAATCTGCGCGAATCCGCTCTTCCCCTCGGGGAAGGCAGCGACCGTCCGAGCGAATGATCGGTAGGAAAACACTCCGATACAACCTCGGGCGCTGATCACTGGGGCCTGCGAGTAGCTATGCCGGCCAAGTTGCCGCAAACCTTCCAGAGCAGATGTACCAGCATCGAGGGTGAGAAGCTCCTGTTCAGCTGGCACTAGTTGCCTGACTCGCTGGTACATGTCGCCTGGCGCCGTTGTCTCCGCTGCCGCGCGCAGGCGCGGGGCGGGGATAGCAGTCGGATCCTGACTATCCGTTTCTTCTAGCTCGAGATCCTCCTCATCAAAGGCAAGCGCGGCGTTGTCATCCGCCACCCGATGCGTCTGCGCAGTCGCATACTCACCGGTCATGAACCCACGATAACGCCGCAGACGGATCGCCATGGATACAAACTTGGCTAGATCGCGTCATACAAGCGCTGTAGTTTCACTGAGGCTCGTCCCGTGCTAGAGCCGGACCGCATGCCGGATAAGTAACCACTTGTGGGGCCAACCTCTACTGGGACGGCGAAGGTTGACGAAGCGAACGGAGGTCGGATGAGGAATGAATCGGTCTCCCGACCCAACGCGTGGATGGTGGACGTCGACGGCACCCTCGCGCTCAACGTGCACCGTGACCCGTATGACTGGCGGGCCGCTGCGGACGACGCTCCGAACTTGGCCGTCGTTACTGCTTCTCAAGCCCTCGCAGCCCACCCAAGTGTTGCGGCCATTATCGTTATATCTGGCCGGGAGGAACGTGCCCGGGACATAACGGCTAAGTGGCTGAAATCCAAAGGGGTGCATCACGATTTGCTACTAATGCGGCCGAATGGCGATTCGCGCCCGGATGAAGTCGTGAAAGAAGAGCTATTTCGACGACATGTCGAATCGAGTTACTCCGTGGTTGGCGTACTTGATGATCGTGATCGGGTGGTTCGGATGTGGCGCCGCATCGGATTGGTTTGTTTCCAGGTCGCAGATGGTTCCTTCTGAAATAATCCGGCCGTTCGCGATCCCGCTGTCGACGTTGATCTTGGGCACTGAGACTAAACGAGGTCTCGAGGTCACCTACCTGGTCGTAAGCAGTATCAACAAGGTCACCAGATCAACGTAGGGGTTCGCGGTGTCGGGCGAATTTCCGGGGCATCACCGGGTGATGAACCGCTATAAGCTCTGCCGGAAGGCGGGCGTGAGTATGCGGAACGGAGTGTGGCGGAAATGTCGGAGGCCACGTCTAGTACCCACGGCGAGAGGATGTTCCGTGTCGTTAAGGACCGCGAGCGGTGGTTCGGCGTGGTCATGGGGAAACACCGGACTCTGGTGAAGTTGCCACCGACCGCCAAGAGGATAGAGTGCCGCTCCCAGCTGAGTTAGCGCAACGGCTCACGATGGATCTATCGCTTGGGCCCGAGTGACGCTTATTGCACTCGTGCCGCAGACTCGCGGACGAGTCGTCTTGTCAGGTATCGGCCGAGAAGCTATTCACGAGCGACAAAGGGCTAGGGGATCCGAGTAGCTAGGACCTAGGTCGGTCAGCGACCGCAGAAGAGACATTACGAAGCCACTAGCTCGCTGGGCTTTTGCAGCGAAGATTGACAGCCCTCCGAAACACGCCGAAGTCTTGTCAAAGTAGCCCGGCGATTCCGGTCAATCTTTCCTGCATCTCGACAACTGTCGACGTCGGCAAGGTGGTTTCTAGGCGCGGTCGCAACACTCGGTTAGGTTCCGGCGGTGTGTTGGCATCATCTCGTCGGGTGAAGAAGTGGCCGGGGC
>JAIBBE010000027.1 GCA_019694835.1 Fimbriimonadaceae bacterium | reverse complement strand
AAGGTGCGCACGTTGCAGCGGGCATCAACTGTCCGGCTGCCCAGCTGCATGCGCAATCTTCTCCGGTCACCACGGAAAGTGGACAAAAAAGCTGCCAGGGGGTTGACATGACACTATAGCGACTCACTCCCGTGAGGGGATCTGGCCGCGAGGCAAGAGCGTGCCTGAGGGGGAGTAAGAACCGCCAGCAGCCGACCTTTGCCCTCAGAATTACTCCCCCCCAGCGCGTCGTCCTTCGTCCTCGCGCAGCCCCCCTCATGGGAATGAGGGGGGAGCCGTCAGCCCGGTCATTTAGCCTGAAAACGACAGTGTTGAGGCCCAAAACTGGTATCCTTGAGCCTATGCCCTCCAAGTACCGCAACATCGGCATCATTGCGCATGTCGATCACGGCAAGACGACCCTGGTTGACGCGATTTTCCGTCAGTCCGGCACCTTCCGTGAGAATCAGCACATGGCCGAACGAGTCATGGACAGCAATGACCTCGAGCGAGAGAAGGGCATCACGATCCTCAGCAAGGTCGCCAGCGTCCGCTACAAGGACATGAAGATCAACATCGTCGACACCCCCGGCCACGCCGACTTTGGCGGTGAGGTCGAGCGTGTGCTGTCGATGGTCGATGGCGTTTTGCTGGTTGTCGACGCGAACGAGGGCCCCATGCCGCAGACGCGATTCGTGCTTAAGAAGGCGTTCGAGAACGGCCTCAAACCAATAGTCTGCATCAACAAAATCGACCGCGAAGGTGCACGGCCGCTTGACGCCTACGACAAGACCATCGACCTCTTCATCGATCTTGGCGCGAGCGAGGACGACATCTTCTTCCCCCACCTCTACACGAGCGGGTCGGGTGGATTTGCGCGTGTGAGTCCGGACGGTAGCGAGCAGGATATGCGCGAGCTTTTCGAGATGGTCGTGAACGCCGTTCCGCCACCTGCAGGCAATGCAGAAGAGCCGTTCCAGGTTCAGATCAACAACCTCGACTACTCGGACTACCTCGGCCGAATGTTCGGAGGCAAGATCCTGCGCGGAACGGTGAAAGTCGGTGACCGAGTGACCCACGTTTCACCCGATGGTTCAAGAACGACGAGCTTTAATGTCACCAAGCTCTGGGTGTATGAAGGCATCAAACTCGCGGAGGTCGACAAGGCTGTTGCAGGCGAGATCGTGATGCTTGCCGGGCTCGACAATGTGATGCTGTTCGACACGATCTGCGCGGCTGACGCCGTCGAGGCGCTGCCGGGCGTCGACATCGAGCCGTCGACCCTGAGCATGACCTTCTATCCCAATAACTCACCGCTGGCGGGGCGGGATGGCGGCAAGTTCCTGACGATCCACAAGATTCGGGAGCGCTTGGAAAAAGAAGAGATCGTCAGCGTGAGTATCAAGATCGACCCCGACAGCCCGGCTGATGCGGTGAAGGTCTTCGCCCGGGGCGAGCTTCAGCTTGCGATTCTGATCGAGACGATGCGGCGCGAAGGTTACGAAATGCAGATCTCGCGGCCCCAAGTCATCCTCCGCCGCAACGAGGACGGGAAGGTCCAAGAGCCGTACGAACTGGTCACCCTCGAACTCCCTGAGGAAGCCCTCGGCGGTGTCATGGAAGAGTTGGCGCGGCGAAAGGGCGACCTTCGCGACATGCAGAAGGACGCCAGCGACCGGGTTCGCCTGGAATACTCGATCCCAACTCGTGGCCTCATCGGCTTCCGCTCCAACTACCTGACTCTCACTCGCGGCCTCGGCATCATGTCGTCGCTCTTCGATGGCTATCAAGAGTACAAAGGCGAGGTTGCCAGCCGAACTCAAGGCTCGCTGATCGCCAAGGATCCGGGCAAGATCACGCGCTACGCCTATGAGGATGTTCAGGAGCGCGGAACGCTGTTTTATCCGGTTGGCACCGAGGTCTACGGCGGCATGATCGTGGGGGCGAACGCGCGGGATGATGATCTGGTCGTCAACGCCACGAAGATCAAGGCCGCCACGAACATGCGCTCTGCCAACGCCGACGCGACGACGGTCTTGGATCCCCACAAGGACTTCTCGCTGGAGCAGGCGCTGGCTTGGCTGCGCGAAGATGAACTGCTGGAGGTCACGCCCAAGCTGCTTCGCTTCCGCAAGAAGATCCTCGATCACAGCGAGCGCCGCGTGTCTGAGCGCCGCAGCGAAGTCACGGTGTAGTTAGGTGAAGCTGAGCGACCTTGAGAAGCACCTGCGGGCTCAAGGTTGCTCCTTCGGTCGTGAAGGTGGTAACCACCGCATATGGAAGAACTCGGCGAACGGCAAATCGGCCGCTGTCCCTCGTCATCGAGACGTCCCGCCCGGGACCGTGCGCAAAATCTGCCAGGATCTCGAAATTGAGTTGCCTAGGGAGAGGTAGAGAGAGTAAACGGGATGGATTCGCGGCTGAATGCAGGTTGAGCATTGCTTTCCGAGGCGCGGAACGCTAAGAGCTCTTGGAGCGCGTCAAGCACCATGGCGCGAGCTTCCTCAATGGTCTTGCCGCACGAAATCGCGCCCGGCACTTCCGCGATGCTCGAGGTGTACATTCCCGTCTCGTCTCGGGTGTAGACGATGGTCAAGCTGCCGTGCATGTCATGTTGCATTCCTAATTCAAGTATACGACGGATCAGCCGAAACGCCGCCTTGCTCATCTTGGTGTAGACTTCGCCCGTGCAGTACGGGTTCGTCATCAACCAGGACACCTGCATCGGGTGTCACGCCTGCACGGTCGCTTGCAAGGCAGAGAACGACGTGCCGGTCGGGGGATTTCGGACGAACGTCAAGTACGTCGAGGTCGGCAAGTTCCCTCGTGTCAAGCGCAGCTTCCTCGTCCAGCGATGCAACCACTGCACCGACGCGCCCTGCGTAACGATCTGCCCGGTCAATGCGCTGAGCAAGCGCCCGGACGGCATTGTTGACATCGACCGCGACGCCTGCATCGGGTGTCGGGCCTGCATGCAGGCCTGTCCGTACGATGCGCTTTACCTCAATGAAGACCTCGGCGCGGTCGAGAAGTGCCACTTCTGCGCGCATCGCATCGAGAAGGGTCTCGAACCCGCGTGTGTGACCGTTTGCCCCGTTCACGCCATCATCCCTGGCGACTTCCACGACCCCGAGTCCGAAGTCTCGCTCCTCAAGCGCGCCCAAGACCTCAAAGCCCGCCGTCCTGAACAGGGAACGGGGCCGAACGTGCTGTACATCGGTGCAAGCGAGGTCGCCCTCAAGCCGGGCTCGGCGGACAAGCCGAGATCATACATCTGGAGCCAGCGCCGCAACTTGCGTCCTGAGGCGTGGCCGACTGAAGTGGGAACAGAGCCGGACGCCCGCGAGGTGCTCAACGCTGACCATAAGGTCGAATGGGGCTGGCCGGTTGCACTTTATTTGCTGACCAAGGGCATTGCCGCTGGAGCAGCGATGATCGCGCCTTTCCTGGGTCGGTTTGGTCCGAGTTCGGTGCCGTGGTGGGCACCCGAGACGATCGCCCTTGTCTTCACGCTGATTACCGTCTTCTTGTTGATCGAGGACTTAAAGAAGCCGCTGCACTTCTACAAGCTGTTCACGAGGCCGAACTGGAACAGTTGGCTGGTGAAGGGCGGAATCGTGCTGACGGTCTTTGGTGGGTTGTCGGCCCTTACCATCCTAATAGGTCTTATTGGTCCTATAAGCCTTATTCAACCATTGCGTTGGGCGAATGCGCTGGTCGGGGCGTTGGTCGCGGGGTACACGGCGTTCCTGTTCAAGCAGTGCAAGGGCCGCGATCTCTGGGAGGCAGATGGGTTGCTCTGGCACCTGTTGGCGCAGAGCGTGACGGCGGGGGCGGCGTTCTTCTTGTTGATTGGGATGGGCAATCAGGTGACTGCAGGCGCGTTTCTACTTGGTGCCGTTGGATTGGCAGTACTCGGTCTGATTCCACACCACGTAAGAGACGCCACGGATAACTACAAACAGGCGGTGGGATTTCTTCATCAAGCCAAAGTGGGAATCCACACCCTAGCGGGCAGCGGGCAGAGACTCTATTTCGCATTCGCAGGGCTCTCATATGTGGCTCTTTACTTCCCTGACTCTGATCTGCGATGGATTTGGCAGGGCTTAATGGCTGTCCTATCCTTGTATGTTCTCTTCCTCTACGAACGAGCATTTGTCCGCGCTGGACAGCTTCCGCCTCTGTCCTAAGAGGCAACCAGGCACCGCCGTGGAACATCCGACCCCCGGAACGAACGCGTACGTTGACGGTCTTCCGCTCGTCCAGATCGAGCCTGCGACCGACGTGGATCGGGAGTGGATAGGGAATAAGAGAAAGCATAGGTTAGAGGTCGCTCAATACTGGAGGAAGAGGGCTGGAGCCTTTGCATTGCTCTCCTTGATCTTGCTTTCCGTCGCTAGGGGCGAACCCAGCTTGGCCATCCTCGCCGTTGCCATCGTTGCTGGTGTAGCAAGCTATTGCTACCACTACTTAGCAAAGCTCCCCGAGCCAAAAGAGCGCTGGGTGTTCGAGGGGCGAAGAGCCGCGCGTCCAGTGCGTCGAATCTTGCTTTGGAGCCCCGGCATGCGGTTACCGTCTAAGAACCTCGTCGTACTCATGCCGGGTGGCTATATCGCGAGTGCGGATGGCACGAAGGCGAAAAGATTGCGAAAGGTCAAACCAAGAATTGTGGCTCAACCAGGTGCGGTTGGTGAACGTGTATTGACTGATCCTGAGAGGCAAGAGTTTGACAACCTCATCAAGGAAACGCGCGACACGGCGAGCGCGAAAGTCCTCGTCGTGTTCTTCTTGTCTGCTAAGGCCGTAATCGAGTTGGGGCCGCTTTGGTTCCCTTTGATTGCAGTAGGTGCCCTTGCGTTACTTGAGTTTGCCCGCGTGGGACCTGGCAGGTTTCGTTTTCTTCATCGAACGAAGTGGGCAAGTGATCGGGAAAAGGTGACCATCTCCATCCGCTCCCCCGCCTTCGCCGCCGCCCTCGACGTGCACACCGACCCTGATCTTGACGCAGCCTTGCGGCAGATCGAGGTGTTGGAGTCCGGGCTGCTTTGGACCATCGACGACCGGCCAGCGGCGTGGAGGATCTATGGGACGACACCGGTGTTCGTCCCAACGTCCATCCTTACCCTTACTGCCATTGCGCCTTCTCTCCCTGCGCGTGAGACTTCGGGACTAGGTGAAGACCGTCGGTTGAACCCATGAAGATTGAACGCGACGCGTTCAATCTTCATGGGTTTGCTTCCTCAGAGTGGCGCGGGCAGGATGCCCGCGCCACTCTGGGGAAGGCTAGACGTCGCCGTCGTCGTGCTTCCATACTGCCGCCGCAATCAAGGGGCCGCCTGCGAGGGCGGCGATCGCAAAGCCGATGAGGCCAAAGGCGCTCTGCCAGCCACCTGGTGCGAGACCTTCCCCAAGGGCGACGCGCATGCAGCCAACGCCGAGGAATACCTGGGGTAGCAAAAGCGGCAAGGCAACGACTCCGGCCAGAACCCAGCGATTCGACGCCCCGATGACCAGTGAGCCGCAGACCGAGACAGCCCCCGCAAGCGCCAGCGACTCCGCAGCAATCCCCAGCGCAAACAAGCCTCCGTGGGCGATCTCGATGCCGGTCATGTTCACGAACAACACCGCGAGCAGGACTCCGGTCGCGAGCATCTGAACCGCGTTGTACAGCGCCTTGCCCGCGAAGACAATGCTCGGCTCCGCGATCAGTCGGAGAAGATCAAACGTGCCCTGCTCATCCTCAACGAGGAACGTACGCGGTAGCGCGGTGATGGCGGCGAAGAGCAAGGTCACGCATAGCATTCCTGCCGCCAGTCCGCCACTGGGCTTGATCCCATAGCTCGCAAACCCCATTGCGACGACGGCGAGCAAACTGAATAGCCCAGCGGTGAATAGGCCATGACGGCTGCGCATCTCGCCCCGCCACTCCTTGACGAATACCGTCCATATCTCACTCACTCAGCACCAACTCGTGAGTGCCCAGGAGCACGTCTTCGGGGTCGTTCGTGGCGATGACGGTCGCGCCGTGCGTTCGCTGATGTGCTACCATTCGTGCGACGAGGTCGCGACCGACTTCGTCCAACGAGGCGGTGGGCTCGTCGAGGAGGAGCACGGCTGGCTTGGACTGAATTGCCAGGGCGAGTTTCGCGCGGGCGCGCATGCCGGTCGAATACTCGCCAACTGCCTGGTTCGCCGCACGGCTCAGGCCGACGAGGTCCAGCGTCGCCTCTGCTCCATCCCCCGCGACCCCGCGCATGGCGGCTGCAAATTCGAGGTGCTCACGCGCGGAAAGATTCGGATAAAGGGCGAGATCGAGGCCCGCATAGCCGATGGTTCGCCTCAGCTCGCCGGGTGGACGACGCACGCCGCCCTCGCTCGGAATCAGTAATCCGGACAGCATCTTGAGGAGGGTCGACTTACCCGAGCCATTGTGACCACGAATCACGAGAACCGCGCCGGGCTCGACTTTGAACTCAATGTGTCGGATAACCCAGCGCGGACCGTACTTTCGACCGAGGTTGACTGCCTCAAGCATTCATTCGATAACCCACTCCGAGGTTACCTTTGGTGAGGCGCGGAGCGTGGCGACGACCGAGCAGTACTTCTCGTCGCTGAGTTCGACCGCGCGGGCCACGGCGTCGGGGTCGAGGTTTTCGCCGGTCAGGATGTGCCGAACGACCATCGTCGTGAACGGCCTCGGCCAAGTGCCTTCCGGGATGCGCTCACCATCGACTTCAATGCGGTAGCTGGTCACCTTCTGGCGCTTCTTGAGCAGGATGCCGACGACATCCATCGCCGAGCAAGCTCCGATTGCCGCGAGCATCGTCTCGACTGGCGTCGCTCCCTTGCCCGTTCCCCCGTGCTCGGGGTGGGAGTCCATCACCACCGTTGCCCCGCTCGGCGTTTCCGCCTCGAACACCATCTCGCCCTTCCATGCAACGCTTACCATCACTAGAATTGTGGCGCTCGCGGGTCAGATTGATTCACGCGGCGCGATTGGACTGATCCTCAAACGGATCGGCAAAGATGTCTTGAAGGTCGGCACCAGCCAGGAAGCAGCGCTTTTGGCCGGCCCGAACGAGGCCCGGGTGTCCACAGAGGAAGACGGTGAAGCCGCTCATATCAGGGTGATCGCGCAAGGCGACCTCGAGCGGCGAACCCTGCGCCATCGATTCGTCCCCGCCCTCGTCGGCGCAAGGCCGATATTCGATATTGCCTAGGTCAGACAACTCCTCTCGGAAGTAGAGTTGCTCAGGCGTTGCGCCCCCGTGGTAAAGGCGGACGGGAGAGGCATGTTCGTGCTGAAGGGCGTCAAGGGCGACGCCATAGAGGGGCGCAAGGCCGGTCCCCGATCCGATGAGCAGGATTGGCTTGCTCCGAGATTGGGGTCGGTAGAAGCACCGGCCCAGCGGTCCTTCGACTTCGAAGCAGTCTCCGGGCGCCGTCGCAGCGACCAATTCACTCATTTGACCGCCCGCAATCAGGCGCACGTGGAGCTCGACGCGAGCCCGGTCTGCTTCATAAGTGCAATCGGCAATCGAGTACGAGCGCACGACCCCGGAGGAGTGGACCAGGCGAATGAACTGACCTCTCCGCGCGGCTAGGCCATCGATCTCCATCAACACAATTCGCACGTCGCGGCTGGCGGCACGGATATCGATCACGGTCGCCGATCGACGGGGAAGAAGCTGGGCATCGGGCCGAACAACGTGCTCCACGCTCGTGGCCGGAGCTTGACACCCGAGGAAATAGCCCTGTTCCACGAGCGACTCGTCGAGAGCACGCTGGGCCGATTTGGGTACGGGTCCTTTCGCGCGGAGAAGACACGCTTGGCATGCGCCCGCCTTGCAGCCGTGGTCGACTGGATGGCCAAGGCGTAACAATGCGCCGAGGACGGTTTCTCCGTCCTCGGACGCAATGGCGCGGCCTTCGAACAGGAAGCTCAAATGCGGCCCAGTACCGATTCCCGGGTCGTCTCTGCGATGCCCGCGACCTGGGCAATCAACTCGTCCGCCACGCCCATGTCCTTAAGAGTGCCGCCCAGATTCTCGACGACCGCGTCGAAGTGGCTGTCGTTCAGCCCCCGCTCAACGAGGTGCGCATGGCCCTGCTTCATATCAAGGCCTGTGTAGTGGGCCGGACCACCGAAGACCATGGTGAGGAAGGCTTTCTGCTTCGCTGCCTGTCGGTCCATGTCCACGCCTTCGAAGAAGGTGTTGATCCGGTCGTCGGCAAGGACGCGGCGATAGAACTTGTTGACAGCGGCATCGACGGCGGCCTCGCCGCCCAGTTGTTCGTAAAGTGTGCTCATAGACGATTCAGATTATCGGCTGTATGGAACGAATCCCGCTATGATGAGCGTCATAGACAGGCCATCGCCGCACCCCCCCGATAGTGCGCTTGGCCAGTTGGGCCCAGCCGCCGCTCAAGAAATCCGTTACTCCAAGTCCCAAAGATACGCTGTGCGATCAAAAACTCGTCCGCCCCATCCGTCCAAGACCGTTGCTCCGGCAGAAAGGCGTGTCAGGGAAAGGACACTTGAGTGCCCATCGGCGAAGGACACAACCATCGACGTGTTCTTATGCCAAGGCCAAGCATAGCCATACACGTTGGCTGAGTTGGGCCTCGATGGATTCCAGCCATCAAACCACCAGCGAGCTGTGCAGCCTGGCGCCGGCGGAAACGTATCCAGGTTGCTGGTTGTGAATCGAGCTGGTGGATCCACCGCCCAACTACCTCCTTCTCGGGGCGCACCAGAACGCCGATTCCACACGGAGTCAACGGTAAGTAAGACGCGAGGAGGATCGGCCACTTGAGCAGATGAGATTGGCTTCGGACCCCAGTTATATGGTGTACTTGGAGTGCAGTTGGCTCCAATCGGCGAGAAGTACTGAACATTGTATCCCCGGTGTGACTTGACCGAGAGATTGAATTCGCATTGAATTGGACTGTTTGTACAGGACGGTAGCCCTGCCATGAGCTGTGCAAACGTTACTGGATCTTCGGGCTCACGAAGGTTGTCCATGTTGCCATGATAGGGAAGTACTAACTGCCCCCAAGCTCGATCCGGACTAGTTCCCGTTGCGTTGTATGTTGAGTGATACAAAATCTGAGGGAATCGGTGGACATTGTCTTCAGCATACTGGAGTAGTGCCATCGCGACGACGCGATGCCGCTGCATGTCATGGACCAACTTCGTGCCAGACGACTGGCCAACTGATTGCGTTACGACCGATCCGAACAGAGCAGTTACTGCCATGGTCACTCCAATCGCCCCCATAACCTCAATTAATTTCATATTCCTTCCTTCCCAAACCTTGCTCAATGAAGCTGACCCCAATTGGATGTCCTCCTGCACGTTACCATCATCTTCGACAGTTGTCAATATTGAATGAGTGCGCGCAGGAATAAGTGCCGGGGCAACAACTTGCTAAAGTACGCCCCGTCGCTGGTCGATGACGCCCGGCCAGCGGAAGGCGTGACGGAAAGCGGCTTGTCGGCACCGCTCCATCTGGGTGAAGTCGAGGACGCCGCTCGTGAGGAGCCGTTCGAATTCCAAGGGCAGCCGAACGTTGTGGAAGGCCGAGTTGTCGGTGCAGATCGCGATGTCGATGCCGAGGTCGAAACAGTACTGGAAAACCGGCTTGAGTTCCGAGTAGCTCTTGATCGTGCCGGTTCGGAAGTACGTCGTCGGGCAGACTTCGAGGCATTGTTTTCGCTTGGCGACCTGGGTCAGGAACCTCGGCTCGCGAAGGGGAATCTGGATGCCGTGACCGATGCGGTCGACGACTTCGAGGATTTCGGGGAAGAGGCCATCCGGGGTTTCGAAGCAGTGGCCGGTGGTTTTGAGACCCTTGTCCTTGGCATAGCGGAGATTCGCGACAATGCCCTCGAGGTTGTCGCGGTAGGCGTCTTCGGGTCCAGCGATATCGACCGCGCAGACTTCCTGCTTCATTTCCAGCGCGAGGTCGACGATCATCCGGTTCGTCTCGGCGGAGAGGCGGCTGTCCATGCAGAGGATTTGGGTGAAGACGATCGGGAACTGCGGATAGGCGGCTTGGGCGGCGAGAGCGACGGTCTGGATGATCCCCGCCATCTGGTCGCGCGCCTCGTTCATCGGCAGACCGCGCGGGACCCGGAAGAACGGGTTGTAGCGAAGCTCCAGGTAGGCGATGTTCTCGAACGCGAATGCCCCGCGCAGGAGGCGGTTGATGAAGTAAGCCATCGACGCCTGCGACTGGAGCGGCTCGGTCAGTTTGTGGGCTTCTAGGTACTTATCGAGCGTATCGCAGGGACGGGTGAGGCGTCGCTCGAACTTCTCGAAGGTCGGAAATTTGCGCAGGTAGCTCGCGGCGAGGGTCTGCAGTTCGGGATCGTTCTTGTCCTGCTTTCGCCGTTGGAGGTACGTGTAGAGGATTCTCGGAAGCACGGCACCGCCGAGGTGCAGGTGGAGTTCGGCGTAGCTGCGGTCGGTACTGGTCATAGTTGGCCTTGGTTGGCTTTCTATTTTGCGCGACATTGAGGGGCTCGGGCGGGCGAGGGCCTCCATCGGTGGGACGATGGAGGCATAGGGAAATGGATGAGGGTGGATCCGTTTGGCTTCCGCTGGCGGCCTCCATCGGTGGGACGATGGAGGCATAGGCCTTTTCTGGGCTCGCCAGCGCCTTTTCTGGGCTCGCCAGCGCCTTTTCTGGGCTCGCCAGCGCCTTTTCTGGGCTCGCCAGCGCCTTTTCTGGGCTCGCCAGCGCCTTTTCTGGGCTCGCCAGCGCCTTTTCTGGGCTCGCCAGCGCCTTTTCTGGGCTTGCCAGAACCTTTTTCTGGGCTTGCCAGAACCTTTTCTGGGCTTGCCAGAACCTTTTCTGGGCTCGCCAGAATCCTCTCCGCTGGGGCCAAAATGGGGGTTATGCCGTCGATTGCCTTCAACCGCTACTATCGCTACCAGGAACTCACCGACCTTCTGAACGCATTTGCCGCGGAGTTTCCAAACCTCGTCCAGGTTGATTCGATCGGCAAGTCGCATGAGGGGCGGGATATCTGGATCGTGACCTTGACCAACCGCGCCACGGGTGACCACGACGCGAAGCCGGCCTTCTGGTGCGACGGCAACATCCACGCGAGCGAGGTGAGCGCGTCGGCGGCGGTGCTGCACCTGATCACCAAGCTTTGCACCGGTTACGGAAAAGACGAAACGATCACGAGGGCGCTCGATTCCCGCACCTTCTACCTCGTGCCGCGATTGAACCCCGACGGCGCGGAATGGGCGCTCGAGGACGTACCGCGCATCATTCGGTCGAGCACGCGACCCTACCCCTACGACGAAGACGATCTGTACGGGATTGAGCGCTTCGATGTCGATGGCGACGGTCGCATCCTCAGCATCCGCATCCCCGATCCGAACGGGCCGTGGAAGATCGCCGAGGAAGAGCCGCGCCTGATGAAGAAGCGCGAGCCGGGCGAGACCGGAGGGGCTTACTACCGCGTTCTGCCCGAGGGCCACTTCCACCATTTCGACGGCCTCACGATGCGCGGACGGAAGATCAAGGAAGGGCTCGACATGAACCGCAATTTCCCCAGCGCGTGGCGGCTGGAGAGCGAGCAGCATGGCGCGGGACCATTCCCGACCAGCGAGCCGGAGATCCATGCAGCCGTCGACGCGGTTTGCAAGCGCCCCAACATCTGCGGCGCGGTGACCTTCCACACCTTCAGCGGTGTCCACCTGCGCCCGCCAAGCCGAATGCCGGACGACGACATCCCGGCCGAGGACTTGTGGGCGTTCAAGGCAATCGGCGACAAGGGCTTCGCCATGACCGGCTACCCCGCGATCAGCAACTACCACGAGTTTCGCTACCACCCCAAGGAAGTCATCACCGGCGTTTTCGATGACTGGATGTACGAGCACCGCGGCGTCTTTGCATGGACGACCGAGATATGGTCGCCACAGCGCCAAGCCGGAATCACCGACTACAAATATATCGACTGGTTCCGCGACCATCCTTTCGAGCACGACATCCAGCTGTTGAAATGGTCGGACGAGAAGCTCGGCGGCAAAGGCCACATCGATTGGTACGAGTTCGATCATCCCCAGCTTGGCAAGGTCGAGATTGGCGGCTGGGATCCGCACTACGCCTTCCGAAATCCGCCGCCCGAGTTCCTGGAAGCCGAAATTTCACCACTTGGCGATTGGGTAATTTGGCAAGCGCTCTGCTCGCCCAAGCTGGAATTCCGCGAGGTCCGGGTCGACGGGTCTGGGCCGTGGCGCGTACGGTTTGCCGTCCAGAACACGGGCTGGCTGCCGACGAATGTCACCAAGATGGGCGAGCAGAAGAAGCTCTGTCGCGGCGTTGTCGGCGAGATTACTCGGACGGGTCAGGCCCTGAATTCGGAGTCAACCCGGGCGACGAACGAGCCAACATGGCTCGTCGGGGGGAAACTGCGTCAAGAAGCGGGTCAGCTTCGTGGCTGGAACGACATTCCGGTGAGCGGATTCGGCTGGCACCTCGACGCCACCGACGACCTTGCCGTTTTTGAGTGGGTTGTTTCGGAGCCGGGGAGCTATGACTTGGTTGGGAAGCACGAGCGCGCTGGCGTTGTTCGGCATCAGGTTTCCGTTTGAGTACGCGTGAATTGGCGAAGGAATTGATATGTTCGCTAAATCACTGCTATCATAACACTCGCGCCCTGAGGGTTAGGGCGTTAGGAGAGGATATGGATATCAAGAGATCTTTTGCTTCACTATTGTTAGCGGTAGCTGCCACCCTCGGATTGGCGGGAGCGGCCGTTTCCCAGGAGCTCGTTCAGAACGGCGACTTCTCGAATAACACCTATGGCGTGACGACGTTCAACATCGACAACGCAGGCATGGACGCGAATATCGCATTCTGCACCGGATTCGGCGATGCGCAGGAAATCGATCTGGCCTACGGTGCCGGTTGGGGGCCGCAGCCGCTGACGGGCAATACGAAGCTCGGCCTTCACCGGCAGGCCCCCGGTGCGATTGACGCCTTTTCGACCACCCTCCTCGCCCCGGTCGTGGCGGGTCGCCGCTACCGACTCCAATACGACGTAACGGGTGGGGGCGTAGGCCTGCAAACGAGTTTGCAGATTGGTGTCTCGAACAATGCAATGGCATTCGGCACTCTCTTCGATGACGAAGTGGGTCTCGCCAACTGGACCCGGGTCGATGCCGTTTTCATTGCCCCCGCAAATGGTGGTTATCTGACCTTCCGACCGGACCCCGCGATCCCCGACGGCTATGTGTTCGTCACGAACGTCTCCTTGATGCCGGTTTCGGCAAATGTAGCTTCGGTAACGGCGTTACCACGAGACATCCGCGATGGCGGCCGGTCAGAAATCACAGTGACCTTGGACCGGGTTTCGCCTGCTGGCGGAACTCCGGTAGCGATCACGTTGTCAGCCCGAGCCCTCGTTGCTCCGACCTCCGTCATCGTCCCGGCAGGGCGGCGATTTGTAAAGTTCAACGTTTTTGGTTTGAATCCAAGCGCCGTTGACCGACGCGTGGACCTGACGGCCAGCATTGGTAGGTCGGCTCGAACGACTTCGATTCTCGTTCGAAAGAGGTAGCACCCAGCGAACACAAGAGGCT
>JAIBBE010000119.1 GCA_019694835.1 Fimbriimonadaceae bacterium | reverse complement strand
CGCCGGGGCGGTCATGCTCATACGCCATCAGCCTCGAACATCAGCCGGTGGAAGTCCTCCTCGATCAGCCGCACCTTCCAGAGGTCGTCGGGCGTCTTGAGGTTTTCGAGGTTGTTGCCGCCGTTGACATAGATGAGGTCGAACTCGCTGTCCTTCGCCGAGTAGCCCTGTTTGGTGAACCACTCGTCCAGAACCAGATTGTCCTGCTCGGGTTCGCCGGTGAGCTTGCGCCAGATGATCAGCGTCTTGCGGTCGTCGGGGGTGGTGCCGGTGACCGTTCGGAAGGTGTAGTAGTTTTCAGTTTTCAGTGGTTCAGTGTTCAGCGGTTCAGTTTGCAGTTGCCCCTCTTCCTGAACACTGAAAACTGAACACTGAAAACTGGTGGGGCCACTCCTCAGTCTCCCCTTCAACCGCAACCGCCCTTCGCTATCACGTTGGAATTCTGCCCTGAAACTCTGCGGTGCGGTGAGGTGCTGAACGGTCAGGCCGACTAGCCAGTTGAAGGTCTCCACCAGATCGACGTTGACCTCGCGGCTTTCGTCCGATCCTGGCCGCTTGACCTTGAGCCTGTAGGCGGTGGGATCGCTGAACGCCTGCACGTTGAGCAGCGACTGGCTGCCGCGAGTCTCGACGTCGAGCATGTAGCGCAGCAGGTATTGCTCCTTGAGGCCGTCGGCGCCTTGCGCCTCCGCGGCGCCGAGTACGAGTTGCTGTGTATCGGTGCGGCGGGGCTCTAAGTTATCAAGGGTATCTTCGTAGAATTCGAGGCGGACGTACTTGAATGCGCCCCCACCTCGCCATCCATAGTCACCACTGATACCACGCCCCTCGCCAAACAGAACATTCTTCATTCTCTGAAGTGGCTTGCTGTCAAAATAGTGGGACGACTCCACGCCGATCCAACGTCGACTCATCTTCTGGGCAGTGGCCGGCAGCGTGCCGCTGCCCGCGAAGAAGTCGAGAACTACGTCATCTTGGCTTGATCCGAGACTCACGAGACGCGCGACTAGCGCCTCAGGCTTCTTCCCCTTCCGCAGCTCTACGCCGCCCTCATTGTGGAGGTCGTTGGGCAAAACGTCCGTCCAGATGTCTGAAGCACGTTCAGCCGTGACTCGTCGCTCGCCAAGCGTCACGAGCTTGTCCTCGTAGAAAATAATCCTCTTGCCACCGAGCAGGTAGACGTCGGGATACCCGTCTCGACGGTGGACAGATACAGCCTTGGGCTCTGATTCGGACTTGACAACGGCACGGAGGAATTCGGCGCCAACCCCCGCGCGATTGACGGTCACAAGCTGCACAACGGCGTTCGCGTTCTCAGTGACGAACTGGGTCAGCACGCCTTCGAATGCGTCACCCAGGTCGCGACGCAACTGCCCTTTCTCAACACCGTGAGCAGCGGCACACGCGTCAAGGAGCGACATAAACTGCCACTGCGCTGGTTCCTCGCTGCGGTTGCTGATAAACGTGTTGTAGCGGTCGTCGCGCTCCCGCTGCGCAAATACGTCGTTGCCAACCCAACGAGCCCGATCCTTCGCGTAGCACAGAACGTACTCCGCGATGTTGACGACTCCGGGGTTGACAACCTTGTGCCCGGTAACGCTGCCCCTCTTTACGGTGACACTCGGGAGTCGGTTGGCTCTACCGAAAATCTCATCGCAGAGGTGTTGGAGCGTGCCCAGTTCCTCTTGATCGATGCTGATCGCAATATAGCCATCGTCGGACAGAACTTGTCGAGCGAGCTGAAGTCGCTCCGTCAACAGGCAGCACCAAGAGGAATGCCGGTAGTTGTCCTTATAGAGGAACCCGTCGTCACCCGTGTTGTAGGGCGGGTCGATATATATGGCTTTTGCGGTGCGGCGCGAACTCCTTAGAAGCCTTAGCGCGTCTTCGTTCTCGCCGTGGACCAGCACCCCCGCGGTTCCGATGCTCAAGTGCGAGAGTTGTTCAATCAATCGCTCCGAAAACCGTGTATCGAAGTGGCGCGTGTCCACCACCAGCGTAGGGTGCGAGTTTAGGAACTCCGGCGTCAGCTTCTTGCTGTACCCCGGCGCCATCAGGTCGCCCTTGATCTCATCAATGGCAAAGAGCTTCACCCATTCTTCGCGCTGCGCCTGGTTCGCGGCGATCTCCGGGTAGAACTCCTCGGGAATGCGGTCGAGGGTGATGCAATAGTGCGTCTCGACCACGAACTTCTTCTTCAGCCACAGCTTCTTCTGGAAGTCCTCCAATTGAGCGAGGAAGGCGATGATCTTGCCAGCAATCCTGCGGATGACCTTGATCTTGGAGAGGTACTGCTCGACGCGCGGCACCGTCTCGTTCTCCACGTCGTCGAGGTGCATGACCTCGTTCTTGATGTAGAAGTCGAGTTCCCGGCGCAGGAAGCCACCGAGATCTTTGTGAATGAAGTAGTCGAAGGTGTTGCGTGCGGCATAGCGCTTGAGGTGTGCTTCCAGCCGTGTGTAGTCAGCCCTTTCGCCGCTCGTCGTAACGTGTGGTCTGCCCAGGTCTGCTATCCACGCGGCCAGCGATGCGTCCGCCACAGCCAGGACGCGCTTGACCGCGAGCGCGATCAGGTCCTTCTGCGCCGGCGGTTTGGTCTTGCCCTCGCGCGTATCGTCCGGCCAGTCGATGACGGTCGCCGGACGATACTCGAAGCGGATGACCAGT
>JAIBBE010000220.1 GCA_019694835.1 Fimbriimonadaceae bacterium | reverse complement strand
GTTCACTCACGAAACTCCCGCCCCACCGACCCATTGCTCCCGTAAACGCGGCGTCCCCTCCCCCGGAACGGGGGAGGGTTAGGGAGGGGGCGCCCGCTTGCACTTACCGAAGACATGGAGGCAGCTCACAACCCGGGCACGAGCAGACCTAGGAGCGGGATGCAAAACGTGATTGACAGGCCGCGCCCCCTCCCTGTCCCTCCCCCGGAACGGGGGAGGGGACGCTGTCGGAATCCAAGCATAAACCGCCGGTTGGTTCACTCACGAAACTCCCGCCCACCGGCCCCTTTGCTCGCGAGACGCGAAATCCCACCGGAACAAGGAAGGGAGACGAGTTCCCACACACTCGTCAACTCGGCCACAATCATCCTGCTCATGGACTACGGCGTCCCGCAGATTTCGAAGCTGATGAACTGGGCGCTGCAGTTCCCGCCCGACCTCGAACGAGACTTTCGTGCCGAGTACTCGCGCAAGTCGCTTCGACCGTTCCGGATGATCCTCGTCGTCCTCGTCGGCCTCATCCTGTTCTTCAACTTGTGGCAGATCCCTGGCTACACGGGTCAGGGACATATGCTCCATGTCTTTCTCATTCAGATTCCCGTCTTGCTGCTGACTTACGGAATCACCTATCTCTCGATCTATCGACGCCACGCCCAATGGTTTCACCTCGCCATCGCGTGGTTCTTCGCCCTCGACAACGTGCGCCTATACATCGGCATGCCCGAGCCGGAATACAACTGGTTCGTCACCGCCAGCTTCATGTGGATGACCGCCACCACCTACACCCTTGGTCGATTCCGGCTCCCCTTTGCGATTGCCGCCGGGCTTGGCATTCTCGTCATGAATATCGTCCTCGTGACGAACCTGCATCCCATGGAACCCAAGCAGCTCGTCGGCGCGATCATGATGCCCATTTCCCTGAACGTCGTTATGATCGTGGCGACCTACATCAACGAGCGATACGTCCGCCGCGAGTTCCTCTTCCACCGCCTGCTCGACGAGGAGAAGCAGAAGTCGGAGGAGGTGCTCATCCGGGTTCTGCCGGAAGCCATCGCCGCCCGGCTCAGAAGCGCGCCCGGAGCCATCGCCGATGAACACAAGAGCGCGACCGTCCTCTTTGCCGACATCGTGGACTTCACGCCCTACGCCAGCCAAGCCAACCCGGACGAGGTGGTCGCGTTCCTCAACGACATCTTCTCCCGCTTCGATCACCTGGTGGAGAAACACGGCCTCGAGAAGATCAAGACGGTCGGCGACGCCTACATGGTCGCCGGCGGCCTGCCGGTTCATCAGGATCACCACGGTGCAGCCGTCGCCGATTTGGCGCTCGACATGCTCGAAGAGGTCGGCAAAATGCGCTTCACCGATGGCACCCCCGTCCGGCTGCGCATTGGGCTCCACACCGGTCCTCTCGTCGCTGGCGTAATCGGGACGAAGAAGCTGCTCTACGACCTCTGGGGCGACACCGTCAACACCGCCAGCCGCATGGAATCCCACAGCCTTCCCGGCCAAATCCAGGTGACCGACTCGGTCGTCGAGCTGCTCGGCGACCAATTCGTCTTCGAGCAGCGCGGCGAGGTTGACATCAAGGGCAAAGGCCTCATGCCGACCTACTTCCTCGTTGGCCGCCGCAAATGACTCACTGCCAGCCGCAGATGACTCACGGCCAGCCGCAGATGACTCACGGCCAGCCGCAAATGACTCACGGCCAGCCGCAAATGACTCACGGCCAGCCGCAAATGACTCACGGCCAGCCGCAGATGACTCACGGCCAGCCGCAAATGACTCACGGCCAGCCGCAAATGACTCACTGCCAGCCGCAAATGACTTGCGGCCAGCCGCAAATGGCTCACTGCCAGCCGCAGATGACTCACGGCCAGCCGCAAATGACTCACGGCCAGCCGCAAATGACTCACTGCCAGCCGCAAATGACTCACGGCCAGCCGCAAATGACTCACGGCCAGCCGCAAATGACTCACGGCCAGCCGCAGATGACTTGCGGCTGGCAGTGAATGGCTGACGGAAGCTTCTAGGCCGCGCTGGCTTGGGCGAGAAGGGCTCGGGATTCTTTCGCCTTCTCTTTCTCGGCCCCTTTGCCGCTCGCCTCGTAGGCGCGGATGAGCAGATCGGCCGCGGCGAGGCCTTCGGCGAGTTTCGCCTGAGCCTCGACGAGGGTCTCACCGGCGAACGGAACGCCCTCTTTATCCATCAGCTTCACGCGCGGAACCGTCGTCTCGGCGTACTGGACGTAGCCGTCCACGGCAGGCTGCAGCCACTCGATCTGCTCGGCTGGCGTCGTCGTTTGTTTGGCCAGAAAAAGGCGGGCACTGTAGGTCGCGGTCGGGATGACCTCCGGCAGAGCGCGGATTTTGAAGTACGACGTCTCCTCCACCTCGACCAGCCGACGGGCCGCCACGATCGCGGCCTGAAGCTGGTCTTGCCCGACCTCCGCCTCGATCAGCAGGCTCAAGGCACCGAAGTTGTTGGGGTCGATTTCCAGCGCCGACTTCAGGGCCTCGACCGCGCTGACGTATTCCTTGGCGTCCAAGTGGGTGGTGGCCAACGCCCGAAAGTTGCTCGTGGTCGGATTGAGCTTGGCGGCGAGGCGGAGGTCGGCGAGCCTCTCTGCGCCTGTCCGCGTGGCCGCCCGCATCGCGTAGACCTCACCGTCGGAACTCGCCAGCCCCGCCAGCGAATTCAGAGCGGAGTTCGCGGTCTCCGCGTCGCGGGCCGCGAACGCCCCTCGGACCCTCGCCTTGAGCCCGTCGACGGCTCCAAAGTACACTGAGCCCACCGCGAGGATTCCGCATCCCGCCAGCGCGACCGCCCGTCGCAAGTTCTTCGGCAGGAGTTCTGGCCCGCTTCCATCGGCGGAGAGCTGGAGGCCACATCCCAGCAGCGCGAAGAACACGAAGCCCGAGCCGAAGTAGTAGAGGTCGCTGTCAATGAACGAGTGCGCCACCCCCGCCGCCACCGCCGCGACCACCGACGCTCTCGCCAGATTCCGCTCCGCCGGTACGCTTCGCGCGCCCCGAAACATCTCGGCGAGCCAAAGCACCAGCATCACCACGATCAGCCCCAGGGCAATGGGGCTGGCTTCCGCCGCAAGCTGGAGCCACGACTGGTGGGCCAGGACGGTCTGCTGAACCAGGCCGGGGCGCGCCGACTCGAACCGGAACGTGCCGATCCCCGATCCGGTCGGCCGTTCTTTCGTGAGCGCGATTGCGGTCTTCCACAGGAGGATACGGAAGCCCGAGGACTGCTCTGACGTCGATGAAGCTTGCGCCACTCGGGCCAGCGCGCCGCCCCCGGGCGCTCCCGCCGGTGCCTTCCGCATGCTGAGCCCGACCGCGAGGACGGCGACGAGCAAGATCGGAATCGCCGCCAGCCCCGCTCGTCGAACGCCCGACCACGCCGCCCCGAGCACGAGGATCGCTACCGCCCCGACGACCGCCGCCGCATATCCGCCTTTGGATTGGGTCAGCACCAGCGCCAAACCGATCATCACCGCAATCGCCGCCGCCGCAACCTTCGTCACCGGCCGCTCTTCGGACATCACCAGCCCAAGCGCCGGAAACAGACCGAGGAGGAGGATGCCCGCCAGTGCATTCGGATTCACCCATCCGGCAAAGATGCGCCAGGTCGGGTCGCTCTGACCGGCGTACTCCATGACTCCTCGAACCGCGACGAAACCGACCGCGCCGGTCAAGGTCCACAGCAGGACGTGCGGCCCCTTGCCCCGCCCCATCGTGGCGACCACCGCACAGGTTATTGCACCGTAAGAAAGCCATTCGAGCCAGGTCTGGATGCTGACCATCGTGAATCGGGAGAAGACCACCGACGCCCCGAGGATCGCGAGAAACGCGCCCAAACACGCCCAGAAACGGAGGCTCGGCGCCTGGATGACCCGGCGTTGCCAGAGGGTGATCGCCAGCGCCGTGCAGGCGAGGACAATCGGGATGGCGTGAGCGAGAATCGGCGCGGAATCCCCCGTCCAGAAATTGAGGATGAGCGGCCCGATTCCCGGCTCCAAGCTGCCGCCCGTACTCGCCGGGTAACCGCCCGCCACCGTCGCCAAGACGATCGCAATGAGCACGAGGGCTTGGGGGAGGCTAATCTTCACTCAATCCTCCACCCCGTACCGCTGGCAACCTGCCGGCGAACAAAACGCCACCCGCTTGCAGGTCCTCCCCTGAACCTCTCCCCCAACCCCTCTCCTCCGCCACGAAGCGAGACGTGGGCCAAGGCCGACGGGCGCAGGAGAGGGGAGCCGGATCATCGGCTCACCTTGCGCCGTAAGGCGTCGAATGCGTTCTTCAGCAAGAAAATGCTTGCCCTCAACGACAAGGCAAGCGCCGCGAGGACGTACGCGCCCGGCCTCAACAGAACGAAAGCGCGGGGCAGCTGATGCAGGCGATAGAACCGCAGCATCGACTTGTGGAACCGCACGATCATCTTGTTGGCGGCTTTGTCAGTGCTTCGACCAATGGCGTGCGTGATGACCGCGCTCGGCAAATACACGACTTTGTAGCCCGCCTCCCAGGTTCGCCAGCACCAATCCACGTCCTCACAATACATGAAATAGCCAGGATCGAATGCCCCGATCTTCCGGATCACTTCGCCGCGGACTAGCATCGCCGCCCCCGACACCCAGTCGACTTCGCGGGGCGCGTCGTGACTCCAATCCTGCATCAGGTACTCGCGGGTGAAGCGGTTGTTGGGGAAGAGCTTGCCGAGCGGGGTGTTGCGGAAGAGGGCGGCGGTTGGATTGGGGAAGCGGCGGCAGCTGAACTGCAGCGACCCATCCGGGTTCAAGAGCTTCGGACCGAGGATGCCTACCTCGGGGTGGGTGTCCAGATAGGAAAGCAATTCGCGGATCGCGCCCGGATGGACGATGGTGTCGGAATTCAGGGGCAGCGCATGCTCGCCCTTTCTTTCCGCGATTGCCAGGTTGTGGCCGCCCGTAAACCCTAGGTTCTCGGTTTGGGCGAACAGGCGGAATTCCGGAAACTCGTCCGCGACCATCTGCGCCGAACCGTCGCGCGATGCGTTGTCGACGACGATCACCTCGAAGTCAGCCTCATCCTTGACCGCGCGGAGGCTCGCGAGGCAAGCCCGCAGGTCCTCGATCGTGTTCCACGAGCAAATCGTGATGCTAAGGGCGAAATCCAGCGCTCCACCCCTTCGCCCTTATGAGCGCGCCGAGCCAAATGAGGCATTGAACGAACGGCAGCACCAGCACCCGCTTCACGGGTCCGGAGTGCTTGCGCAGATACTTGATGAGGCTCCGATGCGACTCCCAAATCATCGCGGGACGGACTTGGCGGGTGCTTTGGCCACCGTGATGGATGACCGCGACCTCCGGATCATAGACGGTCGGCCCTCCAGCCTTTGCCATTCGTTCGAGCAGATCCACTTCGTTGAAGAAGATCGGAAATGACTCGTCGAACGGACGCAGAGGTTTCCCAGGGGCAACGGCCTCGACCGCCTCGCGCCGAAACAATAGAAACGTCCCCATTGGCTGCGGGGCCGGGCCCTCCTTCGCGTAATCGAAGGCGAGGAGACGATACGAGCCGAGGGCCGAGCGCGGGAACAGCCGACCGAGGCCGGTCAGGTCGCCGAAGATCCCGATGAGGGTCGGAAATCCGCGCACGCTGGCCTGTGTTTTGCCGGACGCTGGCGGATCGATCAGCCGGGCTCCGAGTGCACCGTACTCGGGTTTGGCTTTCAGCGAGTCGATCGCCTTCTGAAGTGAGTCGTCGATGAACTCGGTGTCGGGATTCAGGGTCAGGAGCCACTCGCCCTTGGCTTGTTCGAAAGCCGCGTTGTTCCCGGCTGCGTACCCGAGGTTTGCGCCCGGTTCGATGAGCGTGACCTCCGGGAAAAACTCCCGAACCATTGCCGCGCTACCGTCGGTCGACGCGTTGTCGACCACGATGACCTCCCAGTCTTCGCTCGGGGGGAACTTCTGGATTGAGGACAAGCAAGCGTGGAGCATCTCTCGGGTGTTCCAGTTCACGATCAAGATGCTCAACATGCTACTTCGCCAACCCCGAGCTCGTACCGCTGGCGTCCCGCCGGCATCCACTCAATCGTTGATTACTCGCGCTATGGCCACTCACCTCAGGCATCGTAAGAGGGGATGCCGGCGGGACGCCAGCGGTACGGGGGGCAGCGGTACGACCTATGCCTCCATCCTCCCACGGATGGAGGCCCAACATCAGAGGCTTCCCGAAAGCCGCCATGCCCATAGCTTCTTCCCCACCCAATTCTGTGGGGTCTTCGTGAGCTTGGCTTTCGCCCCATTCAGCGTCGCCGTCTTGAACTCTCCATAGACGACCACCTCGTATTGCAAGGCTCCAAAGCCGTCCTCGCAAAGCTCCACAATCACATCAACATGGGTGCCCTTCGCGCTCGCCTTGACCAACGCCTCGCTCCGCTTGCCGTAGCGATAATCGAACGTCTCGCCGTCATCGAACCGATAGCGGTAAGTCGCCGTGCCTTTCTCGATGAACACGTGGAGTTCAACCTTGCACAGGTCTTTTTCGTTCGTCGTTCGTTCGCCTTGGAGGGTCGGGATGATGGAGCCATTGCGTACGAACATGGGCGTTGTAGCCGGGTCAGCGGCAGCGCGGAGTTTGCCGGACTTCAGCCACTCACCGGTTTCCAAGCTGTACCATGAGCTTCGACCTGGAAGAACCACTTCGCGCGCCGTCGCGCCTTCTTCGAGGAACGGGGCCTGGAGGATCGAGGGGCCGACGAGGAACTGGTCGTGGATCGCCTTCTTGTCGTCGAAGTGGTAGAGCAACGGCCGTATCGCAGGGTGGCCTTCTTCCTCCTGCTCGATGAACAGGTTGTATAGGTACGGCATCAGCTTGTAGCGGAGCCGAATGAACTGCGTGATGGTCTTCTCGCCGCGTTTCGAGAAGCGCCACGGCTCTTGCTCGCGGCAACCGAACACGCTGTGGTTGCGCATGAACGGGAAGAGGCAGCAGCACTTCATCCAATCGACCATCAGCGACTCCGTCGCGTCACCGCCGAATCCGCCGACATCGGGCCCATTGAACGGAATTCCGCTCAAAGCCAGGTTCAACGTGGTCGGAATCGAGAGCTTGAGATGGTGGCGGTTCGAGACGTTATCGCCCGTCCAGACTGCCGAATACCGACTCGTCCCGATCCAGCCGCTGCGAGTAAGCAGGAATGGACGCGAGTTCGGCGCGGCGTCCAGGAAACCTTGCTGCGTCGCCATCTGCATGCCGAGCGCGTATTGGTTGTGGAAGAACCGGTGCGGCACTTTGCCCCCACGGAAGAGCATGTCTTGCGGGTCCACTGCGCCAGTCGCGGGGTCGTTCATATCCACCCAGCATCCCGCGAATCCGAGCGAACGGAACTCGCTGGAGTACTTCGCCCACCAGTCGCGGCTCGCTGGCATCGAGAAATCCGGGAACACCGTGCGCCCTGGCCAAACCATGCCGACAAACGGCAGCCCTTGCGGGTTCTCGCAGAAGACGCCCTTTCGTTTGCCGTCGTCAAAGACCCGGTAGCCCTTCTCCTGCTTCACGCCGGGATCGATGATGGGGACGACTTTGCGCCCATTCTTCGAGACCGCCTTGATCGCGGCTTCGACGCCCTTGGGGAATCGCTTTTCGCCGTAGGTGAAAACACGGTAGCCGTCCATGTAGTCGATGTCGAGCCACAGTCCGTCGCAGGGGATGCCTAGTGCAGCGAACTCCTTATCGAGCTTGACCAGATCCTCCTGCCCGCCATAGCCCCAGCGGCTCTGATGGTAACCGAGCGCCCAAAGTGGGGGGAGGGGCGTCGTGCCGACCAGCTTTGCCAGCTTGCTCGTGACATCCGCGAGGGTTGGGCCATAGATGATCCACAGTGACGGAAGGCCGTCTTCGGCACCGACCAGAAAATTCTGCGGCTCATAGTGCTCGGTCGGGATCGTGGTCTTCGAGCCAGTCTCGAAGAACGGGGCGGCAGGGGTTTCGTAGAGCAAGCCCAGGAACACGCCACCAACTTCGATGACCACGTAAGGGACCGAAAGATAGTGCGGGTCGGCCGTGTGCTGGCCCCACTGCTCCCAGTGAAAATCGGCCCAGACATCGGTATTCCAGAACTTGGTCCTCACGCCGGATAGCTCTAGCCGCCCGAACGTCTTCTCACCCATCCCGAAGTAGCGGACGCCTTCCGGATTGCCGAAGACGAACATCGAGGCGTGGCCCATGACCCCAAATCCGAGGCCGGGTTCGCTGGCGAGAACCGGATTGCCGTCGTCGTCAAGGACGGAGATTTCGAACTTGCGGCTGATCTTCAGGCGGCCGGCTCCCCTCTCCTGCGCCCCCTTGCTTTCGGTCGGAGAGACCTTTGCGGCGGAGGAGAGGGGCTGGGGGAGAGGTTGCGGCTCGTTCAGCTTGACCAGATTCAGGTTCTCGGTCCACAGTCCCGCGGCCGAGATCTCGATATGGTGAAGATCGCCCTCGAACGAGCGGACGCGCGCGGTCAGAACCTGGTCGCCAATCTTGAGCTGGCCAGTTTTGGCATCGTATGACGTCGCGAAGGCAAAGTTTGCGGGGTGGGGAACCTTAGTAAAGTACATCCGTGTTCGAGGGTCTCCTGGTGGGTGCGGGAACCTATTTTGAACGATTCACGCCCCGACGTGGTGGACCTCGCGCAGGTTGCGCTCGCGATCGAATTCAAGCCAGAGCCGGGGCGGGTTGAGATGGCCGATGGCTTTGCGCGGATTCAGCGAGCACGCCCGAATCGCCAGTTCTGGCCCGAAGTCTTCCCACAGGTTCAAAAAGACCTCCCTCAGAGTCACGGCGCTGCCCGCCAGCGCACCGGAGTCGGCGAGGCGAACCTCATTTTTGCCAGTTATGCATTCAAGCCCCCACATTGTGATCCTCTGTCCCGGAGGCATCCCGGTCGCCATCGTACTGTCGCTGACCCCGATCACACCTTCCATCCCTTTGTGTTGGATGAGCAGTTTGGCGGCCTCGAAGCAGACATGCAGTCGGTCGTAGATGAGCTCGCATTTGAGGCCGACGTTGAGCAGGGCATAGCCCACCATCCCCGCCTCGCGGTGGTGAAGTCCGCGCATGGCGTTGTAGGTGTGGGTGAGGTGCGTCGCCCCGAACTCGAACCCATGCCGTGCCTCGTCGTAGGTCGCGTCAGTGTGTCCCATGCTGACGACGACGCCTCGTTTCTGGAGGCGCAAGATGAGGTCAGGCGCGTTGGGGCGCTCGGGAGCGAGAGTGACGAGCTTTAGCCTTGGGTGATCCAGCACCTCATCCCATTCGGAAGGTCGGTACGGCGGGTCGACGATCGCGCTCGGCGGTTGCGCACCGGGATACTTCGGCGAAATGAATGGTCCCTCCATGTGGATTCCCGGGATCATCGCGCTCTCGGGCATCCGGTTCAGGAAGTCTAGGATCTCGCGTGCGGATGCGGTGACGGTCGTCGGCAGGAAGGCATCATATCCCTCGCGTTCGAGCCGCGTGCAGAGGTGCTCGATCTCGAGAACCGGTGCCGTCATCAGATCGATGCCGAACGCGCCGTGGCAGTGAATATCGACGAAACCCGGCACGAGCAAGCCGTCGCTGGCCTGGGACACTCGCTCCAAGCTGGGACCGCCCTGAGTCCACTCGAAGCGATAGCTCCCAAATCCCTCCGCCCCGATGGTTTCCACGATCCGCGCTGCCACGATTCATTTTGACCGGAGCGAGGACTTGAGTCTCCCCCGCACGATCAAGCGGAGGGACTGGTAAGATCGGCACATGCTTGCCGTGATGCTCTTTCTTACTCAGGTATCGACCTCCGTTAACACCCTGGATGACTATCTTAAGCTCGACACTGGCAAGCCCAGCTGGACGGCTGGGCCATCAAACAAAGACTTTGCGGAGTTGCGCCTTAACAGCCTCACTTGGCAAGGCGACCAATGGCGACACGAGATCATTATCGCTGGCGCAAATTCGAAGTCTGACGTGATCATCTTAAACCTCACTGGAGACCGGATGGGCAACACGATGGATGAGTTCACGGCCTTGTTTTCAAAGACCTGCAAGCTGCCCGTAGCTACTGTCTATGGCATCCCGAATCAGCCCTTGTTTGGTCTACGTGAAGATGAGTTAGTTGGCCAAGGCTTCATGAAATTCTTCACAACGCAAGACAATACTTGGCCGCTGCTGTTGCCCATGACGAAGTCGACCCTGTTGGCGATGGACGCCATTCAAGAGTGGTCAAATGGGCGGTTCAGTAAATTCATTCTCACGGGTACCAGCAAGCGTGGGACGACTTCATGGCTAGCCGCAACGACGGGAGACAAACGCATCGTTGGTATCGCGCCGATGGTATCCGACATTATGATGGATTTTACGAGGCAACTCGAAGTCGAAAAGGCTGCATGGGGACACTTTAGCCCAATGATGTCTGATTTTGAAAAATTCAATCCCATCCCGTTTTTCAAAGGACCGCGCGGTCAACTTCTGATGCACATGACGGATCCGTTCTTTTCTTTAGCCAATGTCAAGGTGCCCGTCTTGGTCATTAGCGCAACGAACGATGAATTCTGCGTTGTTGATGCGGTCAACTCATATTGGGATTCAATTCAATCACCCAAGATCTTCAAAGATCTTCCTAACGCTTCACACTTTTTCGCGATTCCCAATGCACTTCACGGCGGATACTCAAAAGCCCAAACCATTGACGCCATGAACGCAGTCCGGTTCTTCGCAGATTGCATTTCGGGCAAAGACAAATTGGGGCTGCCTGCTCTGTCAAACCAGAACGATCCTCGCCGAAGCACGTCAAAACCTTGGAGCGTGGAAGGGGCGACACCTTGGGTTCAGGAAAGTACTTGGAATCCGCACAAGGCATCCGATCGAGCGAAGTTTGCAGCGAGCCTTGAAGAAGTGTACTTCAAGGGTAGCGGCTACACGGCCTCCTTCACGACGTTGGTCACCGTTAAGCAAAACTAAGAGATTAAGTGAAGCTATGAACCTGTTGACTGAGTTCGTCACTTCTCTGGGAACGCAGGGTCAGTCGAGGCGAGGACGGGGACCTCTGCGAGTAGACTAAGACATGCTTGCTGCCCTGGCCGCCTGTATTTTCGTTGCACCAAGGACGGTCACGGTCTATCGCGACCTGTATGGTGTCCCCTCGATCGTCGCAGAGGACTATGCCGGTGCAAGCTACGGTCTGGGCTATGCTTGTGCCCAAGATAACGCCGAGCGAATGGCGCTATCGTTCAAGCAAGCCCGTGGACGAATGGCGGAGGTGCTGGGCAAGGGCCAGCTCCTCGCCGACGGTTTCCTGCGCGGCCTCGGAATCGAGGAACTCGCTCGCGAGAAAGCGAAACGTCTGAGCGGTCGTCAGGCCGCCATTCTGGACGCCTACCTCGCTGGGGCCAACCGGGCGATCGCGGTTCAGAAGGGCAAGATCCCGGACTGGATTGAGCCCTTCGACCGCGTCGACGTTCTCTCCCTAACGCAGTTCGCCAACGCCGCCTTCGCCCTACTCGACATTGCGGGACAGCTCATGCCCGGGACTGGGTCCAACCAGTTCGCCGTGGGCCCGCAGCGCTCAGCCACCGGCCATCCCATCCTCTCGATGGATCCCCACCTCGACTGGGGCGGCCCCTTGTTCTGGTACGAGTTTGCCGTGTACTGCCCCGAAGTCAAGTTCCGTGGCGTGACTTTCCCCGGCCTTCCGATGCCTCTCATGGGGCACACCCATTCGGTGGCGTGGTCGATGACCAACAACGATCCCGACATCTGGGATTTCTTCATCGTGAAGAACAAGCCAGGCGACCCGACGATGTACTCCTATCACGGTGAATGGAAGAAGTTCGAGGACCAGAGCCTTGAGATGCGCTATCTCGAAGATGGCCAGATCAAGACGCAAACGACCCGCTCTCGCCGCACCGAGTGGGGACCGATGGTGCCGCTTCGTCCGCAGGCCGCCTTTCTCTCGATGCTCGGCGCCTGGGAGATTCTCGATGCGGGCGAGATTTTCGGGCGGGCTCGGAAAGTCGAGGATATTCGTGGCGCGCTGAAACTCCAGGGAATCTCGATGTGGAATTTCGTCACCGCCGACACGACCGGGGACATTCTCTACCAATACAACGCCCGCGTCAATCGTCGAGATGCCTCGATCGACTGGACCAAGCCGGTTGACGGCAGCGATCCGAAAACGAAGCTCGGTCCACTCGTTCCTATCAGCGAGCTGCCCAACGCAAAGAACCCAGCGTCGAGTCTGCTCGTCAACTGCAATTCGGCTCCGTGGCTAACCCCGCTCGGCAAGGAGATTTCAGACCAGTGGCCCGCCTACATCACGACTTACGGCCACACATCGCGCTATGACCGGCTCTCCGCGCTCCTCGCCGCCGACCGTTCCATTACCGTCGACGAGGCCAAAGCCTACGCCACCGACACTCTGGTGCCATACGCCGATGCCGTCGTGAAGGCGATCTCGGCGGTTGCCAAGCCCATGGATCAGGAAATTGTGGGTGTCTTGCGGCGGTGGAACAAGCGGGCCGACGTGGGTTCGGTCGGCTGCGCGCTCTATGCCTACTGGGCTCAAGATCGTGCGGTGAAGCCCATTCTTCGGGCCGCCGGGCAGGGTCGCGCTTGGACTGAGGAAGAAAGCCAAAGCGCCCTTCGCGCCCTCCGTGAAGCCGCAACCCGGCTCAAGAAAGACCACGGATCGCTAGAGGTGCCGTGGGGCGAAGTCCACCTCGTAAAGCGCTCCGGTTGGGAGAACCCGGTCCTCGGTTGGGGCGGTTCCATAGGTGGGGACACCGCTGTTGCTCCGAACACCGGACGGTTCGATAAAGGCGCCATCAACTGCACGTTTGGGTCGAGTTGGCGTATGGTCGTCTCGCTCGATCCCAAGGGCGTTCAAAGCTGGAGTGCCTTGCCCTTCGGTCAGAGCGGAAACCCATCGAGCCCTCACTACTCCGATCAGTCGGCGTTCTTTGGTCGCGGCGAGTACAAGGCAACGAACTTCGGCCTCGACGGAGCCAAGAAGACCGCGCGACGCATAGAGAGGCTAACCTACGACTAAGCCTAGCGGCGCACTTTCGTGATTGCAATCACATTGGTCAGATTTCTGCCCGGCTCCTCGATCATCTTCTCGTGATAGAAGCCCCGGCTCGCCCCCGAGTCGAGGTTCATTGCCTCGTAGCATCCCAATCCCTTCATGACCTCTGCGAATTCCTCGAAGGTCAAGGAAGTCGTGACGCGGACCATGAGGAGTTTGCCCTTCGAGGTGTAGCCGATACCCATCCGATGTGTGCGTCCGGTCACCGACGGATCGCGAAAGCCCTCGGATTGCCAGTCGCAGTCGATCTCGCCGTCGAGGACCAAGGCCGGTCCGCAGGCCAGAACGGACTCGAAGCCCGACCAATCGACGCTCCTGTGTCGGACCACGCGCTGAATATCCATCGTGCGATCCGCCTTGACGCAAAACGCGGTTCCCATCGCTCCCCTCCTGGCCAACGCACCGTCTGTCCAGATATCGCCAATCGGCTTCTTGGTTTCCTTGTCGAAATACGCCCCGTTCATCGCCGCAACGACACCGGGTGTCCGTGCAAGCATCTCGCTAAATGGCTCGTCGCCGTTCGGGAAGTCGCGCGCTAAGACGATTTGAAAGCGATTGAACGGCTTCGTCATATCCACTTGGATAACGTCGCAGCGCGCGCCCGAAACGACACGCTCGTAACGACCGACGGAGCGATCAGGCTCCTGCTGTGACATCGCAGCGCAAAAAGCCAAGATGGTCGGCATCACCATGATAGGAACCCCTGGATGGACTTCATGCCTTACTAGAGTTTGAAAAATGCCGTGAAGTGGAACTCGGTCCCGCCCTTCTCGCATAAACTGCCGGGAGAAAGGCGGGAAGTAAGGGGCATTCGACCTAATCGTCTCCCGCCAAACCGAAGCTCGCGGAGAGGATACTGTAATCGCCAATGTCCACTGCTTCATCGCCATTGAGATCGGCTTCCGGACCCGCCGTGCCGTACTGGCTCGACAAGATCGAGTAGTCACCAATGCCGACTTCATTGTCCTGATCGATGTCGCCGTTGACGAGGCTGAAGTTCACGTTCATCTGGCCCGCGTCGCTAATCGATACATTACCGACCTTGCTTCTCAGCCAGTGCACGCCCTTCGCCGTGACATCATAGGTACCTCGAAGGCTCGTCTGCAAGAACCAGGTTCCGGCAGCCGTCGGTTGAATCACGTGCGTCTCGATCGGAGTGCTCGAACCTGTGTTGCGCAGTTCGATCGTCACGGGCTGGAGCGTCGGGTCGGCATCGTAGGCCTGCAACTGCATCGTGCCCCCGATGACGCCAGAGGTTCGACTGATGAACACGGTGCCGCTGGTGATTTGGATGTAGCCCACCAGAAAGGCTGGGGTCAGCACGACATTCGTTAGGCTGAACGAGACGATGCCAGCGGCATTGATGCTGATCGCGATGTCGAACCCGTAGGTGACCGTGATGCCGCTGATCACCGTATTGCCATCGATCCGTTGGTTCGCGATCGGGAAGGGGTGGGTCCCCGCGATATTCGCGCCTTGACCTTGCAGAAGAGCCGAAGAGCCGGGTGCGAGCGACTCGAAAATCGTGGCGAGCGGTGTCGGATTCGGATAGAGAAGCCCTAATGCGCCATTCACTCCTCTAGCACTGCCCGTGATCTGATAGTCGTACAGAAACGCAGGACTGATCGGCGTCACGCTGCTGCGGGACTGGTTGGTGGCATTCCGAAACTGAACGCCCGTAATATCGATCGTCGTCGACTGCTGAGCCGAGCCAAGAAGCGCCTTTCCGAGAAGCGCAAGCCCGAAGGCGGTGCGAAAGCGAAGCAAACCCATCCTTCTAAGGTATCACAATTCCCGCGAATTTCGACTAGCGAGCAGCCACTGCCGCCTGAAGCTGCATCAATTCACAGATTTTCGAGGCCCTCGGTGCCTTCAGTCCTGCAAGGATTTCGGCCGTTTTGCCCGCGTCCATCTTGGAAAGCACTCTTGCAACATCCTCATCCTTCCAGGTCGCGATGATGTCCGTAAGCTTCACCGCCTCCATTTCATTCCAAACCTTGGCGATACGCTTGGCACCCTGATCCATGTCCGGCTTCGGTGGTTCTTCAGGAGGTTTGACCGCAGGCTTCTTGGCGACTTTGGGCTTCGGATCGGGCTTCTTCTCGATCGGGGCCTTGGTCTCTGCGTAAAGAGCGGCGCTCGAAGCGACGGCTTTCCCCTTCTTCTTTGGAGTCAATCCCGGGATATTGAGGATGCCCATGAACGCGCAACCCACCACAGCGCCACCCACCAGCAGCAACGGCACGAGGATGAAGAGCACGATCTTGAGACCCTTCCCTTTCTTCTTTGGCTCAGCCTTCTGTTCTTCGCTCATGGTTGATTCAGGGCCTCCATCCGATTCATGATTCGCTCGACATACGCCCGGGTTTCTCGGTAGGGGGGAATCCCGCCATGTCGTTCGACCGCACCCGGACCCGCGTTATAGGCGGCCAAGGCAAGCTTGGGATCGCCGCCGAACTTGGCCATCATCTGAGCGAGGTACTTTGCTCCACCCCTGAGGTTCTGTTCGGGGTCGAACGGATCGCGGACTCCGAGCGCGCGTGCTGTTCCCGGCATGAGCTGCGACAAGCCCATGGCGCCCGCCTTGCTGGTGACTCTCGGGTTGAAAGAGCTTTCTGCGGCGACAAGCGACTCGAAGAGTTGTGGGTCAACGCCCGCATCCTTTGCCGCGCTCTCGATGAGGCCTCGGAGGTGCTCGGGAGCCGGAGTAACGGACCGGTCCATTCCCGGGCCAAAGGGACTGAGTGGCTTGAATCCCCCCGTAATTCCCCCCTTGCCGATGTTCCCGGACAGCCCGGCCGCGCCAGGCAATTCTGAGGGGCTCGGTGCCGCGGGCGGCGTCTCCTTTCTCCCGAAGACGCCATCGAGGCGAGCCTGCAAGTCGCGCATGCGTGCCTGCGCACCGTCCGCGCCAAGCGGTCGAAAGTTCATGCTGCCTTCCTCCTCGTAACCGCCCACTCGTCAAGGGCCTTCTGCTCCTCGAGTTCGGCCTCATACTGCCATTCCGCGTAGTGCTGCTCGCGCAGACGCTCGATCGACTCAGACTCCTTGCGCTTCTCGATCCAGGCGGCCTGGGCGGCCTCTTCCTCTTGGACGAGAATGGAGATGAGCATTTGCTGAGCCCGCTCCTCATCCTGGAGGCGCACGAGGTAGCGCTCGAGCCCCAAGAGCTGATCGACGGTGTTGGGCCGCTGCTCGAGTACCTCGCGCCGTCGTGCATCGATCGTGAGGAGTTCGGCCTCGGCTTCAAGCCTCCTGACCCGGGCGTCCAGGTAAGCGTCCTTGGCCCAACCCTCGACCATGCGTCGATAATCGAGAACACGCTGCAGCCTGAATTCAAACACTCTCATTCGCTCACCAGTTGGTTAAGAATCGTGGTCGAGTCTTGAAACGCTGTTCGCTCGGTGCGGCCTTGGCGCAGGAAGGCATTGATCGCGTCCCAGCGCTCGATCGCTCGGTCACTTGCGGGTCGAGTACCTTCCTTGTATGCCCCAATGCTCACCAAGTCCTCGATATCGCGATATGCCGCGATCATTTCGCGAAGATCGTTGGCTTTTCGCACGTGATCGGGTTCGGTCACCATCGGCATCACGCGGCTGAGGCTGCCCATGACGTCGATCGGAGGATAGTGGCCGCGACTCGTCAGCTTGCGGCTCAGCACGATGTGCCCGTCCAGAATCGAACGGGCGGCGTCGGCGATGGGCTCGTTCGTGTCGTCGCCATCGACCAGCACGGTGTAGATCGCTGTAATCGCGCCTTTCGGTCCGCACCCTGCGCGCTCCATGAGCCGGGGGAGGAGGGCGAACACGCTCGGCGTATAGCCCTTGGTGCTGGGTGGCTCGCCCACTGCCAGGCCAACCTCACGCTGGGCCATCGCGAACCGAGTGACCGAGTCCATCATCAGCATCACGTTCAGGCCTTGATCGCGGAAATACTCCGCGATGGCAGTTGCCGAGAGGGCCGCCTTGATGCGCAGAAGGGCGGGCTCGTCCGACGTCGCGCAAACGACGATGCTGCGGCGGAGACCCTCTGGCCCGAGGTCGTTCTCCATGAATTCGCGGACTTCACGGCCTCGCTCGCCGACCAGCGCGATCACGTTGACATCCGCACCGCCACCACGTGCAATCATGCCCAGCAACGTGCTCTTACCAACGCCGGAGCCAGCGAAGATGCCCATGCGCTGTCCTATCCCCATGGTTAAGACCCCGTCGATCGCTCGGACGCCCGTCTCGAAGGGCTGCTGAATCATCTGCCGCTCGAGCGCGTTGGGGGGCGAAGCGGTGACCGGGTAAGTCGCCTTGTTTTCGAGGGGCGGACCGCCATCTATGGGGCGACCGAGTCCATCGAGTGCACGGCCCAGCAGCTCCATACCCACGGGAACTTGGAGGGTTCGCCGAGCGCTTCTGACCCGCGAACCCGCTCTTATTCCGACCATTTCGCCGAGTGGCATGAGGAGGATACGCTCGCTGCGAAACCCTACGACCTCAGCCTGAATCGGTTCGGGGCTCGACTCCGATTCGACATAGCACAGATCCCCAATCCGAGACGAGGGTCCGGTGGCTTCAGCCACGAGCCCCACGACCTGCTCGACGCGGCCCTGCACCTCAAGGGTGGGCACGTCTTTGAGCCGCTCCTGCAGGTTCTCGAAGAGGACTCGACTCATGATTCGCTCCGCGTTCCGCGAGTTGCGGCGACGATCCGGTCAAGCGCCATCTCGATACGGGCATCGACGACTCCACCGTCGCTCTCGATCACGCATCCCCCTTGGATGCTCGGATCGCGCACGACATCGAGTTTTCGGAGACCTGACGAAGCGGCAAGCAACTCACCAGCGCGCGCATCGACGACGGTGCCGTCGAAGGGATTGACCCTCATTCGAACGCTGGTTCCATGGCGCACTTCCTTAATAGCATCCTTGGCAATGGCGATGACAGCTTCACGCGTCTGGTGCAACTCCGTCCGAAGAAGCCTCTCGGCGATAATGACCGCGAGGCTCGAAAGCTGATCTTCCGCGTCTATCAGGAACCGATCGAATTCTTCGTCAATCCGCTGCTCAGCAGCCTGCAGATGCCCGACGAATTGAGCGATCTCTGCTTCATACTTCCGGTCGGCTTCTTCCTTACCTGCCTGAAAACCATCGGCATGCCCCGACTGCAAACCTGCGCGATAGCCTTCGTCATAGGCTGCTTGTCGGATTTCTTCCTTTTGTTGCCGAACCACCTCCGCAATTCGATTACCCTTGCGCTGCTCGGGGGGCGGTAGCTCGGATAGGGGGATCATCGACGCCTCGAACGGAGTCGCGCCAGTATGGCCACGAAGGACGGACTTAGACAAGCACGTCCTCCTCTCCGCGTCCAATTTGAACCTCGCCGCTCTCTTCCAATCGGCGGATAGCAGCGACGATCTTTTGCTGAGATTCTTCGACCAATCGCAGCTTGACTGGTCCCATAAACTCCATGTCTTCCTTAAGCATGTTCACGGCGCGCTCTGACATGTTTCGATAAATCTTATCTGCTACCTCTCCGCCAACACCCTTGAGCGCGGTCGCAAGGTCCTTCACGTCGACCTCTTTCAGAATGGATTGAATCGCGCGATCATCGAGACCAATGATGTCCTCAAAAACGAACATCATATTCTTCACCGAATCCGCAAGTTCAGGATTATTCTCACTCAGCGATTCGAGAATGAGGCGTTCCGTAGAGCGGTCAACTCGGTTAAGCAGATCGACGAGGGCCTTGGGGCCACCAGCTTTCGTCATTTCTTGCGTAAGCAGACTCGACACCTTCTTTTCAAGAACCTGCTCGACTCGCCGAATAACTTCTGGCGGAGTCTGCTCCATCGAAGCGATTCGCTCCGCAACCTCGGCCCGCAGTTCCGAGCTGAGTTTGGTCAAGATCGCTGCCGCTTGGTTCATCGGCATGTAAGCCAAAATCAACGCGATGGTCTGCGGATGTTCGTCCTGAATGAAACTGAGCAGTTGTGCCGGGTCGGCTCTCTTGAGAAATTCGAAGGGCACCACCTGCATGGCGGTAACGATCTTCTGAGCCAGAAGCTCGGCGCGCTCAGTTCCAAAAGCGGCCTCCAGCGCTTTCTTTGCGTTTTCGATTCCACCCTCAGCGATGATGTCCTGAGCAATCGCCATCTCGTGAAACTCGTTAACGACGGCTTCGCGTTGCTCCGGGGTCACCTTCTCGAGTCGAGCAACCTCGAGCGAAAGCATTTCCACGGTATCATCATCGAATCGCTTGAGCACCGATCCGGCCGCTTCTGGACCCATTACGGTAAGGATGATTGCGGCCTTCTTGCGCGTCGACATCTCGCTGGCAATGACTTTTCTCAACGTCTCTCCTCCAAAATCCAACTCTTAAGCAGCATCGCAACGACGTCGGGTCTTTCTCGTGACATCTTCTTGATCTGCTCAAGGGGAACGTCTACTCGTTCGGCAATGCCGACGATCGGCTCGCCCGTAACGAGATCGATGGTGTAAGCAGGCACCAATGATCCGTCGGGTGCAACGACTTGCGGCACTTGAACCTGTGTCCCACTCGGCGTCGTAACTGTCGTCATCGTGCCTGCGGCAGGAAGAGCGGCATGCCCAGGATTGGCCGAACCGATACTAACTGGCATCGTGCTACCGTCGGGCATGGCAGCTACCATGACGTTCGGCTTCACCGCTTTACCGAGGGACTTAATGACCATGAAGCCAACCAACAGAAGAGCGGCGATGGGCAGTAAAGAAATGAGCTGCTGCATGCGGGCCGCACTGGCAGCTGATCCAGCTGCGGCGACGGACTCCCTCTGGGCACTCGTATCGAAGTCGAGCGACGTTACGCTAGATGTAAAGTTCGGATCATCGGTGCGCGTTCCCAAATAGCCATCGAGAAACTCCTGAACAGGAGCGATATCGGTGACCTTTGCTTTGTTGACGAGCACGTTGATTGACATCGACTTCAAAGTACCGACGGCTTTCTCGGTGTTTCGGCGCGTTACATTGCGCTCGTATTCTTCGGACTCTTGTTTATTAGTATAGCCACCTGCCGACTCCGACGCACCGCCGGAGGAAGGGGTATTCGTTCCAGCCGCAAAAGGGTCACCACCTGACGCAGCCTTCGATCCGTCCTTCATCGTTTCAGTAAGCTTTTCCCGTGAAATGGGCTGCTCTGACGGCGTCACAAGTGTTTCGTTCTGACTCGTCTGATCGAAGTCCATGGTCACATCGACGCTGGCGACGGCATTGCCGCGACCCAGCACTGCGTCCAACTTGCTCTGGATCTCCGCCTCGCGCCGCTTCGACTCGGCGATCTCCGCCTGCACCTTGATCGAAGCGCGGCCCTCGGCCCCCGTCTCTGACTGTCCATCCCAAAGCGTCCGGCCTTCGCTGCTGATGACGGCGATGTTCTTCACATCGAGTTTCGGCACCGAGTTGGCGACGAGCCGAGCGATGGCCCTTGCCTGTTCCGGTCCAACCCCGGAGTCACCGGCCTGGGTGACGAATACGCTCGCAGTCGGCGCCTTCTCCTCTCGCACGAACGGCGAATCGTTGCCCAATGTTAGGTGAACACGAGCCGACGAAACCCCATCAATCTGCTCGACGGACTTTGCCAATTCGCCCTCGATGGCGACCTTGATTCGCTCGCGCTCGACAGTGGGCGTCGTCATCATGCCGAGCTTGTCGAAGTCAGCATATCCGCTATGTGCCCCAGTAGGAGCCCAGCCTGACTTTGCAAGACTTGCCTTGGCAGTAGGAATTTGCCCGCTAGGTACCTTAACATTTCCCTGCAGATCGAATTCGTAAGGGATGCCCGCCTTCTGCAACTCATCGGCGACCGTTCCCACGTCCTTCGACGACAGACCGCCGTAGAGAAGATCCATCTTCGGTCGGCTTGCGAAGAAGAACGTCAGCCCCAGAAGGACGACGAGGAACGCACCACCGAAAACAGAGACCACACGCTGGGTGCGGTCGGCCGTTTCCCACCAGGTTCTTAGTTTAAGAAAGATTGCACTCATGGCTTTGCCATGACGTCATCGGGTACATAGTTGACTAGACTTGCATTCGGGCGATCTCTTGGTATGCTTCGAGTACCTTGTTGCGCACCTGCATGGTGAGCTGCATTGCGGTACTAGCCTGTTCCATCGCGATCATCAAGTCGTCGATGTTAACATGTTGACCCGTCATAAAGGCGTTTCCCTTCTCCCGAGCAGCCTGCTGGGTTTCGTTCACTTCCTTCAGGACGTCCATCAACATCTGACCGAAATCCCCATCACCCTTGCCTGCCGTCGGCTTGAGGGTTTCGGTGGGAATCAGGTTCAGATTGGAACTGGCGTCGATTCTCATGGCATTAGATACGTCCGATGTTGAGGGCGGATCGTGTCATGGATTTTGCCGCATTAAAGGCGGCAATATTGGCTTCATAGGACCGGCTTGCACCAAGCATATTCACCATTTCTTGGATCGGATTGACATTGCTGTAATAGACAAAGCCCTGCGCATCGCGATACGGATTAGAGGGGTCGAAAACCTGACGGAGCGGCGACTGATCCTCAACAACCCTGACGATCTTCACCCCGTTATCGCTCCCTGCGAGTTCGACATTGCGACGACGATAAGCATCTTGATTTCCGAGCTTCATCGAGTTCGCGTTGGCGATGTTCGTCGAAATGACATCCATCCGAAAGCGCTCAGCGGCCATGCCGCTCGCGCTGATCTTCATTGACTGATTGAGCGTCATCGTTATCGTCCTTCTCGAATCACGTTCTTAAGGCCAGAGAAGTACCGATTGGTCATCTCGGTGAGCGCTTGATAACGAAGTTCGGTCTCTGCCAGACCAGAGATCTCCGATTCGAGGTCAACGTTGTTTCCGTCGACGCGGATCGAGGTCTGCGCACGATCACGATCCTCTCGCTGCCGATTCCACTCGCTCAGTTTGGACTGGCGGCCATCGGCCTGCTCGAGTTCGATCGCAAAGTCGATATCACGCCGCTTATAGCCGGGCGTGTTGACGTTGGCGAGGTTCGTCGTGAGCATCGTCGCTCGGTCCCGCGTACGTTCGAGCGCGCTGGACAGATTGTTGACGTGCGGATTGAAAAGGTTGTTCAGGATTTCCATCGCTCCAACTTCCAAGCCCATTGGGGCCCATTGAAGTTGTCGGCGATGCCCCCGAAAAACCTCAGGGTCTACGCGAGGTTTTTCGGGTTTTAGTTGAGACCGTGGATCACGCCGTCATCGTCAACATCGATCCTCAAGGCGGCCGGTGACTTGCCCATGCCGGGCATCAGCATGATGTCACCGCACACCGCAACCGTGAATCCAGCCCCCGCCGAGAGCCTCAGGTCGCGAACATGAAGGTCGAAGTCCTTTGGCGCCCCGATCAGCGAGGCATCGTCGCTCAGGCTCATCTGTGTCTTCGCCACGCAAACGGGCAAGTCGGCATAGCCATGATCTTCGGCCCACTTGAGCCGTTTCGCCGCTGCTTTCTCGAAGACGACTCCGCGCCCGCCGTAGACCTTCTGAACGAGTTTGGTGAGCTTGGTCGCAAGGTCATCTGAGCGCTCGTAGATGTTCTGGAAGGTCGAAGCGTGCTGCGCCTCTTCGATCACCGCTTCAGCCAGCGTCTCGCAGCCCGTGCCTCCGCAGTTCCATGGATTGCTCTCGACCGCGATTACTCCCCGCGCCCGCGCGAACGACGCGACCGCTTCGATGTCATCGTCGGTATCGTCAGCGAAGCGATTTACCGTGACGATCACCGGCGGACCATAAGAGGTGAGGTGGCGAATGTGCTGATCGAGGTTCTCGCAGCCCCTTTCAAGGTCGCCCTCACCATGATATCGCAAGGCGCGCACGGTTGCGACGAGCACGATGGCGTCGGGCTGCGTGCCCAGCGCCGGGCAGACGATGTTGAGGAACTTCTCGCCGCCAAGGTCGGATCCAAACCCGCCTTCGGTAACCAAATAGTCAGCCATCGAGAGGCCACAGCGGGTTCCCAGGACGGACGAGCAGCCGTGGGCGACATTGCCAAATGGCCCCCCGTGGAGCAGGGCTGCGCCGCCTTCCATGGTCTGGACCAAATTGGGCCGAATCGCATCGCGCAGCAACGCCGCCATGGCCCCGGCCGCCCCTAAGTCGCCTGCGGTGACGGGCGAATTGTCTGCCCGAAGCCCGACGATGATCCGCGAAAGCCGTGCTTTCAGATCGGCCAAAGATGTCGCGAGACAGAGGGTCGCCATCACTTCACTGGCCGGTGTGATAACAAATCGGTCGGACCGGACCGGGCCGTTGCCGTCCCCCAAGCCGACCACGATATCGCGCAAGCTCCGGTCAATCATGTCCACCGCCCGCGGCCACCAGACCTTTCGCTGATCCAGGTGCTGCGGATTGTCGAAATGCAGCGACGCATCGAGCATCGCCGATAACAGTCCGTGCGCGGCGGTGATTGCGGGAAAATCGCCGGTGAAGAAGAGGTTGATGTCCTCCATCGGCAAGACCTGGCTGTATCCGCCGCCGCAGGCACCGCCCTTGACGCCAAACACCGGGCCGAGCGCGGGTTCGCGCAGCGCAGGCATAGCCTTCCGGCCCAAGCGGTTAAGACCTTGCGCCAAGCCGATCGAAACGGTCGTCTTCCCCTCGCCGGCTGGCGTTGGGTTTACGGCGGTCACGAGGATGAGCTTGCCGCGCTTCTCGCTCGACGTGAGTCGGGTGATCGCCTGCTGCGAGAGCTTTGCCTTGTACCTGCCGAGGGGTTCGAAATCGTCGTCGCTCAGTCCCACGCCGTGTGCAATGCGGTCGATGGGCTCAAGCTTGGCCTTTTGCGCAATCTCTAAGTTCGTCATAAGCCTAGATTCGATTATGCGGCCTGCCAGGCGACATTCGGCCCGAATTCACCGACTTGTCGCCTGATATGACCTCATTACCCGCCCTTCGACGGAGGAACGCCGATGGCGGGGTTGGAGGAGAAGAAACCGGCTGGAACGAGCTTGAAGCCGGCATGGTGAGTCGCCATGATCGGCCAATCCTCGATTCGGGGCACGTGGGTTACTCCAACCGTGTAGTACAGCACGACGTCTTCGAATTCGATGGATCGGTTGGCCTTGACCCAGATCGGCAGTCCGTCATCGAGAGAGCCGTCGAAGACATAGTCTCCTGCGGCATAAAGCTGAGTTGGATTGTAGGGAGTCACCCAGAGTTGGTGCTCTGTAAATCGGCTAATGCGTCGGAGGAACGAGTCGGGTGCTGAGTAAGGAACCGCCGTTTCGCCAGCGATGAGCATGTAGGCGGAGGGCTGATTAAACTTGTTTCGAACACCTGGATTCACGATCTTCCAGCAGCGATGGGTGAGCATGTTGACATCCCGCATTGCAGCGGACTCCGTGCGAAGCAATGTCTCCTTCATCGCCATGCCGTTGGGTTGCTTGAACTGCTTGGGATCGGCTGACTCGACGTTCATTTCATAGATCTGATTCTTAACAGGGCCGTCAACATCCATATCTAAGCGGAAACTGAAGAAGTGCTGATGGTTGGTGGCCTCGATCTTTGGTGCAACGAGCAATCCGAACACTTCTTTCCCGGCTCCAGCATGAACAGAATCAGGATCTTTGTCTCGATCGACGATCTTAGTTTCCATGAAGCCGGTAAGATCAACTTGCATTTCAAGCGAACCATCTTGATGGAAGATCCAGCTAAACACATAGTCATAGTTGCCGGCTTGGTGGATAGACGAAACAACGAGGTCACGGGCGCGTCGCGAATCCCCACCATGCCGCCACAGAATCCCGCCATCCTTTTCGTAGATCGCAATGGAATTGGGGAGCATTCGTGGACGCCCATCCCTGCTATTTGAGACAACTGGCAGCAGTTTCGCGTTCTCCGGAGCATCGTTCATCGGCACGAAGGATGAGGGAAAGGCAGTGTTCATCCCGAATTCACCGGCGTCGAACCAGTTCACCATGAGATGCTGCGGATCGCCGTAAGGTACGAAAAGTTCCGAGAGCGATGCTCGATAAAGAATGGGGCGCACTTTGCCTGCTTCCTCATAGCCAACGGTGTACAATACCAAGCCAACGCGCGGATCGGTACCAAGGCGAAATCTCCAATTCTGCCATTTGACTTCGTTGCCTTCCATCACCCATGTGGCGCCATCGGGTTGGGACGTCTTGAGGGGTTTGGGGGCGGGCCGGGTGGGCTCAAGACGGTCAGGATTGGTGGGACTTTCTTGTTCATCCATGCGGACTGGTTTATCCCCTGCATCTCGCAGCCATTCCACTTTGCGCTTGGTCACATTCACAAGAGCGAGCAACCCCGGGATCGTGCCTGGCTCGACATCGTCGTCGAGATAGGTCATTGCGAGAACGTAACGCGATCCGTCCGGCTTAATGTCGACATAGCCGCGATTCGGACCGGCGCCGATTGCAGCGTCAATGGGGTCTATTCCCCGCTTCTTGACCGCTGCAATCCATGCCGGGTCGGTGCGCAAGAGTCGCTCAGCAACTTTGTAATCCTCTGCGCCCGAAGCCCCCTGTTTCTTGATAACCGTACGCGACTCGACGGCTTTCGTGTCGATGTTGACGACGGCCTCGACCGTTTCGTTAGATTTCGGTTCGTAGAAGAAAACTTTCGCCTTTCGAACCATCGGGTCACCGGCGCGGAACGCGAGAACATCGCCCTTGGGTGGTTCAAGAAGGGTGATGAATGAGAACGCCGCGTATCGGGTGATGGACTTGGCGTCCAGCAGCGTCTTCCGAACGACCTTCATCTCATCCTGCGTCAGCGGATCAAGGGGATGGCGCAAGAGCTTGGCTTTGGCTTCAGCCTGCTCCTTGGTCTCCTTCGGCGGCTCAGGCTGGGCGTGAGCGAAGGCGAGAGAGAGGCCGAGAAGCAACAAAATCATGAAACCGCGAATGGGCATGGCTCATTCTATGGGTTCTTGACCCAGATGTCAAGGTAGGGGCTCCCTGCATGAGGACTAAGAGTGTGTCAGGGCACAAGGGTGCGCTTATTGACTCCCCGCATATCCAGGTCGAACGTCCACGTCCGAGCTGGTTTGCCAGGGCTGTTCGGAAAGGTTGCAGTAACCTGAGCATCGGGGGCTGGACCTAAAGTGTGGATCGATGTCTTCCATCCTGGCTCAAGTTTGGTCCATTCTCCTGAGCCGTTGAAATCAACGGGAATCGGCTCGTTAAAGCCGTTCTTAATCTGCAACCTGCGTGCTGGATCACAGCTCGCACTGAAGCCACAGAGCAAGGCAATCGTCGAAGCCAGAGCTAGATGTTTCCAGGACATAGCTAGTGAACACCCGCCTTCTCCGCGATGATCTCAAGAACGATCGGAGTCATCATGATCGCCGTGGGGTCTGCTTCCCCTTCGGCGAACTCGCGCCGAACTTCCTCGGCAAAGCCTTCGTCTGCGACGCCAAGCGAAACCAATCGGTCCAGTCCGCTCTTGATAAACGCCTTCGGCCACTGCCAGCGGTAGTCGTCCGGTCCAATCGCAAACACGATGGGACTCTTGTGGATGACCTTCAGCCCCGCCGCCTCAAGGAAGGGCGGGAAGTTGACCGCCACATCCGGATCGCCGCCCGCATCCCGCCAGCTTTGCATGACCATACGGGTGAATTCCTCCAGCGCCGGTCGGCGGGGAGCGGCTCGCCACGGTGCGTAATCGAAGTACTCGTGAAACATCGCCCGCCCACCCGGCCTCAGCATCCCGGCGACCTTGCGCACAAGCAGAGCCGGATCGGAGACGAAGGAAGCCAACCAGCGGCACCACACCGCGTCCATGTCCCTGGGCCGAAGATCGTCGAGCATGACATCGGCTTCCTGGAATTGAACCTGACCAAGACTCCTTTGGGCGCAGGCGTTCTTTGCATGAGCGAGGAACTGAGCGGATCGTTCGATTGCGAAAACCTCACCGCAAGGAGTGACGATCTCGGCAAGGTCCACGGTTGCATAGCCGGGCCCGGCACCGAGGTCGACCACTCTAGAGCCCGCCGTGACCCCCGCCGTCCGCCAGCACTCCCAGGCATAAGGCCGCCAAACCCGATGCTGGAGCCCCAATCGCTCGATTTCTTCATCGTGCGTGCCCAAGATGTAGTCGCGATCCGGTGTGGAGGACATGGCTCGTTCTACCCGTACGTGGTTGGAGGTTGCTACCGAAAAAGCGACAACGAATTGGTCGTTCCGGCTCCCTTCGACGGGAGTTCTTCGCCTTAGAGCAAACCATTGCAGAGAGGTGCGGTGCAGTTGCCATAATGCGGTTATGGTGTGCCTTCTTGCGCTCGCCGGGACGCTTACCGTTGACGCCGTCGTCACGGTCCAAGCCGACGCCCTCACCACGCGGGCCTTAGTCCAAGCACTAGCAAGCCAATCGGGCCAGAAGCTCGAGTGCGATGGCTTACTGGCTAAGGAGCCCCTATGCGTCGACTTCGAAGGCCAGCCGCTCGAAGACGTCATGACGAACCTGGCCCTGGTCGTTGGCGGAGAGTGGAAGGAAGATCGCGGGATTCGTACCCTCACTCGAACCTCCAAGGTTCGCAAGCAGCTTCAAGACGAGCAGGCCAAGTCCGTTGCCGAGACCTTCTCCAACATGATGAAGAAGGCAAAGGCAGAAGTTGACAAGCTGCCTCCATTCGATCAGGCAACCGCCAAAAGGGACGTAGATACGCGTTGGTTAAACGAACTGGACCAAGCCGCCTTCACCCAAGCCAATCGGCAGGTATCGATGACGAATCTCGCCTATCGAACCGGAATTCTCCTCATCGATAGGATCGGGCCCGCGAGCCTGGCCCAGATGGCCGTCGGCGCGAGGATCGTCTACACCGACCTCCCGACGAAAGTGCAGACTCCGTTCCCCAAGGGCTGCGCGCCCCTTCTCAAAGGCTTACTCGATGGCGCGGCCCTCATGCTCCAAGAGAAGCGGGTGCTAGGTAACGCTCCCGTTTCGCGATTTGGCGAGATGCCACAGATCGGAACGGGTGATCTGGCTCAGTACAAGAAGTCACTCTTTGCCGTTCGCCGAAACTCCCAACTGAGCTTCACGTTTGAACTTGCCGCCTTCGATGCAGCGGGCGACACGATCATCGAGTGTGAGTGGCGACACCCTTCCGCTTCGGTTCGCCTCGCGGGTGCGTTGCCGGGCAAGGGAGAGCCGCTGGTGCTGACCGACCGGCTCAAGAATCTCTCCAATCTAACCTCTGACGTCGGCGCGGCATGGGCGAGTGGACGTCCCTACACCCGGCCCGACGGTTCAACCACTTCCCTTTCGAATTACATGTCAATGAGCGAAAGTCAGAAGATGCCCGGCGATTGGGGCGTGGGTGCGATCATTTCGGACCCCGTCAAGAACGAGCCGCTCGGGTACGTTTTCGGCCCACTCATGCGGCAAGCAGCAAAGGCCGTGAAGAAGCCGATGATCGCCTCCGTTTCGGACGGCACGTTGTTCTCCTTCTGCCAGGGGCTGAACATGGGCGCGATGAAGACCGCGGACGACGTTCTCGCCCTTCTGGCCCAATCGCACGTCCCGGAAGAGGCCCGGGTTCCGTTTGCTCGGGTCATTTCCAGCGACGATTGGCTGCTGGTTCGACCAGCCCAGCTCCTTTCTGCGCAGGCGGCGCGGTTCGACCGAATGGCCGCTCGCGATTTCATGCAGGCGATCAAGGCCAAGGGCGGAGCCCAATTCGAGGATACGCTTGCGTACGTGCGCAAGAGCGGAATGCCCGCAGGGTTCGCGTCGCTCGATGTCGTCCTCATTTCGCACGCTAACCCCTCAGTTGAGGCCTCATCGGTCACTCGAATGCTCAATTCCCCAATGGAGCTTCTCATGAGACTCGACGGTTTCGGCAACGACAAGGCCACCTTCGCTCGGCTCACGCCTGAAGCCCGGGCTGTGATCGAGCAATGGGTCTATTCCGACCCGAGTTTCCGTCGCGAACTCGGCGGCGGCTTCCCTGGTGCGAAGCGAATGGCGTCGGAACCAACTGAGGTCTTCCCTAATGGCATTCCACCTGACACCGAAATCGAGATCAGCACCCGGCGCGATCATGCGCTTGTGGGGACGGCTGAGAGCGGTTACGTTTTCTCCATGCAGCCCGAGGACTTCGCCTGGCATGAGTCGATGGGGGGCAAGTCACCGTTCGGCGGCGAGGACCGGCCACCCCGGAAGTTCGTCTCCTTCCGTGCCGCCCAGCAGCGAGACGTGACGGTCAAGGTCCACTTCTCGGAATCGCTGGTCACCACGCGCACACTCAGGGAAGTGCTTCCGGTCGCGGGATCTGCATTCGGACCTTATGACGCCCTTCCCAAGGACCTGAAGGAGCGAATCAACGAGGCGAGAGCGGCGATGAAGGCCAGGGGCTAACTAGCGGCGCGGTTCCGTTAGAACAGTTACCGCTGGCATCCTCAACGCATTCCGAAGAACCGCACGGGGAGGCCGGCAGGATGCCAGCGGTACTGTTGGGCCTTTCGCCTTCTTCCAAGCTCATCCAACCCTGCCTAATACAGCCCGATGTGCATAATGGCCCTATGAGCGCCGGAACGGTCGCTTTCATAGGCTGTCGTCTTGTAGGAATCGTGTTTCTCGTTCAAGGACTTGGCTCCGGAGGCATCTTTATGGTCCTCGATGCACTGCAGATGAAGGGGAACGATCCGCAGTTGTGGGAATGGCTGATGCTTGGCACGTTCGCGGTCAAGACGTTGATCGGCATCTCTCTGTGGGCTTTCGCTGCTGGCATCGCACCTCTGATCTCGGGCACCTCGCCGGTGGACTCTTCACGTTTTGCCAGCCGATTTTCTGGCGCGGCTGCTCCGGCGATCGGGTGGCTGATCGTCGGATTCTCCACCTGGAAGTTCCTCGACTTGTTCAGCCTGCGGGGGATGCCCACCACGATCAATGTGGATGCGGGTTGCCTCCTGGTGCTTGCGCTCATCGGACTGGCTTTGAACGTGCGAGGCAAGCGGGCCTTTGTGCCATCCGGGAGGGACCATGGACTCTGAATCACCTGCCACCGCCGCAACGGCGTTCGACATCGCCCGCATCGGAGCCCGTCTGGCTGCAGTTTTGCTTATCGGTCGATTCATCGCAGCTTTTCCCATGGTTCCAATGCAGTTGGAGATATTGCGAGCCGAAGGACCCGGCACACCCTTCCTCAGTAAATCCGGTGCCATCGCCGGCTTGGTCACTCTGGTGCTCTTGGCCGCCACAATGGTCTTCCTGTGGACCTGTGCAGATCGGGTGGCAGGCTGTCTCGTTGGGGGAATCCGTGCCGGAGACGATGTCGAGCACGACGAACGCTCACTGGCGGATGCTCTTGCGGCGGCGGCTGGGTGGATCATGATCCTCTTTTCCCTCGACGGTCTCGCATTTGGAATCACCCGTCTCCTTAGCGAGGAGGCTGCACCTCGCCTTCTGGACCAAGCCGGTTCTTTCGTGGCGTTCCTGCTCGGCCTGGCACTCGTGATTGCTCGTGGTCGGCTAACCCGGCTCTTTGGCTCGCGTCTGCCACCGGGCTACTAGGTTCCGCAAGGGCTTCGGTACACTCGGGGCATGGATCGCGGTACGTTCTCCTACCCTCTTCCCGTCAACGAACCGGTGCTCAGCTACACGCCGGGCAGCAAAGAGCGCGAGACGCTGAAGCGGACTCTCGCCGAGCTTAAGGCGAACCAGGTCGAAGTGCCGATGACGATTGGGGGGAAGGCGGTCACCACCGGAAAACTCGGCGCGATGCACCCACCCCACGAGATCGCCCACACCCTGGGCCATTACCACGCTGGCGATGCTTCGCACGCCCAGCAAGCGATCCAAGCCGCGCTCGACGCCCGTGAGCACTGGCAGAGCTTGAGTTGGGAAAACCGGGCCAACATCTTCCTCCGCGCGGCCGATCTCATCGCCACCAAGTATCGGCCTTACATGAACGGTACGACGATGCTTGGGCAGAGCAAGAATGCCTTTCAAGCCGAGATTGACAGTGCGTGCGAGATCATCGATTTCCTGCGTTTCAACGTCCACTTCCTCGACGAAATCTATCGCCAGCAGCCGATCAGCGGCCCGGGAATGCACAACCGGCTGGAGTACCGACCGCTCGAAGGTTTTGTCCTCGCCGTAACCCCATTCAACTTCACCGCGATCGGCGGCAACTTGCCGACCAGTGCGGCCCTGTGCGGCAACGTGGTCGTCTGGAAGCCCGCCAACACCCAAATCTACAGCGCCCAGATGTTCATGAAGATCCTGCTGGAAGCGGGACTGCCGCCTGGGGTGATCAACCTCGTGTTTGTCGATGGCCCGACCATCGGCGAGGCTTGCTTCAGCCATCCCGACTTTGCGGGCGTGCACTTCACCGGCTCGACCGGCGTGTTCAACCGGATGTGGCAGACCATTGGCAGCAACATCGCCAACTACCGTTCGTATCCGCGCATCGTGGGGGAGACGGGGGGCAAGGACTTCGTGGTCGCCCATCCTTCTGCGATGGTCGATGCCGTCGTGACCGGTCTCTTGCGCGGAGCCTATGAGTTTCAGGGTCAAAAGTGCTCAGCCGCCTCGCGGTGCTACATTCCATCGAACATGGCCGACGAGGTCCGCGAGAAGATGATCGCGGGCATCAAGAGCATGGAGATGGGCACGGTCGAGGATTTCTCGAACTTCGTCAACGCCGTCATCGACGAGCGCTCGTTTGACAGCATCGTGGGTTACATCGAACGCGCCAAGTCCTCCTCTGACGCCCAGATCCTTGCGGGTGGTGGCAGCGATAAGTCAGTCGGCTACTTCATCGAGCCCACTCTCATCGAAGCCAAAGACCCGCGATTCGTCACGATGTGTGAGGAGATTTTCGGTCCGGTCCTGACCATGTACGTGTACGACGAGTCCAAGTTCGAGGAAACCCTGCACTTGGTTGACACGACCTCGCCCTACGCCCTCACCGGCGCGATCTTCAGCCAAGACCGAGGCGCGGTTGAACTGGCCACCCGCAAGCTCCGCAACTCGGCCGGCAACTTTTACATCAACGACAAGCCCACCGGAGCAGTGGTCGGGCAACAGCCCTTTGGCGGCGCCCGCGGAAGTGGAACCAACGATAAGGCCGGCTCGATGCTGAACCTCTATCGCTGGCTCAGCGCCCGGACGATCAAAGAGACCTTCGTGCCGCCCACCGACTACCGCTATCCCTTCTTGCAGGAACCCTAGAACGGGTAGCGGGTGGCGGGTACGGGCTAAACTTCGTTCGCATGCGATCCCACGACCCGGACAAGATGACGACGACTCCGCTGGAGTCCTTCCCGCCTGAAGACCAGTGGGACGACTGGGCGGAGTTTGACCCGGCGGCTTGGCCGAAAAAGGTCGAGAAGCGGTACAGCCTCGTCCCGACCATCTGCTTCAACTGCGAGGCTGCGTGCGGACTGATGGCGTTCATCGACAAGGACACGGGCGTCATCCGCAAGCTCGAAGGCAACCCGTACCACCCCGGTTCGCGGGGCAAAAACTGCGCGAAAGGACCGGCGACGATCAACCAGGTCAACGATCCCAACCGCATCCTGTATCCCCTGAAGCGCGTCGGACCGCGAGGTGGGGGCAAGTGGGAACGCACCTCGTGGGACGAGGTACTGGATACCTTCGCGGCCAAAATTCGGGCCGCGCTGATCGAGGACCGGCGGACGGAGGTCATGTACCACGTCGGTCGTCCGGGTGAGGACGGGTACGTCAACCGCGTGCTGCAAAGCTGGGGCGTGGATGCTCACAACTCCCACACCAACGTTTGCTCGTCGGGCGCGCGCGTGGGCTATGCGCTGTGGGCCGGGGCTGATCGGCCTTCGCCTGACCACGCCAACGCGAAATTCATCCTTCTTCTCTCCTCGCATCTGGAAACCGGCCACTATTTCAACCCCCACGCCCAGCGGATCATCGAGGGCAAGGTCGCGGGGGCGAAGATCTGCGTGATCGATGTTCGGCATTCGAACACCGCGTCCAAGGCGGACTGGTGGCTGGCTCCGTGGCCCGGCACCGAGGCGTTTCTCCTGCTCTCGATCGCCAAGATCATCTTGGACGAGGGGCTCTACAACCGCGCGTTCATTGAGGAGTGGGTCAACTGGCAGGACACGCTGGCATATCTAAACCGTGGCGCGGCCGTCCCGCCCGCGCAGCCAGCACAGCCCCGGTTCGAGGACTTCATCCAACGCTTGCGTGAACACTATTCCGCGTACACCCCCGAAGCCGCCGCCGAGGAGTGCGGTGTCGATGCCGAAGCCCTGAGAGAGATCGCCCGAGCAATAGGCCAAGCTGGCTCCGCCCTCGCGACCCACGTGTGGCGCAATGCCTGCGCCGGCAATTTCGGTGGCTGGCAAGTCTCGCGCTGCCTTGAATTCCTGGTCGTCCTGATGGGGGCAGTGGGGGCCGAGGGCGGGACGAACTTGAACGTCGACAACAAGTACGTCCCGCCGACGTTCCTCAAGCCGCCGCCTCAGAACGTTTGGAACGAACTCCTCTACCCGCGCGAGTTCCCGTTCGCGTTCCACGAACTCTCGATTCTGCTGCCCCACTTCCTGATGGAGGGGCGGGGCAAGGTGGCGGCGTACTTCACTCGCGTCTACAACCCGGTCTGGACGAACCCGGACGGGATCATGTGGGAGAAGGTGCTGAAGGACGAGGCCAAGATCGAACTTCACGCCGCCCTGACCCCCGTTTGGAGCGAGACAGCTCAGTATGCCGACTACGTTCTGCCGATGGGCAATGGGGCCGAGCGGTACGACCTCATGAGCCAGGAGACCCACGCCGCCAAGTGGATCGGGTTCCGGCAGCCGGTTCAACGGGTCGCCCGCGAGCGCAAGGGCGAGACCTTCGAATTCACGTACCAGGCCAACCCAGGTGAAGTGTGGGAAGAGACCGAGTTTTGGATCGAACTCTCGTGGCGCATCGACCCCGATGGCTCACTCGGCGTGCGGAAATACTTCGAATCGCCTTACCGACCCGCCGAGAAGATTCAGATCAAGGAGTACTACCGCTGGATCTTCGAGAACTCAGTCCCCGGCTTGCCCGAAGCGGCCGCCGAAAAGGGCTTGACCCCACTCGATTACATGAGCCGATACGGTGCCTTCCTCGTGAAGGACGAAGCGTACGGAGTCTACGAGGAAGCGGGGTTTAAGACGCCATCCAAGAAGCTCGAGTTGTACAGCAAGACAATGGACGACTGGGGCTGGACCGAACAGACGATGCCGGGCTACATCAAGAGCCACATCCACCGCGAGGAGATGAAGCCGGGTGAGTTTGAGTTCGTACTGGTGCCGACCTTCCGCTTGCCGACGCTCATTCACACCCGATCTGCGAACTCCAAATGGCTGTATGAGCTGAGCAACTCGAATCCGGTCTGGATTCACCCCACCGACGCGGCAAAACTCGGCATCGAGACCGGCGACCTCGTGAAAGTCGCGACCCGAATCGGCCACTACGTTAACCGGGCCTGGGTAACGGAAGGCATGCGTCCAGGAATCGTCGCGTGCTCGCACCACCTCGGTCGCTGGCGTCTGCACGACGAAGGGACCGATCGCATGGCGGGGGTCAAGGTCATCCGCGAAGAAGTCTCGCCGGGTGTGGTGAAGTTCCGTCGCGCCGATGATATCTCACCCTACGAAAGCAAGGACCCCGACACCAAGCGCATCTGGTGGACCGACGGCGGCGTCCACCAAAACCTCACCTTCCCCGTCCAGCCCGACCCAATCTCGGGCCAGCACTGTTGGCACCAGCGAGTCGTGGTCTCGAAGGCGGGTCCAGACGACGAGTACGGTGACGTGCTTGTCGACACCAACAAATCGATGGAGGTCTATCGCGAGTGGCTTGCGAAGACCAAGCCCGCGCCCGGACCTGGGGGACTGCGGCGTCCGCTCTGGCTGGACCGGGCAGTGCGGCCGACGGATGAGGCGTACCGAATCGTCGACTTATGAGCATCGTCATAGAGGAGGGCCTGGCTATCGCTCAGCATCAACTCAGCTATGAGCGAACGGGCAACTGCAAACCGGGTCCTTCTGATGAACACGCTGGCCTTCACCGTGTGCTTCGCGGTGTGGACCATGTACGGGGTCCTCATCACCTTCCTTGTCGACAACCGATACCTCGTGATCGACAAAGGGCAAATCGGCTGGCTGATTGGAATCCCAGTACTCACGGGTTCGGTCATGCGATTGCCCGTTGGCTTGCTGACCGATAAGTACGGGGGCAAGCCGGTTTATCTCGGGGTCATGGTGTTTGCCGCGCTGTCCCTGTTCGTGACGAGCCAGGTTTCGACATTCGCCGGATTTATGGTCGCGGGGCTGCTGTTCGGGATGAGCGGAGCAGCGTTCGCTGTCGGCATCGCCTTCTCATCGGTGTACTTTCCAAAAGAGCGACAGGGCACCGCACTCGGAATCTTCGGCATGGGCAACGCTGGCTCGGCGGTCACGACCTTGGCCGCCCCGACAATGCTGAAGAGCTTCACGAATGGCGGCCAAAACATCGAAGGCTGGCGCACCTTACCCATCGTTTACGGCATCTCACTTCTTGTGATGGCCGGCCTCTTCGCATTATTCACGACGAACAAGAAGGTCGAACACTCGGGTCAGAGAACGATGGCGGAAATGCTGTCACCACTCAAAGATGTCCGGGTCTGGCGCTTCGGGCTCTACTATTTCTTGGTCTTCGGTGCGTTCGTTGCACTGGCGCAGTGGCTGGTTCCGTACTATCTGAACGTCTACGGCATGTCGCTGGCGATGGCGGGCTTACTCGCTTCCGTTTTCTCCCTTCCCTCCGGTGTGATCCGTGCTCTTGGCGGCTGGGCGAGCGATAAGTTCGGGGCTCGCGCGACCATGTACTGGGTCCTCAGCACCTGCGCAGTCTTCTTCTTTCTGCTGGTCGCGCCGCGTATGGATATCCGATCACCGGGAGAGGGGGTGATGGCGGATCGGGCGGGGACCGTGACGACGGTCGCCGCCAACGAGGTCGTCGTCGACACCTCACCAACGGGACAAGAGGGCAGGGACCTGAAGACCTACCCGTTGACCACTGAAGTGGCCCTCGATCCCAAGAAGCTGGAAGAGGGAGTACTGGTCTGGCCAACCTTCCGCTCGTGGCAAGAATCGGCCGTGCAACCTGGCCAAAAGGTGAAGAAGAAGGAGTTGCTCGCGAAGGGCGTCACGCACGTGTATTTTCAGGCCAACGTCTGGGTGTTCACGAGCCTCGTCTTCCTCGCTGGAATCATGATGGGTATCGGCAAGGCAGCCGTCTATAAGCACATCCCCGAGTACTTCCCGAAAGACGTGGGCGTGGTGGGAGGCATCGTCGGCGTGATCGGCGGACTGGGCGGCTTCTTCTGTCCGATCCTGTTCGGGTACCTCCTGAAACTGTCCGGGCTTTGGACTTCCTGCTGGCTCTTCCTCGGCGTGCTCTCCGTGGTGTGTTTGGTCTGGATGCACATCGTCATCCTCCGAATGACGCGCGGGATGACCTCCACCCACTGACCGTGCGAACTGGGGTGGCATGGGAGGACAATCACGCATCCATTCCACTCACCACCCACTGAGTCCCGTGCCAAGCCTGTCAGAGCCCCGCAGAGCCTCGTTCCAGGGTGCGAATCCGAATGGCGTCGCTGACGCGTTCGACGAAGATCTTGCCGTCGCCGGGCTCACCGGTGCGGGCGGTTTCCATGATCGCCTCAATGATCGGTTCGCGGAGCTCATCGGGGGCGACGACCATGATCTTGGACTTCACCGGCAGGGCGACCAACACGACTTGACCGGCGAAAGTCCCCGCGCGCTCGGGCGAGTTGCCGCAACCGCGCACATCGCTCACGCTCATGCCGCTGATGCCGAGATTGGCGACGTGGGTCTTGACCTCCTCCAACTTATGGGGCCGGACGAAAGCGGTGATCCGGATCATCCGCGAACGATCGTCGCCGTGACGACGCGGTCGCCGAGATCGATCTTTCGCAGGACGTCGAGCCCGGAAACAACCTGCCCGAACACCGTGTAGCTGCCATCGAGGAACTTGGCGCGGTCAAGCATGATGTAGAACTGGCAGTCGCCAGTGTCCTTGTCCTGAGCAAGACGCGCGAAACCGACTGCTCCTTCGACATGCTCGAACGGCGTGGCCTCATACGGGATCTTCGTGCCGGTCGAGTAGGTGCCGAGCGATCGGTCGTCCATGGGTTTGGTGCGCGAGTTCGGATCGCCGAGGCGAGCCATGTAGGGCTTCGGGCTTCGGGCGACCTCATAAAAACGCTGGCCGTCGTAGAACCGCTGTCCGGCCAGGCTAATGATGCGCTGGGTGGTTTTGGGGGCCTCGGCGGTATGGAGCTTGATCCAGATGTTCCCTTTCTTTTCGATGTCGAGTTTGAGAAGGGTTTCTCCCGGCTTGGGCGTATAGTTCTGAGCGTTGGCCGCCAGGGCAACGAGCATCAGGAGAAAGATCCAAAAGGTGCGCATGTTCGAGTTCCTCAACCGAAATGATAGACGTATCGAGGTGCCGGGTGTTATGTCCCCCACTGGGCCTATCGTACAATCAGCACGCCAACCATTCCGGTACCCAGCGATGCCCCGTTGCCGGCCGTTCCGTGGAAGCGACAGTGGTAGTAATAACGAGTGCCCGACGCCGCGCTGGCGGGCACTCGCCAAACGTAGGTTTGGCCCGCATTGAGCCCGTTGGCGAACGTGCCGTCGGAGTCCGGACCCATGTTGGCGACGTCCGACTGGACCGTATGCGGCGCCCCATCGACGTTGGTCCACGAGACATCGGAGTCGGCGTCAACCTCAACCGTCTCGGGTCCGAACGTGTTGCCCGGCTCCATGATGATGTTGGTGCCGATGAGCTTCTGGCCGCCGCCTCCACAGCCGATCAATGCGAACAGGGCCAAAGGGATGATGAGTCGCTTCATCGCCGCAGATTACCGGGATTGCGTATGGCGAAGCCAATTCGTCTGTCGTACTTTCCAGGTGAAGAAACGGGCTGGAAGTTGTACAAAACTGCGATACAATGAACTCATGAGACTCGGCCGTGCCCTTCTGCTTGCCTTGCTGACATTGCCATCGCTGGCGATGGCGGCGGATTTTCAACTGATCGCCACCCAAACCCCGCCCGGCGGCGGTGGCACATGGCAGTCCGTGCTCCGCTACACGATTGGAGGTACCGGAGGGAGCGTAACACCCCTTGCCGACATTCCTGCCGCTCAGGTCGCGGATCCGGCGAGTCCTGCGTTTCGGACTGGGGCAGAGCTTTTCATCGGAAACCGGCACGGGAATTCGGGCGTGGGAAGCATTTCGCGCTTCATCCTTCATCCCGACAACACCTTCACGAAAACCGGAGACATCACGGGAAACGGCGCCATCAATATTCACCAAATCTGTTTCAATCCGGTGAGCGGAGAGTTGTTTGCGGGCACGGTGAACACGGGGATTTCGAGGTTCATCTTTGACTCCGGCGGCACGGCGATCCCCCACGGGTTCCACGCCATTGGCCCGACTCGCGGGGTGATGGTGGGTCGCGACGGCGAAACCCTCTATGTGACTCGGGCTTCCGGCGAACTCCTCCGCTATCACTTGAACGCCAATGGCACGATCACTCAGCTCCCATCCGTTTTCCCACCCGGTGCCAGCAACCTGCATTTTATGCGCGTGCGATTCGACGGAGAACTCTATGCGGCAGACATCAGTTCGAACAAAGTCTTTCGTTACCGTTTCGACGCGCTCAATAACCCAGTTTATGTTGGCTTTGTGACGTCCAACGGAGCCATTGACGTGACCTTTAGCCCGGACGGGCAGGAGATGTTCGTCAGCGATCACTTCGGGGGAGGCATCGACCGCTTCTTGTATCAAGCGGGAACGGATTCTTGGCTCTACACGGCGACGATCCCGACGACCTCGCTGGGTGGCATTGCCGTTCACCAGGAGGTGAATCTGCCTCCGGGAACCGTCGCCGGGAACATTAACCTGCAAGCCTTCGTGGGGCCCGTTGCAAGTCAAACGGTAACCATGGAGATTCTCGATCAGAACACGTTCGCGGTGCTCGATTCGGAAAACGTGACCTTGGATGCGGGCGGCAACTACTCGTTCACGACGGCCGCGCGGGGTACGTTCCGCGTTGCGGCCAAATCGAGTCACTGGCTGCGACGGCAGAGGCCCGACACGATCGTGCTCGACACAACGAAGGGTGCGTCGGGAGTTAACTTGAGCCTTCGCAATGGCGACATCGACGAGGACAATGAGGTCGGCATTGGGGATTACGCCATTCTGTCTTTCGCCTACAATTCGTCGCCTGGTGACCCGAACTGGGAGCCCATGGCAGACCTGAATGGCGATGACGCGGTCGACATTGCCGACTACGCCATCCTCTCCGATTCGTACGGCGAAGCAGGCGATTGATTTTCACGGAGGGCATTGCAACCCCGGGGGCGGGGCAACGTAATCTTGTTTTTGGACGCCGACCATCGGGCCAGGTTTGGAGCCAGATGGGGTGGCGCGAAAAAACATGCTTAACGCACAAACGGTTACCTCAGCGGATCTGCTCCGCTTTTGGTGGGTGCTTCTCCCCCTTCTCGCCGTCGCTTTCTTCAAGCCCATCTTGCGGCTCTTTCTCGGGATGGTCATTGTGCCCGAGGACCGCATCGGCCTCGTCACCAAGAAATTCGTCCTTCTCGGTGCCAACAAAGAGCTGCCAGACGGACGAATCCTCGCTACGCGCGGCGAAGCTGGAATTCAAGCGAGAACACTTGCCCCTGGGCTGTACTGGCTCATGTGGCCTTGGCAGTTCTCGGTCTCGATGCAGCCCTTTACGATCATCCCCGAACGGAAGATCGGCCTTGTCCTAGCCAATGATGGGACCCAGCTTCCCACCGGCAACATCCTTGCCCGCAACGTCGATTGCGACAACTTTCAGGATGCCGTGCTCTTCCTTGAGCGCAAAGGCCAAAAGGGTCGTCAGACTCATGTCCTTACTCCCGGCACGTATCGAATCAATACGCTCGCCTTCTCGGTGGTGCTGACCGATATCACCATCATCAACGAAAACAAAGTTGGTATTGTTACCGCGCTCGATGGTCAGCCCATTCGGCATAGTCAAATCGCCGGTGACTACATTCAGGGCCACAACAACTTCCAGGATGTTGACGGCTTTCTCAACAGCGGAGGAAATCGAGGTCTTCAGCCGCAGGTGATCCTCGCAGGAAGCTACTTCATCAATCCGTGGGCTTTCCAGATCGAGGAAATTCCGATGACCGATGTGCCCATCGGACATGTGGGCGTCGTCATTTCATATATTGGTGAAGATGGCCAGGACCTCACTGGTGAGCACTTCAAACACGGCAACATTGTCGAGAAGGGCTATCGTGGAGTTTGGATGGAGCCCCTCGGCCCTGGCAAGTACCCGATCAACACCTTTACGATGAAAGTCGAACTCGTGCCGACAACGAATCTCGTGCTGAACTGGGCCAACGCACGGAGCGAAGCTCACAACCTAGATAAGCACCTCTGCACGATCACGGTGCGAAGTAAAGATGGCTTCCCCTTCAACCTCGACGTATCACAGATCATTCACATTCCGGCTACTGAGGCTCCCAAAGTCATCGCGCGATTTGGAAGCATGAACAATCTCGTATCCCAAGTCCTCGAACCAACGATCGGGAACTACTTCCGCAACAGCGCTCAAGACAGCGATGTGATCAGCTTCCTGAGCACACGAAAGGAACGTCAGTCCTCGGCAAAAGAGCACATTCGCGAAGTTCTGGATGAATACAATGTCAACGCCGTGGATACGCTGATCGGCGACATCGTCCCGCCAGAGGCTTTGATGAAAACCCTGACCGATCGCAAGATCGCGCAGGAGGAAGAGAAGACCTACGATACCCAGCGGATGGCGCAGGAACGCAGGCAAGGCATGGAGAAAGAGACCGCCATCGCCGACATGCAACGCGAGATCGTTAAAGCCCAGCAGAGCGTTGAGATTGCTCAGCGTGCGGCTGATGCAGCAGTCAAGAAGGCCGAAGGCGAGGCCACGAGCCTAAAATTGCAGGTTAACGCCGAAGCCGAAGCAACAAGGGCGCGAGGTGCTGCCCAAGCCGACTACACGAAGCTCAATGCCGTCGCCGAGGCCGAGCGCATTTCCAAGACGGGCATTGCTGAAGCCGAGAAGATCATGGCCATTGGAAAGTCTACGGCTGAATCGTATGAACTTCAAGTGAAGGCGATGGGTGAGGGGAACTTCACTCGCTACAAGATCACGGAAGAGATCGCGAAAGGAAAGGTCAAGATCATTCCGGACCTGATTGTCAGCGGCAATGGGGACTCCGCCGATGGCAGCCTCAGCGGCTTGATGGGATTGCAGCTTCTGCAAATGCTGCAAGAGAAGCCAACGAAAAACGGTGCCTTGGCCGAAAAGTAAGTTAACCTGGGGGCGCTTGTGTCGCGCCCCCATCTAAGAATCTCTAGTCGCCGGTAAGGCCGTAGTTCGCGCTCAAGATCGCGTAGTCGGCAATGTCGACGGCGTCATCACCATTCAGGTCGGCCGTCGCATCCCAATTGGGATCGCCGTTGGATGAATTGTAAGCCGAAGAAAGAACGGCGTAGTCACCGATTCCAACTTCATTGTCACCGTCAGAGTCGCCGTTGGTCAGACTGAAGTTCAATCCGCTTACACCACCTGGCACAATGTTCACGTTGATCTGCGCACGTCGCAGCCAGTGCGAAGCCTTGATCAGGATGTCGGAATTGCCGAGTACCGCAGTTTGGATGGCGTACTGGCCACCTGAACCGACCGTCAGAGGGCCAGAGTCAACGACGTTACCACCCTGGATAATCTCGTAAGATGCCGACACTGAAGACACTGCACCAAGGAAATCCTCGAGCGTCACCAAACCGGAGATCGAGACCATGCTCAACGTGTATTCCGCTGCGCCGATATCGACAGCACCTTCGCTGATTCGTGCGTTACCGTACACATCGTTGAGGGGATTCAGGGGCAGAAAGCCGTTAGCACCAGCGTTACGGCAGATAGAAATCGATTGAAGTCTGTAGTTCCCCGTACCCGCATCGACGAACGACGGATTGCCAGAGACATCATTTCCACCTGGGGTGAAGCCAGCATAGTCATAAAAGCCGTTAGAATAGAGGCAATTATTGTTAGCCGTGCCTCCGAAAATGAGGATAAAGACGGCACCGGTCTCGCAGTTCGCCACGATGTTATTGGCGAACGTGGGATTGCCTTCGTAAGTGTAAAATGCCCCACCAATGCCGCTGACGGCAGCGTTGCTGCTGAAGGTGTTGTTCACCACGACCGGTTGATTCTCATAGAAGGCAACTGCGCCGCCTTCACTGGTCGCCTGGTTGCCAGCAAATATATTATTGTAGAGCAACGGAGTGCCAGTGTATTGGTAGATGGCACCGCCCGAGGCGTATCCAAAGTCGGACTCATCTTCGGCAAAGTTGTTTCGGAATACATTCGCGACGATGACCGGACTGCCTTCATACATATTGATCGCGCCGCCCGAAACACCAAACGAAAATCCAATACCATTGTAGGCACAGCTATTGTTGATGAACTGATTGCCTTGGATCAGGGGTGATCCAGAGTATGCATCAATGGCACCTCCGCTGGCGGAATCAAAATCACCCGCAAACTCGGCCCGGTTGTTGAAGAACGTGTTGTTCGATATCGTTGGCGAACCATCGCCAAAGCCAATTCCTCCTCCAAACTGCGAGAAGCCGTTCGTAATGATGAATCCGTCGATCACCATATTTCGCGTGCGCCCAGTTCCCAGTTGGAAGCACTGTACGGTATTGCTGCCCGTAACCGTCGTCGGATTGAGGTTTGGGTTGCGGTTATCGAGCACCGTCTCCGTCCCCGCAAAGCCACCATAGATCTTGACGTCGAATCCGATGCTCAGCCCACCCGCGTAAGTACCCGATGCCACCCAAAGTTCGTCGCCCGGAGCAGCGGCGAACAAAGCCCCCTGGAGGGTCGCTTTTGCCTGCGCCCAGGTCGCTCCCGAATTGCCATCATTGCCGCCCGGCTTGACTTTAATAATCGCCGCATGTGAGGAAACCACGAAGCCCGCGAAGAACAGCGTGGTCGAAAAGAACTTCCCAACTTTCATCATTTCATGTCTCCAAAAACCCAAGTCTCAAGTTCGGCTCAATCCATTATAGTACGTTGATATCTTGTGAGCATGAACGAGAGTCTCATCCTCAAAAAAAGAAGCCGAAGCTCAGAGGCTTCGGCTTCAGTAGACCCAAGACCAAGCAGTTTAGGGTCGAACGGTGAGGTTACCGCTGATCACGCGACCGTCAAACCGATAGAGACGGGTATTCGCCGCGTTGAAGAACTCGACGCGATACAGATCGGGCTCGCCCTGGCCTTCGATGCGCCGGTCTTGAACACGAACAGCGATCCGGCCCTCGGTGCGACGAACACCTTCGGCGCTGCGGCGGACCATGACGGCCGGACCGGTGAACTCGCAGACCTTCGTGTTCACGACGAAGGCGGCCTCGCGTGGTCGAACCAGATTGATCTCAGTGACGACGCGTTGAGCCGGTACCTCGGACCGGAACGCGAGTCGTCCGCGAACAACCGGCTCACTGCCCTCGCGGCGCTGCTTCACGACCTCGAAGTCGAAGTTACCGCGAATGTTGTCGCCGTTCTGGGCCACGCCGCGACCAAAAGCGGATTGAGTGGCGTTCTGGGCTGACGCGATAGCGACAAGGGACACGAACAAAACAGTCAAGGAACGAAATTTCATTTGCCAAACCTCCGGAGATTCCTCCGATAAGACGTTAGACCCAGCGTTTTGTTCAATGTTCCCCGCGAGTCTGCAAGGGAATGGCTCAAAAGGCGAAGAACCGGTATCTTTGGGGAATGGCCGATGCTGGAAAGAAGCCCTCGAATATGATGCAGAGGGTGATCACCGCCGCCATTGGCATTCCGATCGTCTTGGCAGTTCTCAACGCGACCTCGCCGCTTCCCCTGCTAGTGCTCGCTGGCCTGTTGGCGATAGTTGGACTGCGCGAGTATTACTCCATCACGTCCTGCCCCGATTGGCTGGTGGGACTGCTCGTGGCCATCTTCATGGCGCCGCTGATCTTCATGAACCTGGAACTCAGGCTGGCAGCCGCCTTCTTCGTGCTGGGGGTGTTTGGCCTCGCCTTGGCGTCGCCCATGCGTCGGGCGGTTGGTGCACTGGGGATCTATTGGCTGGTCGCGCCGCTACTGACCCTCGTGATCCTCCACGAGAGCAGCCCAGGGCCGCAGTCCGCCCTGTTTGCGGCGAACTGGGTGATGATGGCCGTCGTTCCGCTCTGGGCCGGTGATACTGCCGCGATCTTTGCCGGACGCGCCTTTGGCAAAACCCCGTTGGCACCCAAGCTCTCCCCGAAGAAGACCGTGGAAGGAGCCATCGCCAATCTTCTTGCTTGCATCGGTGCCAGCTTTGCGCTCATGCCGCTCTTTCCAATTGCGTGGTGGCAGGCTGGCGCATGTGGACTCGTCACCGGCATCCTCGGCCAGGTCGGCGACCTGGCAGAAAGCGGTCTCAAGCGACGCTTCGAAGTGAAGGACAGTGGCTCGATCCTGCCCGGGCACGGCGGTGTATTAGACCGCATCGATAGCATCCTCTTCACCGCCGTCCCGGTGGCACTGATCCTTCTCGGTCGCGCTTGAAGCCGCCTCCGAAGCGGATCATAAATGGTTCACCGACTACCGCATCGCACTCATCAGTTGACCAAGGATCGCCAGGCCCTCTTCCGTGCGCTCGGTCCAACGGCTTGCATTCAACCGCAGGTAGCTTCGATATCCACGCTGAGCCGAAAACGCAACGCCCGGAGTGTAGGTAACGCCACGAGCGACGGCCAGGTCATAAAGCGACTCGGTGTCGATGTGCTTCGGAAGAGCCACCCACAGGACATACCCGCCTTGCGGTCGCGAGACACCGGTTCCCACCGGAAAGTGCCGGGTGACGGCGTCGACGAACCGCTCGATGTGCCCCTCATAGGCCTTCTGCTGCTGGCGGAGGACATGTTCGAATCCACCGGACTGGAGAAACTCGGCGAGCACCATTTGCGGCAAGGTGGGGGTTGAGACGGTGCTGGCGAACTTCAGGCGCTCGACCTCCCGCTGATATCGACCCGGCACGATCCAGCCGACCCGGAATCCCGGTGCGATGGTCTTCGAGAACGACGAGCATTGAACCACCATGCCCGCCGCGTCATGGGCCATAAGACTGCTCGGGCGCCGTCCCGAATAGGCCAGTTCGCCATAGATGTCGTCCTCGATAACGGGGGTCTCATAGCGCGCGGCAAGTTCGGTCAGTCGCTTTTTCGATGCTTCTGGCATGAGGCTACCGAGCGGATTGCCGAAATTTGGGGTCGCCAGAATAGCGCGGACCGGATGCTGGTCCAAGAGCGCCTCCAATTCGCCGAGGATCAAGCCGTCCCGTGGATCGGTCGGAATCTCCAAAGCACGAAGACCCTGTAGCTCAAGCGCCTGAAGCACCCCGTAATACGTTGGGGATTCGATGGCGACCACATCGCCCGGCTTGCAGATCGCCCTCAGAGCGAGCGACAGTGCCTCTTGGCAGCCGCAGGTGGTCAAGATTTCATCGGGAGAAAGGGTACATCCGCTCGCAATGAGCCGTTGGGCGATTTGCTCCCGAAGGGGCTTCCAACCGGGCACGATATCGTATCCGTGAGCCTTTGTCTTGTACTTGCGCGTTGCGGCGGCAAGGGCGCGATTGAGCCGGGCGAGGGGCAGCACCTCGGGGTTGGGTACACCGGCACTGAACTGAATCAACCGCGGATTGGCGCTGTCGTGCAGAACACGAATGACCAGGTCCTCATCGGCAAAGGAGGAGGGCACCGGCTTTGGTCGGGTGATCGGCAGTTCCGGTGCCTGATCGGTCAGCCGGGCGCGCACGAAAAAGCCGCTTTGAGGCCGCGAATGAATGACACCGCGGCTCTCGAGAAGCCGGTAGGCATCGACGACCGTGGAAACACTCACGTGCAGATCGCGGCTGAGTTTACGGACCGAGGGCACCCGGTCACCAGGCCGAAACGTCCCCGCGCGAATCATGGTGAGCATGCTGTCGGCCACCCGCTCGTACAAGGTCTGCTCCGCGTAATCCAGCATCGCCATTTCCCAACTGTACCTCTCGCATCCGGGATATTTGAAATTGTACTGGCTGGTTGCGCCGAACTGTTCTGCCGCCCCCGATCACCGGCCCTCGGAGTCCCGGGCCGGAAGAGCCTGGGCGGGTAAACTCAGCCCTATCAATACCCCCTGCAGGCCGCGGGGCTGCCCGGCTTCCAGGGTCGTCGGATCCGAGGAGGCTTATGAACACTTTTGATGCCGTCACCACCCTGCACTGTGGTGACAAAACCTACCAAATCTACTCACTGAAACCGCTCGAGGTGAAAGGGCACAACCTCTCCCGCTTGCCCTATTCCCTCCGCATTCTCCTCGAAAACCTCATTCGCCGTGAAGATGGCATGACCGTCACGAGCGCCGACATCGAAGCTCTCGCAGCCTGGAAACCAGCCGCCGAGCCCGACAAGGAAATCGCGTTCATGCCAGCCCGCGTCCTTCTTCAGGACTTCACCGGCGTTCCGTGCGTCGTCGATCTCGCCTCCATGCGCGACGCCATGGCTCGCCTCGGCGGTGACCCCGCTAAGATCAATCCGCTGCAGCCCGTCGAACTCGTCATTGACCACTCGGTGCAAGTCGACGCCTACGGCTCCAACGCCGCCATCCAGATCAACCTCGACATGGAATTCGAGCGGAACACCGAGCGCTACCAATTCCTCAAGTGGGGCCAGCAGGCTCTTAAGAATTTTAAGGTCGTACCTCCGAATACTGGAATCTGCCACCAGGTCAACCTTGAATATCTTGCTCGCGGGGTCTTCGTGAATGACGAGGGCGTGGCGTATCCCGACACGCTGGTCGGCACTGACTCACACACGACGATGATCAACGGTCTCGGCGTTCTTGGATGGGGTGTCGGCGGCATTGAAGCCGAAGCCGCGATGCTGGGCCAGCCCGTTAGCATGCTGATCCCGCAAGTCGTCGGGTTCAAACTCTCCGGCAAGCTCCCGGAGGGATCCACCGCCACCGACCTCGTCCTGACTGTTACCGAAATGCTGCGCAAGCACGGCGTGGTTGGCAAGTTCGTCGAGTTCTTCGGACCTGGATTGGCGAATCTGCCCCTCGCCGACCGCGCGACGATCGCGAATATGGCGCCCGAATACGGCGCAACCTGCGGCATCTTCCCGGTCGACGCCGAAACGATTCGCTATATGCGATTCACCGGACGGTCAGAGGAGCAGGTTGCGCTTGTCGAGGCCTACATGAAAGCCCAAGGCCTCTTCCACGATGAGACCACGCCGGAAGCTGAGTACACCTCCATCTTGACTCTTGACCTCAGTTCCATCGAGCCAAGTGTCGCCGGTCCGAAGCGCCCGCAAGACCGATTCCCGCTCAGCGAAGCTGGTCGGTCGTTCCGAATGAACTTCGAGCCCGTCATCGGTCCGGCTCCGTCGGGCGGTGGAAGCTCAGCCGTCTTGGAGCGCGCGAAAACCGACGAATTGACCCATGGGTCAATCGTTATCGCTGCGATCACAAGCTGCACCAACACCTCGAACCCCTACGTGATGGTCGCCGCTGGCCTCGTTGCGCGCAAGGCCGTCGCGAGAGGACTGAAGCCCAAGCCGTGGGTCAAAACCTCGCTCGCGCCCGGTTCGAAGGTCGTCACGGACTATCTGGAGAAGAGCGGCCTCCAGTCCGATCTCGACGCGATCGGCTTCAACACGGTCGGCTATGGCTGCACGACGTGCATCGGCAACAGCGGCCCGCTCCCCGAGGAAATCAGCCGCGAGATCATTGAGAAGGACCTCGTCGCCGTATCGGTGCTCAGCGGCAACCGCAATTTCGAAGGTCGCGTTAACCAAGAGGTCAAAGCGAACTACCTCATGTCGCCGCCGCTGGTGGTTGCCTACGCGCTCGCGGGCAGCATTGAGGTCGATCTCTTGCGCGACCCCATCGCCGACGATAAGGACGGCAATCCGGTCTACCTCCGCGACCTCTGGCCGACCCAGAAGGAAGTCTCAGACACCGTCGAGCAGTCGCTTGGCCGCGAGATGTTCGTCAAGAGCTACGCCGACGTCTACAAAGGTGACGACAAGTGGGCCGCGATGCCGGTTCCGAGCGGCGACCGGTTCGCCTGGGATGGCGCCTCCACTTACGTCAAGGAGGCACCTTACTTCGAGAACATGTCCCCGGAGCCGGCCGATACCGTCGTTGATCCAACCGGTCTCCAATGCCTGGCCATCCTCGGCGACAGCATCACCACCGACCACATTTCTCCGGCGGGCAGCATCAAGACGAACTCACCGGCGGGTCAGTATTTGACCGAGCACGGCGTCTCGCTCCACCTCTTCAACTCCTACGGTTCACGCCGAGGCAATCATGAGGTCATGGTGCGCGGTACCTTCGCTAACGTCCGCCTGCGCAACAAGCTTGCCCCGGGTACGGAGGGCGGCTTCACGACCTACTTGCCAACGGGTGAAGTGACCTCGATCTACGATGCTTCGATGGAGTACCAGAAAGGTGGTGCGGGCTTGGTGATACTCGCAGGCAAGGAATATGGCTCGGGCTCGAGCCGAGATTGGGCCGCCAAAGGCCCCGCCCTGCTCGGCGTGAAGGTGGTCATTGCCGAGAGTTTCGAGCGTATCCATCGCTCCAACCTCGTCGGCATGGGCATCCTCCCGCTCCAGTTCTTGCCCGGTCAGAACGTGGAGTCGCTCGGTTTGACCGGCCGCGAGGAGTTCGCTGTCTGGGGCATCTCGGAAGGCATCGCGACCGGATTCAGCGGTGGTCGCGAGGTGGTGGTACGCGCGACGACCGGCGACGGCGTTGTGACGGAGTTCAAGGCGCTCGCACGTATCGATACACCCCAGGAGTGCCAGTACTACCGCCACGGAGGGATTCTGCAGTACGTGCTGCGGCAGTTGCTTAAGGCGTAGAGGTATCTTGGGGTCTGATCCCCCTACTTCAAAAAAGTTGATCGATTTGATGATTTGGTCCGCTATACTCCGCTCATGGCGGAGTCGGCATTCTGCTCGTCGTGTGGGAAGTCGGTAAAGGCGCGCGGCTTTTGCCCGGCGTGCGGGGCCAAGGTGGCCGAAGCGCCCAGCGTCTCACGGACGTGCGTCGGCTGCGGGGCTGAGCCCGAAACTCCGACCGACGCCTTCTGCGCCCAATGCGGCCAACAGCTTCCTACCCAAGCGATACGTCAATGCACATGCGGAACTGCCCTCGCGCCTGACTTCAAGTTCTGCGTCGTGTGCGGTGCGGCCGTAACCCCCATCAAGGCTCCGCCGATGCCAAGTGCGCCAACCCCCAGGACTCAACCGGTCCGGTCCAAACCGAAGGTGCCGCTGCTCTTCGCCGGCGGAGCGCTGCTAATTGTTGGGCTCGTCGGACTCGCGATCGGAGGCTTTCGTCAGATGGCGGGAATGGGGCTGGTGGGGGGCTATCAGGCTTCCCCGAAGACGCTAACCGATGACAAGACCGACGTGTGGAAGCTGGCGGCCGAAGAAGAGAAGAAGTCCGACGCAGAACTGGCAGCCGCAGCCAAGGTGGGAGGCGAGGCGAAGTGAGAAAATTCCTGATCCTCTGTCTCATCGCTTTGCCCGGCATGGGCCTGGCCTGGGGCACCGCAAGCTCCCCGGTCGAATTGACCAAGGAGGAATTCGAGAAGATCCAGTGGGTCATCAAGGTCATGGGCCTGCGCAACGACCAGGAGTTTTGGAACGATTTCAACTTCCGCCGGGGACCGCACCTCATCCATCAATGGATCGCTTGGCAGGCCTACGAAATCGTCAAACGCGATCCGGCCTTCGAGAATAGCGGCTTCCCTGATATTCGCGATATCAATCGGTGGGACGGCCAGTTTCGCGTGCCGGAGGGAGTCGACTTCCTCCCTGCGGGTCCGACGGAGCGGCGGATCGAACGTCGTCTCAACGAGGCAACACGGCCCGAGCTCAACGACACGGCGTGGCCTACAGAGAGTCCGGGACCGGACGCCGAGTCTACGCGGCGGAACCGCTGGAACCCCTTCTATCGAGGTAGGGCCCACTATTGGAACCCGTGGCTGCGGGTCGGAGGCGCCCCGCTCGAAGCCGGTGCGTACTACGCGGACCTTGTCGACGCGCTGATGACCGAGAAGGACATGCGCGAGAAGGCACGTTTGGCCTGCTACATGGCGCACTACATCGGCGATGTCGCCAGCCCGAAGCACGCCGACGCGATTGTCATTCCCGATCCGTTTCTCGACCAAATCGAGAAACTCGCCGCGGACTTCATGAAACTCGAGAGCCGGAACATGGCGAAGTGGATTGGCTCCGAGCCGGTGCAGAAGACGAAGGAGATCTTCAAAATGCTGACGCGGGCCCGCGACCCCTTCCGGTCAGACCAGTTTTGGGCACGCGTCGAAAAGCATATCGGCATCCACCCGTTCCTCAAATCCGGAACGAGCGTTCGACTCGACGTCCATCCGAAGAGTCTTGATGCGTCCATCGCCACGTTCCTTGAGAGCGTCGCGAATCGACCCACGCTCGGTGGCGTGAAGAAGCCGATGCGCCACTTCTTCAGCTACTTCGACCCGTTCTATCTCAACGGAGAGGTCTTGCTGCCGATCACGAAACCGGTGAACTGGAGCTTTGCCAATCCGGCTGGCGAGCACCTGTATTGCGAGACCAACACGGAGATGATGCGGTTCGTAGGCAGGCATCTGGGCAATCCCATCATGCCGGTCCCGCCGTCGAAGGATTGTGCGTGGCAGCCCAACGACAGCATGTTCGATGAAGGGACCGCGAAGATGGCGCGGATCAACGCCATGTCGAGGATCGTCATGAATTGCTCGGAGCAATCCCACGGTCAAATCGACTGGGACTTTGACTTTAGAGACGGCGTGTTCGAGGGGGCACTGACAGTTGCAGTTCGTCACGTCGCGGCGGCGTTCCGGGCCTGCATCACCGGTCTCCGGATCGACGCACGGATCATATCGGCAGGAGACTCGGGCAAGTACGCCGTGAAGTGCAAGTTTACGAACGTCACCGATAAGGTCGTTAACTTGAAGAAGGCCTTGCTGAGTTGGGACTCCGGCGGCGTCAAGGTGACTCCGGCTCCCGAGGCTTCCTTGGATGGCAAACAATTGAAGTTCGGCGAAGTCGTGACCCAGCAATGGGAAATCGAAGTTCCGCCGGGTTCGTCGGTGCCGGAGTTCACGGTCGACCTCTTTGGACTTTATCCCGACATCCCTGATCGAGGGTGGCAACGCGCGATCGCAAATCCTGGCGGTCTCTCGATTGTCAAAGGTGCTGCGGCTACCGAATCAAAGACGACCAAAGGCAACCCCCTGGACCTCGTGGTGGTGTTCGACACGAGCGGTTCGATGAAGTCTTCAATCCAGTCGGTCACCGACCAAACGGTGGAGGTCATCAAGAGGCTGGAGACCAAGTGTCCCGACATCCGGGTCGCACTCGTCGAATATCGCGACTTTTCCGATGCGGAAGCTCCTGCGATGCGAGCTTGGGAATTCGACACCCCGAAGAACCAGATCGACCGCATGGTGACCTTCAACGCCAAGGGCGGCGGCGACGAAGCCGAAGATCAGTACGCGGCCCTGATGCGCGCCATTAAGATGAAGTGGCGCAACCACGATGCAGCCGGGAACTCGGTCACCAAACTCATTACCGTCATCACCGACGCGTCCGCGAAGAACCCGGACAAGTTTGGAAACACCCCCGACAAGGTCGCGAAGGCCGCCTTCGACGTCGATCCCGCCCACATCTATCCGATCATCGTAGGCAGCGCCTCGCAGGCAATTGCCGACGCGAAGGAAATCGCAGAAAAGACGGATGGGGAAGTCCTGTACGCGTCGAGCGGCGATCAGGTAGCGGAACGATTGATGGAAGCGGTCGAGAAGGGAATTGACAAGCATGCACCACCTCCCCCGCCGCCCCCTGCGCCTCCGCCCAAGCCGACGTTGCCCGCGTTTTGGTACATGGTGGGCGGCGGAATCTTGAGTCTCGTTGGAGCGGCGTTCATTTTTGGCGGTTTGGCAAAAGGAGCGGGCGGTCCGGTTTGCCCGACTTGTGGCACGAAAATTGAGCCCGGAAGAAAGTTCTGCACCGGATGTGGAGCAACTCTGGAGAGCTAATGCAACATCTTTTCGCTCAATCCGACGGTTCTGGAATCATCAACCTGCTCCTCAAGTTCATGGGCCTCACGTTGGGGAGCCTGTGTGGGTCGTACCTGTACTTCGGAATCGTCCTGTATCTCTTGGCAAAGAAGCTCGGAACACCAAACCCTGGCCTGGCGTGGGTGCCCATTGGCAACCTGTTTCTGATGTGCAACATGGCACGACGGTCTCAGGCAACCGTCCTCCTGTTGCTCATCCCAATCGTTAACTGGGTCGCAGGGGCGGTTCTGTGGATGTCGATTGCCGAGAACCGGGGCAAACCCGCGTGGACGGGAGCCTTGGTCTTCATTCCGATCTTTGGGCTCCTCGTGCCCTTCTATCTGCTCAGCGGACCAGCGGTGGTTGAAAGTGGCCCGGCAGCACCAGCACCTCCGCGCCTTTGCCCGTCGTGCGGAAGCATGGCCTCTCCAGGAGAGGCCTTCTGTGGCGAGTGCGGAAAGCCGCTGCCTCGAGCCATCCAGTCGGCACCTCGACTCAAGCGGACCAACGCGTTCCAGCTTGCCGCCGTCGGTGCCGTGCTCGTGGCGGTTTTCATCGGGGGTTCAGGCGCGGCGGGTTGGTCGCTTCTCGGTTCACGCCTAGCCTATTCGCCTCCAAAACGCACTGCTCCTGCGCTTCCCACGCGAATGGCCGGTTCGATGAAGGAATTCCCCATCGACACGGCTAAGGAGGGCAAGGCCAAACCCGACGCGGTGGTCGCCGAAACCTATCTCGCCGACGGCGCGACCTCGAAGGTGCCGGAGACCTGGCTGCCCAAGGGCGTCGACCGCTCCTCGATTCCACGCAAAGCGAAGTCGCTCACCGCGGCAACTTATCGGGAGAAGAAGACCGACAAACCGGTTTCCGTCACCGTCCTCGAGCCGCGCGACGGTACGACCGATCTAGGCTCCACGATCGCGGGCGAAGTCGGCAAGACCGGCGGCGAAAAGACGGGGATTGAGGTCACGAATCCCGACGGCGGGACTTACACCGGCGTCAAAGTCACTCAGCCACAAACGCAGATTTACATTCTCACGAGTTCGGGCACCGGCGACACGATCATAATCTATGCAAGCGACCCGTCGGTTTTCGACACCGCTGGTCGCCTCGCCAGCAACCTTGGAAACGGGGCCGGGTTGGTCGAACCTTCGGACGAGGGATTCGACAATCCCGTCTTCTTGCTCCCGCCCGAGCTTCCACCGGGACTAGTCCTGACGGATATGCAGAGCCTAACCGCCGAAGATGTGATCACTCAGGCCGAATGGCGCGAAGCGGAAGCGAAGGCCGGTTCGGACGCCCAGATGCAGCAGGCACTTGCCGCGGTGAGGCAGTTCCTGCCCGTTCGGTGGACGGTCGCGGAGTACCGGGATGGCTCGAACAAGAAATGGAGTGCCGCCATCCTCGACTACGGCGACGTCCGGCGTACGTGGCTGATGATGCAGTTCTTCCGGAACTTCCTCGAAGCCGCCGAGCTCCGCCCGGTTGAGGTTCGGGGCGTCCAAGGTTGGGCAGGCAAGTCAGGCTCAGCGACGAGCTTGATCTTCCAGAAGGGGCCGTACATTTCGATCGTGGACTCGCCGGAGGGAACTTCGCAATCGGCGCTGATTGGTTTTGGCAACGGGTTCCAGCTTTAGGCTCGCTTCACGCGACGGACGCCACGGAACGCGACGATCCGGAATCCCCGTGGCGAACCGTTGCGACCTTTGCGTGAGCCATATGTCACCTTCCGACGCTGAGGATGACATGTTGTTTTTCTGAACTTAGATGCGAAGCCGGCGAAAAATCGGCGACCGGATGCGCTTGATTTTCCAAATCACCCCGGCCACCCTAGTCAGTACTTATGGCTCCTTAGCGTGCCAAAGGTCGACTTGTTCGTCGCCGCAAAAGAACCGGAGCGCGTTTCGCGCGACACCCGAGACGTAACCGTAATACTGAGTTGGCGTGCGGTCCTCGACGAGACGCGAAATCTCGTCGCGGTATTCCGTGGCACGCAGTTTGGCGAGGCTGAAGATAACGGTCCAGCGCACCTCCGGAGATGGATGATTGAGGAACGATGCGAGTAACTTGAGGCCCTCCCGGTACTGCGGCTTTCGGTCCCGAAACTGGAGCAGGTCGGAGAACTTGTCAAGCGTGTCATCGAGCTTTTCGTCAGATAGCGTTCCGTTCGTGATGAGGCCCTTGAACCGACCAAACGTCTGCCAGCCGTCCATGACGTATCGCCAAAGTGTGTTGCTGAAGGTTTGTACGCCGGGATTGGCCGCCAGCCACTCGTCTGCGACGACGAGACCACGCTTGGACCTCCATGCGATGAGAGCAGATGACGCTCGTTCTTGGGCTTCAGGGTCGCCGCTGTCGAACAGCTGACGCAGTTTCCGTTCCGTGTTCTGCCTTCCCCTGGGGTTGATTTCGTAGTCCATTTAGATGCGAAGCCGCCGAAAAATCGGCGACGGGATGCGCTTGATGATCCAAAACGCGAGCCGGTGCGAAAACTTCAAGTAGTGCTCGCCGGTCCGCTGGCTCTTCTTTAGGATGAGTTCAGCTGCGGCATCAGCTTGCATTGCCCCTTTCAGATGCAGCTTCGCCGTCATCTCGGTTTGCACCGGTCCCGCCTTGATCGTCACCACCTTCACCCCTAGCCGGGCGATCCGGTTGCGCAAAGCCTCCATGTACGTCGCTAGCGCGGCTTTGGTTGTGTTGTAAACGGGCTGAGCCCAGCGGCCCCGGTCGCCGGCAACGCTGCCAATCGCGACGATGGAGCCGTGTTTGGTGTTTTGGAACCGGATCGCTGCCTGATCCAGCCACGCAATCGCCCCGAGCAGATTCACCTCGACCATTTCTCGGTCTTTCTCGAACGAAAATTCCATCGCCCCGACCTCGGGCATGACTCCGCTCGCATAGATGACCAAATCCAAACCGCCTAGCTGCTTCGTAACCTCCTGGAACAAACGTGGCACGTCGTCGTACGACCGGACATCGTGGGGGAAAGCGAAAACTCGGTCCGGAAAGCGCTGAGCCAAAGCCTCCAAGCGGTCGGACCGGCGAGCCACGGCACCGACGCGACAACCGGCCGTCGCCAGCTTTTCGACCAGCGCTTGGCCGATCCCGCTGGACGCACCGATCACGATTGCGTGCCGATATTCGTGCATGTGCCTGGGATTATGCGTGCTCCAGACTCAAAATAGGTCCGAATCGCCCCGACCTCTAACGCATCTTGAGCCGATCCGTCTAAACTAGGAACTTACATTCTCAGGAGGAGATGGCTCGTTTTGTTGAGGACCAAATATACACTGCTGCTGGCCCTTGCCCTTGTGGGACAGGCACTGGCTCAAGACAGCGGAACCATCAAGGATATCGTGATTCGCGGAAACGCGAGCATCGCCCGCGAGGCGATCTTATCGGCGATGCGCAGCAAGGAGGGCGCCGCCTTCCTGCAGAGTCAGCTCGCCCAGGACGAAGTCGCCGTGCGCGACCTCGGTTTCTTCAAAGACGTGAAGATTCTCTCCCGTGAGACGGAGGCCGGTTCCTGGCAACTGATCGTCGAGGTCGAAGAGAACCCCGTCATCAAGGAGATCCGCATTACCGGAAGCACGGTCTTCAAGACCGAGGCTCTGCTCCCGCTCGTGACCCAGCCGGTGGACAAGGTGTTCAATTTCAACACCGTTCTGCCGACCACCGAGGCGATTAGCAAGAAATATCAGGAAAAAGGCTACTTTGCCCGCGTCGACGTCGTGCCTTTGACCGACTCGCCGAATACCCTTAACCTCGTCGTGGTCGAACGAGCGGTCAACGACATTCTCCTTCAGGGTCTGACCCGAACGAGACCGAGCGTCGTGCGCCGACTCATGAAGACCAAGCCGGGCAAAGCCTTCAACGAGGAAACCTGGATCATCGATCGCCGCCGCTTGGAGAGCACCCAGTGGTTCGAGTCGATCGAAGCCAAGACGAGGCAAACCGACGAAATCGGTAAGTTCGACCTCTTGATGGACTTCAAGGAGGCGCGCACCGCCCAGATCGGTGTCGGCCTTTCTCTAGACCCCCGGAGTCGCCTTGCCGGTTCGATCCGATACTCGGACACGAACTTCAACGGCACCGGCCAAACCACCGGTGTGACCTTCACCCAAGACACCGGGGGAGCGGGCGCGAGCGTGAGTCTCGATTACATCAATCCGTTCATGGACTCGCGAGAGACCTCGATGGCCCTTCGTGCTTATTCGCGGGTCAACAGCTACTTCAACGGCATCGGCATCGGCTCGCAGGACTCGCCCAACGGCGACCAGCGGTTCGATGAGCGCCGCACGGGTGGTTCGGTGGCCTTTGGTCGACCCTTTGGGAACGACTGGTCGGGCAGCATCGGGGCCACGTTCGAGTCGATCAAGACGATCAACCTTCAGCAGACCGGTTCGACCAACTACATCCAGCAAGACGGCGAACTCGGCGTCCTTAGTCTCGGCCTGACTCGTGACCGGCGCGACGTTCCCCTTGATCCTGCAGAGGGTGACTACTGGCGTCTGCTCATCGAACCCGCCCTTTCGAACATCACGAAGATCGGCGGCGACGTCGGCGACGTGACCGACGTGCTGGGACGCCATTCGTTCGTTCGCAACACCATCGAATACAAGGCGTTCTTCAGCAAGCGGCCGCCGAAGGACAAACCGATCGACACACCACGGCATGTCATCGCATACCGCGCCCGCTACGGCTACATTAGCGGCACGGTGCCCTTCTTCGAGCAGTTCTTCGTGGGTGGCGCTGACTCCTTGCGCGGCTACAGCGACCAGCGTTTCTGGGGCAAGCAGCAGTTCGTGACCTCGCTCGAGTACCGATTCCCGATCCAGAAGACGTTCAACATCATTCCGTTCATCGACTACGGCGGAGCCTGGGGTGGCTACGGAACGATCAACGACTTCACTCAGAACAAAGACCCCAAATTCTACATGGGCTACGGTCTGGGGATTGGGTTTAAGACGCCGCTCGGAGCAATTCGCATTGACTTCGGCTTCAACCAGCAGGGTGGAAACCGTACTCACTTTACGATAGGAGGCAGTTTCTAACTCGGCTCCCCTCTCCTGCGGCCGGTAGTCTTGGCGATCCATGGCACTCCGTGGCGGAGGAGAGGGGTTGGGGGAGAGGTAGCGGGGTGAACTAGCATCTCCGCTCGTAAGAAGAAACAAGGAACAACATGCAGAATAACTTCAAGTGGAACAGACTCGGCTGGCTGGTCGCGGCCATTATCGTGGGGGCCGCTGCGGTCACCGGTTTTCAGGGCGCAGGCGAAAAGATGGGGACGGTTGACCTGAACAAGTGCATCCAGCAAAGCCAGCTTGGACAGGCGAATACCGCCCAACTCAACGCCGCCGTCAACGCCCGCAAAGGCCTGGTAGATTTCGTGCGAACCTACAAGGTCCTCACCCCCGAACAGGCCCAAAAGATTCGTGATCTAACGCTCAAGGCAACCCCGACTGAACCCGAAAAAGCCGAACTCGAGAGGGTGAAGCAGGAAGTCATCGCTGCCGACAAGAAACGCAACGAACTCTCCCAAAAGGGCTCAGCCCTGACGGAGGACGAGAAGAAGCAGCTTGACGAATTCGCCAAGCGAGCCCAAATGATGGGTGGCGTTTTGGAGCAGTGGAACGGAGATTTCACCGAAGACTTGACGACCCTCCAGCAGAAGCTCCAGCAGGAAACCATCGAGAAGGCTAAGGCCGCATTGGCCCAGGTCGGAAAAGCCCAAGGCTTCGCGGTCGTTTTGGAAAGCAACGTGGCGCCGTACTCGGCTAACGATGTCACCGATGCGGTCGTCAAACAGATGAATGCCAATAAGTGATCGCGAACGTACCGCTGGCAACCTGCCGGCGTCCGGAGCATCCATCCGTGGGAGGATGGATGCATAGGAACGTCCCACTAGCTTCTCACTGGCAAGATCTGGAGGCACCTTCCACCGTCAAACTGGAGCCTCGCATATCCAAAGTTGACCTATGCATCCATCCTCCCACGGATGGATGCTCCGGACGCCAGCCTTCCCGCGCAGATCCTCCGTATTCGGTGCCGGCAGAATGTCAGCGGTACGATTGGATCCGTCTTATTGCTGGACTCGAGATCTCCTTTGCGCTGATCCTGATCGCCACCCTGGGGCTTGCTGGTTGTGCTAGCAAGCCCCAACCGGTTTACGTCGACCTCGCAGCCGTGCAAATGGAATCGGTCTCGGCTCCCTCCACGGGCCAAAGCCTGAATTCAGGCCCTGGACTTTCTAGCATTGAAGTCCTCCCTGCACTCCCCGCAAGCTCCCTGTACATGGGTGCAGCCCAAGAGAGTCTGGACCAGGCACGCGAGATCCGTGAGAAGAACAGGGAGCGGGCACTGCGCGAGATCGAAAATCGCCTCTTTGAGGCCGCCAAGGCCGACGCCAAGCGCGAAGCAGACCTTGCCAAAGCCGCCCTCCTCCCGGGCTACAACGAAAGCCTTGACTCCGTCTATGACGGGGCACGGGGCATTTTCGAAACCTACGCTGAGCCGGCAGGGGTGTTTCGACTGCGCCTTGCCGAGACGGTCGGATTTCCCGATCCCGACCCCGAGTCACGCCGTCAGCCCGATGCTCTGGACCGGACGGCGGTCCGCCGATTCGAGCGCGCGAAGATGCTTCGCGAGACCCTCGACAACCTGAGCAGCATGTTCTGGAACGACTTCAATGCGACGTTGGATTCGGCCAACTCTGACTATCGTCAGAAGCTCGCCCAAGTCGATGTCGAGTTTGTCCAAAAGCAGGACCGCCTGATCGCGGAAGCCAAGGAAAAGGCAAAGGAAGTACTCGACAGCGATGGCGAGGGTCCGGGATTGACCGCGCTCGGCGTCACCGGCCACCTGCCTGCTCAGCCGTCGGCCACCGCGACGGTCAAAGCACCGCCGATCCCAATCGGGACTCCCAAACCAAAGTTTCCAGACTGGAAATCCGTCCAGACCAAGCAGCTTCAGGACGAACTGAAGATCTGGCTTTCCATCAACGGCTATCGGCTTGCCACAAAGGCCGAGGGCGCAAGGAATGCGACCCAAGAATTCATCGTATGGCGCAAAGGAACCCGAACTGGACTCTGACGACACTTGCTGAGCGGATTGGAGGCCGTGCCGACGGACCCGACATCCCCTTGTCGCGGCCCGTCCCCGCTGGCTCGGATGACCCCCTTGGCATCACGTTTGCCGAGAATGAGCGGTATCTGGGCCGGGTCGAGGAATCTGGTGTCGGTGCCGTTCTCGTCACCGACGAGATGATGACGAAAAAGCCCGCGATTCGAGTCGCCATGCCTCGTGTCGCGTTTGGCATGTTGCTGGCCCTTCACGTTCGGCCCGTCCCTCTCGAAGCGGGGACCCACCCGACGGCGATCGTTGATCCAGCCGCCACCATCGACCCATCGGCAAGCATCGGTCCCTACGCCGTGATCGGCCCGGGAGCCGAAATTAGGGCCGGTGCGAGGGTTCATGCGTTTTGCTACGTGGGTCAAGACTGCGAAGTGGGTGAAGATGCTGTGCTTCTGCCCCGGGTAACCCTGATTCAAGAGGTCACGGTGGGTGCTCGCACGATTATCCACAGCGGCACCGTCATCGGCGCTGACGGGTTCGGCTACTTCTGGGACGGAAAGAAGCGATCGAAGGTGCCCCAGGTCGGTGGTGTTCAGATCGGCGCCGATGTCGAAATCGGGGCGAATGTCTGCATCGACCGCGCGACGTGCGGCGATACGGTCGTTGCCGATGGGGTGAAACTCGACAACCTCGTTCAGGTCGGCCATAACGTTGAAATCGATGAGCACACCGTGATCGCGGCGTTAACCGGCATCAGCGGCAGCGTTCGGATCGGCAAGCGGGTCATGATGGGCGGTCAGGTGGCGATCAATGACCACACCGAGGTCGGCGACGACGTCATGCTCGCCGGACGCACCGGCATTATGAAATCCGTCACCGAGCCAGGGGAGTACTTCGGAACACCAGCAACCCCGGCCAAAGAAGCCCTCCGTCTCCTCGTTCTCCAGCGCCGCCTCCCCGAACTCCTGGACCGCATCAAGGAGTTAGAAGCCCGGCTGTCCAAGCTGGAGCCGTAACCAGCGGTACACTGAGTACCCGTGGCCGATACCCTGATCCGCCCGTTCGATCTCGCCCGCCCGCGCACCCAAACGGTTCGCGGGACGTACTTCGTGCAGACCTGGGGGTGCCAGATGAACGAGGAGGACAGCGAGCAAATGGGGCTGTATCTGCAGGGCATTGGCTTCCAGCCAGCGTCCTCCCTCCACGAAGCACAGGTGATCCTGCTCAACACCTGCAGCGTTCGGAAGAAGCCGGAGGACAAAGCCTTCTCGCTGCTCGGCGAACTCGTTCCCCTCAAGAAACAGCGGCCGGACGTCATCCTTGGCGTGTGCGGATGCATGTCCCAGATTCGTGCCGATGAGATTCGCAGGCGCGCCCCCCATGTCGATTTCGTCATCGGCACCGCGCAAATCAGCGAGATTCCGGGTTTGGTGGAAGAGGCGCTTCAGCTTCGAAGATTCCAGAAGCGGCTCGAGCTTCCTGAACGGAAAGGCGCGGTCGTCACCGATATTCCGCAGCGCAATGTCGAACGGACGACCAAACTCAAAGCCTTCGTCCCGATTCAATACGGCTGCGACAAGTTTTGCACGTTCTGTATCGTGCCAACGACTCGGGGACGAGAGAGAAGCAGGCCAACCTCGGATATCGTTGAAGAAGTTAACCGTTTGGTTGAACTCGGCACCCGAGAGATTACGTTGCTTGGCCAAACGGTCAATAGCTACGGCAAGAACCTCATGGAAGGTCGCGTTCCGTTCTCAAAACTGCTCTGGCAGCTCAGCGAGATTCCTAGCCTCAAACGGATTCGCTATACGAGCCCCTACCCACGAGATTTTCGTGCCGATCTGATCGAGACCATTCGTGACTGCCCGCCGGTGATGGAACACGTCCATCTGCCGCTTCAATCCGGCGACGCGGAAATGCTCCGCGCCATGAAACGACAATACACGCCCGAGAGCTTTCTTCAGATCGTCGACGACCTGCGCAAGGCAGTCCCTCACATCGGCATCACCACCGACATCATCGTCGGCTTCCCAGGGGAGACCGAAGAGCAGTTCGGTCACACCCTCGACATGGTGCGTAAAGCCCAGTTCGACGGCGCGTACATGTTCATCTACAGCACGCGCCCCGGAACTCCGGCAGCCGAAATGGAGCAACTGCCCTACGCCGTTAAACACGAGCGGCTGAAACGCCTGGTGGACGTCCAAAATGAGATGACCTTAAGGCGTAACGCAGCCTGTATCGGCAAGACCTTCGAGGTTTTGGTGGAAGGTCGTTCACCCAAGAACCCCGATCTTCTCAAGGGTTACAGCCGCGAGTTCAGGATGATGCACTTCCCCGGTTCACCCGATCTCGTTGGGCAGTTGGTCCAAGTGGAAGCGACGGCTTCGCACCTTTGGGGACTATCCGGCCAGATCGCCTAGGTACCGGTGAGAACCTGTCGGGATGCAGGTCACGCAGTAGAATCTCGGCATGCCCCAGTTTTCCGTCGATTCAAATATCGCTCGCGCGTCGACCATTTCGAAGCGGTTTTACACGGATCCCGGTGTCTTCGAGGAATCCAAGGACCGGATCTTCGCACGAAGCTGGCAGTGGGTGGCTGACACCGACGTGGTCAAGGTGCCCGGCCAGGTGTACCCCTTGACGATCCTCGACGGATGCCTGAGCGAACCTGCCTTGCTAACCCGCGATACCGAAGATCAACTCCATTGCATCTCCAATGTATGCACGCATCGCGGCAACATTGTGTGCGAGGGGCCGGGGAACGAGCGGTTTCTGCGCTGCAGGTACCACGGGAAGCGGTTTGGGCTCGATGGCTGCTTCCAGAGCATGCCGGAATTTGAGGGGGCCGAGGGCTTCCCCAGCCCGGCGGACAGCTTGCCGAAGATCCCCTTTGGAGTTTGGGACAATCAGATCTTTGCTTCTCTGGACCCGATTTGCTCCCTGGAGGAGTGGATCGCGCCGATGATCGAGCGTGTCGGATGGTTGCCTCTGAACCTTTTTCAGCCCGAGCCGGCGCGCGGACGTGACTACATGGTCAAGGCAAACTGGGCCCTCTACGTGGACAACTACCTCGAAGGCTTCCACATCCCCTTCATCCACGCCGACCTCAATGCCGTGATCGACTACGGGAACTACACCGTCGAGACGTTCCGATACTGCAACCTTCAACTCGCGGTTTCCAAAGGGGCCGAGGATGTCTTCGACCTACCCAAGAACTCGCCCGACTATGGCCGAGCGATCTCAGCTTACTATTTTTGGATCTTCCCGAATTTGATGTTCAACTTCTACCCCTGGGGACTGAGTATCAATGTGGTGCGCCCGCTTGCCCACAACCTGACGAAGATCTCGTTCATTCCTTATGTGTGGGATGCCTCGAAACTCGGGCGTGGGGCTGGCGCTGCATTGGACCGCGTCGAACGCGAAGACGAAGCCGTCGTCGAGATGGTGCAGCGTGGTCTGCACTCACGATTCTATGAGAAGGGCCGATTCTCGCCTGCACGGGAGAACGGCACCCACCACTTCCACACTCTGCTCTCAGAGTTCATGGGTTGAGCGAGCGGGTGGCTTCGGTGTGCGAGTGGGTGGCCGGGGTGATGAAATTGTGCACCCCGGGGCTGGCACTTTACGCCATACCACGTTGTGAGAAGCATCTCTCGCAGATGACGCGGATGGTTAGGCCCGGGGGTGCATCGGCAGGACGCGAAGTACAATTTCATCACCCCGGCCGCCCACCTCTGTTCTTGACCCGGTATACACGAGAGCGATGCAGCACTACGATCGAATCGGAAAGGACGTTGTCCGGCTGTCGGTCCCAACGACCCCCGCCGACGCCAACGGCCTTGGGCATGTCTTTGGCGGGATGATCTTCGGGCTGATGGAGCGTGCCGCGTACATCATCTCGACACGACACACCGGGCTCACATGCGTCGCTCGCGGCATGGGCGACGTCGAGTTTGCCCAAGCCGTCAATGTTGGCGAAGTCCTGCACGTCGTTGCCGAAGTGCTCGTCAGTCAAGGCACATCGGTCGTCGTTCAGGTCGACGTGTTCGCTGAGGCGATCGACAAGGGTGAAGTCCGGCACACCAATGCATGCCTGGCGACTATGGTGGCATTGGGACCGGATGGCAAGCCGACTCAAGTGCCCGAGAAAACTCCCCACGATCGGGCGGGGATGATTCGGTACCTCACCGGCATGAAGGCAAAGGCTACGTCCAGCCAGGCGCGTCACCAGCTTTCGGAGGAAGCTGCCCGGCTGACTGTTCTCACCGATCAGGACTTGAAGTCCGAAATCGAGGCGTCCATTGATGCCCGACGAGGGACGGCCTGAACAGATCCTGAACGTCCGTTGACGGCTCTCTAAACGCAAGAAAGATGCTCGTATCATCGGCTATCTCTCTGGAGAATAGACCGATGAATCGAAATCTGAAAACGCTGATTGTACTTGTCGTCGCGAGCCTTGGCATTCCATCTAGTGCAGACTTGCTCATTGACCGCCAGCCCACTGGCAATTCGTGGACCTACAGCGACTTCGGCCCCCCACGACAGTTCGTTGCGGATCGGTTCCAACTGCCCGGAGCGAACGGCTATGCCGACTTGAGCCGGATCACGGTATGGGCCAATTGGCAGTCGATGCCCGTCACCTTCGCCTTCCAGAACATGGTGATCTACTTTATTCGGGACGTCAACGGCATGCCCTCCGGATTGGCGGGCGGTGGCGGATACTCTCAATTCGGCACCCAAGTCGGTGGCAATTTCCTCTACCGCTACACTTACAACTTCGGTGTGCCTATCAGGATTCCTCTTGGAACGCCCATGTGGCTGCATTTTTCGGGGTCGAGCGGCTTCAATTTTGGCAATCTGATGAGTTGGGCAACCACCGCCAATGGAGCGAATTCGCAGGCGCGGATTTCGACGACTGACTATTTGAATGGCTACACGGCGATTGCCGGCGAACCTGCCCACGCCTTTCAACTCGAAGGCACTGTGACGATCACCGGCCCATCCGTCATTTCGGGGAACGTCGGGCTCGAGGGCTGGGCGAGCAGCAACGGAACCAGCGCCCAGATCGACATTGTTCAAGGTGGCAACGTCGTAGAGACCCTGAACACCGCGGTGGCAGCCGACGGCTCCTTCTCCACCACCACGAACCGCACCGGCAGTGCCCAGCTGAGATTCCGCTTGCCGCACTTCTTGCAACGGAGAACGGGCAGCCTGACTTTAGGTTACGACACGGTCAACCTCAGCTTGCCCTTAAAGAACGGCGATGTCGATGGGGATAACGAAATCGGGATTGGCGATTACAGCATCCTCAGCGCAAACTATGGTGCCGAAAACGCTCCCGGTGATCTCAACGAAGACAGCGTGGTCGACATTGCCGACTACAGCATCCTGTCCGGCAATTACGGCCTCCTTGGAGACGACTAGCCGCACATGCCGCCTCCCTGGGGAGCAAACTTCGCTGGGCCGGAATCGCCTCTTGTGAGGATTCCGGCCCGGGCTCGTACCGCTGGCATCCTGCCGGCATCCCTCCCATTCGCTATTCGAAAGACCCCGTTAGGTTGACGATCCGATACCAGGGTATGGGATAGGAAAAGTTAGGGTCTGGAGGCCCAGTTCTTCCCCAGGCGGTTGCCGGCAGGATGCCAGCGGTACGGGCCGGGCTCGGATTTTCCGAAAACACTTGACAACGGGGAGGCAGCTGACCACCACTGGACCCCGCACGGCATAATGATGGAGTGCCAGTTTGGGGTGTGGTCAATCAAAAAGGAGGCGTCGGCAAGACGACGACGGCGGTCAATCTCGCAGCGGGATTGGCCGAGCGCGGCCAGCGAACGCTGCTGATCGATGCCGACCCGCAGGGCAATGCCACGAGCGGTTTGGGCGTGGACAAAACCACGGTCGAGACCACCCTTTTCGATGTATTCGAGGTCGTCATCGATCAACCTGATACTCCGGACGCACTCTCTGCCGCGATACTCCGCATCAATGAACACCTCGATCTGATCCCGGCCACCCTCGACCTTGCTGGCGCTGAACCCCTCTTACTCGGAGCCGTCGGCAAAGAAGTCATCCTCCGTGATGCTTTGGAGCCGATCCGCGGAAAGTACGATTGGATCCTCCTCGATGCTCCGCCCAGCCTGGGTCTGCTGACCCTCAACATCCTCGCCGCAAGCGATGCGGTCCTCGTTCCGATGCAGTGCGAATTCTATGCTCTGGAGGGCCTGAGCCAACTGGTGAAGACGATCGACGTGGTCAAGCGCCGCATCAACCCTGGCCTGGAGATAGTGAAGGTATTGCTCACCATGGTCGACACCCGCAGTCGCCTCACCCAGCAGGTCGTGAAAGAAGTCGAGGACTTCTTCGGCTCCAAGGTCTCGCGCACCGTCATTCCGCGCAATGTTCGGGTTAGCGAGGCTCCATCGTTTGGAGAGGCAGCAGTAACCAAATTTCGTGCCTCGAAGGGTGCGGTTGCCTATCGGGAATTTGTCACGGAGGTCATCGAAGAATGCGGCGCGCGCTAGGCAAAGGGCTTTCGCAACTCATGGGCGAACAAGCCGACGCGTCGGTCCTGTCGATCAAGGTCGCCAACATCGTTCCCAACCAGCGGCAACCCCGCACGCACTTCGACGAAGCCGCGCTCGACGAACTGGCCGAATCGATCAAGGAGCACGGCATCCTCCAGCCGCTGATCGTGCGACCGATCAGTGAAGGCAAGTATGAGTTGATCGCGGGTGAGCGACGCCTTCGCGCTTCCCAGCGAGCCGGGCTTGAGGAGGTTCCGGCCCTCGTGAGGGCGGCCAGCGCCCAAGGCTCACTCGAACTCGCCCTCATCGAGAATCTCCAGCGCGAAGATATCGGCGCGATGGAATCCGCGCGCGCCTATCGGCGCCTCATCGATGAATTCGGCCTGAGGCAGGAAGACATCGCCGTACGGGTCGGAAAATCGCGTCCTTCGATCGCAAACACGTTACGCCTGATGAAGCTGCCTCTCGAAGTCCAAGACGGACTCGATTCAGGCGTCATTTCCGAAGGCCATGCCCGCGCCTTGCTGGCTCTCGAGGGGGCCACTGCCCAAATCGCCCTGTTTCGGCGCACGGTTCGCGATGGGCTCTCCGTCCGCGAGGTCGAGAACGCGGCGCGACCGAAACCGAAGCCCCAGTCTCAGTCCAAGGAAACTTCCAAGACTCCAAAGACGACCGATCCCAACTGGCAAGCGCTGGAGGAGGGACTGTCCGTGTACTTCGGCTCTCCCGTACGACTGGAGCAGGGTCAGGTGGGAGGCAAGCTCATCGTCGAGTTCTACTCGGACGACGACCTCCAGCGAATTCTCGATGTCCTCGGCATTCACCTTTGAGGTCGTTCCCATGCGGTTGGAGCACGTCGCCGGTGCGATTGCGCTGCAGCGTGAGTGCTTCCCGCCGCCGTTCCCGCAGGAGCTTCTTTGGCGATCGGAGCACCTCGAGCGGCACCTTAAGATCTTCCCGGAGGGCCAGTTCGTCGCCGTAAGCAAGGGACAGGTAATCGGATCAGCCTCCAACCTCCGCATCTCCGAAGAGACCTGGGAGCAACACGGATCATGGGACGAGACGGTTGGTGGACCGACCTTTGCGAATCACGACCACCATGGGACGACTTTGTATGGTGCAGACATCAGCGTATCACCACATGCGCGGGGTAAAGGTGTAGCTCGTGCGCTTTACGATGCGAGATTCCGGCTGGTCCTCGCGAAAAAATTCGTACGATACGGCACTGCATGCCGTATTCCTGACTATTTATCGTTCAGGCAGCAGACGGGTGGCACGACTCAGCAGTATATTGTAGGAGTTAGGGACGAAAGTACAACAGATCGGACGCTCACTCCGTTGTTGCGAATCGGTCTCAAGATTGTCGCCGTCCTCGACGACTATATGGAAGATGAAGAGTCAGGGAATGCCGCTGTTCTCTTGAGTTGGTCGCCACCATGATCGTAGCCAGTGCAGCTTGGCAAATACGTCCGATACGGAGGGAGGAGGAGTTCTTTGCGCACCTGCGCGAGTTCTTCGAAGGCGCATCCGATGCGGGCGCGACGTGGCTCGTCTTGCCCGAGCTGCCGATTCTCGAACTCCTCCATCTGGAACCCAAACTGACCGACTCAGACGCCGTCGAGTTCCTCCTGGGATATGAAGACATGTTCGAGCAAATGCTGGGTGTCTACGGCCGGGCGTTCGGACTCAGCGTGGTCGGAGGTTCCCATTTCAGCCAGGGCGACGAAGTACGCAACGTCTCCGTCGTGTTCGAAGGGATCAGCGTCAGGCGACAAAGCAAGAACAAACTGACCCAGTTCGAGAAGAACGATTGGAATGTGGCTCCGGGGACCGGGTTGGCGTCGCTCCTCGACCCTCGCGTGGGTGTCTTGATCTGCTACGACAGCGAGTTCCCCGAAGCAACCCGTCTGCTGGCCGAGAACGGAGTCGAGGTCCTCATGGTGCCCGCCTTCACCGAGACCCGACACGGCTTCGATCGTGTCCGTTTCTCTTGCCATGCCCGAGCCATCGAGAACCAAATCTTCGTCGTGCATTCGTCGCTGGTGGGCAGTTTGGGGCGGGAACCCGTACCCTCGACCTTCGGCTCGGCCGCGATCATTTCCCCAAGTCACAGTCCTTTCCCCGAAGGCTCGGTCCTGGCTGAGACGCGATTGAACGAGGAGGGTCTGGCGGTCGCCGAGTTGGATTTCGATGCACTCCGCGAGTCGCGGGAGTCCGGGGATGTGCGGAACTGGCACGATCGGTCGCCGGTGACTTGGAAGTTCCCGGCGTAGTGGGTAGTGGAAGAGTGGCGAGTGGCGAGTGATTAGTGAATAGTCCGGAAATCCCCTCACGGAGTGAGGGGACGCTCGCCGCGACGAAGGAGCGCGCGGGCCAGGGGAGTAATATCGAGGGCAGTTTCGGAAGCCTTAGGCCGATCAAGGTCGCGAGTCCAATCGCATGGTCGCAAATTGAGTCTTGCCAGCAACTTCAGGTCTTGAATCCGATCGGAGCTGTGCTTCTTAGGCCGTGGTCTGGTGATCTGATTGCCCTAAGGATTACTCCCCTGGCCCGCCCGCTCCTTCGTCGCGGCGAGCGTCCCCTCACTCCGTGAGGGGAATGTCCGGACTATTCAGTACCCACTATCCTCTCGCCACTACCCACTATCCACTCGCCACCCGTTCCCAACTTCCCCGGAACTCGTCCCGGCCCGCAAGAGGTACAAAGCCGTATGGCCCGTTCCGTGACACTCGCCGCCTTGGCCCTCGCCTCTGCCTTCGCTCACGCGCAGTATTCCGGTGCAGTCGCACCTCCCGATGACCTCAAGGGAGGGTGGGATACGATCACTGTTTCATCGGCGCGCACCTGGATGAACTACCTTGCCGGTCCGGAGACCCAAGGGCGCGGAACCGGTCAGGCCGGCTACCAGAAGGCGGCCGATTTTATGGCGGCGAAGTTCAAGGAGTTCGGCTGCCTCCCCGCGAGCAAGGACGGCACCTACTTCCAGAACGTGCCTTTCCAGCGCGCGACCGCGGACAAGAGCAGCTTCTTCGAAGTCGGCAAGGTGAAGGTCAGTGTTGGGCAGGGTTTCGGCTTTGGCAATCCGACCGGCAGCGGTGAAGCGGAAGGCGGCATCGTGTTCGTCAGCATGAAGGGCGATGTGGAACTCGCTGATCCGTCCGTGCTGAAAGGCAAGTTTGTCGTCCTAATGAGTGGCGGACAGCCGGGACGGAAATTCCGACGCCAGATGTTTGATCAGGACGCTCGGCTCGTGCGAGTGGCCGACAAGGTGCCCGCGTCGAGCGAGGGGGTCCGGCGGAAATCCGCTAACGAGCCGCCCCAAGGGCCAGGTCGCACCCTCTCGACCGGTGTGCTCGAACTCAGCAAGGCAAAGCAGATCGCGGCTGCGGCTGGAGTGAATCCGACCATGCTGAATGTGGCTGGCGCTGAGGGCATCGTCGTCCAACCCGGCAGCGGGACTGCGAAAATGGTCGCCTCGGTCAAGTGGGAGGACGTCGGCGTTCCCAACGTCGTCGCCATGATCGAAGGCTCTGACCCAACCTTGAAGGCCGAAGTCGTCGGGCTCGGCGCGCACCTCGACCACCTCGGCGTTTCGGGCGACACGGTGTATCCGGGGGCCGATGACGACGCGTCCGGCAACACTTCTCTCCTGCTGGTCGCTCAGGCGATGGCCAAGAACCCGGTCAAGCCAAAGCGCACCGTCCTGTTCATGGCTTTCTGCGGCGAAGAAATGGGGCTTATCGGCTCCGGTTACTACGCCAACAACCCGATCTTCCCGCTTGACAAGATGACCTGCGAACTGCAGATGGACATGGTCGGGCGCAACGAGGAGACCAAGGACGAGAAGGCTTCCGACAACGTCGACACGCTCCACCTCGTCGGCAGCAAGCGAATCAGCACTGAACTCCACAACGCCGTCCTAGAAGCCAACAAGCATGTGAACTTCAAGTTCGAATACGACGAAGAAGACGTTTACACCCGAAGCGACCACTACCAGTTTGCGAGCAAGGGCGTGCCCATCGCGTTCCTCTTCAGTGGCTTCCACCCCGACTATCACCAGCCGACCGACACGCTCGACAAGATCAACTTTGACAAGATCGCGAACGCCGCGCGGCTGTTCTACCTCGTTGGAATGGACGCGGCGAACCGACCGGCGATGTTCAAGCGCGAAGTTACCGAGAAGGGATCGACGCGTTGATGAACCGCTGAACGTCGGACTTCAGCTTTGAAAGCGAGGGCTCATGAATGTACATCATGTGCCCCGCTTCGTATTCGGACACCGTCACATTCGAGCGTAATCGGGGATCGATCTGCGAGTGGGCCAGGGTGTACTCGGTCGCGAAGTAGGGCGTCGCGAGGTCGAAGTAGCCGCTCGCCACGAAGATCTTCATGTGCGGATTGCGAGCAGTAGCCTTGCGTAGAGCTTCGCTGACATCGGCCGGGCCGTCCACGGCCTTGCCCCAATCCCACGGCTTCTTGATTCCACCGAAGACTTGGTACTCAAGATCACTCTTGTAGCCGAGCACGGTTCGCACGTACTGGTTGAACATCGACGTGTACGGCGGCATCAGCGCGGCCATGCTCGGGTCGTGGTCCGGGCGCTCACCGGCATGATGGGCTTCGTAGCCCTTGAAGCGGCTGTCGAGGCGTCCGACCGTCAGCTTTTCGCTGCGAAGCAGTTCGCGGCAGAAGGGGTGAATTTCGATGCGCAGATCGCGGTTGTCGCAGTACTCGCGGCTGAGACCGGTGTAGCGCGAGAGCTTGGCGATAATCTGCTTGCGCTTGGCATCGGGAAGTCGGTCGCCCATGGCAAGCGAGGAAGCATACTCGCCCATCGCCCACTGCTCGACTTCGCGGAGCGTTTTGCGGAGGTCTTTGCTCAGGGTCTTGTCGAGCTTGCCGTGATAGAACGCCGTCGCCGTGTAGGTGGGCAAGAAGAGGATGAAGGGCAGGTCGTTGCCCTTGAAGAACCGCGCTGTTTGGAAGTTCAGGATCGACGACACCAGGACGATGCCGTTGAACGCCACACCCCGCTCGATCAAGTATCCGGCGATACCGGCCGCGCGGGTCGTGCCATAGCTCTCGCCAACCAGGAACAGCGGCGAGGCCCATCGCTCATTGCGGGTCAGGTAGAGGCGAATGAACTCGCTGACGGATTCGATATCTGCCTGAACGCCCCAATACTTCTCCGAAGTCTCCGCGTCCTTGCCGCGCGAGTATCCGGTGCCGATCGGGTCGATGAAGACGAGGTCGGTGTCGGCCAGCCAGTGGTCAGGGTTGTCGACGAGTTCGTACGGCGCTTGCGGCATAGTGCCGTCAGTCGGCATCTTGACCCGTTTGGGGCCTAAGGCGCCGAGGTGCAGCCAGAGCGAGGGCGATCCCGGTCCGCCGTTGAACGAAAACATGAGCGGCCGCCGAGTCCCCACCGGCTCGTCATCCTTCGTGTAGGCCATGAAGAACATCTGCGCCACGATCTCGCCGTCGTCGTTGCGCAGGGGCATGCGCCCTGTCGTTACCGAGTAGGCGAAATCCTTGCCGCCAACCTTGATCGTATGCCGAGTGACAACCGGCTCCTCCTCGACCATCGGTTCCGGCTTCTTGGATTCGGTCTTGGCGTCGTCGGTCTTCGTGGGTTCGCTCATGTTTAGATTAAACCCGCGAACAGGTCGCGCATGGATGCAAGCGGTACTTTCCCGAGCAGCCGGGTTGCGGCGGGCGTCAATTCACTACAATAGAACATGCTCGTCTTTGCCCTTCTTGGCCTTGGTCTCCAAGCGTTCGAACCCGGCGCGACGCTTCGCCTCTACGATCTCCAGGCCCATCTCGATGAGCTTGCCGACCTCGTGCCCGGACAGACTCCGAATATTGATCGCCTGATCCCGGCCATCGACCTCAAGGAAGGCGAATTCGGCATGAAGGACCGCTTCCTCGCTGAGGTCAGCGCGGAGTTCAATGCGGCGAAGGCGGGGCCGTACGCGTTCAAGCTCAGCAGCGATGACGGCTCAGTGGTGCTGATCGACGGCAAAACGGTCGCCGACTGCGACGGCATCCATCCGGTGAAGGCAGTCGAGGGCACCGTGACCCTCGCGCCCGGCTGGCACAAGCTCCTGGTGCGGTTCTTCGAGGCCGAGGGGGGTGAGGCGCTGAAGCTGGAAGTTAAGGGGCCGGGCGAAGGGGATTTTCGCGTCGTCGGTGGCGAGGCGATCCGGGTTCCGAAGGGACTGACCCGCGTGACGTCGCCTGGCCAGAAATTCGTCAAGGGCCTAGGCGGCGTGCGGCGGCCCGGAAACGGTATGCCCCTCGCGGGGCTCCATCCGGGCTGGGATATCTTCACGTGCCGTCCCGAGGATTTCAAGCCGCAGGTCGGGGCGATGGCGTTCCTCCCCGACGGAAGCCTGCTCGTCAGCAATTTCAAACCCAACCAGAGCGGCGGCTTCATGCCCGACCTGCGCGACGGCATCCTCTACCGGCTCGAAGGAGTGCAGGGCAACGACCGGAAGAAAATCAAGGTCACCAAGGTCGCCGAAAACCTCCAAGAGCCCCTCGGGCTCGCGGTGATGGATGGCGAGGTCTATGTCGCCCAGCGCAACGAGATTTCGCGCCTGATCGATGCGAACAAGGACGGAACCTACGAGACGACGGAGCCGGTTGCGAAGGCCTGGATCTCGGACAACTACCACCACTTCACCTTCGGCCTCGCCGCCAAAGACGGGTTTCTCTATGCCTCGTTCTCGACGTCGATCACGGGTGGTGCTCCCGGAATCAACGGTCCGAATCCTCCGAATCGTGGGACGGTGATCAAGGTCAATCCCAAGGCGTTCAACCCAGCCATGCCGATGGCGAATGTCGAGTTCCTGACCGGAGGCCACCGCACTCCGAACGGGATCGAGGTCGGCCCTTACGGTTTGCTCTTGGTCGGCGAAAACCAAGGCGCGTGGCAGCCTGCGAACAAGATCAATGTGATTGAGCCGGGGGCATTCCATGGGCATTACAACAACATCGACTTCAAAACTCCCGAGTACCCCAACGGCGGAGTCCCCGGCCCCTTCGACGAGCAGCCGCTGGCGCAACCTGGGCTCTACATCCCGCAAAACGAGTGCGGCAACTCGCCCGCGCAGTGCGTGACGATCCCGGAAGGGATGTTCAAAGACCAGATGCTGATCTCCGACGTCAAGTACGGCGGCCTTCGTCGAGGCTGGCTAGAGCAGGTGGATGGCGTCTGGCAGGGCGGCGTGGTGCAGTACTCGCAGGGCTTCGAGGTCGGCACGAACCGCATGGTGTGGGGGCCAGACGGGGCGCTCTACATCGGCGGCATCGGGGCGACGGAAACGTGGGCCTGGACCGATCCAAAGACCGGTCAATGGACGACCTACGGCCTCCAGCGGATTCGTGAGAAGCGCGCGACGAACTGGGTCGATGGGATTTCCGCCTTCGAGATCGCGAACATTTCCGCGACTGTCGATGGGTTCAGAGTGAAATTCACAAAGCCGCTCCCGGCCCAGATTGACCCCGCCAAGATCATCGTGCGGCAGTGGACCTACAAGCCGACGCCTGAATACGGCGGCGACAAGATCGAGCGCGAGAGTCTTGCGGTGGCGAAGGTCAACCGATTGGCGGACAACACGCTCGGCCTGACGATCCCTGGTCTGAAAGAAGGCCGCGTCGTGTACCTCAACTTCGACCTGAAGGCGAAGTCGGGCGAAGCCCTTTGGGCGAGTGAGTGCTGGTACACGCTGAACAAGACGCCGAAGCCCGCCTTCCCCAAGACCCACGCGCTCGTCAACGAAACCCCGACCGTCCTGATGATGACGGACACCAAGGGCTTCGTTCATGACTGTATCCCGACCGCCCGCGCGGAACTCACGAAGTACCTGACCGCCCGTGGTTGCAAGGTCGTTGATGTGAATGGCGAGATGCTCGAATCCGACAACCCACCCGGTGGCGACGTGATCGTCTTCCTCGTGACGACCGGCGACATCCTCGGGCCAAAGGGCCAGGCGTGGCTGCAGAAATTCATTCGCGGTGGCGGCGGATTCGTCGGCGTCCACTCGGCGACCGATACGCATCACAAGTGGCCCTGGTACCTGCAACTTGTCGGGGCTGAGTTCAAGACCCACCCGGCGATCCAACAAGCGAAGATCGTGGTTGAGGACCGGGCCCACCCCTCTTCGACTTTCCTGCCGAACAATTGGACGCGGGTCGATGAGTGGTACGACTTCGTCGTGAACCCGCGCTCGAACGTGCGCGTGCTCGCGAGCATCGACGAGAAGAGCTATCAGGGTGGCTCGATGGGCGACCATCCGATGGTGTGGTGCCAGGAGTTCGAGGGCGGCCGTTCGTGGTACACCGAATTCGGCCACACGCCCTCGACCTACAAGGAAGAACTGTTCCTGAAGAGCTTCTACGAAGGGCTCCTCTGGACCGCCCAGGCAAAGACCCCCGTCGGTGCAAAGCCGGTCGAGTGGACGAGTGAGACGGGCTGGACTCAGGGCAAAGAGGGCCTGAACAACGGCGGTAACGCGCCGCATCTTGTCTCGAAAGGCGAGTTCGGCGACGCCTGGGTCCACGCGGAGTTCGCGATCCCTGCGGGTTCGAATTCAGGTGTGTACCTCCAGGGCCGCTACGAAATCCAGATCCTCGATTCGTATGGCAAGCCGTGGAAGGATCTGGCGTTCAGCGACGCGGGCGGAATCTACCAGCGCTGGAAGGACGAGACCGGTTACGAAGGCACGCCTCCGGCTCGCAACGCGATTCGGAAGCCTGGCGACTGGAACACCTACGACATCCTCTTCCGCGCTCCGCGATTCGATTCCAAGGGCAAGAAGACCGAAAATGCCCGCTTCGTCGAGGTACGGGTGAACGGAGTGGTGGTTCAGAACAACGTCGAAGTCACCGGCCCGACCCGGGCGTCGATGTGGGAAGACGAGAAGCCCCTCGGCCCGATCATGCTCCAAGGCGACCACGGACCCATCACGTACCGGAATGTGTGGGTCCTGCCGATTCGTGCCCTATGACGGGGTTGCTTGTGGGCCTCCTCTGCCTCCACCCGCCCACGGGTGGAGGCCCCTACTGTACCGCTGGCGTCCCGCCGGCACGCAGCCTCTCAACGATTGGAGCCTCTCGCCAAAACCTCTCCCCCAACCCCTCTCCTCCGCCACCACAGCTTTTGCTCTTCGAGGCTTCCGGGCGCAGGAGAGGGGAGCCCCGTACCGCTGGCAACCTGCCGGCACGCAGCCTCTCAACGATTGGAGCCTCTCGCCAACACCTCTCCCCCAACCCCTCTCCTCCGCCACCACAGCTTTTGCTCTTCGAGGCTTCCGGGCGCAGGAGAGGGGAGCCCCGTACCGCTGGCAACCTGCCGGCACGCGGCCTCTCAATGATTGGAGCCTCTCGCCTCGACCTCTCCCCCAACCCCTCTCCTCCGCCACCACAGCTTTTGCTCTTCGAGGCTTCCGGGCGCAGGAGAGGGGAGCCCCGTACCGCTGGCAACCTGCCGGCACGCGGCCTCTCAATGATTGGAGCCTCTCGCCTCGACCTCTCCCCCAACCCCTCTCCTCCGCCACCACAGCTTTTGCTCTTCGAGGCTTCCGGGCGCAGGAGAGGGGAGGCCCGTACCGCTGGCAACCTGCCGGCACGCAGCCTCTCAACGATTGGAGCCTCTCGCCAAAACCTCTCCCCCAACCCCTCTCCTCCGCCACCACAGCTTTTGCTCTTCGAGGCTTCCGGGCGCAGGAGAGGGGAGCCCCGTACCGCTGGCGTCTCGCCGGCAGCGCCCTGGGAGGATTCGCAATTCGATAATGCGCGCCCCCTCCCTAACCCTCCCCCGTCCCGGGAGAGGGGACCGGACCGTACCGAATCGGCACGAGCCAAACCGAATCCAGAAATCATGCTTTACCACCGAAATGCTGGCGAGCGCGGGCAGGATGCCCGCGCCACTCTGTCGGGACTCAAGATTCCGCGCGAGTTTCGGGGGGTGTGGGTGGCGTCGGTGGAGAATATTGACTGGCCGTCGTCGCGGACGCTGCCGGTCGCGGCGCAAAAGAGGGAACTGCTCGCGATCATTGAGAAGTGCTCCGCCTTGCACCTCAACGCGATCATCCTCCAGGTCAGGCCTCACGCGGACGCGCTGTATCCGAGCAAGATCGAGCCTTGGTCGGAGTACCTCACCGGCAACCAGGGTACGGCACCGAAGCCCCTCTGGGACCCCCTGGCGTTCGCGATCAGGGAATGCCACCTGCGCGGCATCGAACTCCACGCTTGGCTCAATCCCTATCGCGCGTGGCACCCGGCCGCAAAGGGGCAGCCCAGTGCGGACCACGTCAGCGTGCGGCGACCAGACCTCGTCAAGACTTACGGGAAGTTCAAGTGGATGGACCCCGCCGAGCCGGAGGTCCAGAAGCAGAGCTTGGACGTGGTGAAGGATATCCTGGCTCGCTACGATGTGGACGGCATCCACATCGACGACTACTTCTACCCCTATCCCGTCCGCGATGCCCAGGGCAACCCGTACCCCTTCCCCGACGATCCGGCATGGGGCAGGTACAAAGCAGGCGGCGGCAAGCTCGGTCGCGGGGATTGGCGCCGTAAGCATGTCGACGACTTCGTCCAATCGCTCTACCGAACGATCAAAGATGCCAAACCATGGGTGAAATTCGGCATCAGCCCGTTCGGCATCTATCGGCCAGGCGTGCCCAAGGGCATCAAGGCCGGAATCGATCAGTACGACGAGCTATATGCCGATGCCCGCAAATGGCTCCACGAGGGCTGGTGCGACTACTTTACGCCGCAGCTTTACTGGAAGATCGAGCAGGCGCCGCAAAGCTACGAGAAGTTGCTTGACTGGTGGCTCGACCAGAACGTCAAGGGCCGTGCGGTGTGGCCGGGCAACTATTCGAGCCAGGTCGCGGCGGGGTGGCCGGCCAAGGAAATCGCCGACCAGATCGCGATGACGCGGGAGAAGAAGGCTGGAGGAAACATCCACTTCAGCATGAAGCCGCTCCTGCGGGGCACTGCAGGGCTTGGCAAAACCCTGATCAGCGGACCGTACAAGCCGATCGCCCTACCCCCTGCGATGCCCTGGTTGGGGAAGAAAGCACCGCCAAAGCCAATACTGACCGGAGTCAAGCGACAAGGCGAGAGTCTGGCCATCGGCTGGAAGCGCGACGAACACGTCAGCACGTACGCTGTCTTTGTGCTCCGAAATGGCGCCTGGCAACTGGCCAAGACCTGTGGCGGCACAAGGATCGAGTTCGACGCGCCCGGTGCGGAGAAGATCGCCCTCGTGGCCTTCAGTCGGACGGGAATTGAGAGTGAGCCGACGACGGCATCCGTCAAGTAGTTGACACCCAAAGTACTTTCGCCGTCCCGGCGAACCCCCGGTCAATGTCGTAAAGGCTGTTTGCTTTTCGCTGTCTAATCCAGACAGCGAATCCTACAACTCTTGAGAGGAAATCGGATTCGCCGGGACGGCGAAAGTACTCTACATACAGAAGAGCTGCTGAGCGAGGGTGACTTCCTTGATCATCACGTCGCGGATCGACTGAAGCTGCTCGTCATCCATGTCAATCGCCTGGGCCACACTGAGCCCCATCTCCATGTTGGATTCGGTCGAACTGTTGGTGAACCCGGCTTGATGGGCGAGCACGTTGCAGCACGTCACGATGCTCGTCGTATCGAAGTAGTCTCCATCGTTGTCCGGCTGATGGTGAAATTCAATGGCCCGCCGAATCAAGGGGCTCAGGTTCCACTTGTCTCCGAGCAAGGCCCCAACCGTAGCGTGGTCAAATCCATAAACCTCTTCTTCGGCGAGGTAGATTGGCTCCCCGGTGTCTTGGGCTCGACGTATGGCGTTGTCGAACTCCACCGGCATGAACCGATCCATGATAAGCATGCCGACGTCGTGCATCATGCCCGCGACATACAATTCTTCGGCCTTCATCGGCACTTTGATCTTGCCTATCAACCGAGCACCGGTTGCCACTGCGAGGCTGTGCTGCCAGAACTCGAACTTGTTGAAGAGCTGCGCTGACTGCTGCTGGCCGCCGCTGATCATCTGCTGATAGGCGATTCCGACCACGAGCGACTTGATCGCGTTCATGCCGAGCACGCTGATGGCGCGGCCCACCGTCGGCACACTAGCGCCGCCATAAAATGGCGAGTTCGCCACCTTGAGGATCTTGGCGGTGATCGCGGCGTCGCTCTCGACGACCTTCTCCATCTCGCGCGGAGACGCATTGGGGCTCTCAACCAGTTTGAGGACCTTGCTCACCACCTGCGACATGACCGGCAGGTTCTCACTCCGTTGAATCCGAATTTGCAGCGTCCCAAGTTCCACGGCTCTAATATCGGCACAATCGGACGCCTTCCTCAGGAGGAAATCTGCTTCTTATCCCACTCCCACAGCCCGTAGAGCACCTTGTCTTCAGGCTCGTGTCCGCCGATTCGCAGTGCAATCTCGATCTGACTGCGATGGTGCGCTTCGTGAGCGATGCAGTAAGCGAAAAACAGGGGCAGACTCCACTTCGACGGCTTCGTGGAGGCGACGCGTCGCTTCAGCAATTCGATCATCAAATCAGACGTTTGGCGCAAGCCTTCTCGGATCTCACTCTTGGAGGCGGTTTTCCAGTCGAGTTTGGGAATGGCCGCCGAATCCTTTGCCAATTTCTCCTCGGCCCACATCTTACGGACGGACACGAGATGGGTGAAATTCGACCGGATCGTCTTACCCGAGCCGGGCTTGAGGTCCATCCAGTCGTCCTCAATGAGGTCGAGGAGTTCAAGGTTCAGGGCGTTGTTGACCCGCCAGGCGTCCAGTAGTTCATCGAGAGTCATGTCCCATGATGGCAAAGATGGGCCCCCGTGCATCAAACTACCGGCTCAAGAGACATGGAACTTCTGTCCAACCCCGAAGCCTGGATTGGCTTTGTCACGCTGTTCATCCTCGAACTGGTGCTCGGCATCGACAACATCGTGTTTATTTCGATTCTGTCCGGCCGATTGCCGGTTCATGAGCAGGCGAAGGCTCGCCAACTCGGATTGTCTTTGGCGCTGATTACCCGCATCTTGTTTCTGCTTGGCGTCGGTGTCATCGTTGCGCTCAAGGATCCGTTCGTGTGGATCTGGGGTTTCGGATTATCTGGGCGCGCTTTGATCTTGATGGTGGGTGGCGCCTTCCTCATCTACAAGGCAACCAAGGAGATCCACGACAAGCTGGAGGGTGAGGAGCACCATGGAAGCACTGGAAAACGAGTTAGCTTCGCGGGTGTCGTCGCTCAAATCCTGGTCATCGACCTCGTATTCTCCATCGATTCGGTCATCACGGCGGTTGGGATGGTGAAGTGGGTCGAAGTCATGATTGCGGCCGTCGTTCTCTCGGTTGCCTTCATGCTCTGGTTTGCGGGGCCGCTCAGCAAATTCGTCGAGAAGCACCCGAGCATCAAAATGCTGGCCCTCGCTTTCCTCATTCTTATCGGAGCGAACCTGGTTGCCGAAGGCCTCGGGCAGCACATTCCCAAGGGCTACACGTACTTTGCGATGGCCTTTTCGGTTGGTGTTGAAATGCTGAACCTGAGACTACGCACAAAGACGAAGCCGGTGCAGCTTCATGAAGATTTACCCTAGCAAAGATCCTTCGACAGGATAACCGAGCGATAGGTTTTGTCGCCCCACTGGTGCGTCGCGATCTGATCGTATCCGCGACGGCTGTAAAACGCAATGAGGTGGGCGGCGGGTTCTGCGGTGTCGAGCGTCATCGAGTGGTAACCCGCCTCCCGGGCCCGCTCCTCGACCTTGGCCAGCAGCGAATCCCCGATGCCGGTCCCCTGAAGCGCTGGTTCCACCGCGAACTGATTGAAGTGAGCGACACCGGGCTCGCGGTAGGGTGCCGGGTCGTGGCCGTCCCCGCCAGTGCCCCAGACAATCGTCCCTACGAGAACGCCTTCTCTCTCAGCGACCCAACATTCGCCTTCCGCGCAGCGTTCACGGGTCGTATCAGCATCCTGGTCCGTCGCGGTGAAATTCAAGCCCATTTCGGCGAGCCGGGAATAGGCCCGGTGGAGCAGAGCGGTGAGCAACTCGAAGTCGTCGCTGTCCGGGTCGAGGGGGCGGAGGATCACCCGAAGAACGTACCCAAATTCCTGTATCTGACGGGCTCCGGGTTAACTCTTTTCGTCCATGAAGGCACCACAATTGCTCCTCGCGTTCGGCATTTCCCTTCTGGCCCAGGTTGGGCAAGCCCAAGGAAACCACACCGTGCCCCCGCCTCGCGGCGCGGAGTTTACGATCGAGCCTGCATCCGCCAGCCGGTCGGGTTTGGTTCGACTGCGCGGATCTCGTTTCAGTTCGGTCGCCGAGGTCCGAATCGGTGGACTCCGGGCCGCGATTGCCCAAAAGCAGGACAACCTCATCGAGTGTTTCGTCCCGGAGGGGGTGGCGCTTGGCCCGGCGTCGGTGCAGCTTTGGGGAAGCCCGTCTCCTAAGCGAGTCGTCCGGTACGCCTCGATGACGGTCGTGGCGAAGGAGGTTCTTGGGGGGCGATTTCGGTGGAGGGTGAAGCTCCCCGATCAATACATCAGCACGCGACCGGCGCTTGGGCCTGATGGGACGGTCTATGCGATCGGCAACTTCGGCCACGTCTATGCGGTCAGCCCGTCGGGCGCGCTGAAGTGGGTCGCAAGCCCATCCGGCGGCGTTGGCGGAGTCGTCGACGTCCTGCCTAACGGGAATGTCGTGGTGGGCGGAGGCGGAGGCGGAGGCGTCCAAGCGCTTTCGTCGGTTGATGGATCGCAACTTTGGAGCTTCAGCCTGAATACTCCCCTGGTGGCCGGGCCAAGCGTTGGCCCCGATGGCAACATCTATGCAGTCGACGACAGCCGCTGGTCACAGGACGTGATTGGTGCGTTCATTCTCTCACCCACGGGTCAGCTTCTTTGGAGCGGAGGCAAGTATTACCGTCGGGGTGGTGGCTGGACCCCGCAGGAGATCAAGTTCGGCGGCGGCAATGCGTACTTCTGGTCCGACTACAGCTCGACCTGCGACACTGCCGTTCTTGGCGGCATGAATGCCATTGGTATCGGCGGTGGCCTCCGTTGGCGTGTCGAAGACGGCGTGGGCATCTTGCCCGACAGCGGTCCCAACGGTGGCGTTTCGCTCTTCCGACCGTCGACCATCGAGGGCCGAAACGCAAACGGTGGTCTGCTGTGGAGTCAGCCACTGGGCAACTTCGGGCAGCCACAAGACGAGGCGGTCGTCGCTTCGGACGGTCGAACTTACTTTCGGACTTCGAATTCCCGACTTCACTCAATCTCGCCGACCGGACAGGTGATCTTCACCAAGATCCTGGGTGGCGTAGTCTCGAACCACGTAGTTCGCCCCGACGCCAGCCAAATCGCCCTCCAATTCCAGCCCAACTTCGGCGTCCCCGCGTTGATCCAGGGTTACGATCGGAGCGCGAATCTGCTCTGGTCCGAGCAGTTGCCGGTCGAGAACGGAACGACCATTGTTTGCTACAACCACATGGCCTACGATCCGACGGGGACAACGTTGTTCTTTGGGACGGTCGGGGCCTACACGGCGCAGTACGAAGCGCATTGCTATCTGTATGCCTTGAATTCGCAGTAATCGTCGGTTACCGACCGTCGCCAGCGGCTCCGCCGCTGCCACCGTCTTCCACGGGAGGTTCGCCACCCGTGGAAGGCGGCTTAGTTGGAGCGTCGGAGGCGGGATCAACGTTGGAGGGAGTGTCTTCGACGGGCGCAGGGGCTTCGACCTTCTTGGGTTTGCGCTTGCGCGGTCGAACCGGCTCTTCATCACGTGAACGCCGGGTTTCGCCCTTGCTCACGGTGACTTCGACCTCTGGCTCTGCGAACTTCGAACTGCTGGGCTCGTCAACTTGGGGTTCGACCGGCTTGGATTCGGGTGTCTTGTTATCAGCCGCAGCCTTTGCTGCCGCCGGGGCGATCTTCTGGGCGACGTTTCCAAACCAACCGTTCTTGCCCAAGTTCGGACCCACGAAATAGTAGCCCGCGAATCCGAGGGCCGAGGGGATGATGATCCATACCAGGAGGATCAGTCCGACTTTGGCAAGTACCTTCATAGACTTATCATTGGCGATTGTAGCAGAGAGGTAACCTGAATCCACTCCATGCCCGCCGAAATTTCGCTTGACGCCGTTGAATTAGACGTCGAGAATCTGGAAACCATTCCACTCGATCCCGCGCATCGCCCCGAATCATATCCGCTGCCGATGCTGCGAAGAACTGGGCAACGCCGGGTCGCGACGATTCGGACGGCGGTATTGGAGAACGCTTACCTACGCCTCACCTTCGCTCTTGACCTCGGCGGCCGGATGATTGAGCTGTATGACAAGCGAACCGGCACCGACATCCTGCCCCGACTGACGCGGCTGGACCTGGAGGAAGGTGGATGCAGAGGTATCCAGACCACGTGGCGCATCCATCCTGCCCGTGCTGGTGCCAACTTTGCATCCGACGAACAGGCCGCGCAACCTCTCCCCCAGCCCCTCTCCTCCGCCACCGAGCACGTCGACCCCGAGAGTCATGCGGGCGCAGGAGAGGGGGGTGGGGATGCCGGCGGGACGCCAGCGGTACGGGGAGTCGGATGGCAGGTCGTTCTCGGAAGAGAAGAGCGGCCGAATGCACTTGGGCCCGTCGACTTTCAGATCCGAGAAGCGGAGGACGACGATGACCCGGTCGAGTTATGGATGTTCGAGTTGGTTGTCGGCCAAGGCCTCAGCTGGCACCAGAGGATCGTGCTCGCTCCCGATCGAGCCGAGTTCGCACTCGAACTGCGGCTCATGAACCGTGAGCTGAGGACCTGGCCCTCCGCCTTCGGTTGGTCGCTCGGCGTGCCGGGTTCAGTGACCTCGATTCGTGGCTCCAGTGAGCTGATCTGCGAGTTCCCGGAGCGGGATGCTGGCCTGTGGATCGGAACAGATCCGGGGCAGTTTCGACCGGAAGCGGGTGCTGAAGGTTTGACGCTATGGCGAATGGGACCGGAGCGCCAGAAGCTCTTGCCGCGTGAAGTGCTGAGTGGGGCCATCACCGTGGTTCCTTTTTCCGGTGTTGGGTTCGTGTGCGACGCAGGTCGAGACGGTGCGCTGTCGGTCCAACCGGAACGGCTCATGGTCCAATCCAGCCAGCCGTTGTCCGACCACAAAATTGTGATCAAAACGCGAGCAGGTCAGACCATGGAAGCGCTCGCGACCCTCGATCCGATGCGGATCCACGAAGTCAGCCTGCCCGAGCCGGTTGATGCGGCTGCCGTAAAGCCCCCGGGTCGCAACCCGATCCTGCAATGGGAGTCCCCTCCCCGTATCGCCGGCATCTTGCCGGCATCCGGAACCCGTACCGCTGGCAACCTGCCGGCGCACCCCCCGGACCTCTCCCTCAACCCCTCTCCTCCGCCACCACATGCTCCGCTAGCCCAGTCCGACGGGCGCAGGAGAGGGGAGCCTGAGTCCACGGATTCGGCGTCAGCGCGGGCAGGATGGCCGCGCCACGGGGGATGGCACACACGATTACCGTCCGCAGTCCGAAATCACCTCCACGAAGGGGCTGAGGGGGCGGTTTTGCGGCCTTTCGCAGGGGCGAAGCCCGACGCTGAGAGCCTGATTGCTGGGTTCGATTCACCGCTCCTTGGCGGATTAGCGCGACTTGGACTGGCCATTCACGCCTTTGACGAGGGCAAAAGGTCCGAAGGCGAGCACCTCCTCGACGAAGCGCTTGAGCGCTCTTGCCACGATCCGCTGCTCTGGTGGTTCCGATCCATCGGACAGCGCAGCAGCGACGAGCGGGCGGACTTGCTCAATGCCCACTACTTGGCGCCCCTGGAGCCCATGCTGCGAGCGGAGAGTTTCCTCTCCGCGCCGAGCCAGGATCGAGAACCGAGCCCGCTGGTTGCCCCGCTAGCGACATCGCCCGATCATCTTGTCGAGATCGCCTGCCTGCTCCTCGTCCACCGACGCCTCGAGGACGCAGCCCGATGGATGGACGAGTGCCTTCGGCACCGGTCGGTCCCGATGCTCCACCTCCTGATGGCGTGGTCGCTCTTGGAGGGCCCCGGGCTGCGCGCGGAGGCCGCAAATCATGTGCATCGGGCGCTAACGGGTCCGCCAGAGCCGCCATTCCCGTGGCGCTGGATCGAGCGCGTCGCATTGGAGCGACTCCACGCCGAATTCGCTGAGCAAACTCGATTAACCATTTGGTGCAAGCTGGCGTCCCACGGCTAAAGTCATTTCCCGGAGCCTCCATCTGTGGGAGGATGGAGGCATAGGTGGCAAGGACTCCCTCTCCCACTCCGGTGGGGGAGGGCTGGGGAGGGGGCAACCGCGCACTGCTTCCGACGACGGCCTCCATCCGTGCGAAATGGAGGCATAGGTGGCATGGGCTCCCTCTCCCACTCCGGTGGGGGAGGGCTGGGGAGGGGGCAACCGCGCACTGCTTCCGACGACGGCCTCCATCCGTGCGAAATGGAGGCATAGGTGGCATGGACTCCCTCTCCCACTCCGGTGGGGGAGGGCTGGGGAGGGGGCAGCCACGCACTGCTTCCGACGGCGGCCTCGATCCGTGCGAAATGGAGGCATAGGTGGCAAGGACTCCCTCTCCCACTCCGGTGGGGGAGGGTTGGAGAGGGGGCAACCACGCACTGCTTCCGCCGGCGGCCTCCATCCGTGCGAAATGGAGGCATCGGTGGCATGGACTCCCTCTCCCACTCCGGTGGGGGAAGGGCTGGGGAGGGGGCAACCGCGCACTGCTTCCGGACGTCGGCCTCCATCCGTGGGAAGACGGAGGCATGGGATGCGGGTTCCTACTTCTCCAATCGCTTGAGGTACTTGTCCCGAAGCCGCGTGTGCTTGCTCTCCAGAGGGACCGGCTGGCCGTTGATGAACGCGTAGTGCACGTTCGTCGTCAGCTCGAACGGATCGCCATCGGTGATGAACACGTTCCCCATTTTGCCTTGCTCGATGCTGCCAAGCTTGTCGGCAACCCCGAAAATCTCGGCGGTCGAAAGGGTGCACGCACGCAACGCCGCCTCTGGAGACAAGCCGTAAGCGCAATGCTGTCCGACCCGGATCGGTAAGTTCATCGCCCCGGCGTTGTCGTCTACCTGGAACCCGAATTTGATCCCCGCCCGCGCCAAGAGAGTGGGCAGTGCATAGGGCGTGTCATAAGGGTCGCTGGTGCCGACGGTTGTGTTGGCCCCGAGCGTGCTGCGTCCAGCCGGAGTCACCAAAACTGGGAAGTTGCTCTCCTTGATCAGTTTCGCTTCCTTCCACGCATCGGCCGCGCCCGAGAGCACGGCTTTTAGGCCATTTCGCTTTGCAAAATCGATCGCCGTGCGAATCGAAGCGGCATTGCGCACTCGCAGCACGACCAGCGATTGGCCCTTCGCGTACGGCAGCATGGCTTCAAGTGCGAGGTCTTTCTTGAACGCTGGATTGGTCGCTTTCTCTTTTTCGTATTGAAGGGCTCGCTCGAACCATCGCTCCAAGACATCGACTGCGCCGTCGGCCTCGGGCTGCGCGAAGGGGGTCTCCTGCGGGTGGCTGTGATTCGCCTCGTCTTGATCCTCGCCACCGGTGTCGCCGATCGCCTCGCAACCGCATTCAATCCCATCGAATGCCGCACCGGTGCCGCCGGGGAAGTTGACCATCAGCGGGCCGGGATTGAGGACCGCAAGCTGTTCCGGCGTCCATCCCGCCAGGTTAATAATCGCACCTCGACCGGCGATCGTTCCTCCGATCGGGCGGGTAAATGTACTCAGAACTCCATTGCAGCGGGCAGGCTCATACTGAGCGCTTTCGATCTGGAAAGCAGTCAGGGCAAGCAGATCGGGCTGGTAGTCACCAAGTTCGCGGTTGTCATTCATTTGACCAATCGGTGAAATCTCGGCAAGCCCGAGCGACGTGCCTCCATCAATAAGCCCTGGATAGACGTGGAGGCCTCTGATGTTCACCCGCGTGGCGTTGCGCGGGATGTTGACTCGTTCGCCAACCGCTGTGATCTTGCCATCCTCCATGATGACGGTCGCGTCGTTCAGTACTGGACCGCTAACCGTGTGGACCGTGCCACCGGTCAGAGCGTAAGCGTTCGACTTCTTAGGCAAAGCCGGAGGTCCGGCAAACGATCGTCGCGGACTGAGTTCGTTCTTGGCGACGGCGTCGGCATCCACATTGAACGCGTCTCGTCGCTGGAAATACACCTCGCCCTCGATCAGCGTCAATTTGGGCTTGCTGTAGACGCTCAGGGGATGGCCGTCCCAGATGACGATATCTGCGTCTTTGCCGACTTCCAAGCTGCCCACGCGCTTGTCGATGCCAAGCTGACGCGCCGGGTTGATCGTAATCATCCGCAGCGCCTCGTCTTCGGTCAAGCCACCGTAGCGCATGACCTTCGCCGCGTCGATGGCGAGGGCAGTGGTGCCGTTCGTACCGTCGGTGTTGATCGAAACATTGACGCCCGCCTTGGAGCAGATCATCGCATTGTAGGGGATGGCATCGTAGCCTTCGACCTTGAACGACCAGTTATCCACGAAAATCGAGGCACCGACTCCGGCCGCTGCCAGTTCGGGTGCGATTTTGTAGGCTTCAAGAGCGTGCTGAAGCGCGCCAATCTTGAAGCCATATTCTTGGCTGAGCCGCACCATCATCAGCATTTCGTCGGCGCGGTAGCTGTGGCACTGCACCCAGATCTTCCCGCGAAGGATGTCGGCCAAGGCTTCGAGTCGAAGGTCTTTGCGAGGCGGCTTGCCCGTAGGGCTGGCGCTGTACTTATCCCATTCCGCCATGTAGGCCTTGGCTTCCTCGAAAGCGCGGCGATAAACGGCCTGCTGACCCATTCGGGTTTTGGGGAAACGCGCTGAGGTCGCCGTGCCGGAACGGGTGACGTTCTCGCCGAGCGCGAACTTGATCATGCGCGGCGCATCGGGAACGGGCAGTTCCTTTGCCGGTCGGCCGTATTTGAACTTGATCACGAGGCTCTGGCCGCCAATGCAGTTCGCGCTGCCGTGGAGGAGCATGCCGGTCGTCTCGCCGCTTGCGGCTGCCTGCCACACCGACTTCGCGCTCGGGTTGAGAACGTCGAGAATGCGGACCTCGGCGGTGATGCTGTCGCTGCCTTCGTTGGTCGAGTCGGCACCTCGATGGACGTGGGCGTCGACGATCCCCGGCGCGATGACTTTGCCGCGCGCGTCGATGACTTGGACCCCCTCGGGAGCCTTCAGGTCCTTGCCAATCGCCACGATTTTGCCGTCGCGGACGAGGATCGACCCCTGGTTGATGGTTCCCCTCGTGGCAGTGAGGATAGTGCCGCCTTGGATAAAGCAAGTGCCCTTGGTGAGGATGCTCGGTCGCCGGTCGCTTTCGAGTTCATAGGGATAATCGGGGACACTCCGGCCCCCCTCTCCTGCGCCCACATGACGCGCGGTCACCAAATGTTCTCGCGGCGGAGGAGAGGGGTTGGGGGAGACGTCACTGGGCAGGATTTGGCTGAAGGAGAGTCCCCTCCCGAGCCATTCACTACTGGAGTGGGACAGGGATCCTGTGCCTCCATCCTCCCACGGATGGAAGCCGCCTGCGACGAGAGACCAAGCAAAGAGAAACGCCGTCATCACTTCACCTCCGTCTTGCGGCCGAGCACGAATACCATCTTCACTTTCGTCTTCTCCTGGGCGAAATCGCCGTCCATCACCGTCAGGTTCGCCAGCTTGCCCTTCTGGATCGTCCCCAGCTTGTCGCCGACCCCGAGGATCGCGGCAGCCGACGACGTCAACGTCCTGAGCGCGGCATCACGCGGGAAACCCCGAGCGATCAGAGAGCGGATATTGACCAGAAAATCGTCCTGGGAATCACCTTCGCTGCCGAAGGTGAATGGCACTCCACTCTGCTGGAGGACCGCAGCCCCCTGCGCGCGATCCAGCCACTGCTGATACCGCTCGTCGAGGACCGGCTGGGGGATGGGGTCGGTGGCTTTCGGGTCGTTCGAGCGAACCGGTTCGAGGCCCGCGTTTAGATTGAGAGCGATCGTCACGTTCTTCGACTTGAGGTCGGGTGCGATCCGATAGGCGTCACGTGCACCGGTCAACATCACCTTGAATCCGAACTCCTCGCCAATCTGCAATGCCCTGCCGATCTCACGTTCTGTATCCGCCGCCCATAGGGCTGGCACCTGTCCGGCGACAAGCGGACCGAGCGCGGCAAGGACCGGATCTCTGTCCTCTTCCTTCTCGGGTGTGGCCTTCGAGTAGGTCTGGGCGTCATAGAGGGTTTGTCGGGTCAGGGCTATGATGCCAAGCAAACTGCCAGGGTAACCCTCGCCTCCACCTCCACCTCCTCCGCCGGGACCACCGCCGCCCCCTGCCGCACTGCGGAAGCCCATTTCCATGGCCATATTCGGACGAAGAACCTGCCGGTCCTTCTGGTCGGTGTAGATCACAAACGCCGCCGAGCCGCGAATCGAACCCCCTCCCGGAGCGACCACCGCCGAGAGCACGCCCTGCGAGTACCAGTCGCTCGTGTCGATCTCAAGCAGCTTCGAGGCGTCGAGGTCGGCGCGGATGCCGCGCCGATTCTCCTTCCACATCGTGGGCGGTGCAGTGTTGCGGGTGTCGGGCGGCGTTTTTCGGGCAGGCGGATCAGGGAGCTTGAGTCCCCGCGTTGTGTAGCCGTCGATGAAGCCTGGGTAAATCGTGAGGCCCTTGCCATCAATGACCTCGGCCCCGGTCGGAACGCTGACGTTCTCCCCAACCTCCTCGATCGCCCCCTCGCGCATGAGGACTGTCCCCTTGTCGATGACCGTTCCATCGCCGATTTCGATGCGCGCTCCGACGACGGCGGTGACGGAGGACTGAAGGCACGCGGCCAAGAGAAAAAGCGAAGACGCCATAACTTGGTGTTCTACCGATTTGTGCCCACTTCTTGCACCGCTTGGTTCTCAGCCTGCCCGATTCCAGCCCTAATCTCGGCTGCCGTAAGGAGGTCGGACGGCAAATAGACTTGCTCGAAGAAGCAGATGAGCGTTCTTTAAGGATAGTTGACCCGTTGACTTCAGAGTGCGATAGACCGTGGGCACCCTTCCCGCAACCACATCGAGTGCCAGGTCAACCTGGCCAAAACGAGTCGCGCCAGGAAACTCGGATTGGCCATGCCGAATCATCTCTTTTGCCAACCCGAACCGTCGCTGCTGGCCAAGAACTCGCGCGACTTCCATGAGACCTTGTGGCTCGCCGGGCGGTTCTGTCCTGAGCTTTTCAAGTTCGGTTTTTAGTTCCGATTCTCGTTGACTCAGTCCGAGCCAAGCAATGAGACCTGCGGTCAGACGGCCATCTTGCGGGAAGCGTTCAAGGCCTTCCCGATAGACCCTTATGGCTTCATCCGGCTTTCGTACGTCCCGGACGAATTCAGCCTTATGAACAAACCAAAAGCGCGTACGATTCTCGTCTTCCTCGATCTCGTCGAGAAGTTTCCGTGTGTCGACGAAGGAGTGAGCGGTGAAGTAAAGGAGTCGATAGAACCGCGCAGTGCGTGCTTCGACCCCGCCCCTGCCCTCGATTTCCAGTAGCTGCCGGTTCGTCTCGACAGGATCGGATTTAACGCCGTCAATGCAAAGGTCAGTGATGAAGTTTCTTCGAGATGAAGGGTCGAGTTCGCGCAGGCGACGCTTCCACTCCAGTGCTTCAGCGTTGTTGCCACGCGATTGTTCGACTGATTTGAGAACGTCCATAGCTAGACCGTCGTCCGGCCGAATCTCAAGCGCCATCTTGGCAAGGGCCTCAGCGTCGGCGCCACGAGCCTGCAGAAGATAATTGAAGGCAAGCGAGGACTTCGGCTGATGATGGTCGGGGGCCTGCTCTGAGGCTTCAGTGATCATCCTCTCAGAAAGCTTGAGTTGAGAGGTCCTTCGCCCTGCAAAAGTGCAAAGCACCTCGTGGTGGGTCGGAAATCGTTCCTGAGCGACGCGAAGGGCACGGTCAGAACGTTCGCAATGCATCAGCGTGTCCCAGAGGTGTGCCATGACCATGCTGCAGTGTGGCGAGTCCGCGTACTCGGTCACTGCGCGGTGCCCCAGTTCAATTCCGCGGTCTTCCATGCCGGTTCGTGCGAAGTAGTTCGGCAAGTTATTGAACGTGAGCCATGATGGCCGTGGCACCGCAAGCGCTCTCTCCCAAAATTCTCGTGCCGCTCCAGGGGTACCGGCAAGTCGCAGTTTCCCACCCTCTACCATAGCGGAAACTGCCAGAGCGGTCGGGTCGGCGTGGTCAATCGTCAGCGCTCGTCCGAGAAAATGCCTTGCCCGATCATCTTCCCCACTCTCAAACGCCTCCTCAGCCAGCAAAGCGAGCATCTCTGCGGACGAATTCACGACCGACTCCAATTGAGCCTCCAGAAACTGGCGCGTCGCACGGGCACCCTTCCAGTCGAGGATGGAGTGGGCCTGGTCGGCAATCGGATCGGTCGAATACACGATAACGCGCAGTTTAGCCGCAAGGGTTCAGACGTAGTCGGGTCGCTTCCGAAAGGACGGCAACACGGGTCGAATGTGGATCTTGTAGAGGAGCTTGGGGAGGGTGTCGCCATAGGCGACCACGATCCGGGGGAGCAGTAGGCGATTGTCGGTCGGGAGGGCGGGACGACGGGAGAGGGCGAGGCCGACCGTGACACCGGCGGATTGAAGGGCAAGCGGGGTTTCGGGGTTGTGACTGCCGTAGGGCAGGCAGAAACTCCGCTGCGTTAGCCCCCGTTCGGAGAGGGCATTGCTGGCGGCGGCGATTTCCTCGGTTTGCCCGGTGCGGTCAAGATCCCCGAGACGGGCGTGGGTCATGGTGTGGTTGCCGATCTCGAATCCGGCTTCCTGGGCCTGGAGAAGCAGGTCCCAATCGGCGAGGGGGCGCTGGTTGCCAGTGTCCCAACTGGAGGCCCTCCCGACTAAGCCAGCCACGGCATAGATGCTCCCGAGCGCACCTGCCCTCTGCATCGCCTCGACCCCGTGGGTGAGCGTCGAGACATAGGCATCATCGAATGTGAAGCAGACGGCGCGATCGGGCCATTCGCCCGCCAAATCCCCCGCCAAAACGGTCCGAAAGCCCCGCCTGACGAAGAAAGCCGCGTGTTCCGTCAGGCGCGACGGCTCGATATTCAGCCGCCGCCCTTCTTCAGCGACCGGTCCGACCTTGTGGTAGCAGAGAATCGGGAGCTTCACGACCCGAGGGCGGGGATGACCTTGCCAAGCCGGACTTCGAGCACCTTGACCAGACTCTTCGAGTCCGCGTCGCCATCAAGGGCGAGGATTTCGCTCGAAAGATATGCTTCGAACAGCCCATGCGCCTGGATCAGCTTCATCACCCGCGTGCCCTGCCCGGTCTGCTTGGACATATAGGCCGTGATCTGCGGCTGGAGCTTTCGGCACTCGCCAAGAGTCTTGCCAAGGCGATCGATCGCCGCCTTTGGCTCGATCTTCTTGGTATCGAGTTTCCGAATGGTCTCTTTGATGAGCGTAAACCGCTGCTCGAGGAAGCTGATGTGTCGGGCCGGGTCATACGCGGTCTGGTTGAGGAGGATGGCCCCAAAACATGCAAGCGAAGCAACCATGGCGCGATTGTGTCACGCAGATGCTCGATGCGTTTTAACTTCAGCGCACCTCATGGGGGTGCGGGTAAGGTCCGGTGATGGAATGGACGTGCCCGAGCCCGGAGGAGCCGGAGTTCTTGATGGCTTCCAGCCCGGCTCAGAGCCGGGCCGAGTTCCGAGAGCATCTCGTCGAGCTCTGGCTCAGGCTCTTGGAGACCGACGAAAAGGAACTGACGGTGTCGGTGAACCTCCTCGACGGGTCATTTGAGGGGCCGGACGTGGACAACGTGACCGTCATGCTCAACAGCGCCTGGGTGGAGCAGGAGTACGCCGACATTCCGGCCGACCCCGAAGACGACATGGAGGCTTTCGAGGAGATTGCCAACGCGATCCACGAAGAGTACGTTGCCCTCGTTGCCGATGCGTTCTCCGACCCGCGGGTGCAGGAGGTCTATATGAACGACAACCGCCCCGTCTTTGCCCAGCACCACTGGGATGACGACGACACACGCCGCCCAATCGCCTAAGGTTCCTGCGACATTTGCTCGATGCGCGAAACCACGGCATTCAGGTCGTCGACCAGACTCCCCAGTTCCTTGCTCCGGAAGGCCTCGGTGAGCGTACGGTAGTACCAAAGCGTGCCATCTTTCCCGCCACGGAATCGACTCCAGAGCGACTCTCCAAGCACGCGATAATCGTGCTCGATGCTACGAGCATTGTGGAGTTTATCAGCCGCCGAAACGAGGCACATCGATCGGTCCGCTTCGGCTAAATGAGCGATGTAGGCTTCCTTTCGGATTCTCCAATTGGGTTTAGGCTCTTCAAGGGTATCGGTACATCCGAGGACGAGATCGGCAACCGTGTCGCCGAACCGATGTCGAATGTCGTCTATCGTCGCCTGACCTCCGGAATCCTCACCGGCGTCGTGAAGCAAAGCGGCGATGGCCTCGTCTTCTGATCCTCCATGCTCGAGAACGATCGAAGCGACTCCCAACAGGTGCGAAACATAGGGAATGTCAGTGCCTTTTCGCGTTTGTTCGCCGTGAAGCTTGAGCGCGAATTGCAGCGCGTCGACAAATCGAGACGACAACCGAGTATTCATGGCACATTCTACGCGGGGTCACCGACCATTGAAAGCCATCATCAGAATCCTCAGCCCCACGATACCGAGGGCGATGGCGAGGGCGCGGATGATGCCGGAACCGTGAAGCCGGGTCGAGATGTGGGCGCCTGCCTGGGCGCCGACGACGGCCCCCAGCCCGAGCAGTCCGATCGTCGCGAAATGGTGGTCGAGGTTGCCTTTTACGAAATGCGTGATGGAGCCGACCAGGGCCATGAAGCCGAGAATCAGCTGGGAGGTAGCGGTCGCGATGTGAACCGGGAAGTTCAGGGTCCGATTGAGGACCGGCACGTGGATAATGCCTCCGCCGATCCCGAGTAGGCTCGAAAAGAAGCCGACGAACACGCTCAACCCCAATCCGAGCGGCATCGAGAAGGCGTAGTTGTGGGTCGTGCCCTTGGAGTCAATGATCGTGCGCTCGGTGTGCCTCGGGTCAGGTTCTGCGTCCGGGTCCTTCGGCGTCTCGGGCTTCCAGACGAGGTAGGCGCTGGCGAGGATCATGAGCGATCCGAAAACGATGTTGAACTGCTGACGCGGAATGAACTCGGTCCCAATCGCGCCGAGGATCGCGCCGGGGAGGGTGGCGAGGCCAAACCACGCCGCTGACTTAAGGTCAACTCGCCCCATGCGAAGGTAGGCGACCGACCCGGATGCGGCGTTTACGAACACGACTGCCAGCGAGATCGCGGTGATCTGGACCGGATTCTCCTTCGGCATGATCAGAAGGAGGATCGGAACGAGGATGAATCCGCCGCCAGCACCGATGATGGTGCCCAACGTGCCGACCCCAAGGCCGAGAAGCAGAAGCAGCCACCATTGTTCGAACATCGTGCGGAGACTCCATGATAGCCGACCGAGCGGCATCGGAGGCTTGTCACTCGTCTTCTCAGTGGTTAGAGACTCATCATGAAACTGCTCACGGAGTTCGTCGGTTCGTTCCTCTTCATGCTCATCATCGCGTTGGCGGCGGTGAGCGGCTCGCCCTTGACCCCCCTTGCGATTGGCGGGGCGCTGATGACGATGGTGTATATGGGCGGGCATGTTTCGGGCGGGCACTACAATCCGGCGGTCTCGCTCGGCGTCTTGCTGCGGGGGAAGATGGAGTCGAAGGACTTCGTGCCGTATGTCGTGGCGCAGGTGCTTGGCGGCGTGGCGGCGTTCTCGGTGGGCTGGTGGCTGACCGGCAAGACCCCCGGCATCGCGCCGGGCGAGGGCGTCGGCATTGCGCAAGCGGTCGTGAACGAGATGCTCTTCACGCTCATGCTGGTCCTCACGGTACTGAACGTGGCGACCCACAAGAAGACCGAGGGGAACAGCTTCTACGGCCTCGCGATCGGCTTCGTGATCGTCGTCGCGGCGACCGCGGCAGGCGGCATCTCCGGCGGCGCGTTCAACCCGGCGGTGGGTACGGGGGCGACGGCGGCGAAAGCGATGATGGACGGCGGCTCGTGGAGCAGCCTGTGGATCTACTGGGTCGGCCCGCTGATCGGTGGCGGCCTGGCCGCACTGATCTTCAAAGCTCAGGGCGGGGAGTCGGCGGAGTAGGGGGCTCACTCGTACACGCACGATCCACGGCTTCGACGTCGAGGAAGTCGTAAGCCACGAAGGAGTCAACGTGATCGATGATGACCTCGGTGGGGAATCGCCGATTGTTCGTGATGGCCTTGCCGAGGTCATTGACCTTTCGGGCTATGCGCATGACCTTCAGGAGATGTCGGAATCGGTTTCGGCTGTACTGCATCCGCAGCGTGTGACGAGCGTCGACCTCTGGACGCAGATTATGTTGCGCAATCTCACCGATGAGCCTGATGAGCGTCAGCCTGCGGTCCCGTTCAAGGGCCGATCTCAGATTCTGCTGCTGCTCAGCGCTAAGACCCTGATGGCGCATGTTTGATTTTGACCTGTCCCTCGCCAACCGATTGGGTTCCTGGGTTAGTGGAGGCTGGGTGGCGTGGTTGGAAGTCCGACTCCACTCCTGGGAACGGATGGAGGCAAACCTTTGAAAGCTAAGGGACGTGCCTAGGCGTTAGTGGAATGAGTGGATGTAGGTTTCGTAAGCAGCTTCTCCACTTTATGCAGGAAGTTGAGCAGGTCTGTGCCTGCAAGTTCATCTAGAGTCATCTCTTCCGCAATCTTCTTGTTGTTTCTCTTAGGATCGAGGCCAATCTGCTCCTCCAGTTTTCGGTCAGGTTCAATTCTATTCACGGTAGTCATTTGACCGCCAAAGACGGCTTTAAGGGCTCGCAGCGAAAAGTAGTTTTCGATAGAGTAGCGCTGCAAGTGCGTAACTTTTATTTGGTGCTCGCGACACTTTTTGATGAAATGTCTTCTGATCTTAGCGCTACCTGGGTCCGCATCTACAATCGCAATCACCTGGTAGCGCTCGGCCAAAACGCTGATATCGACCTTGTCCATGATATCTCCCCCAAGAGGCCAATACTTTATGTTATACTGACTCGTAAGATTCATTTTAGAGAGAAAGGTTTCAATCACAGAAACGTCGCTTGGCCCTTCAACCAATATTGCTAGATCAGAAACTAGATTGTCAGTCACATCGTATCCCAATTCGGCCAAGATGATCGCCCGACTAGTTTGGTCAGTAACCCTAATCTTATCATCGTGCGCCACCAGAAACACACGATCAGAATGCAGAGCGTTAACAAATACGTTTGAATGAGTTGTAACTAGGAATTGCTTATTGGTCGAAAATTTAAGAAATGCAAGCAAACGACGTTGCCACTCCGGATGTAAATGGCTCTCAGGTTCCTCAATCATCACCAAATCGCAAGTGGGCTCCAGCGCCCAGTACAGAATAACGAGTAGGTCCTGAAAGCCAAGTCCACATGAGTTGGCTAGTGTCCAGCCCTTTCCATCACTTCCAAATTCAAGGGCTATCTCGTTCTGCTTCTGCGTCATTACCAGCCTGAAAGAGCTGCCATTAGTGACATCCTGGAAGGCCTTCTGCAATTCAAGATAGAGTGCATGGTCTTCAGTTGATGGCTTGTTCACGGCACGGAACAGCAGGTTGGACAAGCCAGCCCCGATTGGCTCGGGAACTTGCTGAGTGTTGATACTGACGACGGTCTCAAGGTTTCGACGAGGAGGGATGATCACACTCTTCTTTTGATGAGAATAGAAATCATTATTGAAAGCGATTAGTTCCTCGTCTGCACCGTTCTTGAGCGGTATCCAGTACGACAAGTCTCTAGCCCATTGATGATGAATACGTTTTCCCAGACTTCCGTTTACTCCGGCCTTGATCTCGTTGTCAATGATGTTAATGGCTCGACTTTCATCATCTGGTGGAATGCTGATGTCTGGAGTCTTAGTAAGCTTACTGACAATGAACTCGTAGAAGGTATCCCGCAAGAGGTTTGATGCGTGTGGCCCAGTCCCTTTGGCGAGATCCCCTATTTCTTCGAGGAGCGTTGATTTTCCCGAACTGTTCTTTCCACAAAACACATTGAGTTTGCCGAGCCGAAGTAGAATGCACTCGTTCAAATACTCCGCTTCACGCAGGTGAATGTTTCGGAGTGCGAAATCCGAAGCTGCCGATGACACTGTGGATCCCTCCTGTCCTAAGCTGCTTTCCTACCCTTACGCCTGCGCCGTTACCGAGATGACGTCGCTCCATTCTCCTACTGGCAAGTCGCCGTCTTTGTACCGGGCGCGATACTCCCTCACTTCCGGCTGACCCGCGACCAGCGGCGCGCGCCCATCGACATACGGATTGCTCGTGTCGACCGTAATCAATTCCCAGTCGCCAGAAACGGGGAGCGGGTGGCGGGTGGCGGGTAGCGGGGTGCAGATGGCGTTGCCATTCTGCTGCACGAAGTTGGCAGCTTGGGTCTCTACGTATCCGGGCACTTTGTATCCTCCTTAGGAACCAACATTGGGTGGATTCTAGCATCAAATCCCGGTACAAGTGCCATTCTGGAGCAATTTTCTGCAGGTTGAGCGGGTGTTCAGGCGCGCCGGGATTGCTTTCCGGCGGCCCGGACTGGGTTCTGGCGGGTTTGGGGGGAGTTTCGGCGTGCCGGGACGGGTTTCGGCGGGTCTGGATTGGGTTCGGGTGGGTCTGGAGGGAGTTCGGGTGGGCCGGGCTTGGTTGCGGTCGGCCTGGATGGGGTTCCGGCGGGTTTGGGGGGATTTTCGGGGGGGTTTGGTGAGGGTCCGGACGGTTACTCTTGTGGAGCATGCGAATTGTAAGGCCTGCGACGCGACCTCTCCCCCAGCCCCTCTCCTCCGCCGCCTGATCGGGGGTGATTGAGGACCTTGTGGGCGCAGGAGAGGGGAGCCGTGGCGCAGGAGAGGGGTACGATTCTCTTCCCGAGAGACAAAGTGGCCCGCGTACGGCTTCGGCGGCACCTCTCCCCCAACCCCTCTCCTCCGCCGCCTAATCGGGGGTGATTGAGGACCTTGTGGGCGCAGGGCAGGGGTGCGATTCTCTTCCCGAGAGACAAAGTGGCCCGCGTACGGCTTCGGTGGCACCTCTCCCCCAACCCCTCTCCTCCGCCGCCTGATCGGGGGTGATTGAGGACCTTGTGGGCGCAGGAGAGGGGAGCGATTCTCACCTCACTCCACTCTGGCGGGATTAGCCTGCGGTGTCCGGGTTCAGCCAGCCGGGGTCGAGGAGGGAGCGGGTGTCCATGAGTTCGTCGAGCTTCTCGTCGGTGGCGGCGCGGATGAGGGTGGCGACGCGCTCGCGCTCGGCGAGGTGGACGGCGCGCATCTCGCGGCGGAGGCGGCCTTCGAGGAACTCGATCTTCTCCTCGCGGGTCTCGCAGGCGAGGCGAGGGACTTCGACGGGCTTGCCGTCCTTGACCGCGACCATCGTCACGCGCGCGGTGTTGGTGTGGCGGCGGACGCGGGTGTACACGTTTTCGGCGAATACACTCACGCTGACTTCCACGCTCGTTCGACCCACGTACGACACATGGCCGATCATGGTGACGAGTTCGCCGAGTTCGATGGGCTGGAGGAAGTCGACGCGGTCAAAGCTGGCGGTGACGCAGATGTTGCCCGCGAATCGGCTGGCGGTCGCGTAGGCGACGAGGTCGATGTGGGCGAGGATGACGCCGCCGAAGACCTTGCCCAGGAAGTTCGCGTCGTTCGGCGTCATGACCTGGGCGGTTTCGAGCCTGGTCTCGCGGACGGGGACGGGTCCGTTCACGCGTTGCTCACGATGCGACTGAACTCACCGGGATCGAGGCTCGCGCCGCCGACGAGGCCGCCGTCGATGAATGGCTGCGAGAACAGTTCGTAACTGTTCGCACCCTTCACACTGCCGCCGTAGAGAACCCTGATGTGCTCCACGACCTCGGGCTCGACGGTCTTGGCGAGGACGTCGCGGATGAACCCGCACACGCGATTGGCTTCGTCGGAGGCGCAGGTCTTGCCGGTCCCGATCGCCCACACGGGTTCGTAGGCGACGACAAAGGACGCAAGTTCGCTGGGGTCGACGCCTTCAAGGGCGGCGACCAATTGCTTCTCGATGACGGCTTCCGTCTGCTCGGCCTCGCGCTCGGCGAGGGTTTCTCCAACGCACAGGATCGGCGTGATGGCGTGGAAGAGCAGCCGTTTGATCTTGAGGTTGACCGTCTCGTCAGTCTCGGCGAAGTAGGGCACGGTCGACTCGGGGGTTTCGAGTTTCCCGAACCGGCCGCGAGTCTCGCTGTGACCGACGATACAGTAGTCTGCACCTGCATCGGCAAGCATCGCGGCGCTGATCTGGCCGGTGAATGCGCCCGATTCCTGCCAGAAGACGTCCTGGCCGCCGATCTTGATGTGGGTGTTGCGCAGGAGTTCGCGGACCTTGGGAATCACAATCGCGCTCGGGCACAAGACGACATCCACGTCGTTGCGCGAGGCCACCATCTCGACGAACGCCTCCACCACCGCGACCGCTTCTTTGGCGGTGAGGTTCATCTTCCAGTTGCCGGCCACGAGTTTGGTGCGCATGATTAGCCCTTGAGGATCGTCGGTTCGACGCTGATTTCGACCTTACCGCGCACGGCGTTGGTGACGATGCAGTAGGCGTCGGCCTTGTGGGCCATGTCCTCCGCCATCGTGACGTGCTCGTCGGTGGCGTCGGCGGCGAGGGTGATCACGGGCTTGAGCGTGATCTTCTTGTAAGTGAACTGCGCACCCGCCTGCTCGACTTCGCCGACCGCTTCGGTGTGGACGGAGACGACCGGCAACTTGCGGTTCTGGGCGATGATGCCGAAGGTGATGCTGTAGCAGCCCGTGATCGCGGCGGTCAGAAGCTCTTCGGGGTTCGTGCCTTCGCCGGGACCTTTGAATTCGGGTGGCACGCTAAGCGGGAATTCGTGTCCGCTGCGCTGGGCCTTGCCCTTCCCTCCCCCGTCGAAGCCTCCTGTCCAGTCCACCGAAATCGGATACTCGTGAATGTTCGCCATCGGGTGTAGTTTGACACCCCGGCGCTCCCATCGTAGTTTCGCCGTCCCGGCGAACTGCTCTGGGAGTGTCTTAGGTTTGTTGGCCTCCTGCCGATCAAGGTCTGGTTGAGCTATCGACTCAAGAGGAGGTAACTGTTGCACCGTCTGCGTTCGCCCGCATTCCCTCACAGCCGACGAGTCCTTCATGGGATTCGCCGGGACGGCGAAAGTACACTAAGGGAACCACGAACGCAGGACTTCGGCGAGGCGCTCCATTGGAAGGCCAATAACGTTCGTCAACGAACCCTCCATCGTGGTAACAAACTCTGCGGCACCACCTTGTATCGCGTAGGCCCCGGCTTTGTCCATGGGCTCGCCGGTCGCCACGTAGTCCGCGATCTGCTCATCAGAGAGGTCGCCAAAGGTGACGCGTGTGGCCTCGACGAACGCCTCGCGGTGACCAGGCCAGTACATGGCGATGCCGGTCAGGACCTCGTGGGTTTGTCCTGAGAGAGCTCGAAGCATTCGTCGCGCGTCAGCATCATCGACAGGCTTGCCGAGGATTTCGGTCGGAAGGGCGACCACCGTATCCCCGGCGATGATCAGCGAACGCGGACGGACGGCGAGCACGGCCTCGGCCTTCACCGACGCCAGGCGCAGGGCAAGTTCACTGGGAGATTCGCCCGGGAGCATACTCTCGTCGACATCGGCCGAAATCACCTCGAAATCCGGGACGAGTTCGCGGAGGAGGTTTTGGCGGCGCGGGGAGGCGCTGGCGAGGACGACCGGATAGGGCAGATTCATGCGGCCGCAACGCGCTTGACGTAGTTGCTGACGATCGTCATCCCTTCCTCGGTCAGTACCGACTCGGGGTGGAACTGAACGCCTTCGATGGGCAAAGACTCGTGACGCAAACCCATGATCTCGCCATCGTCATCGGCCGTCGCGGTGACGATGAAACCGGGCGGCACGGAGTCCTTCTGAATCACCAACGAGTGATAGCGGACGGCTCGGAACGGGTTCGGCATGCCCTCGAAGAGCCCTTGGCCATCGTGAGTCACCATCGAGGTCTTCCCGTGCATGATGTTTCGCGCTTGGCGAACCACGCCGCCGCCCACCTGGCCGATCGCCTGAAGACCCAGGCAAACGCCAAAAACAGGGATGTCGGCAAACTGCATGCCCCGAACCGTGGTGGGCTTGAGGACCGCATTCAGGATCGAGAGGCAGATGCCCGACTCGCGCGGGGTGCAGGGCCCGGGTGAGAGCATGATGCCATCCGGGTTGAGGGCAATGATTTCGTCGAGGGTGATCTCGTCATTGCGTCGCACCACGATTTCAGCGCCACATTGCCCGAGATACTGGACGAGATTGTAGGTGAAGCTGTCGTAGTTGTCGATGACCAGAATCATCTAGTGCACCGACTTGCTCTGGGCATAGGACGCGCTCTTTTGAACCCAGTCGATAAAGGTCTCGTGGTTGTCCAGGATTTGGCGCGGCATGCGGACATAGTCCTTCATGGGCTCAGCGCTGGGGTCGGTCCGGAAAAGCTCGGCACCGGGAAGCTGGAGTGCGCTTTCGAGGTCGTCAGGGCAGAGCTTGAGGCCGATATCCTCACCCATCAAGAAAGCGAACATCTTCTCGCCCGTATACACGCCCATGCCGTTGAACATCCGGCGTGCGCGGACATCGAAGCCCTCAGCAGCCTTCATCATCTGCTCATAGCGGAGCGGCCTGTAAACCATGTCCTTCCTGTCTCAATACAAATCGACGAGCAATCCCCGTCAGTTTCGAATGGGTCCTGGGTCAGCCAGGGGTATATGATACCTGGACGCCTGGGGACGTGCTGACGTTGCGGTTCGTCTCTCAGGTTCCTAGACCAGATTTCGCACAGAAGACCTGAGAACTGTAAACTGTGACCCTCTATGGTATTGACGGCGAGCATGAAGCAACGAATCCGCGACCTCGCGACCCAATTCGGGGTCTCGGAGGTTCGTTTGTTTGGCTCAACCGCTCGCGGTACCGCCCGACTGGACAGCGATGTCGACTTGCTGGTTCGATTTGAGCGGGGCGCCTCGTTGATCACCGTAATCGGCTTCCAGCAGGCGGTCGAAGAGGCACTCGGCGCCCGGGTCGACGTGGTCGAGGAAGCGGGGTTATCGCCTCGATTGGCGACCAGAATACTGGCCGAGGCGGTTAACTTGTGAGGGAGGATCGGGTACTTCTCGAACACATCCTCTTGGCAATAGCGAGGATCGAGGCCTACTCAGCCGACGGTGAGGAGGCTTTCTTCACGGATACCCGCACGCAAGACGCGATAATTCGGAATCTTGAGATCATTGGCGAGGCAACCAAGGGCCTTTCCCCGGATCTCAGAGGTCGGCACGAGCAGATTCCCTGGAAACAAGTGGCTGGGATGAGGGACTTTCTTATCCACGTTTACTTTGGCGTGAACCTGGAACGTGTCTGGCAGACCGTCCAAACGGATATTCGCCCACTTAGGGACGCTGTAGAGTCGGAGCTGACGGGTTCGGACGAGTAAGAAAAAATGCCCCGCCAGATGGCGGGGCTAGTTGTTGGACCAGTACGTTGCGTATGTTAAGTCGTCAGCCGCCGAGCTTTTGTCGGCGGAGGAAACTGGGGATGTCGAGCTCGGCCGGATCGTCGATCTGGATCGGGCTCGGAATGCGGGGGGTGGCAAAGGTCGGCTCGGGATCGGGCTCGATCGGGTTCAACCGAAGCTCCGGCTGCCGGAAGACTTCGGCATCAGGCTGTCGCTTGGCGTTTGGGTCCATGCCTGCCGCCAGCAGCGTGATGAAGACCTCGCCTTCGGCGGTGTCTTTCTGGACGTGGCCCATGAAGATCTCCGCATCGTCGGCATCGGCAAACTGCAACAGATACTCCATCGCCTCGTGCGCCTCGCCGAGACTGAAGTCCGGTCCCGAGGTGATGTTGATCAGCAGCCGCTTGGCTCCAGAGATCGCGGTCTCAAGGAGCGGGCTGTTGGCGGCAGCTTGGGCGGCGACCCGTGCCCTTTGTTCGCCCACACCGCGCCCCATGCCCATCAGGGCGACGCCCGCGTTGGTCATCACGCTCCGCACATCGGCGAAGTCCACGTTGATGATCCCGGGCATCATGATGATGTCGCTGATGCCCTGAACACCCTGCCGCAGCACATCGTCGGCCTTTGCGAACGCATCCTGCATCGTCGTTCGTCGCTCGACGAACTGGAGCAGGCGGTCATTGGGGACCACGATCAGCGTGTCCACGTGCTCGGCAAGCTGCGCCACGCCCTCATCGGCCGAACGTCGCCGCTTCGGTCCCTCGAAGAGGAATGGCTTGGTGACGACGGCCACCGTAAGGATTCCTAGTCGCTTCGCAATCTCCGCGACTCGCGGAGCCGCGCCGGTTCCGGTCCCACCGCCCATTCCGGCGGTGATGAAGACCATGTCGGCATCTTCGAGTTCGGCGTTGATCGCCTTCTCGCTTTCCTTCGCGGCGTGGGAGCCCATCGAAGGATCGCCGCCTGCGCCCAATCCGCGTGTGGACGAAATCCCGAGCTTGATTTTGCGCGGTGCCAGATTCTGGGTCAGCGCCTGGGCGTCCGTGTTCATCGCGACGAACTGGACTCCCATCACGTTTTCCTGGATCATCCGGTTGACCGCGTTGCATCCGGCTCCGCCGACTCCGATGACCTTGATCACGGCATGAGATTCGAAGAGATTGGCTGGTTTCATGCGAGTTGGTTTGCTGCCGACCTACGGACAGTCGCAGTAAAGACGGAGCACCTCGTTCGAACGATGCAGGAATTTCTGAGGCTTCTGAGGTGGTTTTCCCCCGCAGAAATGCCAACAATCAACCTATGGCAGCAGCACCCGTTCTCGTCACCTCAACCAAGCTCCACCTCGGCTGCGGGCGGGACATCCGCGAAGGCTGGATCAACCTGGACTGCGTTGAGGCCCCTGGCATCGATGTCGTAGCTGATCTGGACTCTTGCGGCACCCAACCGCTGCCTTTCGAGGACGATTCGTTCGACGAGGTTCACGCAAGCCACTTGCTGGAGCACATCCGCAATCCGCTGCCGTTGATGCAAGAACTGCACCGAGTCTGCCGAAACGGGGCGGTGGCTCACTTCCGGACGCCGCACGGCTCCCATGACGACGCGTTCGAGGATCCGACCCACTACCGGCAGTACTTCGAAAATTCCTACTACTTCTTCTCGCAGCCCGCCTACTGGCGCGCGGATTACGGCTATCGAGGGGACTGGCAGCCGGAGGAGATCGTGCTCTGCGTTGACCGGACTCGCTACAAGGACGCTGGCATCGAGCAGCTTGAGTGGGAAGTTAAGCACCTTCGCAATGTGGTGCTGGAAATGAAGGCGACGCTGCGTTGCGTCAAGCCGATTCGCGAGCCGCGCCGCGAATTGCTGACCCAGGCGAAGATGCAGATCGAGTTGGTTTAAGCTTCGCGCTCGGCTAGGCGCTTTTCTTGGATTCGGGCGGCACGTTCCCAGCGCTGAACCGCGCGCACGTCGTGTCGACGCTGATCCATGGCCTGTTCGATCTTGATGATCAAAATCTCGTAGGCGTCTACTCCGGGGGCGTTCTTCTCGATGTAGTCGAACGCGCCCCGGCGCATACATTCGACGGCATTGGTCACGTTGCCGTAGGCGGTCATGACGATGACTTCGGCCAGCAAGTCGCGCTCAAATGCGGCAGTGAGGACCCGAAGGCCAGCTTCGGGATCTTCGATGCTCATATCTGTGACGATGATATCGAAGGGCGGATCAGCGCTTCGAATGATGTCAATTCCCTCGTTTGCGGTCGCCGCGGGAACGACGACGTAGCCTTCTCGCTCCAGTCGACGGGTTATTCCGGCCCGAACCCCATCTTCATCATCAATCACTAGCACCCGGTACATCAGGCTAGAGTATACGGGTTGAGTCGGGCTAATTGCCCGTGGTCGAAGCGTTCGTCCCCGTGGGTTCAGGGTCATCCGGGGGGGTGTCGGGCTTGGGCTTGACTTCGACTTTGACGGTCTTCGTCGTCGTCAGCCCTTCGGCATCGGTGGCGGTCAGCGTAAACGACGTCGTCTTGGTGAGGGACGCATCGAAGGTGCTCTGGGCATCGACCCGCATCTTCTGCTTCACCCCAGCATCATCCACATAGCTAAGTTCGACGATCGCGGACCCGGTGACGGTCCAGCTCAGACGGCTCACGCCACCGGCCGAATCCAGCGTTGGCGGCTCAGTCTCAAAGGCGAGGATGCGGGCTTGGCTGGCCTTCTCCACCGTGATCTTGGCCTCGGTCTCGGCACGCTTACCTTCCGAATTCTCAACCACCAGCCGGAACGTCAAGGTGCCCGTTGTACTTGGCGTGAACTGCGCTTCGCCCACACGAGGATCGAGGCTCAATCCTTGAGGCCAAAGCGTGGCTTTGGTGACGGCCTCATTGACCTCGAATTTGACGGTCACTGGCTCGCCAAGGCTGACCTTGGCCGGTTCCAGCTTGAAGGAGCGAATGACGGGCTCGGGGACGACCGGTCGCGGCAGTACCTTGACGATCACGACCTTCGGCGAGCTCTGCTTGTCACCCGCGACGGCAAAGCCGCTAATCTCAAGGCTGCCGGCCTCTTGGGTTTCAATGTCGAGGCTTCCCCGGACGTCGAGGCTGGCAAAGACCTGCTTACCCGCCACGATCCGAACGTTCTTGGAGTTCGCCGAAGCCCTCCAATCCACACGGATAGACTCACCGACCATCACTTCGTTGGGTACCGCGGTAAACACGTCGAGGGTCGGCGGTTTGGGCATGAAGAACGCCCAGCCGATGATCAAGAAGAGGGTGCACAACAGGAGAATGAATCCGCCGGGCGAGATCAGGGCCTTCTGCTCAAGCTGCGCCTGCGCATTGCCCACGACGGTCGGCATGGAAACGCTGCGCGCACTTGCGGAGAGGCCGTAGAGCCGCGAATTGGCGAGAAACGGACGTCGCTTGCCGCTGGCTTGCATCGCAACCGTCTTCTGCTGGCCCGGACCGACGGTTACCTTGTCCGGATCGAAATCAAAGGCACATTCGTCGTCCGGATCACTGGCGAAAAGCTGGAGGGTGTGCTCGCTGTTGCCAAGGTTCATCACCGTCACGTCGAACGTACATTCCTTGTTGAACGGCGAAACGGAGCCCTTTTTGGGCGAAACATCGACGCTGATGTGGTGAAACGGGCGGATTTCGAGCACGCCTTGGGCCGATCGGGTCTCGCCGCTGTTCAATGATCGAAGCGTGACGACGAAGGGGTAAGTCCCGGCAAGGCTCTCGGTCACGCGAGGCGGCTTGAGAAAGATCTTCTCTGTGTGGATGTCATGCCCCTCGACCGTAAACGAGGGTACTGGGACGGCCGTCCACTCGGGATCCAATCCTTCGATCTGGATCTCGTAAGTATCGGCATCGTCATCCCGGTTGGACGCCTCGACGCCGAGCGGAACGGTCGCTCCCGCATCCACTTGGACGAGATCGGAGGCCAGCCTCAGGGCGAAACTCACCTGGCGATTCTAGCAGACCCCCGGACTCGGTCGTCGAACCCGGTAGGTCTGTCCCGAAACAAGCGGCAGGCTCGCTGGGTAGTATCTCTCGCGGGAGACGGTAGCTCAGTCGGTAGAGCAACGCCCTTTTAAGGCGTGGGTCCTGGGTTCGAGTCCCAGCCGTCTCACCATCCGATTCGCCTCAGCCCATCGGCGAACTCCTCCCAAGCGTCTTCTGTTGGAGGGCCGACCATAAGCAACCCAAGCGGCGAGATGAGGGCAAAGGCCTGCGAGTCCGAGTCGGGTTGGATGAAGCTTCGCCACGTTCCGCCGGGATCTTCCAGGAGCCGAGTTCGAAAGAGCCTCGACGGCGGAGTGATGGTTTCCAGTTCGAGTCGTTCCTCGGGGGTCCAGAAGGGTCTAAAGACCACTTCCCCGTATCGAGCGTCGGCTCCGAAGTCGGACTGAACGAGCCGCGACCAAACCTGCCGAGCAACGTCGCTTGCCACCGAAAACCCACCGATTACGGCCGCGAATTCGAGGTCGCTGGGAAAGGCGACTTCTCGCATGATTCGAGTCCGATACGGTTCACGCCAGAGCATACAAACGTGGAATAAACCGAGCAAGGCCTCTCGCGTGGTCCCGGGCCCATCGCAACAAGCACAGCCAGTCAGGACGTCTTATTACCTGAGGGTCAAACAAAAATGAAGCGTCGCAAAATTCTCGATATCGCGACCGATCACCTTCGGAAGCACGACATTCGGTTCTTCAAGACCGAAGACGCCCCTGCGATTCAGTTCCAGATTCGCGAGTCGGGCGGCCTATTCCTATGCACCCTCTACGCCGACGAAGATTACAATTACGTCAGCCTTGAGGTGCGCCAGGGCCTCAGGGTCCCGAAAGACAAGCTGGCGGAAATCGCCGAGTGGACCGTTCGCGCCAATTGGCGGCTGTACGCCGGTCGGTTCGATTTCGACATGACCGATGGCGATATCTGCTTCCGGACCGGCTTCTACCTGGGTTCGGGCCGATTCGTGGATTCAATGTTGCCCCCACTGATTGGAGCAAGCTGCCAAACCTACGATCGCTACTTGCCCTCCCTGATGGCGGTGCTCTATCAGGATGTTTCGCCGGAAGACGCGATCACGCAGATCGAACTCCGCCATGCCGAGCCTGAAATCACCGACGAAGAGTTCGGCGAGCTCATGAATCGGCTTGTCGAGGGAATCGACGAAGATTCTGGTGGCAGTGAACCTCCAGCCTCAGAGTGAGTTCGGTCGGGCGCTAAACCTCAGAACTTCATGACCCGCTCGCGTCGAGCGAGGTTAAGGAGCAGAGCGACACAGGAAAGGCATAGCCACATCGCAGTGCCACCGTAACTCAGGAACGGCAGCCAGAGGCCCACGACGGGCATGAGATTGAGGTTCATGCCCAAATTCAGCACGGTGTGAAACGCTAGGACACTGAGAATTCCCGCCGCGATCATCCGAGTGTAGGGGTCCTCACCGTGATAGAGAACCAGCCATGCGCGGTAGAAGAAGAACGAGAAGGCGGCCAAAACCATCGTGCAGCCGACGAGTCCTCCTTCTTCTCCGATGACGCTGAAAATGAAGTCGTTATGGTGTTCGGGCACTTGGGACTTCTGTTCCCCCTTGAGGTATCCCGTGCCGCCGACGCCACCGACCCCAATGGCAACCGTTGCGCGAAGCTGCTGGTAGCCTTCCTTCTTCTCGTCGGCCCCAAAGAGGGCGGCGATGCGGGGAACCTGGTAGGAGCGCAGTTTGCCCGTCGAATAGGCGCCGACAAACAGGGCCACGGCCAGAGCAGCGAATGTGACCAAGAACCTCCAAGGCACTCCCGCGCAAATCGAGATTCCCGCCCATGCCACCAGGATGACGATGGTTGAACCCAGGTGCGGCTGCTCATAGATCAGGAAGAGGGGAGGTGCGATGTAGATCAGCGACAGCACGAATGTCGAGAAACGCTTGATCTCGTCCATGCGATTGGCATAGAACGCCGCGAGAGTCAAGATCACGAGCAGCTTGGCGATTTCGCTTGGCTGGAACTGAAAGCCACCGACCTCGATCCAACGCGTTGCTCCCTTGATGTTGGCTCCTTTGAACAAAACAAGGCCCAAAAACGCCACGTTCGCCGCGTATAGCCAACCCGATATCTTGCGCCAAAACGCGGGGTCGACGAAGAGGAAGATAAAGAACGGCACCAGCCCCACGAGGAGGAGCAGTCCCTGCTTGCGAAAGAGACTGAAGTCCTTGTCGGCTGAGCCAACGCTGTAGAGCGCCATCATGCCGACGATCACCAGGACGACTGCGGAAAGAAGCAGCCAGAAGTCGAACCGAGGATGAGTGGGATCGGATCGACCGGCAACTGATCCGCGCAAATCGTGCGCTGAGATCACGGCGACAGCGGTCCTCGGGTCGATGTCGATCCGAACTCACGCTTAACGATGCCCTGCTTAGGCACGAACCAGAAGGCCATGCGCTTGTCGAGCGGCGGACCGGGCTGACCGAATTTCAGATCGACTTCCACTTTGAAACCGTCGTAGAAGCCACTTTCCAGATTGAGCGACTCGGAATTCGAGCGCATCGAGGCAGTTGCCGATTGCCGCTCGGACCCGGCCAATACCTCGCCGCTCCATTCCCAGCGGTCACCCACGTTCATCGGAAAGAGCACAAGAGGAATCGGCGGTTGATAGGAAAGGCCGGCGCATTGGGACACTTGGAATCCATCGCCATTGAGGACGTAGACCTCGCGATCGATCGTTTCGCCATCCTTGGCGAATTCAAAGGAAATGTGGTCTTTGTTCGCCGTGCGGAGGACTTCGACCGGGTACTTCGTTCCAGCAAGAATCAAGGAGGCCTTGGCGTACGGCAACCGATCCGGCTCCAGCATGGCTGGAGTCTCAAATCTCATGCCTTGGGTCTTATCTGGCTCATCCTTGATCGCAGCAGGCTGACACGAGAGGGCGAGACCGAGCCCTGCGAGCGTAAGCCCGCTGAGGATTGCGACTGGAATTTGCCCGCCCCGCCCGATGTCCACACCCATATCTACTCACTTAGTGAGCTCGATGAGCACCTTCGACGTCTTGCCAGACTTATCTTTCGTCGTAATTTCTGACTTGACGGCCCCATAGCCCTTGGCGTACCAAGCCTTCATCTCCATTTGGACCGTGTTGCCCGCGTAGGTCGCCGGGCCGGCAGCAGTGATGAGAAGTGCATCGAAGTCGCCGCCCTTGGTTTTGACCTTTTGAACACCTACCACCTTGTAGACCGACTTCGTTTCGATGGTCTGGCCTCCAGTGGTTTCCAACTTCTGATCCAGCTTCCAGGTGTCGCCTGCCTTGAGCGTCGAAGGCAATTCGAGTGTGGGTTCGCCGATGGAGCCCATGGTGGTGCTGGTCACGAAGAGCCCCTTCTCGGAGAGCTCCATTTCTTGGCTGCCCATGTTCGCGGCCAAGTCGCCCGTTCGTTCGACGTTGTAGGTGGCTTTGCCGTCCTTCATTCCCAAGAACTTGACGGTTTGTTCGCCGGACATGGGCGACTGGCCGGAAGCCGTCATTTCGAATTTGAGCGGCTTCGAATTGTCCAAGCCGTAGTAGGCGAAGGCATCGGTTTTGAGATTCGCCGGGATCGTCGCAGGATCAGCGGCTTCTTCCGCGGGGGCGTCCTTCTTCTCGTCGCCCGATTCGGGTGCCGTGGACTTGCCCCCGTTGTCGGTGGTCGCCGTTTCCTTCGACCCGGCCGAATCATCCTTGGGGGCACAAGCAGGTCCGACCACCATCGTGAGCAGACAGAGGCTCAGGAGCCATGCTCCCGAGCCTCGCCAGAACTTCATTGCGTCTCGCATCATTTGCCGGGAGTGTAGCTTTTCAGGCGAAACATCTGCACTGCGGTGAGGTCGCCGATTTGGATTTCTTGACGGAATCGGACGAATCCATAATTCGGGCGCCACCAAGTCGTTCCATAGCTTTGACCCTTCTTGCCATCGGTCGCCGTCCAGCTCATGCGGCTTTCGACCGCCAATCCCTGCATGCGGCCCATATCGGTGTCCAGTTCCTCGTAGCCGAGCACCTTCGACTTCGACGTTGCGGTCTTCGCCATACCGCCTGGGAACGGGCCGATACCTTTCCAGGTGAACGTTTCTTCAAGCTTAACCGGGAAAAGTACGCTGGCTAGCGGAGGATCGAACTTCTGGCCCTTGTCACCGCCAGCAGTTTGGGTGATGCCAGAAGCATCCACACGCCAAGACTGCTTTTCTGCCAGTTTGCCCTCGTTATTGATGATGTCGATGTCACCTTCCTTGCCACCCGGCACATCTCGCACGGCCGTGACGCGGAACGTGAGTTCGCCCGTCGTCGAACCCGACTGCCCATCCTTTTGCGTCACCCGAACGGCGGTGGTGTACACCCACTGGGTTCCGACCGCGAGCGGCAGCAGCGTGGCCTCTTGGCCGGGCTGGACTTCAGCGCTTTCAATCTTTGACGGGGGCTTGGGTTTGTAGTTCGAAGCACCGCCTGAATTCCCGCACCCTACGATTGTCAGTGCGGCGGCGATCCCTCCTAGAAAGAGAATCCTGTTCAACGTGCATTTCCTCCGGTTGGTTTCTTGTTCATAAGGTCGACCGCTTCTTCAGCGAGGCTGGCGTCCGGCAACTGACTGATGGTGACGTCGCGCTGCGAAAGTTCATGGCTGATGCGCGGCGCGGCGATGGCGATGCCATCGACGACGAGCAGAAGTTGAAAGCCCTGGCGGTCGTGGCTGTATTTCCAAAGTCGGTCACGTCCTTCATCGGTCAAGTTGATCGTAATGTCGGTCAGTTCTCGCTTGTTGGCCTTGTAAGTCCTCGCCGAGGCGGAAATGATCTGATCATCGTTGAGGATCACGGCCGCGTTCTCGAGAACTCGCTGTGGCTTTGCGGCGAGGTCTGCCGCTCGTTCCGGCGAAATTCGTGCCAAAAGCGACTTCCTGACATCTTCCTTCGCTCCTTGACCGTTTAAGAGATCTTCTAGCGCCTGCCGATACACCCCGGGTCGGGCGTCATCGGCGTCAAAACGTTCCTGGAGTTTCTTTTCGATGTTCTCGATGAAGCTGGGACGATAGGGCTGGAGGACTTCGGCCTGGACCGGCTTGCCACCGATCTTCACCGTAACGGGCGTCGAGATCACGATTCCATTGACGCAGGCGCTGGCAATAACGCGATTGGGTGGCGTACCGTCCAGTCCCATGTTGATTTCGCGCTCCAGTTTGCTCTTGAGCGCCGGATCGCTATCGAGGGCTTTGCGCAGGTCTTCTGCCTTCCATACCGGTGCTTCCGGCGGAATGTCGTCGGCCTTGATGTCGTTGATGCGCATGATGAAGGCACCCAGCCCTTCAGTTTCCTGGCGCAGCGATTGGAGCATCTCCTTCATCGGCACTTTCTTCGCGCTGACGACATCACTGCCCTCGTCCATTTGGGCGAGGTCAGGGGCGTCGAAAGAGCCTGATACTTCGGCTAGCTGGGCGATGCCGTTGGCGACGAGGATGCGGTAACCGGCACCAGGGCTGATGGCCACAAGATTGACTCGCTTGGGGCCGATGGGTTTGACGTCGATACGGCCCACCATGTAATTCGTCCAGGCCCGATAGCCATAGAAACCGCCGACCACCACGAGTACGAACCCAATCGCGATCTTGGTGGCGGATCTCCAGCGGCGTCGAACGGCTGGTCGGGGGGCGGTATCGATCATGCTCACAACTTATCTATCAACGCCCGCCAAGCAGGATTCGTGCCAAATTGCCACCTGGCGACGGGCTGCACCGTGATTCTACCGGGATCGACTAATCGAACCCAAAGAGTGCGGCTGCGTTGTCCGAGGTTTGGCGGTCCGATTCCTCTGGCGATACACCCCAAAGCGCGGCCAAGCCCGCGTTGATGAGCGGCAAAAGGGCTGGCGCATTGGGCTTTCCGCGATGCGGATGGGGGGCCATCCACGGGCTGTCCGTTTCGATGAGGATCTTGTCGCGCGGCAGCTTTTTCACGATTTCGCGCAGAGAATCGGCTTTTTTGTACGTAATCGGCCCGTCTACGCCGAACCAGCATCCGAGGTCGACGGCTCGAAGCGCATCGTCAGCACCGCCGCTGAAACAATGGAAGATCCAGCGCCGCGACGGCTGTCTCTCGAGAATATCGAGCAACTCGGGGTACGCCTCTCGGCAGTGCAGCACGATGGGCAGGTCGAAGTCGGACGCCATCTCCAATTGGGCAAAAAGGCAAGCTTCTTGCTGTGCGCGGGTCGCATAGCTCCAATGGAAGTCCAGCCCCATCTCTCCGAGCGCGACGACTTTGGGTTTCGCCGACAGTTGCCGGAGGCTCTCAAGTCCCTCGGCCGAGTAGGCCTGAGCGTAATTGGGGTGCCAACCCACACTCGCAAACACGCCGGGATGATCGTCTGCGATACCGAGCGCGCTTTGGCTGGAGTCCGCATCGACGCCAATCACGATCAATTTCTCCACGCCCGCCGCCCGCGCGGCCTCGATCGCAACCGTCGGTGCCGGAAAGGCCTCGGCGTCGTTGAGATGACAATGGGTGTCGATCATAGGCCGCTGCGGCGTTCGGAGCCATGGATGATCTCGCCGCAAACATCGCCCGAGATCAAACACTCGCCTGCAATCAGCGAATCCGAAACGTCACCGTCGATATCCACGCGAGCGCCCGGCAAGACCACTACGTTAGTCAGCGAGCGACACGAAACCTTGGCACCAGCACCGATGACCGACTTGGTCACTTGGCCGATGACCTCCGCGCCTTCGCCGATTAACGTCTCGCCCCCGGTAAGGAACTGGGTGGTTTCCAGGAATGACGGAAGCGTTCCCGTGTCGAACCAAGTTCCTTCATAGACCCCGGCGAGCACCGTTTCGCCTCGGTCAATCAGCATCTGGATGGCGTCCGTAATCTCGAATTCGCCCCGTGCGCTCGGCTGGAGGTCGGGCAAAACGCTCCAAATCTGCGGGCCAAAGAAGTACATTCCCGCCATGGCGAGGTTCGATTCCGGTTGCGGTGGCTTCTCGACGAGTTTGACGATGCGTTCGCCTTCCACATTGGCGACCCCGAATCGACTTGGATCGGGAACGGGCTTCACGATGTTCAGATTCGCACAGCCAGAAGACCGAAAGCGTTCCGCGTAAGCCTGAAATCCTTCCCCATAAATGGCGTCACCGAGGTAGAGCACGAAGTCGTCGCCTGCGACGAAGTCTTTGGCGAACCCGACCGCGTGAGCCAAACCCTTGGGCTCGGTTTGACGGACATAGGACAGCGAAACACCAAACTGGCTGCCATCGCCCAGAGCTTCGCGCATGGCGGGTTCGGCTTCGCCAACCACGACACAAATCTCCGTAACGCCCATTTCCTTCAGGCGGTCGAACGCATATTCGAGCGTGGGGCGGTTGGCGATGGGGAGGATCGGTTTGGGAATATGCTGGGTCACAGGATAGAGCCGAGTGCCCTTACCGGCGGCAAGGATGAGTCCCTTCATCGCCTCATTGTGACGGACTTTCGATAAGTCGGGACGCTAGCTGGCGCGATCTGCCAAGATCGTCGACATGAGCGTTCTTGCTTTAGTCGTCGCCGCCCAGATGACGCCGCACTGGGTTCGTCCCTATTCGCCGGTTGGCCCGCTGATCAAGGTCACGATGCAGAACCGGCGGTCGTTCACGATCGAAACCGATCCCAAGGGCTCACCCGACACCGTGAGCAAGATTCTCCGTCTGGTCCGAAAGGGCTTCTACAACGGCCAGCGAGTCCACCGGGTGGAAAGCTGGGTGGTTCAATGGGGAGATCCGGTGAGCCGCAAGGGAATGAACGCGCCCGGAATCGGCGAAGGCGGTTCCGGGATTCCCATCAAGTTCGAGGAGCGCCCCGACGTGGACTTCACGCGAGGCGTCGTCGGCATCGCCAGCGAAGGTCTGCAGCGAGGAGGAGATTCGCAGCTCTTCATCCTCAACTCCGACCGGCTGTACCTCTATCGATCCTATGCGGTCGTGGGTCGTGTCATCAAGGGCATGGACGTGGTGGGGCAGATCGTGAAGGGCGACCGCATTCGGTCGGCAGTCGTGATGTCTCCCAGGCGATAGGTCGCGCTAGCCTTGGATGCTCTTGGCGAGAATCACCGCCTCGGCGACTTCGCGCATGGACTTTCGCCGGTTCATGGACTCCAGTTGGATGCGCCGGTAAGCTTCCGCCTCGTTCACGCCGAGAGTTTCCATGAGGATGCCCTTCGCCCGATCCACGAGCTTCCGTGCCTCCAGCTTCTCGGTAAGATCTTGAACCTCGTTGCTGAGTTGAACGTTCTGCTCGTAGCGGCTGCGGGCGACTTCAATGGCGGGGGGAAGATCGCTGGGCTTGAATGGCTTGACCAGATATCCGAAAACACCGGCATCCCGTGCCCGGTCGATCAGTTCGCGGTCGCTGTAAGCGGTCAACAGGATCGCGGGAGCGATCCCTTCTTCTCCAAGTTGGGTGGCAGCATCGATCCCATCGAGCACCGGCATCTTCACGTCGAGAACGCAGACGTCGGGATGGGTATCCCGGGCTAGGTCGACGGCTTCCTGCCCATCTCCCGCTTCAGCCACGACCTCGTAGCCGAGGTTCTGAAGCATCTGTTTGAGGTCGAGCCGAATAATCGGATCGTCGTCGGCAATCAATACACGCATACTCATCTGGTCCTTGGGTCAACCTCGACCTCGGCGGCAGGGGCGTTCGTGCCGGACAGACAGTTTACCGTTTCGCCGACTTGGTCCTAAGCCCTCGGGCTTGGATCGACCCTTCGCCGACCCCACGAGGAAACCGGGTTGGGTGGCCGGGGTGATGAATTGTGCACCCCGGTTCTGCCAATCTCTGACCAGCTTAATCAGTTGGTAGCGCCGGAGTGCACAATTCATCACCCGGGCCACCCGCCCTCAAATTCAACGTGCACACATCACGGCGGAGGCACCTGCCCTTTCGTCGTCAGCACGATCACCGACATCGAGTACGGCGGGAAGCTGTGGGAGAAGGTCCGGCCCACGTTCTTGATCAGGGCCTTGGAGACATCACGATTGCCGACTCCCGTCCGCGCCGCCTCGTCCTGCGGGATGCCATAGCGATACAGCGTCCCGACCGGATTAATGGCCCCGGTCACTCCGCTCAATACAAACGACGCCGGCAGCGTCAGGGTCGGGCTCTTGTTGATGACCATGAGCGCGATCTGGCCGTTCGATCGGCGCGTCGCGTAGATCGAGAGCAGGGTGTAGTCGCTGTTCGTCGCCACGACCTGCTCACCGCCCCTTCCGAATTGCTGCAGCAGCTTCAGGGCGTAGTAGGCCGGGTAGGGCTCGCTCGACGTGGACACCATCCCGTAGTCGCCATACTGCCGCCAGCCATACAGGCTCGGGCTCAGGTTGTTGGCGGTGTCGGTGCCATTGCGCATGTCCCACCACATGAGAGCCTTTAGTTCGGTCTTGGCGGCTTGTCCGACGCTGTCGGCATAGAAAAGGCCGTTCACCAGGCTCGTGGTCTGTTTGCCGGGGTTGTAGGAGACCGAGTTGTTCTCGGTACACACGATCTCGACCGAGGCACCAGCGGGGCCGAGGTAGTCGGTGAGCATCTGGCGAAGCGAAGCAACATCGCTCGCCCACGAAGAACTCGACTGAAGCAGGAACGCGTCGTTCTCGCCGCCAGGTTCTTGGTGGTACTTGTGGTAAATCAGGAAATCGGGGGTCACGCCCTGCAGCCGAAGGTTCGTGAGCATCACCGGACCCCAGCCATTGTGAGTCTGCATCGTGCGCGGATTCACGACGGGGTGGTCGGTGTAGTTCGCGTAGCTGTCTTCGCCGAGCGGAGTGACGACGCCGATCTTGATGGTCGGATCGACCGCCTTCATCTGCTGGATGTAGAGCTTGGACTCTAGCGCATAGGTGTACGGATCGTTGGGCCTGGGGTGAATGTCGTTTTCCCAGGTGCCGTAGTTTTCGTTGCCAATCTCCCAGTACTTGAAGCCGTGTCCGCGCGTGATGTTGCTGTATTGGACCCATGCCGCCGCTTCCTGGGGCGTGCCGCTGCCGTAGTTGGCGGTGATGAAGACCTGCGCACCGGTGTCTCGGGCGACCGACGCAAACGTGTCGAAACTCGTCGCCCACGTCCAGGTGTTGCTTCCAGTCGTGTTCGTCGCCCAGTGGTAGTCGTCAGACAGTGATCCGCCCGGGAAGCGCAAGGCTCGATTGCCGGCCGCCGAAAGGAGCGTGCGAGTCGTGGCTGTGCCGAACTGATTATCCCAGCAGGCCGCGTTGACCGAGAACATCCGGGCATCCAGCGTCGCGAGGGTTTGACCGAAGTTGGCGGTCAAGTTGACGATCGACGGCGGGGCACTGGCTTTGAGGAGGATGTCATCAACATAGAATGCGGGCTGAGTCGTCCCGGAGTACTCCTGAATCCAGAATCCGGTGAAGTTGGCGATACTCGCAACGCCCATCGCGGACAACGGGATGGTCACGAGTCGCCATTGATTCGCGGCAATACTCCCGCCCGCGACAAAGGTGTTCAGGTTGAGCAGAGTCCCGTTCGGATTGCCGCCGACGATCGGCTGGATACGCAGGTTGCGTCCGTTGACGGTGCCTCCGTGTATATAAAAGCGAAGGCTGTCATAGCTGGCCGTTGACATGGCGCCACGGCTGAGATAGAAGCCCTGCCAAGCCCCCATCGTGATCTTCGTGCTTCGCGCACCTGAATTCACGTAGTCGGTCGAATTCAGGTCGCGAGTGCACCACGACCAATCCTGCCATCCATTCTGGAGAGCATCCGTGTAGAGCGGCATATCGGTCTGGCCGAAGGACCAAGCGCTAAGGAATCCACCGACAGCAAAACCCAACCAGAGCTTACGCATACTCTATTGTAAGGGAATTACACCGGGTTTGTGGCTCTTTGCAGAATTTCCCCCTCATTTCCCAATGAGGGGGACGTTCACCGCGAGGCACGAGCGCGTGACACAGGACGTAATGTCCCGGCCCCCCTCTCCTGCGCCCTCCCGATTTTGGATTGGCAAGCTATTGCGGCGGAGGAGAGGGGTTGGGGGAGAGGTGCCGCGACTGATTTCCAAAAGAATTCTAGTGTCAGGTGCAGATCAAGTCGTTATTGCCCTGGATATGACTCTCCCCGGAGGGGTTGGTGGAGAGGTTGCGGTGCGGTTCAGCAGTTGAGGTCACCCGGATGCCGGCGGGACGCCAGCGGTACGGGCTCCGGCACCCTCTCACTGCGTGAGAGGGTGTCGGGAGGCGAGAAGTTCTCGCGCATTCGCCATCGCGGGCTCGGTGACAACCTCGCCCGCCAGCATCCTCGCGACCTCGACGACCCGCTCGTCGGGGCTGAGCAAGCGAACCCGCGTTACGGTTCGGCCGCCTTCGTCGACTTTCTCAATGCGGAAATGACTCGTCGCCCGCCCCGCGATTTGGGGGAGATGGCTGATGACGACGACTTGATAATGATGGGCAAGCTGCTCCAGCTTTCGCGCCACTGATGCCGCCGCGCGGCCGCTGAGCCCGGCGTCGACTTCGTCAAAGATCAAGGTCGGCACACCCGCGCGCCCGGCCAAGGTGACCTTCATCGAGAGCATCACGCGCGAAATCTCGCCGCCGCTCGCGATCTTGCTGAGCGGCTTGACCGGCTCCCCGGCGTTCGCGGAGAAGAAATACTCCACCCGATCCCCGCCCGTCGCGTCGATCGGTTGTGGATCGATTCGGCACTCGAAGGCGGCTCGGTCCATCGCGAGGTCGCGGAGTTCGGTGGTCACCAATTCGTCGAAGCGTAGCGCGTGTCGGCGGCGGCACTCGGTCAGTTCGGACGCCGCTGCCGCGAGGTCGCGTTCGGCGGATTCCAATTGCAACTGGAGTTCTTCCTCGCTTTCGTCTGCGTTTTCGAGGAGATCAAGCTGGGATTTGGCGTCGTCGTAGAAGGCGAGAATCGCGCTTTCGTCGTCGCCGTACTTTCGGCGAAGCCGCTTGAGCCCGTCCAGCCGTCCCGCCGCTTCTTCGAGCGCCTCGGGATCAGATTCGAGAGCCTCTGCATACACGCGCAGCCCCGCGACCGCATCCTCCAGGCCATAAAGCGCCTCGCGCAACGGGCCGAGCGGCTCTTCGAGCGTCGGGTCAAGGCGAGCGGCCTGCTCCAAGGACTTCAGAGCCGCACCGAGTTGCTCGGCGGCTGCCTGGTCGCTTCCGGAGAGCTTCTCCAGCGCCCCATAGGATGCCTCAGCGAGCTTCTCAACGTTGCGAAGCCGCGAGAGCGAGGCTTCTAGTTCCTCGTATTCGCCTGCCTTCGGTCCGACTGCCTCAATTTCGCCCACTTGGAATCGCAGAAGGTCCAAGCGCTGTTCGCGGTCGCGTCGTCCAGCTTGGAGTGCGCGCACCTTCGAGCGGATTGACTCGACATGCTGGTGAAGCCGCCCGACGGTCGCCAGCAAGCTAGAGGCTTCCTCCCCAATCCAGGCATCGAGATACTCCAAATGCCGCGCCGGGTCGAGGAGGCTTTGGTGATCGTGCTGACCGTGGAGGTCGACCATCAAAGCACCAATCTGCTTCAGCGCCCCGACCGGCGAGAGCTTTCCGCCGATCCGGCAAGTTGAGCGCCCCTCGGCCGAGAGTTCTCTGTGGACGAAAAGCTGGCCGTCTTCGAGTTCGACACCCAGTTCCGCGCACTTTGCGGCGGCGGCTGGATTCGCGGACAAATCAGCGACGAGACGAACCTGTCCCCGGGCGGCGCCCGTCCGAACCAGGTCGGAATCTGCCCGGCCTCCGAGCGCCAAGTCAATGGCATCGACCAGCAGCGACTTGCCCGCTCCGGTTTCCCCGGTCAGCGCCGTGAAACCCGGCCCCAGAGCGATCTGAGACCGGTCGATGATCGCGATATTCTCTACCGTGAGTTCGAGAATCACAACTTGAAGACGTTTGGGCTAGGGCATTGGATGGCGATGTGCGGCCGAGTAGCGTCCGGTCACGAAGTGCTCCAGTTGGCGCTCGATGTCGGTCAGCAGGGTGCTCGCGCCAAGCCGAAACAACTCGGGCCGCAGCCAAGCGTCGCCGAGCTCTTCCTTCATCAGAATAAGCCAATCGAGCGATTGCTTGGCGGTCCGGATGCCGCCCGCCGGTTTGTAGCCGACCCGGAATCCGGTGCGGTCGCGATACTCGCGAATCGCGCGCACCATGACGAGCCCGACCGGCAGCGTGGCGTTGGTCGCTTCTTTTCCTGTCGACGTTTTGATGAAATCCGCCCCCGCCATCATCGCGACCATGCTCGCCCGGCCCACATTGCGGAGGGTGCCGAGTTCTCCCGTCGCGAGGATCGCCTTGAGATGGGCTTCACCGCACGCCTCGCGGAACGCAGCGACCTCGTCGTAGAGCGCGTTCCACTCGCCGCGAAGGACATGCGAGCGGTCGATGACGATGTCAATCTCCGCCGCCCCCGCCTCCACACTCGCCTTGATCTCCGCGATTCTCTGGCTTAGCGGGCTGAGCCCATGCGGAAATCCCGCCGCAACCGCCGCAACCGGAATCCCAGTCCCCTGCAACGCCTTGACCGCATCCGCGACCCGCGAGTGGTACACACAAACCGCAGCCACCCGCAAGCCGGTGGTGAAGCCGAGGGCTTCAAGCAAGTCATCTCGAACCGGTCGTCGGGCCTTGGCGCAGAGCCGGAGGACGTTGCCCGGCGTGTCGTCGCCGCCGAGGGTCGTGAGGTCCATCAGCGAGATTGCGCGAAGGAGCCAAGCAGCTTGCCATTGCTTCTTGACGGTTCGCCGCGTAACCAAGGTCGCCGCTCGCCGGTCGATCGCGCTCTTGTTCGCGCGGACCTCTTCGACCCAGTCGAGGTCGAGGGTCGTTCCCGAGTTTCTTCCCAGGTCGGGAGTTCCGATGTCGCGCACCGCCATCATTCCATTGTACAGGGAATCTTGACCCGTTACTAACCGAGCAGCATCGCGTTGAGAAGAAGCCTCGCCAAACCGGGCCAAAGGGCGCGCTCGGTCGGGTCTTGGGCAAAGAACAAGACGTGGCCGCGGCCGTAAGGCTGGTCATGGAACCAAACGGTTCCGCCCAGCGCTGCTTCCGTGTCATCCCAGGCCCACCCGCTGAGCAGTCTGGGCTTTTCGCCAAAGGACACCACCGCACCTCCCTCCGGCTTGACCTTCGGAAAGCTGCCGCCAGCAACGGGCACCGAGATCGGTTTGGCGGGATCATAGCCCGACCCGTAGATCGAGCGCGGGTTGAGGTTGGCGAGAAAGAGCGAACCGGGAAGGTTGGTCGCGCGCTTGGTTTCAAACGTCGCGAAGCCCTTTTCACCGAGCGCCCAGCTTCCACCCTCCAGAATGACGAGGCGCCCACCCTCACGAACCCAGGACTTCAGTTTCTCGCTCGGCGGACCGTAGCCGCCCGGCGGGCAAACAATGCACGTGGCGTCGCCCGGGTCGTCCAGGGCATCGCCAAAGACCGGTGTGAATGGCAAGCGGAAGGTTTGCTCCATCGCGTACCACATCCCACCAAAGCCGGTGGTATCGCCGCCCGAACCGAAGACGACCTTGATTTTGGGCGCCTCGATCGAGGTGCTTTCCAGAGGTCCGGCCGCGCCGGTATCGGGGAATCCTGTATCGAGAGGGTGTATGTACGAGCCTCTTTCGCCCGCCGCCGCCACCAGCTTGGCCTCGACCTCCTCGACCTCTTGGTGCTCACGCAAGACAAGGAAGCTGCCCTTCGGGATGGTCTCACCGCCAAGTTTAAGGGGTTCGGTGGATAGATCAACGCGGACGCCCTCGTCCAACAGATCATAGGCCGTTAGGATGTCGGACTGGTCCGTGTAGGACCACCATGCCCCAACCTTTCCATAGCTGCCAACACGACGCTCAACCGGATCGATTCCGGCCTCGAAGGCAGTCTTGTCCTTGCAGTACATCGCATCGAGTCCGTGCCCATAGACCGCGCTCCAGCCCGTCATGTCATAGAACTCGGGTCCGGGACGCCCTGGGTAGCGCTCTTTGTCTTGCCGGGCTTTTTGCAGATCCTGCTGGCGCTTGATGAACTCGGGTTCGAAGTTCGAACCGGGTTCGAGGAGAGCTTTGGCGTAGGCACCTTGCTCTTGGTCCATATCGACGACCACGGAACCTGCCGGAATCTCGCGATCCTCGGCCTTACCCGTCCAGTAATCGGTGCCGCGCTGACGGAAGGCCTTGCCGACTACGGTCGACTTCACGCCCCCAAAAGCCAACTGCTGCCCAAATCGTTTGAGGGCTCTCGGGTCGCCGGACACGACAACCCGCTGGAAATCTCCCGCCGACTTGCCCGCCATGGCGTCACGCTTAAAGGCGGCGTATTCGGTCAGCAGTTCCTTCCGGTTTGCCGCGGAAGATTGGATAAGTGTGAGGGCGGTCGTAAAGTGCTTCATCATGCCGTCGCGAAGGGTGACGACCCCGCCGGCCGAATTATCGATGGCCAGGCGCGAACCGCCATTCGTCTCGTGAGTCATTCCGATCGCGCCGGTGAGGGCATTGAAGCTGTCGAGGTAGCCCGCGTAGTAGAGGTCGTATTCCTTGCCGATGAAGTAAAGCCAACCGTTCTTGTCGAAGGCATCCGCATTCGCCTTGCCGAACACGCGTGTCCACTTCGCATAGCGTTCGCGCCCGACGTTCTCGTTGATCGACATGGGGCAGGGGGGGAAGAAATAGCCGTCGACCTCACCATGCTGGTCGGCGTAGACCTGGGGCCGCCACTGCAGGACGGCGGCTGCCTCCTGACGGCTCTCGGCCTGCGAGAACGAGATCCGGTCGCGATTCATATCGAATCGGTAGTGATTCGTGCGACCGCCCATGATGTCAGGCTGCCGTTGCTCGAAGGCGTCGGGATTGCTGCTGCCGATGGCGATGGAGTTGTACCAAACAACGAATCGCTCGTGACCATCAGGGTTGTAACAGGGATTGACGATGACGAGCGCCTCGTCCAGCGCTTTGGTCACCGCTGGGTTCTGGCTGGCGACGAGGGTGTAGATGAGCCACATTCCCGACTCGAACGACGCTGACTCGTCGCCGTGGATGTTCTCGTTGATCCACACGACCACCGGGGTCTTTGCGATCAGCTCATCGAGGTTCTTGGTCGGATCAGCGGTGGCGATGGTTCCGAGATTGGCCTTGATTTCGTCGAGTCGGGCGAGATTGCTCGGGCTTCCGATGACCGCGATGCGCAGCCGCCGCCCCTCGGTACTCTTTCCGTAGGGGATGATGCGCAGACGCTCGCTTCCCTTGGCCTCGAGCGCGGCCAGAAATCGCTCCTGATCGTGGTAGGGTGTATGCCTTTCGCCTGGCCCGTATCCGAGGACTTGGGCTGGGTTTGGAACTCCCGAGATGTAGGGTCCGAAACCGAGAAAGTCGAAGGGCTTCGTTTGGAGCGTGAGTCCGAGCGCAATCGCCAGCAGCATCACGCGAGTCTACCGGTTCCCGCGATTCTGCCTCTCCCTTGCGGCTCAACGGTGAATCGGTATCTGAAGTGAGAGTGATGCGCCGGCTTTCGGCTAACATCGATCGCATGGATTTCGGGCTTGAGGGCAAGGTCGCGATGGTGGCGGCGGGGAGCAAGGGGATTGGGCGAGCGGTAGCGGAGATGCTGCTCGAAGAGGGCTGCAAAGTGTCCGTTTGTGGACGGACCGCAGAGACCTTGGAAGAGGTTTTCGGCGGGCTCGATGACGTACACGCCATTTCCTGTGACGTCACCAAGGCCGAGGACCTCGAGCGATGGGTGGACGCGACATTGGATGCGTTTGGTACTCCCTCGATCCTCGTCACCAACACCGGCGGCCCTCCCGCAGGCATCCTTAACCAAAAGACCGACGACGAGTGGCAGCTCGGCGTCGACGCCACTCTCATGAACGTCGTCAGGCTCACGCGTCAAGTCGGCCCAATGATGGCCGCACAAGAGTGGGGGCGGATCGTCCACATCACGAGCCTCGTCGCAAAGGAGCCGAGCCTGCTCTTGCCAATCTCCAGCACTCTGCGCGCGGGCCTCATGGCCCTCACCCGAGTCCAAGCCACCGAACTCGCTCCGCACGGCGTAACCGTCAACTCGGTGCTGCCCGGCCACACGCTGACCGACCGCCAACTCCACCTCGCCCGGATTCGCGCTGACCAAAAGGGGATCGATGTCGAGCAGGCGCTGCAACTCCAGGCTAACGAAGTCCCGATGAAGCGGCTCGCCGAGCCTCCCGAAATCGCGGCTGCGGTCGTTTTCCTGTGCTCGCAACAGGCGTCGTACATCACGGGCACCAATCTGCTCGTTGACGGTGGGCTGACGAAGGGCTTGGGCTAAGTCGACTGCTCCTTGGCGGCCCGCGCCAAATCGATCCGGTTCAGCGACCATAGGGCGGGAATCTGGGCGAGCAGGACGACACCAAAAATCAGCCCGGCGGCCAAGAGGTAGGTGGATGGGTTGATCGTGACACTCATCTTGAAGAGGTCCATCTGTTCGGCCGACTGGCCGACCACCAAGAACGCCTCCGTCATCGCCCGACCAGCCGGAAGCCCGATCGCAATGCCGAGGAGAGCGAGGATCACGTTCTCGAGCGTCACCATCGCTGTGATTTCGAGCTTGGAAAAGCCCAGCGTTCGCAGCGTCGCGACCTCGGCGGTGCGCTCGATTACGTTGACGGACACCATGCTGTACACAATCGAAAACGCCAACGCGGCTCCAAAGGCGAGCATGACGAGCACGAACTGCCTCGTGAGTTCGACCAAGCTGTTGACCATCGTGCGCAAGTCGGTAATCGACGTCACCGCGGCGGCCGCAGGCAAGGCCAGGAGGCGTCGACGAATTTCAGGCTCGTCTTGCGGTCGAACCTTGACGGCGATGCCCGCCACCGCTTGAGGCTGCCAGCGGAACTCGCGGTGGAACAACCGCCAAACCTCGCGTTCAGGGAGGTAGGCCACGGTGCCGACGGATTCCTCGTTGAAGCCAGCGACCTTGACGAGTTTTGGCGAGGACTCAAGGTCCGTGGCCTCCTTGGGCAATCGCAGTTCGACCATATCGCCGACTTCCAGGTTCAAGCGCTTGCGCAAGGTTGGCCCGAAGATGGCACCCGGAAGCCCCTCACCCCCTAACCCCCTCTCCCCGAATGGCTGCGTGGCATGGGACGACGACCGCGTGCCAAATCCATTTTCCACTCGATTAGTCCCGTGCAAGTCGCTCGGGGAGAGGGGGAAAATGGGCCTCTTGTTCTCGTCAACCAGCCGTCGAAACCGCGAACCTTCCGGAATCCCGCTGAGAAGGGCGGAATACGACTTGCCTCCCCGGTGGAATTCGAGCGGGACGTCAAGCTGTCCTTCTGCCCACACAACGCCCGGCCAACCTCGAACCTGCGCTACCTCGGTCTGATCGGCTGGCTTGGTGAACGCTACTCTCAGGTCATCTTGGAACATGCCGGTCAGCATCGAGTCGATGAGGGCCGAGGTCGAATCGAGGAGACCCTGGGCCGTGAGGACGAGGGTCATGCCAGCGACGATGCCAAAGAGCGTGGTCAAGGTCCTTCTTGGCTGCCGGAAGACGTTCCGCAGGGGCACCCGCCACAGCAGCCGAAGTCCGGGCAGGAAACGATCGAGGCGCAGCGTCCGTCCCCCCGCTGGCTTTTGCCCACGAAGCGCTTCGGCGGGACCGACAGACGCGGCCGACCGCGCGGGCGCGGCTGAGGCAACGAGGCACACGGCCACGCCAAGCCCAAAGCCGAGCGCCATCGTCACTGATTCGGGTTCGTACACGACATACGGAATCGCGAGCAGCCCGTACGAAACGTAGGCTCCGGTCGCCCACACTCCGAGGAACCAGCCAAGGATCGTCCCGATCGCGCTGCTCAGAACTCCCACCGCAAGGCCTGCCGCCATGTAATGGCGTACGACCTGCCCCCGTCCGAAACCCATCGCCCGCAGGAGGCCGATGATCGAGCGCTGTTGAGATACGCTTCGAACCAACAGGGTGTAGAAGGTCAGCCCGGCCACGCTCAGAAAGAGCGCCGGGAACAGGATCGAATAGGACTTGAACCCCTCGATATCCTGCTGGAGAAGCTGGTGGCTCGGCAAGTCGGCGCGAGGGACTGGCTCGTCGGCACGGTAGACATTGAGCCGTGATTTCGCCTCCCGCATCGCCGTCTGCAGGTGCTCAGGTCCGTCCACCCTGACCTTGACCTCGTTGATCATCCCGCCTTTGCCGAGGAGCGGGCCTAACACCGAGTCCTTGACATACATGATCCCGTACACGTCCGGGAGCGGAAAGAGGTCCTGCTTGCTCCGCACCACGTAGATGTACTCCGGGCTGCGAACGATGCCCGCGATCGTGAACCGGACGCGAGCGCTGCCCTGGGTGCCCACAATCGGATCGCCCGGGTGAAGGTCGTGGTAGCGTGCAAAGCTGCTCTCCAGCCCCGGTTTGCTGCCGCGCCCATTGGACAGCTCGATTGGCTCGGACAACGTCTGCCCGCGCCCCATCCACGCCTCCGGTCGCTTCGCGAATCGCAGCTTCAGCGGACTCGTTGTCCAAGACAAGCAGCACTTGCCCTTTCTTGACCGATTGCCCTTCTTTGACGTTGACCGCCTGCACACGCATCGGGTCCGTGACCTGGATCTCGTACCGTTTGCCCCGAACAAGGCCATCGGCGGTGAAGGATGCCGAGATGTTCTCTCGAACGACTTTGGCGACCTCGACGACGGGGAGCTTTTTGGGCTTCTGGGTAAACCACCACGCGCCAAAGCCAACGGCGGCGGTCAACCCCACTAACGCAAGCAGCGCTCTCTTCATGGGATACTGAATCAGTCTAGCTGATGGCAACTTCGCGTGAGTGTAGTCATTTCGCACAACAGTGGGCAGGGGGAATCCTCTGGAGGTCCACCGACGTAGATCTAAGGACGAAGCCGTCTCGCACCGAGAATTGGATTAACCCCGCCTTCGTGTGTCAAACTTTATGAGAGCCATGCGACTCGCCCGCCCACTTGTATTCATCGTGTTTCTGCTTGCCGCCCTCGGGGCCCAGGCGCAGAAGAAGATCACGCTCGGAAAGCTCGGCCAAGCCTTGGAGGGCGCGAGCATCCACGCGAGCCCAAGTTCCTCGGCCCGGGTGTACTACAAGGTTCGGGCCTACGAGTACCTGATCATTCAGAACGCGAAGCAAGAGCAGTGGCTTCGCGTGCTGCTGCAGAACGGCAAGTTCGGCTACATTTCGGCGGAAAAAGTGGCGCGTCTACCGTACGATGTGACCCAAGATCAGACGCGACCGACTCCAAACACGACCTCACGGGCAGGGGGCTCACGCGAATCGCTCGCTGGCTACTCCCTGAACTTCGTCGGCACGAAGTACGTCTGGGGCGGCAACGACATCAACAACGGCGTCGACTGCTCGGGCTTCGTGAAAGCCCTTTACGGCAAGATCGGCGTCAGTCTTCCGCGCACGGCGGCGGAGCAAGCGCTGGTGGGTGAGCCGATCTACCGGCTCGAAGACCTCCGCCCGGGTGATCGCCTCTATTTCTGGTCGGCGAAGCGAAATAAAATCGGGCACACCGGCATCTACTTGGGTGGTGGCTACTTCTGCCACAGCAGCACCTCGCGCGGCGCAGTGGGCACGGACAGTCTCACGACTCCTTATTATCGAAAGAACCTGGTCGCCGCACGACGTTAGCCTCCAAGCAGAAGTCCAGAAAAGATTCGAAGGAAACGAATCGCGACCGGATCACCGTAATGGCTCGTATGACGTTTGCGAGTCTTCTCGGCTTTTCCCTCTTCCTAACGCCCGCTCAGGACGATTTTGCCAAGCTTTGGGATGCTTCCTCCAAAGCGATCTCGAACCAGTATTACGCTCGCTCGACCCGCAAAGACGAGATGGAGAAGTTGCTCGCCAAATACGCTCCCAAGGCGAAGTCGGCGAAGAACCGCGCCGAGTTCAGCCAAGCCGTCAACGACATGATCGATGAGTTCAAGGACTCGCACTTCGACTTCCTCCCCGACGACTCGCAGGGCTACTACGTTTTCGACCAGCTCACAGGCAAGAAGACCGACATGCCCAACATCGGCGCATGGTTCGCGCCCGCCAAGGACGGATACACCGTGACCATGGTGCTTGAGGGACTGCCCGCTGCCGAAGCTGGCCTGCGCAAGGGCGATGTGATCAAGTCGATTGAAGGTGCCCCGTTCACACCGATCGCATCCCTGAAGAACTGGGTCGACAAAGAGGCTCAGATTCAGGGACTTCGAGACGGCAAACCCCTCGTGGCGAAAGTCAAAGTGGTCGCCCAACCCGGCCTCGACATGTTTCTGGACGGCACCAAGAATTCTTCACGCATCATCGAGCACAAGGGCAAGAAGATCGGCTACATCCACCTTTGGACGATGGCCAACGACGACTTCCGCAATGCTCTGCATGGTCAGGTTTACGGCAAGCTAAAGGACACCGATGCGATGATCCTCGATATTCGCGACGGCTTCGGCGGGCGCCCCGAAGGCTTCGGCGACCCCTTCTTCCGGCCCGATGTGCGCCTCGATTGGGAGTACGGTGCCGGAGGAATGAACATGAAGCAGCTCTTTGGCTACGGTCGCCCTTTGGTCGTCTTGATCAACGGCGGCTCACGATCAGCAAAGGAGGTCTTCAGCGCGATCATCAAGAAAAGCGGTCGTGGCAAGCTGATTGGGCAAACGACGGCTGGCCATGTGCTCGGGACCTTCCCCCAGCGCATTGCCGACTGGGCCTATTTGGAGATTCCTATGGTCGACGTCAAGGTCGATGGAACCCGAATCGAAGGCAGCGGCGTCAAGCCGGACATCGAGGTGAATCCCGAATTCGCTCCCGACGGCACCGATCGGGTGCTTCAGGAAGCGCTTCGGCAACTCACCTCGACGGCTTCACTCTAGTCACCGGTCAGACCGTAGTTGATGGAGAGAATGGCATAGTCGGCGATGTCGACCGACTCGTCTCCGTTGAGGTCGGCATTCTCAACCCACGCCAGGTCGATGGGTGTGCTGCCGTAGGCGGCGGACAAAATGGCATAGTCGCCGATGCCGACCTCGTTATCGACGTCGATGTCCCCATTCGTCAGTGTTCCGTTGACCCCCGACGTGACTCCGCCGAGCACGACGGAACCGAGATTCTTGCGCAGCCAGTGCGGACCTCTTGCAAAGATAAAATGGGGACCGACCAGATCGGTGTCGAACGTAAACGAACCCGTATTCGCCAACTGGACGTGCTTGGTCTCGACGGTCGTCGTACCGGATACGATTTCCAGCGTCACCGGCACGCCGAGCAAGGGTGCCAGCCAGTCATCGAGCGCGATCTGTCCCGTGACTTGGTTGGCTCCGTTGCCCATCGAACCGTCCAAGTTGAGGCGATTCGACCACATGTCACCATTGCCACTCGGACCGCTGGCCCATGCTCCCATGTGATATCCGGCAAACGACCTCGACGTTGCGAGACGAGCCTTGCCATCCACGACGCTGTCCAAGTACACCGTTGACGGATTGCCCCAAAGAACAGTCCCGGCGTTATCGACCCCCGCCCCTAGAATGATCCCGGTGGTCCCGGTAATGAGCTGACCGATCACGCTGCAGCCGTCACCATTCAGTTCACATCCGACAAACGAAGGCTGGCCGGTGGGAGCCGGATTGACGATGGAGGTACCGTTCGGTCCCCACTGTCGCACACCCGCATTGTCGTATTTCTGGACGATTACGCCATAGTTGCCTTCGGGGCTCGCATTGGCGTCGGTCGATGCCAGGAAGTACTCACCTCGCCAGCGGTTGTAGGCGAGCGCCCCACTGAGGCGCATCCGCGGTCCGCCTCCCGACGTGTTGGGAACGCCGTTCAAGGCGAATTTCTGGCGACCGTCGGCGAGTACGTGCTGAATGTAGGCATTGCGCGGGCCTGCATTCTCATACCACCCGAACACGGCCCCGCCATGGTCATCCGAGACTAACGTGGGGAAGTATCCGTTCTGGACCGAGCCACCTTGCGAACCATAAGGCGCGCCGGTGGGCCCGTAGATCACGACCGCCGCCGATCCCGGAGTCACCGGCCATTGAGCGGTTAGCGTTGCATCGTACTTCTGGGCATACAGGTATTTGGAACTCAGGAAGTTGGTGTTGAACGGGCGAATCCACAAGCAGATCACGCTGCCACCATCGCTGGCCTTCATGTCGCTCAGCGTGACAGTGCGACCCGCTTCGCTCACGGTGAGAACCGCTCCCAGGGGGAGACCGTTCGGGTCGAGCTTTTGGAGCTTGAAGCCCGGACTCTCGCTCCACCCGACCATGATGTTGCCGTCTGAGAGCGCGGCGACCTTCGGATTGTTCTTGCTGCCGGTACCACTGGTCACCACGACGCCAAGAGCCCCGAAGAGCATATTGCCAGCCGGGTCGACCTTGTTGACGGTGATCTGATTGCTTCCAGGGCGATCGTCGTTGAACGTGATCAGCGCGTTACCCGCTGCATCGACCGTCAGGTCATAGTCGACGGTTGAAGAGAACCCACGATCGGCAATAAGGAGACCATTCGTCGCCCATTGAGGCGTTCCCTTCCAATCCAGGCGCTGTAGGTAAACGTCGTATCCACCCGTGCGATTGTCGAACCAGGAGACGTAGCAGCCTCCATCTTGGGTCGGACGGACCTTGGCCTGATTCTGATCACCTGGCACGGCAGCGAGCACGTTGGGAGAAGCGGACGAATGGGTCCATTGGGCCCGACCGAAGGGGGCGACGAAGAACGCAAACGCAAGGGCGCAAAGACGCATGGAAGACGACATGCCTAAGACTACCGATCCTGAGCATCCGATGGCGCCGGTTCTTTTGACAGGTCCGGACGAATGATCGGGCACAATGAACCGGGTGCCTCGCGTTGCGGCGCAAATTCACCGACAATCAAAGTGCCAGCCTATGTCCTTTGTCAGCAAATGGTTCGGATTTGGTCGAGATGAGCGATATGATCGCGGGGTCCGCGCGTACGAAGCGGGCAACGTCGAGGAAGCCATTCAGGAACTGCTGCCCGTCGCCGAGGGCGCCTCTGACCCGAGCACGGCACGTCTCGCACGCTACTACCTTTCCGAAAGCTACGCGAAGCTGGGAATGGCGGCCCTGACCTCGGAAGAATTCGCGAATGCCCACACGGCTTTTCTCAAAGCCATCGATCTGCACCCCCACTACCCAGACCTGCACCTTAAACTCGCCTCCGCATATAAGGGGCTGGGTGATCGAGAGAAGCAACAGGCCGCGCTCGCCCGCGCCTTGCAGATCAACCCCAACTACGCCGAAGCGATTCTCAGCCGTGGCATATTCCTATATGAGGAAGCCGCCTACGACGAGGCGCTTGCCGAGATACAGCGCGCGATCGAGATCGAGCCGGGCCTAAACGGGGAACGTTACGCCTTTGCCGTCGAGTGCCACCAGCGCGGCGACACGGCCCGGGCGCTGGCCAATTTCCTTGCAATGAGCAGCAGTGACTCTCAGGACGCGAACGCCCACGCCCGAGTCGCCGCTTCGTTCGTGAAACAGGGCTTGTTTCAAGAGGCCGCGCAGGAGTATGGCCGCGCACTGGAGATCGCGCCACGCTATGCCGACTTAAGATGTCGACTGGGTGAAGTCATGCTCGAACTCGACCTGGTGAGTGCGGCAGAACACGAGTTTCGGCAAGCACTCGAAATCAACCCCAGGTATGCCGCCGCTTGGGCCTATTTGGGAATCTCGCTGCGACGCCTCAAACGGGCCGATGAAGCCAAGGAGTGCTTCGATCAGGCGCTCGCACTCGATCCCCACAACTTGGTCGCCCAAGCCGAAATTCTGCGCCGATAGCCCTCAACCGCCCCTTAACAATCGCCCGTCAGACTATTCCCATCTGGTTGCCCAGCAACCGCCAGAGTTGCATGCGCCAGGGCATCTCACAGGGAATTGGCCCCATTCGTGGGGCCTCTTTTTAGTCCATGGGGATGCGTACGCCGTGTTCTTGGGCGAACGTCTTCGCCGCCGAATATCCGGCATCGACATGGCGAATGACGCCCATGCCCGGATCTGTCGTCAAGACCCGTTCAAGGCGCCTTTCCATCATTTCGGTGCCATCGGCGACCACGACCATGCCCGCATGCTGCGAGTAGCCGATGCCAACGCCGCCGCCGTTATGCAGCGACACCCAGGACGCACCGGCCGCCGTGTTGAGCATGGCGTTGAGCAAGGCCCAGTCGGCAACTGCGTCGCTGCCATCGAGCATCGCCTCGGTCTCGCGATTGGGTGAAGCGACGGAGCCACAGTCGAGGTGATCGCGGCCAATGACGATCGGCGCGCTGACCTCGCCCTTTCGGACGAGTTCGTTGAACCGAAGCCCTGCCTCGGCCCGTTCGCCATAGCCGAGCCAGCAGATGCGGGCGGGAAGGCCTTGGAACTTGATCTTGGCTTGGGCTTTGGTCATCCAACGATGGAGCTTGGCATTGTCGGGGAACAGCTCGAGGACGGCGGCGTCGGTGCGTGCGATGTCCGCCGGGTCACCGCTCAAAGCCGCCCAGCGGAAAGGCCCCTTGCCCTCGCAGAAAAGAGGGCGAATGTACTCCGGCACGAAGCCCGGAATATCGAACGCTCGCTCGACACCGGCCTCGACGGCATACGCGCGAATGTTGTTGCCGTAGTCGAACGTGATCGATCCCGCCTTCTGAAGATCGAGCATCGCCTGAACGTGCACACCCATCGCCTCAATCGAAAGCCGAACATAACGGTCGGGGTCCTCGGTCCGCAGGCGAACGGACTCGGCAAGGCTCATTCCGTTGGGGACGTAGCCGTCGAGCGGGTCGTGGGCACTGGTCTGGTCGGTGAGGACGTCGGGCACGATGCCGCGCCGTACCATCTCGGGCAATACGTCCGCACAGTTGCCGACGAGGCCGACGCTGACGCCTTCCTGCCCCTCGAAAAGCCTAAGCGCTTCGTCAAGACTGTAAGCGATGTGGTCGCAGTAGCCGGTCTTGAGCCGCTTCTCGATGCGACTCGGGTCGACATCGATGCCCAGGAAGTTGGCCCCGTTCATCGTCGCCGCCAATGGCTGGGCGCCACCCATACCGCCCATTCCACCGCTGACAACGAGCTTGCCCGCCAGTGAGCCACCAAAATGCCGATCCGCGCAGGCCGCGAAGGTCTCGAAGGTGCCTTGGACGATGCCTTGGCTGCCAATGTAGATCCAAGAGCCGGCCGTCATCTGGCCGTACATCATGAGCCCCTTGCGCTCAAGCTCACCGAAGTGCTCCCAATTCGACCACTTGCCGACGAGATTCGAGTTCGCGATGAGCACGCGAGGGGCTTCTTCGTGGGTTCGGAAGATGCCGACGGGTTTGCCGCTCTGAATCAACAGCGTCTCGTCGTTCGCGAGGCTCTGGAGGCTGCGGACGATTGCATGAAAGCAGTCCCAATTCCGAGCCGCCTTGCCGGTTCCGCCATAGACGATCAGGTCGTCTGGACGCTCGGCCACCTCGGGATCGAGGTTGTTCATGAGCATGCGCAAGGCGGCTTCCTGCTGCCAGCCTCGGCAAGAAATCTGCGTCCCTCGCGGAGCGCGCACGACGGTTGCGGTTGCCATAGGGAGATTGTATCCCCCCTGGCTAGGCCGTCACCGATGTCTCATCCGCAGAACACAGGAGCGTTACCTCGGCTCAAGAAGCAAGTAGTCGAGACCGAACATATGGCGCTTCTCCGCGGCTGAATTGGCACCGACGACTTCCACTTCCAAAGTCGCCTCGCCTGCGGGCAGATCGACGACCCCCAGTTCCCTCTTCTTCCACTCCAAGCCCGTCACATAAAAGTCGATCGCATCGCCGAGGGTCTGGCCGTTGAGGGTGAGTTTGTGAATGCCGTAATCACGGGCATGGCAGAAGTTGCCGCTAACGGCGAACTTGCCGGCCTTGGGGACCCGGACCTTCAAAGACAGCTTTTCGCCCGGATTCGCGTCGCGCCACCAAAGCTGCTGTCCGGAGGAGAGGCCGCCGAAATCCTGAATCTCGGTGGTGCCACCGGTCTTGCTGGCAATGACGAGCTTCTCACCCTCGATCGCGCCCTTGATGGGCTCTGGCCCGGTTATCGGTCGCGGTAGGAGAATGTCGTAGGGAATCGGCTTCGGAGCGGGTCCACCCGGACGCGCATACCAGTACGCGGTGTGGAGGAAGACGGCCTCGGTGTCGATCCAGTGCCACATCTCCATGTCGAACTGGAATCGCTTGTCGAACGGCATGACGTCGATGACGTGCCAGCGCTCGACCACCGACATGCCGCTGTTGTTCTTGGCGGCCAATCCATCGCATCGGGGCTGGGCGTGGTAGGGCTTCATATACGGCTCGAAGTTCGACCAGGCGTAGCCATAGTAGTCCTCGGTGCCAGTTCCGAACGTGCTCGGGAACGTGTCGTTGTCGACCCAAATCTTCTCGTCCCCTTCGCCCCACCAGCCGGGCACGGGGTTCCAGACGAAGAGATTCGAGCCGACCCATGCGCCCTCACCCGTCGTGGTGAGGAAGTTCATGTCGCGCATTGGCCGCGTCCTTCCCTTCTCACCCCCAAATTGGGTCTTGAAGTGATAGGTGTTCGCGTCGAACACAATCGGCCTCGTTCGGAGTTGGGTCGTAAGCGTCGCCGCGACCGGGCCAATATTCGTCACCCGGAAGGTCGCGTGGTGGGCGAAGGGCATCACGAACCGGGCGACCAGTCTGTTTCCCTTGACTTCGGTGAAAACGGTCAGATAGTCGTTCAAGCCCGGTGCAGTGCCGAAGAAGTCGCCGAGCGGCACCGAAATGCACTTCTCGCCATCGAACCAGCCTTCGAGGATGACCGAGCGCAGAAGACGCCATTCGTCGAGGCTGTTCTTTTCGAGCGGGTTCCATGGGGCGAGATCCATCGTGATCTCGGTGATTTCGGACGGACCGTGGAGATGGACGATTTCGGCGGTCTTGCCCGTAAAGAGACCCGCTTTCGTGGCGGGCTGCAACTCGCCTTCGACGGCCTGCGACGGGTTGAGCAGCCGGGTCTTGACCTTCGCCATCAGCGGCTGGAGGCCTTCCAGATGGCTCATTCGGAACGACTTGACCATCGTCCCCGGGTCGTAGGCGCGGTATCCGACGTGGTAGTACATGTTCGCGGCCCGGTTGTTGTCGGTGTCGTCGACCGTTATCTTGAGCGACTTCTGGTAGGGGAAGGGGAAATACAGGTTGGTACCGCGCGCGCTCATGTAGGCAAACGGATCGCCGAACGGGGCGACCTTTCCGGTCAGCAAGTCCGCTGTTTTGGCAAAGAACCGCGGCGTCGACTCACCGTCGAAATAGAACCGCAAAGTACCGACGGGGTTGGCTGACCAGATTCGGACGACGGCACCCGGCCCTCGCAGGTCCGCCATGACATATTCTCGTCGGCCCTCCCGCTGTTCGACCCCGATGTACTTGCCCCAATCCGCGTTGGCAAACCAATCCGTCTGCGGGTTCTTGCTCGCCCGGTCATAGCTGCTGGCCTGAGCGGTGAGGAAGTGGGGCGACGGACGCCGGGCCAGCCTCCCGAGGTCGACCATCTGAGGCAAGAGAGTCTCGACCGAGACCTGGGCGACGACGGGGGAGGCGATAGCACATGCCAAGGCAACGAGGCCAAACTGCTTCATGCCCGCATTTTACTGCGGTAGGCCCAGAGGTCCACTTGACGAATCCAAAGCGGGTATCCTAATCGCTCCCGGGGAGTTGCCCGAGTGGCCAATGGGAACAGACTGTAAATCTGTCGGCGGATGCCTTCGTAGGTTCGAATCCTACACTCCCCACCATACAATTTGCCCTCGTAGCTCAGAGGTAGAGCACTTCTTTGGTAAAGAAGAGGTCACGGGTTCAATTCTCGTCGAGGGCTCCAGAGTTCTTTCTGGATGGGCACGCACTTCCATGCAGTTGCGTTTAGCGGGTCCCAACCGACCCGATGTGTCGTCGGCACCCATCTGAACATGCTGGATCTCTCCCGGCGTTAGGATTTCGCCGCGGGCCAAATTCGTGCCATTGAGCGGTCAGCTTGCCGCCATCCGGCGCGAGTAGGCACCTTTGGTCGATGCCTGCGGCACTTGAAAGCGGACGGCGACACCCTCCATCCCTGGGGGAGGGGATTGAGGGATAAGAAGCAGCTTGGCGTGCCATGTAGCTGTCCTTTTCTCGCTTGCGCTGGCCGCTGGATAGGCTACTGAGGCGCACACCCGCACCCGCGCGTCTACCTTGGCCGAACGCGGGCGGCGAGAGCGGAAGGAGGGCCGTCAGCAGCTTGACTTGCGGCTGGGCGTTAGCGCGGCGAGGATAGCTACGAAGGCATTGGAAGAGACTATGAACCCCCAGATGCGAGATCCTTTAGCTCCCAACCGACCCGATACTTCACCGGCGAGCCATCTGATGCCGAAAGGGTTCCATCAAGTAAGAACTCAAGGATCACCCGAACGCCTTCGCTTGGGACGCTGATAACGGCCGAGCTCAAAGCGTGATCCGGCACAACTCCACCAGGCAGTCCAAACGTTTCCGGACTCATAGCAAGGGCCTCTCCTAGTGCCAATTGAACGTCGCGAGGCAAAGAAGAATATGGTACGCCCGCACCCCCTTGAAGCTGCCGAATCAATTCGCTCACGCCCGACGCCGAGGTAATGTCCAGCTGCTCCAAGAGCTTTTTGCGTGATGCATCCTGCTTTTCTCGCAAGAGTTGGGTCGCCCGGTTTACCACATGATTGAAAGACTTTGGAGAAGTGGTGAATGAAGGACTGACAGCGAAGTTACTCTTCATAAGACCGAAGAGGGCTTGTCGAGTCGGGTAGCTCCGGTTATCTCTCACTTGAGCCTGGGCCTCTCGCGGGGAAACGAAGAACAGTCGTGTTAGCCGCTGATCCTTGAATGGCACCACGTAGTCCTTCCCAGCTAGATTGATCTTGACGTCTACGGATTTTACAAGATTGACTTTGCCGGCCTTCGTAGCACGCATAAGCTCTCCCAATCCGCCACCAACTTGGTTGTGCTCTAGCATCCCCTGCAAGTGATCTGCCTGGTGCTTTGGAAGCTCGGAGATTGGCCGTGGCCGACCTGAGTTCAAGCCTTTGTCTGCGAACAAATCAAGCAGGGCCGTGTTGGCGTCAAGCGACCATGCGGGTATGGGATAGAGATAGTAGATGTTCTCATCGAGTACCGCTTCGTATCCCAAAGTTTCAGCAACTCGAATGGCTTCGGACACCGTCTTCTGGCCCATAACCTTAGCACGAGCCACCTCGTCGCACGCATGCACCAGGGCCCAATAGCGAACCGGAGGAACTTGCTTTTGGACAGCCTGGGAGAAGGAAGAGCTGAACAGAAGTAGACAAGTTGTTATGAGATGCATTTGGAAACTCCTTAGCTCTAGCCCGCGGGGGGTTTTGCTATCGGACACTCCCTGATCTTGATGAAAGTCACGCTGATCTCGTGGCCGTAGTCAATCTGGCGGGTGCGCTGCAACTTCTTCTGCGCAACGCCATTGACGCGACACTCAAACGCCTGCGTTCGAGTACCGGTTAAGTATGTAAGTTCTTCCCTGGATTCGTACCCGCCTGCGATGGTGTAGGAAGGGACTTGAATTGTGATGGTGTGCGAATCTTGAAAGAACTCTTGAAGTTCGGTAATCCAGCTAAGCGTTGAGCACGAGCCTCCCGACTCAAGGCAGGCTGCTAGTTTCCACCGATCATGTCCATGCGACGCCACGGTTTTCAGATCGCACAGGACCGTTTGTTCTGAATGCAAGAAATGTGGCTCCCGGTCATAGGAAAATGGTGCCCCATCTTGCACTTGAACCCAGTTCCCCAGGCACTGACAATCCTGGTCTTGTGAAAAGAAATGGCCTAAGGCAATGAATATGCACAAAACTTCCATGGCCCATGTTACCCCCACCCCCCAAGAGGAAGGCGCAAGAGGAGCGAGAGTTATTTCTTGTGCTATTTGAGTCTAAGGATGCGATAATAGTGCTTGGGGATCTACACTATTCCTACTTCGCCCGGCGGCTAGATCTGAGCCGATCAGAAGTCGAACTGGTCGATGTTCTCTTTCGTGAACACCAGAATCCCGCCGAGCAGGATGTTGTCGCCTTCGATCTTCTTCTCACCCAGGCGACCCGCCGTGAACGTCGTGTCGCCTGCTTTCAGCTTGCCATCGGCCAAGGCCCGCGCGGCCATGACCGTCAGGTAGCCGAGGTCTTTGGTGTTCCAGAGGATCACCGAATTGACGACGCCGTCCTTCACGTAGGTCTTCATGTCGTTCGGCGTCGAGAGGCCGGTGACGAGGACTTGGCCGGACTTGCCCGCTTGCTTGATCGCCTCGGCCGCGCCGGGGAAGGCGACGGAGCTGATCGCGAAGACTCCCTTTAGATTCGGATACGCCTTCATCAGGTCCTGGGTCACCGAGAAGGCGAGCTTCTGATCCTCGTTCGAGGGCTGGGTCGCGACGAGCTTGAGGCCGGGGTATTTGGCGAGGCGCTCCTTGATGAACTTGATCCACTCGTTCTGGTTCGCGGCGGTCAGCGAAGCCGTGACAATCGCGACATCGCCGGTCGCGGCATCGCCGCCCAGGTCCTTCGCCATCGTGTCAACGAGCGCAAAGCCAATGTCCTGGGCGGTCGCTTGGTTGACCATGAATTCGCGCGACGCGGGGTCGGCGTCGGCATCCCACGTGATGACCTTGATTCCGGCATCCCGCGCCTTCTTCATGGCTGGGCCGAGGACGGCGGGGTCGTTGGGGGAAACGGCGATCACATCGACGCCTTGCGCGGTCCATTGGTCCACGAGGGCGACCGCTTCCGAGGCTTCGCCGCTCGTGGGGCCGTCGTAGATGAGTTCGACGTTGCCCAGTTCCTTGGCCGCTTCCATTGCGCCTTCGGAGCAGCTTGTGAAGTACGGAACGCCCTTCTTCTTGGGCAGCATGGCGACCTTGATCGACTTTCCAGTCTCAGCCGACTTCTCGGGCGTCGTACTTTCAGACTTCGATTCCGAGCCGCCTGACGAGCAGCCGATCACGACCAGACCAACGACGAGCGCGAATAGGGGAGCGAACTTCATTTTGAACCTCATGCAGGTCGCGAAGCTACCCGATTTCGCGCTTCGATGATCTTCTGGATGAGCACGGAGAGGATCAACAGCGAGCCGAGAACGATCAGATTGAGTTCGTTCGCCTTCCAGTGCCAACTCACGAACTCGCGTGTCTCGTGGATCAGGACGAGGCCGAGCACCAGCCCCAATACCGAACTCGCCCCGCCTTCGATCTTGGCCCCGCCGAGCATGACGGCGGTGATGGCTTCCAGGGTCAAACCCATGCCCATGTCGGCCTTCGCCGTGTTGTTCCGTGCGACCGAGAGCACCGCCGCCAGCCCGCAAGCCAAGCCCGAAAGCGTGAACAAAATGAGCTGGACGCGGGCCACCGGGATGCCCGAAAAGAGCGTCGTCCGCTCGCTGTTCCCCAACGCGATCACCCAGCGACCGAAGACCGTCCGGCCCAGCATAACCGCCGTAGCGACCGCCAACAGTACGAACAGCCAGCCGGGCAAGGGCAAACCGAGGACTTTGCGATTGGCGAGTTCGAGGAATGCTTCCGGATAGCCGGACAGCGGTCGCGCGGTGCTGATTCCCTCGGCGATGCCCCGAAAAGCCGCCATCGTCGCGAGCGTGATCAGGAGCGGATGGACCTTGAGCCGCGATACGAACCAACCGTTCGTCGCCCCCTGAATTCCCCCTGCCCCGATCGCGGCGAGCGCGGCCCACGTCACGGGCACCCCGCGTTCGAAGAGCAAGCCCATCGTCACAGCGCAGAGCGCGAACATCGAGCCGACCGACAGGTCAATGCCCGCCGCAATGATGATGAGCAACATCGGCAACGCGATAATCGCGAGTTCCCAGAGGTGCGAGGAAAGCAGAACTTGGGCCCGCATCGTAACGAACGACGGATCGACCCGCCACGCGTAGATAAGCAGCGCACCGAGCAGGACGCCAAGCGTGATCTCGCGCGCCCTCATGCCTTCCTCCGCCGGCTCATTGCATCAGCGACCACCGCGACCAGGATCACCAGCCCCTGGATCGCCCGCTCCCAATAGACCGACGACGGACCGAGGCGCAAGAAGATGAGAGCCGTGCCGATGATGCCCAGCAAGACCGCGCCGAGGACCGAGCCGATAACGCTCCCTCGTCCGCCCCGGATCGACGTGCCGCCGACGACGACGGCCGCGATGACCGTCAGCTCCATCCCCCGCCCGAATCCGGCCTCAATCACCTGCAACTGGGTCGCGCTAAAGAGGGTGGCGATGCCGACGAAGAACCCGGTCAAGGCGAAGACCGCAATCTGGAGCTTGGCGTTCGGAACGCCGAGCGTCGCCGCCGCATGTGGATTGCTTCCGAGGGCGACCACTCTGCGCCCAAACGGCGTTCGCAGGGTGATCCAGGCCGTCATAAGGACCGCCGCCGTCGCCGCTAAGACGATGTACGGCACGCCGAGCGCGGAGCCGGTCCCGAGTTCGCGTAATGACGGCGGCATCTTCTCGATCCACTTGCCCCCCATCGCAACTTCGGTCAGCCCCTGGAGGAGCGTCATCATGCCGAGCGTGACGATGATCGACGAGATCTTTGCCTTGGCGATCAGGACGCCGTTGATCGCACCGACCAGGGTTGCGACACCGATGCACAATCCTGCACTGACCGGCGGCGGCAACCCAAGACGGTCTGCGGAGCAGGCGATACCGAGCACAGCGGCGGCAAGCCCCATCGACGATCCGACAGATACATCGATCTCGCGGGCGAGGATCACGAGCGTCATGCCGCACGCGATGATCGCCGACGGCGCGATCTTGATGAGCACATCGCGAGCATTCGAAGCGGCGAGGAAGCTGGGGTTGGCGATTCCGACACCGACGACCAGCAGGGCCAGAAACGCGGCGACGTACAGTTCGCGTCGGACCGTCCGGGTTGGTTTCTGTTGTGAGTGCGCGGCTTCTGGGAGGGGGAGGGCGAGTTGCAGGATCGCATCTTGGGTCATCGCCTCGCCGGTGAGTTCACCGGAAACACTGCCCTGTCGCATCACCAAGGTTCGATCCGACAGGGCGAGAATCTCGGGTAGTTCGGAAGAGATCACGAGGACGGCGACGCCTTCGTCGGCAAGTTTCCTGACCAAACGGTGAATCTCCGCCTTTGACCCAACGTCGACGCCCCGCGTCGGTTCGTCCAGGATCAGGATGCGTGGTTGGGTCGCTAGCCACTTGCCGATGAGCACCTTTTGCTGATTGCCGCCCGAGAGCGAGTTGGCGGGATTCAGGTCCTCGCTGGTCTTGACTGAAAGTTCGGCGATGGCAGTCTGTGAATTGCTGGCCTCTTCGCTCCGCTTGACCCATCCCGCACTCGCCAGCCGGGGAAGAATTGCCATCGAGAGGTTCTCGCGAATCGGTAGGGCCAGGTGCAATCCTTCCTGCTGGCGGTCTTCGGGGACCATGGCGATTGCCGCGCTGATCGCCGAAGATGGTTTGCCTTTCAGCAGCGGTTTGCCGTCGACTAACACCTCTCCCGCATCGGGAGTCGTGATGCCGAACAGCGCTCGCGCCACCTCCGACCGCCCTGCTCCCACCAGGCCAGCCAGTCCGACAATCTCGCCCGCACGCACCTGAAACGAGACATCCTGGAATGCGCCGGATTGCGAGAGGCCGCGGACTTCCAAGAGCACCTTGCCAGGCGCAGACTCGCCCTTATCGGGAGTCAGTACCTCGCGCCCGACCATCGCCCGCACGATCTCGTCGCGCCCGGCTTCTGCGATGGGTTTTGACCAAACGGTCAGTCCATCCCGCAGAACGGTAACCCGATCAGCGAGCAACGCAATCTCCTCCAGTCGATGGCTGACATAGAGGATCGCGACGCCATCGTTCTTAAGCTTCGCAATGACTCGAAACAGGGCTTCGGACTCCGGTCCCGACAGCGAACTCGTCGGTTCGTCCAGAATCAGCAGCCTGCATTGGCCACTGGTCGCACGGGCGATCGAGACCATTTGGCGCTGGGCCGGGCTTAGGGTTTCGAGGGGCACGGACGGGTCAAAGGACTCGCCGAGTTCGGCGAGCAGGGAGATCGTATTGGCCTGCATCGAAGCCCGGTCGAGCCACAAGCCCCCTGTCAGGGTCATCTCGCGCATCAGACCGATATTGTCAACCGCGTCGAGGTCGGGGAAAGTCGTCGGCTCTTGGTGGACAATCGCGATCCCCGCCGCCTCCGCCTCCGCCACGCTCGCAAACTGGACCGGCAGTCCATCGAGCAGGATTTCGCCCGCGTTCGGCCGGACCGCGCCGCAAAGGATCCGGTTCAGGGTCGACTTCCCCGCCCCGTTTTCGCCGCACAGGGCGTGGACCTCGCCCCCGAGAAGTTCGATGTCCACCCCCGAGAGCGCCCGCACGCCTCCGTACGCCTTCACCACCCCCCGCGCCTCGATCAGCGGCATCCGCCTAGTCTACATAACGCGGACTCAGAAAAAAGTTGCGCCGAGCGCACACGTTTGAATCAGAATGGTGTCAGTACGACTCTTCGATTGGCAGCGTCGCCATGAGCTTAGAAACCGTTCTTGCCCGGATAGCCTTTTCAAAAGCACTGCTTCACCGCGACCGTTTCATCGGTACCTTTTACAAGCAGCTCTTTCATAACCACCCGGAATTGCGTCCGCTCTTCCCAAAGGACATGTCGGACCAGCTGATCAAGATGGTCGATACGTTGACTCTCCTCACGCTGCAGCTTCAAGATCGAGAAGCACTCGCCGAGGGTCTCCGTAATCTTGGGTTTCGACATCAAGGCTACGGCATCCTTCCGAGCCATTACGGTGCCATGCGAACGGCCATGCTCGAGGCACTTCGGAAAGTCCTTGGCGATGAGTGGACACCTGAAATGGCTTCCTCATGCGACAAGACGCTGATCTGGGTTTCCGAGGTGATGCTTTCGGCGACTGAGGTCGGTTCGCGGCCTCCAGACTAGAGGCACCGTGACCGGCGAGGTGGCCGCACAGCACGCCTACCCGAAGAGGTCGCCCTGATCCGGCACGACCGGCAGCACGCAGTCAGGTTCTTTGTAGCGAGGGTTGCCCATTCGCGGAGTGACTGGTGTCAGGAGGGTTTGCTCTTCCTCATAGGGCACGAAGAGCGACTCTAGCGCTGGGACGGGAGCCTCGGGATCGAGCCAGAGATCGAAGTCCCGCTCGTGTAGGATGACGGGCATCCGGTTGTGGAGTTCGGCGACTTTGCGGTTCGGTTCGGTGGTGAGGATCGAGCACGTTCTCAGGGTGGTCGAATCGTCCTTCCACCGATCCCAAATCCCTGCCATCGCAAAGGGCCGATGATCGAGGCGGGTGATAAAGTACGGTGCCTTCTTCCCATTCTCGTCGCGCCATTCGAAGAACCCGTCGGCGGGAATCAGGCAGCGACGGCGGGCGAACGCGTCTCGAAAAGCCGGTTTCTCTCGAACCGTCTCCGAACGGGCGTTGATCATCCGAGCCCCACCGCCTGGGTCCTTGGCCCAATGCGGAACAAGTCCCCATGTCAGCGGAAGAAAGGTCCGGTGTCCTTCTTTGTTCAGAAGGACAGCGGGTGCGTCCTCAGAAGGCGCGATGTTGTAATGGGGCTCCCAAAGGACGGGTTCCTCAAGGTCAAAAAGGTCTTCCAGCACGGGACTTCCGGTGAACAGGCTAAAGCGGGCGCACATTAGTGAGGACCGCTAAACTCCACTCCGCACGGACTGCCCATCGAGGCCGCCGCGTTATGGAATTCCTTGCCGTTCATCCGGATCAACGGATTGTAGAAGCCGGCGGATTCGGTGGAGCGCGACCCGATATAGTGGCAGATGAACGAACGGCGACACCGGTCCGCGCTTCGGTTCGGCCCGCTGCCATGGATCGTGTGTCCGCCAAAAAAGAGGCAATCGCCCGGATTCATGAGAACCGGAGTCGACTCAAAGCCTCCTGGAGGCGGAACGAAGTGACCTGTGAAGCTCTCCTCGGTATTTGCCGCCTCGGGGCACTGCAGATCGAGCCGATGTGAACCGGGTACGACTGTCAAACATCCATTCTCCTCGTCGCACGTATCGATGGCTATCCAAGCCGCAATGCATCCGTGGCCATCGTTGCCTTGGAGATACAGGTTGTCCTGGTGAAGCGCTTGGCCCTTGGTTCCGGGCGGCTTCCAGTAGTACATCGTTTGCGCCGCAATGGGTTCGTCGTCGAGGAGATCGGTGAGAATGGCCGCCAACCGTGGTTCGATAAGGATCCGGCGGCTCAGAGCATCGAAGCGGTGGGGATGGATGATACGCGGGTAGCTCATGCTGTCGACGTGATTGATGTAGGATTCTCCCTGTCGCTCGAAAAACCCTGGGACACCATCATTCCAGATCGCTTCGAAGCGCGCGCGAATCGCCTGGACATCATCAGGTCCAAAGAGGCTTCGAACGAGGAGAAAGCCATCTCGATCGTAATCCGCTTTGAAGTCGTTCGTGCTCACCAATCCATTCTATCGTAACGAGGCCATAATCCGGCCATGAGCGAGGTCGTTTTGGTCACGGGGGCGGCCGGGTTCATCGGGTTTCACCTTGCACAACGCCTACTTCGGGACGGGCGAACGGTGGTCGGGATTGATAATCTCAACGACTACTACGACCCCTCACTGAAGCAGGCCAGGCTTGATCTTCTCCTGGGGCAACTCGGATTCAGCTTCCACCGGGCCGATCTTGCAGATCTGTCCACGCTGGAGGAGGTCTTTGCCGAGCACCAACCGCGCACGGTAGTCAACCTCGCCGCTCAAGCCGGAGTTCGGTACTCGCTGGACCAGCCGCGTGCCTATGCGGAATCCAATCTGGTCGGTTTCCTTAACCTGCTTGAGTGCTGTCGGAATGGAGCGGTTGACCATTTGGTGTACGCGTCGTCCAGCAGCGTCTACGGTCTTAACACGAAGGTGCCGTTCTCGGTCGAGGACAATGTCGACCATCCGATAAGCCTGTATGCAGCAACCAAAAAAGCGAACGAATTGATGGCGCACACCTACAGCCACCTTTTCGGTATTCCAACCACGGGGCTTCGTTTTTTCACCGTATACGGGCCCTGGGGTCGACCCGACATGGCGACCTTCAAGTTCACCGAAGCCATTCTCGCCGGACGGCCAATCGATGTTTACAATCACGGACAGATGCAGCGTGACTTCACCTACATCGATGACATCGTCGAAGGCATCGTGAGGACGATGGAGCGTGTGCCTCTGCCCAATCCACACTGGGATCATTCCGATCCCAGCACGTCTTCCGCACCGTATCGTATTTACAACATCGGCAATCACGAACCCGTCGGCCTGCTGGACTTCATCAAGACGCTCGAGGATTGCCTCGGCAAGAAGGCGACGTTCAACATGCTGCCCATGCAGCCGGGCGATGTCGTATGCACCTATGCCGATACCGATGCCTTACGTCGAGACGTGGGATTCGCACCCAGCACCCCCCTAGCCGACGGTCTCCAGAAATTCGTGGACTGGTACAAGGCCTATTATCGGGTAGACCAGACGGCATGATCGCAACGCTTCTCCTCGCGCGCACCTTCCTGACACCCATCCGTATCGCCGAGATCAAAGACGACCGGTTGCCCGAGAGTTCAGGCTTGGCACCGAGCTTGGCCGTCCCGGGTTCGTTCCTCACCATCAACGATAGCGGCAATCCTGCCTCGCTGTTTCGATTCGACAAGCGCGGGCAGATTACGGCTGAGGTTCGCCTTGAGGGTGCCGTTAACTTCGATTGGGAAGACATGGCCGTTTGGAACCAGGGATCCACATCATGGGTCTTCATCGGGGACATCGGCGATAACGCTCGGATTCGGGCGACGATCTCCGTGTACCGGCTCAAGGAGCCCACCCTTGGCGGCGTCAGCGACTTCAAGTCCTTCGAGCGATTCGAATTCAAGTATCCCGACCGGGCGCACAACGCGGAGACGCTGATGGTTGACCCGAAAACGGGAGACCTGTGGATCGTGACCAAGGTCGAGTCCGGCGAGTGTCAGGTGTTTCGGGCGCAGCTGACCCGAACGGGTTATGCAAGGTCGCTCAAGCAGGTTGACACCCTCAAGATCGACACCGGCGGCGATGGCGGCAAACTCACGACCGGCGGTGCTTTTTCGCTGGATGGCAAGCGACTGGTGATCCGGACGTATACCGGAGGCCTTGAATTCGACGTTCCCAAGAACCGACCTGACTGGACGAAGTCCAAACCCAGGCCCGTGCCCATGGCCAAGTCACGTGGCGGCGAGGCGATCTGCTACGGCTTGGACTCGAAGAACCTGTTCACGACCACCGAAGGTCTGCCCTGCCCCTTATTCAAGATCGGCATCCAGTGACCTCCGCTACACGTCGAACGTGATGCCCTGGGCCAGCGCCGGACGCTCTCGACCGAAGAAAGTCGTGCTCGTCTGCCGGCGCATGTAGGCCTTCCAGGAATCCGAACCGGACTCGCGCCCGCCCCCGGTCTCTTTTTCGCCGCCAAAAGCGCCCCCGATCTCGGCTCCGCTAGTACCGATGTTCACGTTGGCAATGCCGCAGTCGCTGTGGCGTTTGAAGTACTCGGCCTCACGCAGATCGGTGGTCATGATGGCGCTGCTGAGGCCTTGAGGCACCGCATTGTGGATCTGAAGTGCCTCTTCCAGCGACTCGTAAGGGATCAAATAGGTGATCGGGGCAAAGGTCTCGTCATCGATGACTCTTGAGTTGGCCGCGAGTTTGACGAGCGCGGGTCGGACGTAGTACGCATTAGGATACTGGTCCTCGAGTGTTCGTTCGCCACCGATGATCGCGACTGCCTCATCCCGAATTCGGCCTAGAGCTGCCTGCATTCCGTCGAACGCCATTTTATCGATCAGCGGGCCGACGAGGGTTGACGCCGCAAGCGGATCGCCGACCTTGCTTTCGCCGATTTGCGCGTAAGCGGTAGAGAGGGTTTCGTAGAGTTTGTCGATCAGGCTTCGGTGAGCGATGACCCGCCGAGTCGACGTGCACCGCTGACCAGCGGTTCCGACAGACCCGAACAAGATACTCGGGATCGCGACGCCCAGATCCGCGGACGGCGTGACGATGATCGCGTTGTTGCCGCCGAGTTCGAGTAGCGAACGACCAAAACGCTCCGCAACCTTCGGACCCACCGCCTTGCCCATACGCGTCGAGCCGGTAGCACTGATCAGGGGCACACGTCGGTCCTCGACCAACCGCGCTCCCTGCTCGAACGCGCCGAGGATGACTTGGCTCAGGTCGTCGGGCGCTTCCGGAAACTCCTTGGCCACTTGGTCAAAAATGGCCTGGCAAGCGAGCGCAGTGAGAGGCGTCTTCTCACTGGGTTTCCAGAGGCACGAATCACCGCAGACGAGCGCCAGAGCCGAATTCCAGGACCACACGGCAACGGGAAAGTTGAAGGCACTGATTATGCCAACGGGGCCGAGGGGGAGCCAGTTTTCCTGCATGACGTGGTTGGGCCGCTCACTGGCAATGGTCAATCCATAGAGCTGCCGCGACAAGCCGACCGCGAAGTCGCAGATGTCGATCATCTCCTGGACCTCACCCCGCCCTTCCTCCAGGATTTTCCCGCACTCGATCGTGACCAGCCGTGCGAGTTCTTCCTTATGCTCACGGAGCTTCTCACCGAGCCGGCGCACCAGTTCACCACGTCGCGGTGCCGGAACCTCGCGCCATTTGTCGAACGCCACCACCGACCGGGCGATCTTCGATTCGACTTCAGCCGGAGTATCCACCCGCAAACGCGCGAGTTCGGTGCCGTCGATCGGAGAGAACACGGCGAGGTCGTCGCCGGTGAACGCGGCAAGATCCGGGATCAGGCGCGCGAGCAGGTCTTGGTGGGAAGGCATGGATTCGGTGTACCCCAACCCCTCGGTACAGCGCCCAGCCCATGGATCTAAGAGCCGAACTTCCAGGGCTTGCCGTCCGGAAGTTCCTTCCTCAGAATCGCCCGCAAGGCGGCGACCGGGATGTTGGCCTCACGCAGAATCGCATCGTGGAAGGCACGGTTGGTCATCTTGCCCGACTCCACCAACTCGCGATGCAGGGCACGGAATTGGAGGCCGCCGATCATGTAGGCGATTTGGTAAAGGGGTGGGTAGTCGCCGCTGAACGAACGCCGGACTTCGCCTTCGGCATTCGCGGGTTCGTGACCCACCTTCTCGACCAGAAACTTGATGCACTCCTCGGGCGACATCTCGCCAAGGTGGAACTTCAGTGAGAACACGATCCGCGCGCAGCGGTGCATCCGCCAGAACAGCATGCCGATGCGGTCCTCGGGAGACTTGGCGAACCCCTGGTCCCAGAGCAGCATCTCCCAATAAAGCGCCCAGCCTTCCGTCCAGAACGGCGTCTCGAACGGCTCGCGATAGGGGCGGTAGCGCGAAGTCATGAAGAACTGGAGGTGGTGACCCGGAATGAGCTCGTGCTGGACGGTGGCACGAGCGAAGTGCCGATTGTTGCCCCTCAGGCTCATGCGCTTCTCGTCGTGGGTCATCTCGTTGGTCGGGAACGAGACGATGATCGTTTCGCCTCCCAGGAAGAACGGATTGGTCTTCTGAGCCTCGGCGGGCATCATCTCCATGCGCCAAGTCTCTTCTGCCAGCGGCGGGATCGTGACGAGGTCTTTAGCTTTCAGGAACTCGACCGCTTCGAGGGCGAGTTCGCGCACGAGTTCGGGTTGCTTGCCGGGCTCGACGTGTAGGTCCTTCACGTGCTCGAGGGCCTTCTTCCAGTCGTCGCCGAATCCAAGCTCACGAGAGGCCTTCTTCATTTCCGCCTCGCACCAGGCAAACTCCTTGTCGCCCATCGCGATGAGTTCTTCCGGCGAGTACGGAATCATCTCGAAGGCCAGGTCGGCGAGGAGCGCTTCCCTGCCGACGGGCAGCCCAACGATTGCCTGCCGATCGTCTTCCTTGATGCCGACGATCTTCTCCAGAAGCGCCTTCGCATAGGCTTTCAGTGCCTTGTCGGCTTCTTCGAGCGGCTTGTCGACCCACCAGGTGAAGAGCGGATCGTAGCCTCGATGGAATTTTGCCCAGCGTCCCAGATCGGTGGCCAGGTCGAGCGTTTTCTTCGCGGCCCGGTTGGCGATAGGTTTGGTCGACTTCAACTCCTCGCTTTCGACCTTCTTCCGCAACTCGTCGGCATGCTTCTTCAACACCGTCAACTTGGCCGCAGCCGCTTCCGGATCAACGCGCTCGAACCGCCGCCGAGCCTCTTGGAACTCGATGATCGTGGTGGCGAACGGCAAAAGCGGCTCGATTTCCTGCCATTTCTTGGCCTCCAGCTCAAGCTTTCGGACCTGCTTGCGCAAGTGGTTGCGAAAGAGAAACGCATCGATCGAGTCATCGAAGTCGAGCTTCTTGGCATCGAGCGCATCAAGACGCCGCTCCCAATCTTGTTCCAGCTTCACGAGACGGTCATTTCGGGTCTTGGAGCCTTCGATGTTGTGGAGCCGCTCAAGGGCTTCTTTGTCGGCAACGTATTCGCGAATGAGGTTAGGGAGTTGGGGAGTGTCGAACATGGTGGTGGAGGGCCGCGCCAGGCCGCTAACGACCGTGGCGACCAGAACGAGGGCGGTCATGGGTCGGAGTCTACCGGGCTTGCTTCATAATCGAACCATGAGCGCACCTGCCACCGAGATGCCCAACGCGCGTTGGGACCTTTCCGCCCTCTTCGCCTCCCCCGACGACTCCAAGATCGAGCACTCCTGGAAGGTCGCCCACGAGATGGCGGATGCCTTCGAGAATGCGTTCCGTGGCAAGATCGAGACGGAAGACTTGCAGGCCCAAACGCTCTTCCAAGCGATCCGCGACCTCGAAGCGATCTGCACGCTCATGGACAAGCCGATTTGGTATGCCAACCTGCTGTTCCAAGCCGACACCTCGAACCCCAAGAACGGCGCGTTTTTGCAGGCACAGATGGAGCGGAGTTCGGAAGTCCGGGTCAAGCTGATGTTCTTCGAACTCGAACTGCAGTCGGCACCCGAATCGACGATCCAACGGCTACTCAACGATTCGGTTCTTGAGAACTACCGACACTTCATCCAGACCTCGCGCGCATTCAGCCCGCATAAGTTGAGCGAGGCCGAAGAAGTGCTAATGGAAGAACTCGCCAACACAGGCTCGCGGGCCTGGAATCGACTGTTCGACGAGATCACGGCAAACCAGACGTTCAAGCTCACTCGACCGGGCAAAGCCGAGGTCGAAGAACTCTCCCAGGAAGAAGTCCTGACGCTCCTTCGTGATCCAGATCGAGCCTTGCGTCAAGCCGCAGCGGATGCCTTCACCGAAGGTCTGAGCGAGATTCAGAAAACGATCGCGTTCATCTACAACAACCTTGTCCAGGACAAGCGCGTCGACGACCGACTGCGCAAGCACCCGTACCCCGAGCACAGCCGCCACCTGAGCAATGAACTCGACAAGCAGACGGTCGACCTCGTGACCTCGATGTGCGCCGAGCGCCACGACCTCGTCGCCCGCTACTACCGGGTGAAGCGCGACATCCTGAAGCTGCCCGAACTGACCCACATCGACCGATACGCGCCGCTTTTCGAGGCGGAGAGCACCATTGAGTTTGAGAAGGCCAGGGGGATCATCCTGGAAGCCTTCGGTGGATTCAGCCCCGAACTCAAGACACGATGCGAGGAGTTCTTCACCAAGAACTGGATCGACGCCGGACCTCGCCCCGGCAAGTCGGGTGGAGCGTTCTGCGCTTACAATACGCCAGACACGCATCCGGTCATCCTGCTGAGCTATCTCGGCAACCTCAAGGACGTCAGCACCCTCGCCCATGAGCTTGGCCACGGCGTTCATGCCTCACTCAGTCGGGATCAGACGTACGTGAACTTCCACGGCACCTTGCCCCTCGCTGAGTTGGCGTCTATCTTTGGTGAACAACTGGTATTCGAGAAGTTGGTTGCCGATGCCGACCTTCGCGACCAACTGGCGTTGCTTGCTGACAAGATCGAAGGCACCTTTGCGACGGTCTTCCGCCAGGCCTCGATGTTCCGATTCGAGCAGAAGGTCCACACCAAGCGTCGAGAAGAAGGCGAGATTCCGATCGAGGTCCTCGATGCGCTGTGGCAGGAGGAGATGCAGTCGATGTTCCAAGACAGCATCAAACTCGGCGACCAACATGCCAAATGGTGGACCTACGTGGGCCACTTCTTCGGCTCGCCGTTCTACGTGTACGCCTACGCCTTCGGTGAGTTGCTCACGCTGTCGCTGTATGATCGCGCGAAGCAGGAAGGTCCGGGGTTTGCCGACAAGTACGTCGCGCTCCTTCGCCTCGGAGGTTCAAGAACACCCGCCGAGCTGATGGCGACCGTCGGCGTCGATCTTGGTTCGCGCGAGTTCTGGCAGGGCGGGTTCGATGCCATCGAGAACATGATCAGCCAGTTCGAATCCCTGTGGTCCCGCTACACGGAGAAATGAAAACGGCCCCGGCAGTGCCGGGGCCGTTCGATGGGGTGGTGATTTGAAGCTAGCGAGGACGAACCGCAACCTGATCGGTGTAGTTCACGCCTCGAACTCGAACCGTGACCGTGACCGCCGTGGTCCGTGTCACACGATTCGCTTTGACCGTGAAGGTCGCTCGGCGCTGACCGGCGGGAATGCGAACGCTCGTCGGAACCTTGACCGCACCATTCGATGCGCGGATCGTGACCGTTAAGCCACCGGCGGGCGCCGCTCGTCCGAGCAGAATCGTACCGACCGTGGTCTGATTCTGAACCAGGTTCATTGCCGCGACATCGAAGTCATCTTGATCGAACGAACCGAAGTCGTTCGTGAAGACTTGCGTGATGTTCAGCGGGATTTCCTGAGCCCAGAACGGCTGGAGACCATCGAGCAAGCGATAGTCGTCCGGCATGATCAGGGTTTCGCTGCCGTTGGCGAACGCGCGGAATCGCACCATGCGATAGCCGAAGAGGAAGTCGAAGAACGGATCGGATTCCGCTGTGACCTCATATTCGAGCTGCGGCTCGATATTCTCGTCGATGAACTGGTTCAGGGACGCGAGGTTCTGAGCCAAGGTCTGGTTTTCCGTGTAGATCACGATAACCGACGAGTTGTCGTAGCTCTGGGCCAAGGCACTCGACACGAGTGCAGTCAGAGTGATAAAAGCAAAAAGCAAGCGCTTCAAAAGGATGCCTCCTGAATGGATTATGACGTGGGCCGCACACCGGAACGACCAAATTGACCAACCGCCAGACCCCGCACGAATGCGTGGCCTCACCTGACTTGCCTTATAGGATTATAGGGCGAAATACCCAGATTCCCAAGCATATCCCAGGTGAATGCTCTGAATCAAGTAAAAATGCGGGCCAATCTTCCTAGTGGCGGAGGAAGGACGCACGGATTCGACGACAGGCTGCCAGCGGTACGGTGGGGGGCAGTGCCACACTCGATCCAGATGCCTGCGACCCTCTATTACGAATCCGACGTTGACCAGCCTGCCATTCTCGGCGAAAAGATTGCGGTGCTCGGATTCGGCAATCAAGGCCATGCTCACGCCCTCAACGCCCGCGATCAAGGGCTGCAAGTTGCCGTCGGCCTGCGACCGGGAAGTCCGCATCGTCAGGCCGTGTTGCAGAGCAACCTTACGGCGATGGACCTGCCCGAGGCGACCCGATGGGCGGACATCGTCATGTTCTGCACGCCCGACGTGCCGATGGCGGAGATCTACCGAACCTCGGTCGAGCCTCATCTGCGCGAGGGTCAGATGGTGCTCTTTGCTCACGGATTCAACATCCACTTTGGGCTTATCGAGCCGCCCGCCTGGGTCGATGTCGCCTTGGTCTCCCCGAAAGGCCCCGGACACCTACTCCGAACGGAGTTCCTGGCGGGACGAGGCTTAGCCGCTATGATCGCGGTGCATCAAGACGCGACGGGGCGAGCCCATCAACGGGCACTCGGTTATGCGTGGGCCATTGGGTGCGCCCGAATCGGCGTCCTCCAGACGACCTTCAAGGAAGAAACCGAAACCGATCTTTTCGGCGAGCAAGCGGTGCTGTGTGGAGGAGTGCCCGAACTGATCAAAGCCGGGTTCGACACCCTCGTCGCCGCAGGCTACCAACCTGAAACGGCCTATTTCGAGTGCCTGCACGAGGTCAAACTGATCGTCGATCTGCTGTATGCACGGGGTCTTACCGGGATGCGCGAGGCCATCAGTGATACGGCCGAATGGGGCGGGTACAACGCTGGCCCGCGGGTCGTAACGGAGGCCAGCCGTCAGGCCATGCGCGAGATTCTGGCCGAGATTCAGAGTGGAGAGTTCACGCGAAAGTGGATCGAAGAGAACAAGGAAGGCCTACCGAGAATGCAGGCACTCCGCAACGCTGAGCGAGGTCACCCGGCGGAAGAAGTCGGGGCGAAGCTCCGGGTAGCGTGGGCAGAATGAAAGTACTTTCATTCCGTCCCCGCTACCCGCCACCCGCTACCCGTCCCCCGTCACCCGCTCCTTCGCCGTCGAAAGAGGGCAAGCGCACCCAGTCCGAGCGCGGCCAGCGTTGCTGGCTCAGGCACGACCTCGATCCTCTTGTTCTTCGACATGATGAACGTGCCGCGAGCGGCAATCGTGCGATCCCACTGCATGGCGAACGACAGATCGCCGGGACCGATGGGCGTCGTGGCATTGCTGAGGTTGTCGGCCACACCGTCGTTGAGTTTGTTGAAGATGGTCGGGAACGCGGCGATCTCCCATCGATCAAACGGAGGCACCGAGCCGACCAGAGCGGTCGTGTTCGCTTCCCATTGCTCGATGGTCGAGCTGTTGACCAGCCTGGCATTGTCTCCGCCTGCCGTCGCGTTGAGGTCGAAGTCGTCGTACTCGAACAGGTGGAAGTCCAAGGCCTGATCGGTCTTGTTCTGCACTCGCACGACTTCGAGAATGTCCGAGGTCCCGCTGCCAGGTGCACCACCAGCGAGCGTGTAAGTGATGTCGAAGGCCACAACGGCGTTCTGAAATCGAACGTTGGCGATATTGGCCGCGAATTGAGTGACCACCGCTCCGCCCAGGCTCGAGACCTGATCTTCCGGGTTCTGCCCGATGCGGAAATAGTAGTCTTCGTTGAACAGGTCATCGACACCGTCGGTGAACCAGTTGTACAGGAGGTCGACGTCATCGCCGTTGACGAGAGCGTTGCCGTCGGTGAGGGTGAACGTCACGGCGTTGGCACTGCCAACTAGCAACGTCAGTCCGATCAAAGCGAATATCTTCTTCATGACTTCCTTCTCCTTACACACAAAGGAGCCCTTCTGAATGAGCACAGACTATTGCTAGTGTACACGTATTTTCGCCAGATGTTAAGGATTTCGCGAAGAGAATTGTCGCGGATGTTGGGGACAACGAAAAGGGGCCGGTCAACTCGTGACCGACCCATTCGCCTGCCGCGAGTTCGCGCTTAGGTCTTGATCTGGATGTCGACGCCGCTGGGCAGGTCAAGGCGCATGAGCGCGTCGATCGTCTTGTTGGTTGGCTCGTGGATGTCGATGAGCCGGTTGTGCGTGCGCAACTCGAAGTGCTCCATCGACTCCTTGTCGATGTGCGGCCCACGGATCACGCAGAACTTGCGGATGTTGGTCGGAAGCGGAATCGGACCGCTGATTCGCGCGCCAGTGCGGCGCGCGGTGTCGACAATCTTCTCTGCCGACTGATCAATCAAGCGATGATCATATGCCCGAAGGCGAATTCGTACTCGCATGTGCCTTTGATAACCTCAGTTTGAAATAGCCGCGAATCACAGGCGCAGTGGCAACCGCACCCCAACCTCTCGGCCCAAAGATGGTACCCCACAGGCTTCATACTCAGGTTGATGGCCCAGATGGCAACTTTGGTGGTTCGGCGGGATTCGGCGCGAGACGTGAAGATGCGGAACGTGGACGTCTACATCGATGGCAAGATGGAGGGCCGAATTGGCTATGGCGAAACCAAGTCGTTTGACGTCCAGCCGGGCGAGAGGCACGTGAAGTTCGACAACACATGGGCGAAGAAAGAACTCCATCTCGCCTTTATCGAGGGCGGCCGTCGTGAGTTCATTGTGGGGAATGTCCCAGGAGGCTGCTTTGTCGCAGGGCTCGCGTTGGCCGGAGCCGGGCCTACTCAAGTCTTCGCTGAGGAAGTCAAACCATGATCATCCAGCCCGGGACTCGCGACATCTGGCTCATTCTCGCCCACGGTGCAGGCGGAAACATGAACTCCGAGCACATCGCCGCATTGGCTCAAGCATTCGTGGAAGTCGGTCTCGGCGTGGTTCGGTTCAATTTCGCCTATCGCGACGCCGGTAAGAGCATCCCATCGCCCATGCCGAAGCTGATTTCCGAGTATCAGGCAGTGGTCGAGAGTATCCAACGGGAATTGTCTCCAGAGAAGCTCCTGATCGGAGGCCATTCGATGGGTGGCCGGGTCGCATCGATGCTCGCGGCCGATCCCCCTCCCCAGCCCTCCCGCGCAAGCGGGAGAGGGAGCTTGACTGGTTCCCCCTTTCCCGCTTGCGGGGGAGGGAGCTTGACTGGTTCCCCCTCTCCCGCTTGCGGGGGAGGGCCGGGGAGGGGGATCTACGGGCTCGTCCTTCTTTCATACCCGCTCCACCCGCCCGACAAGCCCGAGAAGCTTCGCGTCGAACACCTGCCTCGAATCCAGGTCCCAACGCTCTGTTTCGAAGGCACCCGTGACCCTTTCTGCACCCCCGATATCCTGGTCTCGGCCACCAAGGACTTGCCCCATTTCGAGCTGATCTGGTTCGACGGTGCTGACCACTCGCTTCACGCGCCAAAGGCGTTCGGACGGTCCGACCGGGAGACGCGCGCACAAATCGCGGCGAAGGTCGTGTCATGGGCAGAAGGGCTGTAGATGGAGGCGCCAGGCTCTCATCCGGGCCGCTCAGCCGGTCCGCCACGTCGAAAAGTTGGGCTCGAAACGCCTCTGGTCGGTCGGTTCGGACGGGAGAATCGACGCCTTATCTTCGCCCCGCCCGCCTGGTATGAGGCGCTCGTGATCATCTGCCTCGTCGTGTGGCCGGTGCTGATTTTCCTTATGCTGCCCTCGTGGGGGAGTTTGGCTTGGCCGATTGGACTGGCCGTCGGCGGAGCCGGGCTGTGGGGTGCGCTCTCGAACGAACGACTCGTCTGCGACCTCACGGCTCACACCTATGCGCGGCTTGAGGGACAGGGTCTGCGAAAGCGCGTGACGCGTGGGAGCTTGGACGAGTTCGACGCGATCGTGCTCCTGACCGAGGTGCTGCCCTTTTCCGCTGGCGTCACTCGTCCCGTGATCTACCGCCTCGTATTGCACTGGAAGGCTGCCCGCCAACCCTTGCTCATCCTCGCTCGCGAGTCTCACAACGTTCCCACGTCGGCGCCGCTTGGTAGCCAAGCAGGGCGACTTCAGCAGGACGGCCTGCGGTTTGCGGCTGCCCTGGGAGTGAAGTTCTTCGACAACTCCCACTTCCCCTCGCCATGCCCGATTCCGGTCGCTTGAGTTCCGGTGTACCGCTGGCGTCCCGCCGGCATCTCGGAAGCCTGCCAGGTGGGCGATAAGGCTCCCCTTACACGGACTTGGTTTGGGGCTGATTGAGAGGTCATAACGGGAGACTCTTGCAAGTTCACCCCTAGATCGGAGCTCCCGCATGCGGTTGCCGGCGGGACGCCAGCGGTACTTGCCGGAAACCTACGCGCGCCGGAAGAAGCGCTTGTTGACCACCGTCCCTGGCTCCGCCCTGCCCCGAATGTCGAGTGCGCACGATGCCCCTTGCTTGATGTCCGCATCAACGAACGCGAACGCTGCGCCGACACCCAATGTCGGCGAATAGATCCCGCTGCAAACCTCGCCTACGACCTGATCGCCGACCAACACGCTCATTCCGGGCGTGGGCAGGCGTTTCGAGTCGAGCCGAATGCCTTGCAGCTTCTTGGGAGTTCCTTCTGCACGCGCCTTGTTGATGATCTCGCTGCCGATGAACGACTTCGTCTTCGAAATGACCCATCCCAAGCCCGCCGCGATCGGGCTGAGGTCGTCGCCGAGTTCATGCCCGTAAAGAGGAAGCCCAGCCTCGACGCGCAACACGTCGCGAGAACCCAAACCGCACGGCACGACGCCCGCTGCCAAGAGCGCAGCCCAGAGCTTCTGGGCATCACTTGCGGCACAAATCAACTCGAAGCCGTCTTCTCCCGTGTATCCTGACCTTGCCGCGAAGCACATCACGCCCCCGATCGTCGTATTCACGACCCCAAACGCGGGAGCCGCATCAAGTTCGGCTGCCTTGTCGCTCATGGCTTGGAGAGTGGCGACCGCATTCGGCCCTTGAACCGCGATCATGGCGGTGGCGCCGGTGTAGTCTTCTATCTCCACCCCGAACGTGTTCTGCTCCTTCAGCCAGGCGACATCTTTCGCGTGATTCGCAGCGTTGACGACCATCCGGCACTCGGTCAGCGAGATCCGGTAGACGATGATGTCGTCGACGCAGCCGCCCTCGAAATTCGGAAGCAAGGAGTACTGCCCTTCCCCGTCGCCGAGTTTGCTGACATCGTTCGCGGTCACCCACTCGAGGAACTCGATGACCCGATCGCCCGTGAACTTCAGCCTCGCCATGTGGCTGACATCGAACATGCCCGCGCCCTCGCGAACCGCCTGCGACTCGGCGATAATCCCTGCGTACTGGACGGGCATGTCGTAACCCGCGAACGGCACCATCTTCCCTCCGGCGGCGACGTGGGCATCGTAAAGGGGGGTTCGTAAGATGGTCTCGGTCATGCTGCGAGTATATCGGGTCGCGTCATTGAAGGTTTCCCGCCAAACTTCGGCAGGCCCGCGTGCTCACGCAGGCAAACCGATGCCGAACGGCCGAATGTGTTGGATTTGTGCATCAGTCGAGCTCATCCGTCGTTGCGAACCGTGGCGACCTCCGCGTGAGACCTTTCCGGAGACTCACGCCACGGACGCAAAGGAGCGCAACGGGGGAGGGCTCCGGTGAGCAAGAATTCATCACCCGGCCACCGGCTCGTCTTCTTTACGACGCGAACTCGTGGCTCGAAGCGACATCCTCTTGGAGATTCGGCTCACGTAACCATGATTTTTGCGGGCCCCTCGACGGCACGCCCGATTTCAACCGACCCCGCGACCGGTTCGGGAGAAAATACCGCCAGGCCACCGCTCGTCTGTGGGTCGACGATGACCAGTTGCAGCCATTCTGGGACTCCGGGACCAAAGGTGAGCGCGTCGCCGAGGTGCTCACGGTTTCGGGTGCCCCCACCCGTCGTGTGCCCCTCCGCGACCATCCGCTCGACACCTGGAAGCAGTGGGAGCGCTGCTGAGGAGAGCTCGAGGGTAACGCCTGACGCTCGGGCAACATTGAAGAGGTGACCAGCCAAGCCAAACCCGGTGATGTCGGTGGCACAGCGAGCGCCGACCGCAAGTCCTGACTCGCACGCCTCCCGATTCAGTGTGCTCATGGAACGCACCGCCGCATCGAGTTCTTCGGATGTGCATGAGTCGTACTTGGCCGCCGTTGTGACGATGCCAGTACCGAGGGGCTTCGATAGCCAAATCCGGTCGCCAGGTCGGGCGCGGTCGTTGGCGAACATGTGCTGCGGGTTCACGACGCCGGTTACACTGAGCCCAAATTTCGGCTCCCGATCCTCCACGCTGTGCCCACCCACGACGACCGCTCCCGCCTCGGTGGTCTTGTCGTAGCCGCCGAGAAGAACTGCCGCCCAAACTTCGGGGGGAGCCAAGGTCGGGTTGAAACAGCAGATGTTCATGACCGTGAGCGGTCGCCCACCCATGGCGTAAACATCGCTCAGCGCATTCGCCGCCGCGATCTGACCGTAGGCATACGGATCATCGACGACGGGTGTAAAGAAGTCAAGGGTCTGCACCAGGGCCTGATCTTCGGACAGCCGAAACACCCCCGCGTCGTCGCTGCTTTCAAATCCGACGAGGAGGTTGGGATTCGCGCTTCGAGGGAGTTTTCGGAGAACCTCCGAAAGTTGGGCCGGGCCCAATTTACTCGCTCAACCCGCGCAGCAGACCAGGTGCGTCAGTCGCATGGACCAAGGGTACCGCGTAGCGTACAATTCAGCCCAATGGACACAGGTCGCCGAACTCTCGCTTTGGCGCTGGCCCTGACCCCCGGGATCGGCGGCAAGACGATTTGCCGCGTCCTCGCGCGCAACGACCTGCTCGGGCGGTCGGTCAAGGATTTCCTCAAACTCAGTCCGGAGTCGCTTGGCGAAGAGTATCGTCTGGCCGCCTCGAAAGTCCATCGATGGTCCACGGTGAAAGCGGCAAAGGTCGACGAGGCACGCAGCGTCGAAGACCGCCTGGACCGATTTGGCGTCACCCTCGTGACGGCAGCTGACGCTCATTATCCCGCCATGATCGAGGCCATGGACCCCGACCCGCCCGGGATGCTGTTTCTCTATGGAAACACCAAACTCCTCGAGGCGCGATCGTTCGCGGTGCTGTCTTCCAGGTCGTCGCCCCCCGCAGCTCTCGACCGAGTCGAAAGGCTCGCCGAAGAAGGCGTTCTGAATGGCGAGATCCTCGTGGCTGGACACGATACGCTGGAATACCAGCGCGCAGCCGTCGTACCGCTCAGATGGGGAGCGCCGCGCATCTTGGTGTTGGATCGAGGTCTGTTTGCCGCCCTCGGCGAAGAACTCAAAGACGAGCCATTCCGGACTGCCCGCCTTTGGCGATACCAGTTCGACTCCTTCACCGACCTCGCCATCTCCGCCACCGCACCCGACCTCGACTACCAAAAGGAAGGCAACCGAACTCGCGACCGAATCGTGGCCTCGCTGGCTGGACGCCTGGACATCGTCCTCGCCAATCCGGGCGGGAATATGGAGAAGCTTGCCGGGATGGCTCTCAAAGCGGGTCGGCCGGTCCGGATCAGCGATCTGTCGGTGAACTACCGTGCGCTGATCCAGTCCGGGGCGACGCTGCTGCCCGATTAGCCTGCCTTTGCTTTTTCGGCTTGGGCCAAGCTCGCGCGAAGGGCTTCCATGAGATCCATGACTTGCGGCGCGGATTCCGGCGCGGTAACGACTTCCTTGCCGTCGAGCTTGGCTTGGATCATGCCCATGAGCTGCTCCCGGTACTCGTCCTTGAAGTCCTCCGGCTCGAACTTGCCGGTGAGCAGGTCGACCAGTGCGCTCGCCATCTTCTCTTCTGCTTCAGAGAGTTCGACGGTTGGGAGGGGTTTCGACGTGTCGACGCGGATCTCGTCGGGATAGTACAGCGTGCTCATCAGCAAGTTGCCGCCCGAGGCGCGCAGCACGCAAAGCTGTTCTTTCTTGCGAATCGCGATTTTTCCGATCGCGACGAGGCCCTTCTTCGAGACGGCGTGCATGAACAACGCGAAGGGTTTGAGGCCCATTTCCTCAGGCTCGATCGCATACGCTTGGTCGAAGTAGACGGGGTCGATTTCGTCTTCGTGCACGAATTGCACGATTTGGATGGTGTGCTTGCTGGCGATCGGGAGCTTCTCGAAGTCCTCGTCGGTGAGTTCGACGTACTGCCCCTTCGCGTACTCGTAGCCCTTAACCACCTCGTCCGAACCGACCTCGCGCTGAAGGGTCGGGTGCCAGCGAATGCGCTTCAAGCGACTGTGGTCTTCTTTGAAAAGCTCGTTGAAGGCCACGTCCTTGCTGCTGGTGGCGGTGAACAGCTTGATCGGGATGCTCACCATCCCGAAACTGATCATTCCCTTCCAAATCGGTCGCGAAGCGGAGAGCATTCCACCATTGTACGGCAAAAAACGGGTAATCCTACGCCCTCATGCGTCTGCTCTCCCTGATTCTCCCGTTGCTCGTCAGCCAGACCCAAGATCAGCTCAAGCCGCCGCCCTCCAAGCTGGAGGAGCAGAAAACCTTCCATTCAAAGCAATACCGCGGTACGACTGCCGCCGAGCGGGCGCAGGCTTACGACACGCGACTGGAACTCCTCAAGCAGTCGCGGTTCAGTCAACTCAAGTGGCGGAGCGTGGGGCCAGAGAATCAAAGCGGACGCGTCATCGATATCGAATCACCGGCCGATCATCCTGAGCAGCTTCTCGTCGCCTTCGCGACCGGTGGGCTCTGGCGCACCGAGGACGACGGCATCACCTGGACGTCCCTTTTCGAGAATCAGAGCGCGTTCGGAATTGGAAACATCGCCGTAAGCCGCGATGGAAAGACGATCTGGCTGGGCAGCGGAGAATCGAACAGCCAACGCACGGTCTACTCGGGCACGGGGGTCTTTAAGAGTACCGACGCAGGGGCAACCTGGACCCATATGGGCCTCCCCGAGAGCCACCATATCGGGAAGATCTTGGTCGACCCGCGCAAGCCGGATACGGTTTACGTGGCCGCCATGGGCCATCTGTACTCAGCCAACCCCGAGCGGGGCGTCTTCAAGACCGAAGACGGCGGCAAAACCTGGAATCACGTCCTCAAGGTCGACGACCGCACCGGCGCGATCGACCTCGCGATGAACCCCAAGAACCCCGACGTCCTCCTCGCCTCGATGTGGGACAACGACCGGCGCGCATGGAACTTCAAAGAGTCGGGCCCGGGAAGCGCGGTGTATCGTAGCGAAAATGGCGGCAAGTCTTGGTCCAAAGTGACCGCGCTGCCTAGCGGCGAGTTCGTTGGGCGTACCGGCCTTGCCTTCGCGCCGTCCGACCCCAAAGTCGCCTACGCTCTTATTGACTTCCAAGGCGGTGATCCCGATACGAAGTTCAAGAACGAATTCGCGCCCTCGGGCACCTTGACTCCGATGCGGTTCATCCGTTTGACCGAGGATGAGTTCGTCGGGCTCGACAAAGGCGTCCTCGAGAGGTTCGGTGATGCCTATCTGCCGCGGGGCACGAAGATCGAGGACCTCGTGGCCGAGATCAAGGACAAGAAGAAAACGCTCGCCGATGTTCGCGCGCTCATGGAGCGGCGAAGTCCAAATGTGTTCGCGATGGACAGCGTGTACGTCGAACTCTGGCGCACCGACGACGCGGGCAAGACCTGGCGCAAAACCCATCGCGGCGGCATCGAAATCGACTACGGGTACTACTTCGGAAAAATCGCGGTGAACCCGAAAGATCCCAACGACCTCGTCGCGCTGGGGTTGCAGGTTTACCGCAGCCGCGATGGCGGCAAGACGTTCTCGGTCATCGCCAACCGCAACCACGCCGACCACCACGCGATGTATTGGGATCCCCAGAACCCTAAGCGTATGGTCAACGGCAACGATGGCGGCCCTTACCTCAGCGAAGACGGTGGGAAGTCCTGGCGGCACCTGAACAACCTCGCCGTCGGCCAAACCACCACCCTCGCCCTCGACAACAAGCGACCTTACAACATCATCACCGGCCTCCAGGACAACGGAACGATGCTGGGCCCGAGCACCTATCGGCCCGGATTCTCGGACCTCAGCGCGTGGAAGGACATTAACGGAGGCGACGGCAGCGCGATTGCCGTCGACCCACGTGGCGACGGCGATCTGATCTATTCGAGCAGCCAGTTCGGGTCATTCAACGCCTGGGATCAGAAGACGAATGAGCGCTGGAACGTCAGCCCGCCTCGAACCAAGCGCTACAACTGGATCGCCCCAATCATCGTTTCACCCCACCACGCCGATATCATCTATGTGGGCAGCGAGAAACTCAGCCGCTCGCTCGACCGAGGTCGAACGTGGGAGGACCTGAGCGGCGACCTCACCAAGAACCTGCCCAACGGCGACGTCCCGTTCTCGACGCTGAAGGACATCAGCGAAAGCCCGTTCAAGTTCGGCCAAGTCGTCATCGGCTGCGACGACGGCACCGTCAAGATCACGCAGGATCACGGCGGCACCTGGACCGACATCTCGACCCCCGCTCCCGACAAATGGGTCAGTCGCGTGGTCGCTAGCAAGTACGACCGAGCGCGAGTCTACGTCGCTCAGAATGGCTACCGCGAAGACGACTTCAAGGCTTATCTCTGGCGAAGCGACGACTACGGCAAGACGTGGAAATCCATCGTCGGCAACCTGCCCGACGAGCCGATCAACGTCATCCGCGAGGACCCCGAGCACAAGGAGATGCTGTATGTCGGCACCGACATGGGCGTTTACGTCTCATTCGACCTCGGCAACACTTGGGAGGCACTCGCAGGTGGGCTTTCGAACCTGCCGGTGCACGATCTCCAGATACAGCAACGCGAGCGCGACCTCGTCATCGCCACCCACGCTCGGTCGTGCTGGGTGCTCAGCCTCAAGCCGTTCGACGACATCACCGACGAAGTCACCAAGCCCGACATCTACCTCTGGACCGTCGACGACATGACCCGAGGCGCACGCTGGGGCTTCGACCGTCGTCAGGCTTGGAGCGGCGACCCGGATCGAAAGCAACTGCTGAACGGGCGGTTCTTCGCGAAAGCGGGCGGCAAGGGCACCGTGAGTCTCAAGGAGAAGGCGACCGGCAAGGTCGTCAAAGAAGTCGCCATCGACGCCGTCCCCGGCTTCAACTTCATCTCGGTTGACCTCGAACTCACGCCAAGCAAGCCGAACACGATTGACGTGAAGAAATGGGACCCGAAGACCGCCGCCGACAAGCTCAAAGACCCCTACGAAGCCGAGCGCCCGACTTACATCGCCGCAGGCGAGTACACGCTGGAGATCAAGGTCGGCGACAAGGTCGCCAGTCAGGTGTGGAAGCTGAATGCTCCTTAAGTGTCGGGCGCATTGGAGTGCAGTTCGGGGACGAGAACGGCGTTCTTCAACGCCGTATTGGGAGAAGTCAACCATAAGCCCGGAAATGGTCCGGGCTGAGGTAGGTCTTCGTGTTAAAGATAAGTCTAGTCTTGCAAGTTACACACTCGCAACAATACGAGTTCTTCGCTCACCCTGGTGGAATTGCCAAACCAGGTGGGACCGAACCATCTATAATAGACACTGCTAACTGGCATCCATCATCTTTTGAGAGGAGCTCTGTCTTTCTATGAAAATGCAACGTCTTTTCGTTCTGGCGCTCGCAACGGTCGCATCGTCGGCCTTCGCCCAGACTACATTCGACTTTACGTCGGAGAACATCAATTCCAATGACGCGCTCGACGCCGCCGGTAACGAGCATCGTTCGGTTGGTGCCGGTGCCTCGTACCTCTTCGGCAGCACCATCAGCATCATCAGCGGCACGCTGACCGAAGTCAATGTGGGCACCTTCGCGAGCGAAGCCCGCGTTCAGATCACGAACAACAACACGGGCAAGACCGGTCTGATCCAGTTCACCAGCCTCGGTGACTTCACCGGATCGACCAATTTGGCCGCTGGCAACGCTTTCGGGCTTACCGGCAACATCGTGGGCTCGGCTGTCAATGCCGGTGATACCTTCGACCTCGAGTTCTACGAAAGCTTCGACGATAGCGGCGCTGGTTTGGCCGACGCCGTCTGGTCGAACCTGAAGTTCTCCAGCACCGTTTTTGTGCCCCCGACTCCTCCGCCTAGCACGGAACTTGGCCTCATCAACGATCTTACGCCTGTCTACACAACGCCGGATGTTTCGGCCAGCCACACCGGCGGCGCGATCAAGTGGTACAAGTTTTCGCATGCCGGCGCTTCGAACGGTGCGGGTACCTTCCTTGACATCGACACCGAAGGGTCGGGCTTTGACACCGAAATCGGCCTTTACGATGCGCTGGGCAACCTCATCGCCAACGACGACGATGACGGATCAGGCTCGACCAGCCAGCTGACCTGGGGCCTCACCGCTCCGACGCGAACGCTTGGCACCTCCGTTGGCGGCAATGGCCGCGACGGTACGCTCGCGGCCGGCGTCTATTACCTGGCCGTTGGTGGCTTCAATACCACGTTTGCCGGCGGATTCAACGCCACCACGACGTCGACCAACACAACCGGAAACGTCAATGTCAACTTCCGCACCAACGCGGTTCCCGAGCCCGGCACGATGGCTGCTCTCGGACTTGGCGCCCTGGCCCTCATCCGCCGACGCCGAAACAGCAAGTAAGTCTTTCCTCTTGCTTGAAATGGAGGGCCCACCGGTAACTCGGTGGGCCTTTCTGTATGAATCAGGGGTCTGATTTTGGCCGCACGACCCAACCGGCTACGCACAACTCCCCACTACCCACTACCCACTACCCACTACCCACTACCCACTACCCACTACCCACGCGGTACCCTCTCAGCCGAATGAAGGTCCTCGTCGTCAGCAACTTGTTTCCGCCCGACTACATCGGGGGACTGGAGTTGAGCGCGCAGAAAACGGTCATCGGCCTTCGTGAGCGTGGACACCAGGTTGATGTCGTCACGCGAAAGGCTCCCCCCGGCATCGCCATCCATGGGGATGAAGTCGACACGTACCGAGTGCTCACGTTCACTCCCGAGATTTCGGACGAGGAACTCCGCCAAAAGCATGTTCGGATGCACGGCTGGTGGCCTCTGTACTTGCGGCTACGAGCAGTCAAGCCAAATCTCCCAATCATCCGTGAGTTCCTGAACGGGCGAAACTACGATGTCGCGATGTTCTTCGGCATGCACAACATCGGGCCTGCCCTGTTTCACCCCGTCGATGCCAAGGGCATCCCTGTCGTCTGGAACATGGGCGACTACTTCATGCTGGAACAGCAGAAGGTCGAGGCGACCAGTCGCTTGGCCCAGCTCAATCTCAGTTTGTTTTCACGGCGGTGGTACCAACTCTTTCGGTCGATTCGATACGATAACGTCTCGTTCAATTCCCACTTCCTTGAATCCGAGTACCGAAAGGGCGGATTCCCAATGAAACGCTCGTTTGTCGTGCACCGGGGCATCGACTTCCCCGTCATCGAATTGGCAGAACTTGACCAGCCCCGACCCCGACAGTTCCTCATCGCCTGTCAACTCGAGCGGCACAAGGGCATTCATATCGCGATCGAGGCGTTCAGCCGACTGTCCGAGACCGATATCACCCTTCGGATCCTCGGCGACGGACCAGAGCCTTATCGCACCGAGGTCCGTCAGCTTGCCCAAGACCTTGGGCTCGGTGAGCGCGTCGTCTTCCTTGGCAAACGCCCTCACGCGGAGGTTGTAGCTAAGATGCGTTCGGCCCTAGCGTTCATCAATCCGCCCATCTGGAACGAGCCGTTTGGGCGGACTTCGATCGAGGCGATGGCATGCGGGGCACCGCTGATCAACAGCGACTCCGGCGCAATCCGTGAAATCGCGATTGACGAGGAAAGCGCGCTGATCTATCCAAAGGAGGATGTCGAGGCACTGACTCAGCGGCTGGAACGAGTTTTGGGCGACTCAGACCTACGGATACGGCTAGCCCGGGCGGGCATTGACCGTGTACAGCGCGAGTTCACCATCGACGCCATCCTCGACAAAACCGAGGCCGTCTTGCACGAGGTCTGTCGATGAACGTACTGGAGTGTCGCAACAAGGGCAAGAAAGCGAGTCGGGCTGTACCGCTGGAATCCTGCCGGCACCGCTCACGGAGGACCCGAAACCAAAGAAGAAGACCCGTACCGCACCTACCGCCTCCCGATGCCGTTTCTCCGTGAGCGGTGCCGGCAGGATTCCAGCGGTACGACTTTCCGAAACCTAAGACTCCATCCGCAGCGCCGTAACCGGGTCCTTCCGGGCCGCATTCACGGCAGGCAAGAGGCCAAAGAAGCCACCCACCCCGACGCTCACCCCGAAACAAAGGGCGATGGTGTCCCACGTAATAAGCGGCTTGATCGGCGTGTACGTGGCCAGCCCCCAGCATACACCAACGCTCACGCCGAGACCGACCAATCCTCCCACCAGGGCAAGGACAATCGCCTCGATCAAGAACTGCCAGAAGATATCGCCGCGGCGGGCACCGACGGTCTTGCGCACGCCGATCTCCTTGGCACGTTCGTTGACCGACATGAGCATGACCGTCATGATCCCAACGCCGCCAACGAAAAGGGCGATGGAAGTCAGACCGGTCAGCAGCCAGGTGAGGATCCCCATCAGTTTGTAAACGAGCTTTAGAAGGTCGCCCAGCGTCTGGACGGAGTATTGGGCGCGATCCAATCGCTGTCCGAGCACGGCCTCGACGCTCGCCTTGAGCGACTTGGGCTCTCGATCAGGCTCCACCTGAACCATGATGCGGTGCAGTTGAGGCTCGTCGTTGGTGCCCCGGAACCAACCGTAGGGAATGTAGGCGATGTTCTCGAAGCTGCCCATCGCCATCATGCTGTCCTCTTGCTTTTTGTCCTCGGTAACCCCGATCACCGTGTATGTCGTCCCGTTGATGTCGACGGGTTTGCCGACCGCGGACTCGGAACCGAAGAGGTTCTCCTTGGCCACCGACCCGATCACGCAAACTGGCCGAGTCTCCGTTTCGGAGGTGTAGAGGGTGCCTTCCTGGAGCTTGACCGGCCGAATCTTGAACCAGTCGCCGCCTGCGGAGAGGATCAGCGTGGTTGGGCTCGTCTTTTCGCCCCGCCGAATGGCACCGCCCGCGAAAACGATGGGGGCGACTCGCCGAACGCCAGGCACCTCCCGCACACGCTCCACATCTTCGACACGCAGGTAGCTCAGCCCTGCCGCATTGGGCATGAACATCGAGCCTTCTTCAACGCGGAAGGGGAGAACCACGAGGACGTTGACCCCGAGATCGTTCACCTGATCGGTGAGGTCCTTCTGCACCCCCTTCGCGATGCTGACGAGCAGGATGATCGCGATAGCACCGACCATGACGCCGAGGGCGCTAAGAGCGGCCCGCGTCCGCTGCTCACCCAGACTGCGCATGGCGGCCCCTAAGTTCGCGATGATCCGTTTCACCTCATTACTCAACGCAATCAGCCTGGCATTCGTTGGCGAGGGTCGGTGGATACGGGCGGTACGGGGTCCCGGGGTCCCGGGGTCCCGGGCTCCCCTCTCCTGCGCCCGAGGAATAGGGCGATCGGAAGATGAGGTGGCGGAGGAGAGGGGTTGGGGGAGAGGTTCAGCCGGAGCAACTCGATCACGAAAGGGCAGCAAGAGGTAAAGCGCTTGCCGGCAGGACGCCAGTCGTACGGAGGAATGCCAGCAGGATGCCAGCGTTACGGGGGTAGGTAACATCGGGGCGTGGCGGAGAAGGTCTGGTCGAAGTCGCGCAAAGTGATGGGCAACCTCTTGCCAGCAATACTCTGCCTGCCGCTTCTCGTCCTTGGACTTATCACGTTCAAGCCAGACCGTCCACTGGACAGCCCTGCGATCTGGTTCTTCATTGCCTTCCCGATCGTCGGCTGGATTTCGCTGAACTTCTTGGGGTTCTATCAAAACAGCTTCATGAAGCGAGAGCTGATGCGCAGACTTGGGCTCTTTGGCTCCAAGGCTGGTCCGCCAACACAGTTCGTCGGGGTGGCTCGCCCCCGCTTTCGCAGTTCACTCGATCCGCATGAGGATGTCGGGTTCCTGCTGATCAAGCCGGATCGATTGGAGTTCCTGGGGGAGACCGTCCAAGTCAACTTCGAGAAGAAGGACATCCGCCGGATTCGCACGCGCGCCAATCCCCATACCTGGGTCTTCCTCGGTCGCTGGATCAGTATCGAAGGTGAAGCCGCCGGAACACCGGTCCGGCTGCTGATCGAGCCGCGCGAAAAGGCAACGCTGCTCGGGAATCTGCTCTACAGCGAAAGACTCAAAGACGAACTGATCGCCTGGGCGAAGTCAAAGCCCTAAACCAAGGCTTTCTTCGAGTCCAGCCATGACGTTCATGGCATGAACCACCTGGGCCGCACCACACTTGCCGTCCGCATCTGCCATGACCTTGATCGTGAGCAAGCCAACGCTGTCCTCACGATTGAGGCTCAGGCGATAGACCGCGTTGGGTGTGCCTTTGACAAGGTTCACATGCCAGATCGACGCGGCATCGTGGTGCACGAAGAACGACCGCCCGAAACACTCATCGTAGATGCCTGCGAGGTCTTCAGGATTTGGCGGGAGCCGAACGGCGGCGATGGCGGTCATCGCGAGAATGCCGTCCAAGTCCTCGGCTTGGGCGCTGCCCACCGCACCAGCCTCCCAACCTTCGGTAGCGAGGTAGTTCGCGATGTCCTGTTCGTCCAAGGGCGTGTTGGCAAGAAGGGTCGGCGGCTCGAGGAGCAGCCCTGCCTTGGCTAGAGGACCGAGTGCGATGAGCGCAAGGGTAGCCCCCGGAGAGGGCACCGACACGACATCGGCACAGACCATCGGGTTGTTGTCCATGAGTTCGACGAGACCCCGGACTTCGCAGGTAGGGTCCGCGACGCGGACTTCCCGTCGCCAATCACCCTGGTGAAAGACCAGCGTACCGCTGGCATCCTGCCGGCTCCGGAAAGTACCGCTGGCATCCTGCCGGCATGACGCCAACCCTCCGTCTGTCGAAGCAGAGTCTTTCCTCGAAAGTCCAGTTGCCGACAGGTTGCCAGCGGTACGGGGGCTTGGGCAGAGTTCTACATTCGGGTGACGCTGCAGGATGGCCAGAAGCGCCGGATCGCCCGGGGATTCGACCCTCAGCTTCACTTTCGAGTGACAACCATCTTCATGTCGAAGGATTGACCGCCAACACCTGTCTTCATGTCCAGGTTCATGCCGGCCATGCTGGCATCCGCTATCGAGAGCAGCAGATTGCCGGTCCCAGACACTTTCATCCCGTTCGCCCCAGAACCCGTCATCTTCAGCCCGATTTCGGCGACCTGTCGCCCGCCCACGTTCTTGACACTTTTGAAGGTGTAGGTGCTGGTGACCTTCATGGTGCCGCCCATCGATGGGCTGTCGACGGTTGCGGTCCAGGATTGGCCGATTTTGATCGGTTTCTTCGGCAAGCTGGTCGCGCCCATGCCCGTCATCTGAGAAGCCGCCCCCTTGCCTTCGACAATCTCGCCCTTCGAGTTGATCTTCATCGTGATGTCTTGAGGCTTCTGCCCCATGATCGCCCCGACGGAGTATTTGACCGTGTAGACGTCACCCTTGACGTCGGTGCATTGCATCGTCAACGGCATTTCGATCGGCTTCATACCGCCGGTGGCGATGGTCGTTTTGCTCACATAAGAGATTTTCTGCCCCTTAGTCAGCTTCATTTTGAACGAATACATCCCCCCTGAGGGCGAAATCTGAGAGAAAGCAGAGGTGCTAAAGAGAGCGATTGATGCGATGCCGAGCCAACGTTGCGGTTTCATACCATGGATTATTACGCGCGGCCAGCCCTCTGGGTTTGGACGTCCCCCCTTCGACGCCGCCACGTGCGCCTTCTAACCCCAGTCGGGCTCGTCCCTCACCTTAGATAGGGGTGCGTTGGAAGCAACGAGCGCCCGCATTGTTGCAACATTAGGCCATGAGGTTGGGAGTAACGGCGGAAGCGGCCGTCGATGTCATTCGCTCGGGCAACCGAGTCCTGATTCACGGTATGGCCGCCGCGCCCCAAGCGCTGGTGGCGGCGATGGCGGCACGCGCGCCCGAGCTGCGCAACGTTGAGATCGTTCAACTTCACACCGAGGGTTTTGCCCCTTATGCCGATCCGGCGCTAAGCGAAAGTTTCCGGGTTAACGCGCTCTTCGTCGGGCCCAATATCCGGCAGGCGGTTGCCGATGGACGCGCCGACTATGTCCCCATCTTCCTCAGCGAAGTTCCCGCGCTCTTCCGGACAGGGCGGATGCCCATCGACGTCGCCATGATCCAGGTCTCGCCGCCCGACCGGCATGGCTTCTGTTCGATGGGGGTCTCGGTTGAGGCCACCCGGGGTGGCATGCTCGCGGCCAAGCACGTCATCGCGCAGATCAACCCAAGGATGCCGCGCGTTCATGGCGACGGGCTGATTCATATCAACGAAATCCACTCGTTCGTCGAGTCCGAGGCACCGATCCCCGAGATCGCGATTCCGCCACCGGACGCCGTCGAAGAACGGATTGGTGCCCTCTGCGCGGAATTGGTCGAGGACGGCGCTACCCTGCAAATGGGAATCGGCGCGATTCCCAATGCCGTCCTCGCCTCGCTCGGTCATCATCGCAACCTCGGCGTTCACTCGGAGATGTTCTCAGACGGACTGATCGATCTCGTCGAGAAGGGAGTCGTCGACGGGTGGCAAAAGCGTGTGCACCCAGGGAAAATCATCGCGAGTTTCGTGTTGGGGACACAGCGGCTGTATGACTTCATTGATGACAACCCACAGGTTAGCCTGCTGGACTGCGAATACGTCAACGACACTTCGGTGATCCGCCGCAACCCCAAAGTCACCGCCATCAACAGCGCGATCGAGGTCGACATTACGGGCCAAGTCTGTGCCGACTCGATTGGCTGCCGCGTCTATTCCGGGGTTGGAGGACAAATGGACTTCATGCGCGGAGCGTCTCTCTCGCCTGGAGGCAAGCCGATTATTGCGCTTCCGAGTGCGACGTCGAGAGGCGAAACCCGCATTGTCGAGCATTTGAGGCCTGGCGCGGGGGTTGTGACAACCCGAGCCCACATGCACTACGTCGTCACCGAGTATGGGGTGGCCGATCTGTACGGCAAGAACCTTCGCCAGCGCGCCAAAGCGATGATAGAAATCGCCCACCCGGATCATCGCGAGGCCCTCGAGAAAGCGGCCCACGCGCGCTTTGGCACGGCAACCTAAGAGCCGCGCACGAAGTAAGCGGATTAGTCCCTTACACCATCGGCTTACTTCGTGCGCGGCTCTTGCAAGCGGTGGCGGCCGTCCTTGCCGATCTTCACTTTCGGCACGACCCTCGACTTGTCGAACGCGTGCTGAATGGGAATGAGGTCCGACCAGAGGTTTCGCGTATCTTCGCTGGGGTTGGATTTGATCTGGTGATCGTATCGCTTCGCCGGAAAAATGTGAACGGGGATCGTAGTCCTGCGTACGTTCCAGGCCAACACATAGATCTCTTCGATCTTGTCGTCGGTCATCGCGAGGCAGCCGATACTGACTTGGTTCCCGTGAATGTAAATGTCACCACCCGGCGCGGCCTTGTCGGCAAAAACTCGGTCGCTGGCGTTGGGATAACTCACTCTCAGCGATAGATGATAGGAACTCTGCGGGTTGAAGCGGTCGATGACATAGCAGCCCTCGGGCACCTGGCGGTCGCCCTCTTTGCGCTTGGGTCCGGGTCCTCCAGACATCGCTGCGATGGGGTAGGTTTGCAGCAATCTCATCGCGCCACCCGCTTTCGCGCCACCCCAAACTTCAAGGACGCGCTCCTTCTTGAACACCCTCAGGAAAATCGCCTTGGGCGGATACGCCAGCCCGGCGCGCTGACACATCTCCCGAAGTACGGGCTCCTTGTTTGCCCGGGCCTGCGCGACCCGGTCCGCGTCAGCAATCATCGCACCCAAAAGAACCTGGATCATGCAGTAGCCCCGACCCCGGTCATGAGGCGCATGACTGCTTCCTCCGTGGCCTGTTCGCGGGTCACTTCGCCCTCGATACGTCCGTTCCGCAGTACGAGGATGCGCGTCGAAAGGGCAAGAAGCTCGGGCAGGTCGCTGCTCACGACAATCACCGCCTTCCCCTGGAGCGCCAAGCCCCGAATCAGCTCATGGATCTCTGCCTTCGCCCCGACATCGACGCCCCGGGTCGGCTCATCGAGGGCCAGGACCTCACAGTGGGCGGCTAACCATTTGGCGATCACGAGTTTCTGCTGGTTGCCCCCACTCAAGCCCACGGCACCGGATTCCACATTCGGGGCTTTTACGCGCAAGGTCTCAAAATATTGCTCAGCGAGGTCCCGTTCCTCTCCCATCCGAACCCAACCGAGTTGGGCCAGGCGGTCGAGGGTCGGAAGGCTGATGTTCTCGCGTGCATTCATGTTTAGGACCAAGCCGTGCCGCTTGCGGTCTTCGGGTACCAATCCGAACCCCGCACTGAGCATCTTCGACGGGCTCGGATGGGAAATTTCCTTTCCGAGCAAGGTCACATTGCCAACAGCCCCGGGATCAAGGCCGAACAAGGCCTCCACGACCTCGGTCCGACCCGCACCTACGAGCCCAGCAAGCCCGAGAATCTCGCCGCGACGAAGCGATAACGAGATGTTCTCGAATCGATCCGGGCTGGAGAGTCCCTCAACCGTCAAGGCTACGTCACCCAGTTGAGGCGAAAATGCAACGTGATCGACGGCTTCAAGCTGGCGTCCGACCATCATCTTCACCAGTTCGTCGCGCGAGGTCTCGGCGAGGGGGCGAGTTTCGACCAGGCAGCCATCCCGCAACACGGTCACGGTATCGCAAAGCTCGTAGATCTCGTCCATGCGGTGCGACACATAGACACAAGTCACGCCCGCTGCACGAATCTTCCGGATCAGGCCGTAAAGCATCTCGGTTTCGAAGAGCGAGAGACTGCTTGTCGGCTCATCAAAGATGATCACGCGGGCTCCCCGGCCCACGGCACCGGCAATCTGAATAAGCTGCTGCTTGGCAATCGGAAGGTCGCCAACCGGCGTTTGGGGGTCGATTTGAACCTGGAGGGCTTCCAGCCATTCGGTTGCGCGCCGGATCATCTCGCCGCGCTGGAGAAAGATCCCACTCGCGGGGAGGCTGTCCAGGCAAAGATTTTCCGCGACCGAGAGGTTCTCGCAAAACACAAGCTCTTGGTGAACCATGCCGATACCGACGCGCATCGCGGCGAGGGGGTTCGCGAACTGAACGAGCGACCCATCGAGCCAAATCTCGCCTGAATCGGGCTGGTACAGCCCGGCGATGATCTTGCCCAGCGTGCTCTTACCAGCCCCGTTTTCGCCCATCAGCGCATGGCAGGAGCCCGTCTCGACCTGAACGGAAACCTCGTCTAGCGCGACTACCCCGGGAAATCGCTTGGTGATGTGCCGGGTTTCGAGGATCGTCGCCACGCGGATAGAGTACCCATCCCCCGTCGTTTTTCGGCTCGCATTGTCGCCGATGTTAGGCCTACTGGCCCGCACTTTTTAGGCTAGAAACCGTGCTGACGGCAACGATTCGGTATTCGACAAAGACCCCGTAAGGTTGACGATCCGATACCAGGGTATGGGATAAGAAAAGTTGGAATGAGCATGTCGGGTCTGGAGACCCAGGAGAAGAAAAATGCTCTTTACCATCATAGCCTTGGCAGTGGCGGGCGCGGCGATTGCAGGTGCATGGGGTCTGATGAAAGACTCGCTCACCGACCTTTGGAATTAGCCTATGACCCATCCCCATCTACGGCTCGTGAACGGCGGCGTCACGGAAGAACGCTCTGAATTCACCTCCGTCGCCTCGCTGCACGCCTCACGCCAGCGCCTTTTGGTCTGGCTGAGGACGCTGCAGCAAGCTGAAAGGGGACCTGCGGAGTCCGACCTTGTCCAGGTCGGACTTACGCAAATACCTGAAGCGGCTTAATGCGCCGCACCACTCTCGCGCGGGAGGGGTTCTCCATAGGAGAATCTCCCCGCGTTGTTTCTGTTTGGTCGGCCACTTGGTCGAGGTAGGCAAAGAAGTTCTTTGCCTCTTCGGTCGTCCACGAAACGATCGTTTCGTTAATCCCTTGTCCGCTACTTGTCTTCATTTCTTCGCCTCCTTGGGAACGTATATGAGAGGTGACGCGGCATTGGTTCCGGCGCTATGAGAAATTGGGACCTTTGGTCCGCTGGCCACGCGAAGGCGCAAGAAAGATCAGACCTAAGCTTCGATGAGTCGCATCTGCCCGGTCGATACGGTCTCCATTTGGCCTACATCGGGCGGCTGCTCGAAGGCCATCTTGGAAAGATCTTCGGGAACAGCAATCGGATAGTTGCCACTGAAGCAGGCAAGGCAGAAGTTCGATGAATCGGGCCCGACGGCCGACGTTGCACCTTCGATCGAAAGGTAGCCGAGGGTCGTCGCGCCGACATGGTCGCGGATCTGGTCGATCGTCATCCGTGCGGCCGCCAGTTCGCCCTTGCTCGCCATGTCGATGCCATAGAAGCACGGGTACTTGATAGGCGGCGCGGTAATGCGGACGTGGATTTCCTTCGCCCCAGCCTCGAACAACAGGCGCACGATTTGCTTGGTCGTCGTCGCCCGGACGATCGAATCGTCCACCAGAATGATCCGCTTGCCCTCGATATGCTCAACGAGTGGCGTGAGCTTCATGCGGACGCCCATTTCGCGCATCCGCTGGTCCGGCTGGATGAACGTGCGATGGATGTAGCGGCTCTTGGTCATGCCCTCGACGTACGGAATCCCGCTCTGCCGGCTGTAGCCGAGCGCAGCGGGGATGCCGCTGTCGGGGACGGGGACGACGGCGTCGGCTTCGACCGGATGCTCCTTCGCCAGATTCTCGCCCATTCGTTCGCGAGCGCTGTACAAGGTCGTCGCGTACATCCGACTGTCGGGCCTTGCGAAGTAGATGAACTCGAACAGGCACATGTTGTTGCCTGCGGCGGGGGCACCTTGGGCAAAGCGCATGCCTGCCTGATCAAGAATCGCCATTTCCCCGGGCGCGAGTTCGTGCTCGACAACGCCGCCGATCGGCCCGAACGCACACGACTCGCTCGCCATCATGAAGCCATCGGCAACCCGACCCGCGACCAGCGGACGAATCCCGTTCGGATCGCGGAAGCCAATGACCATGTGCGGGGTCAGGATGATGACGCTGTAAGCGCCCTTGATCCGCTCCATCACGGCCGCAACTGCATGCTCGGGTCCACGGTGCAAGTTGCGAACCATGAGCCGGGCGATCACTTCGCTGTCGTTGGTGCCGTCGAAGTGTTCGCCCTCGGCTTCGAGTTCGGCGCGGAGCTCGCGCGCATTGATCAGGTTCCCGTTATGGGCGACCGCAATTTCGCCGACGAGGCTTTGGCAGTAAATCGGTTGGGCGTTGCGAAGGACACTGGAGCCGGTGGTGCTGTAGCGGGTATGCCCGACGGCCAGGTTGCCCGGCAACGTGTGCAGAATCTCCTCGTTGAAGACTTGGGCGACGAGGCCCATGTCCTTATGCATCCGCACCTGGCTGCCATCGCTGACCGCGATACCGGCGGACTCTTGGCCCCGGTGTTGAAGCGCGAAGAGGGCGAAAAACGCCACGCGCGCCGCTTCCTCGCTGGGAGTGTAGAGTCCTACGACTCCACATTCCTCCTTCGGTCGGTCCCCGACTTGGGCCAAGTCGATCACTGCTGAAGTATGGCATGCGTCCGGGCGCGAGCCTCCATCCGTGGGCGGACGGAGGCAAAGGAAGCGTGATCAGGCTTGACCGTGATCATCTTGTCAGGCAACTGCGCTCCCGCCACCGTCGAATCCCCCGTCCAGTGCATTTGAAATCGGATCCTCGTGATGTCTGCCAACCGGTGTCGAGAGACCTCGGACGGCAAGCGGGCGGCCCGTTTTGGGCCGCCCGGAAGTGGTCGCAGGATCAGGGAATGAGCCGAACCGACGTCGACACTTGCTTCTTGTTCAGATGGGCATTGAGACGGACGATGACCGGCACCTTGATGTGTTGGCTGGAAACGTCGAACGTCGCCATCGACGCACCTGCTGGCACTTGAACCAATATGGGGGTCGTCAGAATGGGGTTCTCGCTATGCAGCTTAACCGTCATTCCTTGCGCTGGAGCAGGGCCGAGGAGGTAGACGGCGCCGCTGAATGTTGTTCCACTGGTCGCGGTCGAGTACGAGAGCCATACCTGATTAAGCGTGGGCGGGTTGATCGTGAACGTAGCCGTCTTCGTGCTGTCACCGATACGCGCTGTAATCGTGATCGGCGTTGCGAAGGCGACCGGTGTTGTCGCAATGTCGAAAACCGCATAGTCCTCGCCACCGGGGATGAAAAGGGTTGTTGGAGGGATCGCGAACGGATTGCTGGAGGTCAGGGTGACTTCAGCCCCACTGCTGGGAGCCGTGCCGTTGAGCAGCACCATCGCTTGGTTCAGCTGAGAGCCGGTCAACTGGGTGTCAGCGAGGTAGAGGGCGCTCGGCGCGAGGGGCACGACATCGCCGCTGATCGTTGCGTTCATCACCGTGGCGATCTGCTGGCCTGGTTCGTGGCGCGGGCGTCCTCGGTCGTCGTAGACGATGGTGTCTTCGTAGACTTTGAACCAAAGCACGTCGCTCTGGGTGTCGTCGACGCCGGGCGGATCGTCGTGGACCCACTGTTCGCCAGGACTCAGCTTGCTGGGTCTGAGGTGGTCGTTGCCTGATCCGAGGGGAATGGCGTCGGTAACGACGGAGTTGTCGGTCATGAGTTCTTCGAGCTCAACCTCGCGGCTTACTCGATGCCCAAATGGAAGGACCCAAATGTCGTGACTGGTGTCGTTTGAGATCGAATCATGGATTCCGTCGATGTCGAGCGTGGATTGGTGCTGGGGCAACTCGACAGGGATGGGGGGAGGATTGGGATTGGCGGTTGAGGCCTTGGGCAGCCATCGATAAGAGATGGATCCAGCTGCAGGTACTCGGGTGAGGGTCACGCCGAAGTGCGTCATGTGGCCTGGGGCGACAATTGCCGAACTGGAGTAGTACCGGACGAGCGCCGAGGTCGAGAGGCCGGAACCGAGGGTGGTGACGGTCGGGCCGCCGAAAGCCGAGTAGTTCCAGGTGTGGATGACGTCTTCCTTCCGCATGTTTTGGATTTCGATCTCGAAACCCTCACAGTCGTCGGGAGTGTCGTTGTAGCAATCGAAATTGCTCAGTGAGCCATAGATGCGCAGGCTTGAGGACTGGGCATGGCCGGGCAGGGGAATGGCGACCAGAGCGGCCAGCAACAAGGGGATGAATCGGAATTTGAACATATGAATTCTCCGCGGAGGCAGTTCTTGCCTTGCCGCTGGAGCACATGAGCAACCCCGTCAAATCTTGATACAAGTCGGCGGGCCAGGCCAGGAAGAATTCAGGTTCGGTTCATCAAGGCCGCGTTGAGCGGCTGACCTCACCCCCCGGCCCCCTCTCCACCGGAGTGGAGAGGGGGAGATTGGCTACGCCGTCCAGACGTACGGCTCGGCGTCGGTGAGGACGCGGCCTTCGTTCTTCACCGCTTCGAGAAGGTAGTCGGGCAACGTGAAGACGCTCTGGTGGTAGCGCGGGGTGTAGTACTTGGTCGACACGCCGCGTGCGGCGAACCGCCGGGCAATCTCCTCTTCGGCCAGCGCAAGCGGATCGTGCTTCTTGCTCGCGAGCACGAAGCCCCAGGGCATCATGAAGGTCGTGACGATGCCGTAATAGCCGCGCACGTAAGGGAAGACTTCCCGCATCGCTTCCAGCGTCGCGATGTTGCAGGCGAAGAGTTCGGGGTAGTTCGCGTTGGCGCAACCGGCTTGCATCGCGAAGACGCCGTCATCGCTCATCGCGTCGGCGCAGATTTGGTAGTACTCCTTCGTGAAAAGGTAGAGCGCGGGGCCGCCTTCGTGGGGGTTCGGGAGGTCGCTGAGGATCACATCGAAGTTCGCGCCTTTGCTATCTTCGAGGAACTTGCGGGCGTCGGTGTGATAGAGCTTGGTGCGGGGGTCGTCGAACGCGCCTTGATGCCACTCGGGCATGTGGACCTTGACCATGTCGATCAATTCCTCGTCGATGTCGATCATCACGGCTTCCTCGACGGTGTTGTGCTTGAGAGCCTCACGCAGAGTCGCGCCTTCGCCGCCGCCGCAGACCGCGACCTTCTTGGGGTTCGGGTGCAGGGTCATCGCCGGCTGGCTCATGCACTCGTGAAAGACATGCTCGTCCATCAGCGAGGTCTGGATGTTGTAGTCCAGAAACAGCGTCTTGCCGAACCGGGGAACCTCGGCGATTTGGTATTCCTGAAACTGGGTCTTGCCCTCGACAAGGAACTTCGAGACGGTGAAAAACCAGGTGACGGCGTCGGTGTGGGTTTCGGCAACGAACATGCCGGTGCTTTGGGAAAACATGGTCGGGGAGAGTTTGACACTTGCGCCCCCTCCGTGGCGCGGACCGAACGTCAAGGGCAGCCCCCAAGGCTCGCTTGACGAGATTGGCTTGGCTCCCCTTCGGCTTGCCCTGGGCTTCCAGGGGGTAGCGGGAGCGAACCGCGCGTATATCCGATGCTATCGGGGCGTGCCCCGCTATCACCGGGGCATGCCCCGACACTATTGGAGTTAGCCCCTGTAGTAGCGGAATAAGCTCCGATATTATCGGATGTGATGCCGGTGTTACCGGAGCATTCTCCAGTAATGTCGGGTTACAGGCCGGTAATAAGGGAAGCTAATCTCTTATAAGAGGGGCATGCTCCGCTGTTGTCGGAAACAGCCCCGCTATCAGCGTCGTCTCTAGAATATGCGCGCCAACTTCTATCCGAGAAGGCAGAGTAAGCGGGTCCAATGGCATGCCCAGTTCGCGGCTTCGCTGGCCAGTTATGCGGGAGTGCTCGGGATCCCGGCCCCCGTTGTGGCGCAGGCGCAGGTCGATGCCCAGAACGTGGCGCTGTTCCTCGCCGCGTTTGAGGCGGCAACGAACTACCGAAATGAGGTGCTGGCCTTCAAGGACCAGATGATGGAGGGCTTGCTGAACACTCCGACCCCGCCCGCGCCGACACCGCCGGCAGCGATCGTTTTGCCCGTGGGCACGCTTGGCAACATCGAGGCGCGGACTCGTCGGCTGGTCGCCGAGATCAAGGCCAACCCGGCTTTCACCCGGCAGATGGGGGTCGATATGGGCATTATCGCCACGCCGACTCAGCTCTCGACACCCAGCGTAGCGGCAGCCGCCCTCACCGGCTCGCGGATCGCACTTCGGGTGAAGAAAGGCGGCTATGCGGTCGTGTTGCTCATGCGCAGCCGAGACGGAGTCAACTGGGAGCGGATTGGGGTTTTGGACAGCGCGACGTTCATCGACGACGGACCGCCCCTTGAGGACCAGAAGCCAGAAGAGCGACACTACCGGGTTCAAGGCTACGCCAAGAACGCCCCAGTCGGCGAATACTCGAATGTCGTCACCGTCGTCACGATTCCGTAACAGGTCGGCGGTACACTGCGCGCATGAAACGGCTTTCCGTTCTTCTGGTTGTCTTGACCCTCGTTGCGATCCTCGGCGGATGCGGCAGCGGTGGTGGTGGCGGGTTCTCGGACCGCCAGGCATCGGGCAAGGACAACGTTCTGCGCTATCCGATTCCCGATGACCTGACCGCGCTCGATCCGGCCATCGTCCAGGATGGCGACACGATCGACGCCTTGCAGCAGGTCTTCGAGGGCCTCGTCGGGTGGAGTACGGACAACCAGCCGGAAGGACGTCTGGCCGAGAAGTGGGACATTGAGGACGGCGGCAAGACCTACGTCTTCACTCTGAAGAAGGGCGTGAAGTTCCACAACGGACGAGAGGTCACGGCGGACGACGTGAAATGGTCCATCGAACGGGCCACGAGCGGCAAGATGGCATCCCCGACTTGGCAGTATGTCGCCGACATCGTCGGCGTCCGCGAGTACCACGAAGGCAAAGCCGAGTCCATCAGCGGCATCGAAGTCCGCGATCCGTCGACGGTGGTGATCAAGATCGACAAGCCGCGACCGTACTTCCTGGGCAAGCTGACGTACCTCGTTTCCGCCGTCGTTGCCAAGGAATCCGTCCCCGCCGACAGCGCGATCACCGAAGTCAGCCAGATGATCGGCACGGGGCCATTCAAAGCCAAGCAATACGAGCGCAACCAGCTTTTCGTGATGGAAGCCAACCCCGACTACCACGACGGCGCACCCTCGCTCGCCAAGATTGAGCGCCCGGTCATTAAGGACCCCGCCACGCGACTCAACAAGTACAAGAGCGGCGAAATCGACATTCTCCAGCTCGAGCGCCAAGACCTCGATGCGATCAAGAAGGACGAGAAACTAGCCAAGGACCTGAAGCCCTTCGACCGGCCGTCGATTTGGTACATCGGACTCAACCAGAAGTCGTACGCGCCCTTCAAGGACCGTCGTGTTCGCCAGGCGTTCGCCATGGCGATTGACAAGGACCGCATCGTCAACGACATCTTGGGCGGAGCCAACAACATCGCCAACAGCATCGTGCCCCCGGGAGTGCTGGGCCACCGCGAGGATGCCAATGCCATCAAGTTCGACCCGGAAGGCGCGAAGAAGATGCTCGCTGACGCGGGTTATCCCGGCGGCAAGGGCCTTCCTCCGATGGAGATGAATTTCCGAGACGGCCGCCCCGACGTGCGCATTGTGGCCGAAGCTGTGCAGGGCATGCTCCAGACCAACCTCGGCGTCACGATCAACACGCGGATGATGGAGTGGGGCGCTTACCTCGACAAGTGGAACAAGGGCGACGTCCAGATCTTCCACATGCGGTGGGCCGCCGACTACCTCGACCCCGAGAACTTCCTCAGCTACATGTTGAGCACGACCGGGCCCGAGAACAAGATCGGCTACAGCAACAAGGAGTACGACGACCTCTGTGCGCAAGCCGACGTGCTGATGGACTGGGATCAGCGAGCACCCCTCTATGCCAAAGCCGAGGACATCGTGCTGCAAGACGCCCCGTGGGTCCCGATCTACTTCCAGCGTGACTTCGAGTTGATCTCGCCCCGGGTATCGGGCCTGCGGGAATCGCTGTTCGGTCACCTACCGCACACGAAGGTTCGGCTGGCCGCGAACTGACCGAGGCACCCTCGATCCGCCCGTCGGATCGAGGGTGTATCAGATGAGGAGGGCGTAACCTCTTACCGACATGAATATCGCCGCCAAGGTGCTGACGCTCGGCGCCCTCGCCTTCGGACCCGCGTTCGCCTCGGCGCAGACCGTGGTGCAGATCGCACCCACCCCGTGTCAGTGGGGGTTGTGGGGCTCCTACTTCCTCACGCCGCAAAAGGGGTTCGTGGTGGGAAACATGAAGAGCCTTTACCGAACGCTGGATGGCGGGACGACTTGGACCAAAGCCTCTCTCCCGGGCGACCAGTCGGTCCCGCTTTACAGCGTGCAATTCCTCGATGCCAACGTGGGCATCGTGACGGGCAATTCCAGCCCGCCCGCGCCCGATATCTTTCGCACCACGAATGGCGGTGCCACCTGGACCGCCGTCCCGGGCTTTCCCCTCGGCGGTTCGTGGTACGAGCAGGATTACATCAACGCGACCACCGGGTTCATCGGATCGAATGGCGCCCTCGTGCGAACGACCAATGCAGGAGCCTCGTGGAGCCTCCGATCTTTCTATCCAACCTGCCCTTCCATCATCGGCATGGACTTTTTGGATGTCAACACCGGCGTTGTGGCGGGTGGCTTGCCCACGGGTGATAGCGGCATTTTTAAGACTGCGGACGGTGGCGTAACTTGGCAGCTCAAGCGCCCAGGCGGCGCGAACGATGTGATCTATCTTTCGCCAACGATCCTCTTGGCCGAAGTTGGGGACGGAATCGCCCGTTCTGGTGATGGCGGTGAGTCATGGCTCACGATCAACACTTCGGTCACAACGGGTCTCACCGACCTTGAAAAAGTGGACTCCCAGACCGTGGTTGGGGTCTCCGGACGGGGCGACATCTGGCGCACGACCGACGGTGGCTTCTCGTGGGAGCAGAAGTGGATTGGCGAAGGCGATTTGCCTGGAAACTGGTCCGTGAAGTTTAGTTCTCCGCTCCTCGGGACGGTGGTTGGCGTCCGGGGACTAACCTACATGACCCAAGATGGTGGCGAGACATGGGCTCGCGTGGGTCGTGGTGCGGCGGTGGAAGGCAACGGCCTTGCCGTGCTCAAAGACGAAGTCGTGGTGACCGTCGGCCATCACGGAATCGCGCAGCGACTTCCTCGCACCGGCCCCTGGGATGTCTCGCTCATTGACCCGCCCACCTTCGGACGAGACACGTCCTATTCGGCTGTGAGCGGGGTCGGCGACTTCCTGTATGCAGTCGGTCATTGGGGCGGAATGGCTCGCTCCTTCGACGGCGGTCACACCTGGCAGAACCTGGCCGGGGTCGTCAACTTCGACTTCTATGCTAACGACGTGAAGTTCGTCGACCCTCTGAACGGCTGGCTGACTGGTTGGGACTATGCAGCCGGTGCGCGCCAAGAGACCCGGCGCACTTACGACGGTGGCATGAGTTGGCAAGTCGTGCCGAACGGAAACTTCCCAGGCGTCGCCATTGAAGTCCGCGGACCTCGTGTGTGGATTCAAAGCGGTGGCCAGGTGCAATGGCGTTCGACCAACGGCGGAGCCTCATTCACCGCGACACAAGTGCCCTACAACAGCGGCTCAACTCCCTCGGTCGCGGCGGTGTCCTTCGCCACCAACGACATCGGCTATGTAAGCGGCTATCATGGCTATCTCGCCCGGACACTGGACGGTGGCGCGACCTGGACCCAAGTCGGCTCCATCACTTACGACATGCACAACCTCTTCGTCCTCACTTATGGCAATGAGCTCTGGGTCTGCGGTGCGAGGGCAGGTGGGGGTAGCGCGTACGTGCGGCGCTCGACCAATCGGGGCCAGACCTGGCAGTCGTGGAACTTCGGTGGCCAGTACACGACGCCATACCGGATGGCGCGCACTCAGAAGCACCTCTATCTGAGTGGTTACAACGGTGAAACGTGGCGGATCGATGGCCTGGGCAAGGTGCCGCTGCCGACGCGGTAGCGAGCTTGCGAGAAGGTGCGTGA
>JAIBBE010000144.1 GCA_019694835.1 Fimbriimonadaceae bacterium | reverse complement strand
CGCGGAAGAGCGAGTCCGGCGAGCAGGCAGCGGCACAGGTATTCGAACTCGCCGGACGCCCGGAGTTGGCGGCATTCTTCAACGAGCATGTAGTCGACATCATCAAGCACCGCGACCGATACAAGGCGCTGGGGATCGATTTCCCCTCGGCGATCGTCTTGCATGGCCCTCCGGGGTGTGGGAAGACGTTTGCAGTGGACCGACTTGTCGACTTCCTTGGCTGGCCGAGCTTTCAGATAGAAGCATCCAGCGTTGCAAGTCCGTACATCCATGAGACCAGCAAGAAGGTTGCGGAGGTCTTCGACAAGGCGATGCAGAACGCCCCTTCGGTCTTGGTCATTGACGAGATGGAGGCTTTCCTTGCCGATCGCGAGATGGGGTCAGGTCATCATCGCGTCGAGGAGGTCGCCGAGTTCCTGAGGCGAATTCCCGAGGCGACAAAGAACGAGGTTCTCATCGTCGCGATGACGAACCGGGTCGAGATGATCGACCCGGCAATTCTGCGCAGGGGTCGGTTCGACCATGTGATCAAGGTCGACTTCGCCAGTGAAGTCGAGGTGCTGTCGCTGCTGGACACGCTCCTCGCCTCATTGCCGAAGGAGGCGGACGTCCAACCGAGGCCGCTGGCGCACGAACTCGCAGGACGGCCATTGTCCGACGTCGCCTTCGTTGTGCGGGAAGGTGCACGACTCGCCGCACGCTCCGGCAAGGAACGGCTGGATCAGGCCAGCCTGCTGGAAGCCTTACGCACAACACCGGCTCGGGAACGTGAAGGCGGCGAGACCAAACGGCGTATCGGATTCATTTGAGGGAGGGATCGGTGGCCGCGGGAGAAGAAGAGCAGAAAAAAGGACAAGGCAAAGGCTTTGCCGGTCTTTCTTCGCTCGTGTCCGAGGTGGACACGACATTGCCGCCTCCTGCAAAGCAGGACGCCGGGGGCTCTGGCGCCTCGTCGCGCGCGGAACACGCATCCGCCCCCCAGAATGCTCAGCCCAGACCGCAGCCTGCCCAGCCGCAACCCTATCAAGCGCCCTCTCAGCCATCGGCTGGCTCCTCCACGGGGAAGTGGGTACTGGGCATAGCCGCCGTCATCGGTGTGATCTGGCTTTTTAGTCAGGCCAACAAGAACCCCCCTCCTCCAGCACCCGCCTATCCTTCGGCTGCACAAAACACAGCACCCACCTATACGGCACCGCCCGCAACCCCACAGGCGCCGTCGCGGCCGGAAGAGACACGACCGCCCGTAGGGCAGAACGTCGTGCTATCGACAGCGCAGATTCGGTACTGCCTGGCCGAAGACATCCGCATGGATGCCGCAAAGTCCGCTGTCAATAGCTACAGCGACTCTGATGTGGATCGCTTCAATGCCATGGTGGCTGACTACAACAGCCGCTGCGGGAGTTTCCGCTATAGAAGCGGGGCTCTGGAAAGTGCGCGCCGCGACATAGAGCCCTACAGGAGCCAACTTCAGGCTGAGGGCATGAGCAGATTCGCCCGCAGCCCATCCCCTGGTTCCCTCTCGATACCAGCTCCGGCGCGTCCAACTCCTGATGCGACGGTGCAAGCGATCCAGCGAAGACTCAACGAACTCGGTTATGAAGCTGGCACCGCTGACGGCTTGATGGGACGAGGCACACGATCGGCCATCATCGCATTCCAGCAGGACAGAGGCTTGGCCGCGAGCGGTGTGGCAGATCAAGCGTTGCTGCTTCAGCTTCAGCGTGCGCCTGCACGCTCAAGCGGCGGTTGGGGTGCCAACGATCCGGTCGTTCAGGAAGCTCCCCCAAGAAGCGCTACGACCACAACTGCACCGTTGCCTGTTCCTCGATCGCCAAGCGTGCAGTCGGCAGGCCCTCCACCCAATTCGTGGGTATCAGGCTCAAGCTGGTACTGCAACGACGGCTACAAGAAAGTCGGCAACAGCTGCGAGAAACTGATTGTTCCTCGCAATGCTTGGGTATCTGGTTCCAACTGGTATTGCAATGATGGGTTCCGAAAGATCGGAGACCAATGCGTAGCACTCAATGTTCCTGACAACGCCTGGGTGTCGGGATCGAATTGGTATTGCAACGATGGCTATCGGAAGGCCGGCGACCGATGCGAGAGGCTAAGCGTTCCTCGCAATGCTTGGGTATCCGGCTCTAACTGGTACTGCAACGATGGATTCCGAAGAGTCGGAGACCAATGCGTAGCACTTAATGTCCCTGACAACGCTTGGGTGTCAGGCTCCAACTGGTACTGCAATGACGGGTACCGAAAGGTTGGCGACAAGTGCGTTTCCGTTTACGAGAGATGAGTGATTTCCGGTATGGCAATGGCAATCTGCTTCAAATGCGGTTCCGCGAAATCCGGCGCACTGGTCGCCTGCCGAAGCTGCAGTGCTGCCCCACAGACGAACAGTGAGTACGCCGCTTCGCTTGCGCTTTCCGAACACGTGTCTACCAAGGAGCAGCTCACTCAGTACAGCCACGAACTCCGCAATGGCGGAAAGTTGTCCGTGCCGCGCGAGGCACTTGCTGAGGCTCTGGATGCGCTTAAAGACCCGCAGCTCTTGGCCATGCTCCGCGCTCAGTCGCCTGCCCCCGCTCCGGCGCCATCTGCTCAGGTGCCGACTCGACACAGTGCGCCCATACCATCAGCTGCCTCTCAACGAGCCACTCCGATTCCATCAACGAACAAGGGGC
>JAIBBE010000260.1 GCA_019694835.1 Fimbriimonadaceae bacterium | reverse complement strand
CGGTGCCGCCGGCGTTGATCGTCGTGGCCGCCAACACCGCGCTGTCGGAGATCATCGAGACGGCGCTCAAGCGCGGGGACATCATCGACGAGCTGTCCGGCGAGAACACGTTCCGGATCGACTCCAAGGTCCTGGCCGCAGCCGAGGCCGAGGACGGCGGCACCAAAGAGGACGCCGCTCAGCGGTTGCGGGTCACGACAGCGACGATCGGGAAGTCGGCGTGGCCGGACGATCGCGCGCCCGAGGGCTTCGAGGGGCAGGACCCTCCAGGCCGGAACATCCGGGCCGTCGTCTCGGTGGGCATGCTGACCGAAGGGTGGGACGCCCAGAACGTGACGCAGATCCTCGGCCTGCGCGCGTTCACCTCGCAGCTGCTGTGCGAGCAGGTCGTCGGCCGGGCGCTGCGCCGCATGAACTACGACGTCGATCCCGCGACGGGGCTCCTGATGCCGGAGTACGCGGACATCTTCGGCGTGCCGTTCGAGGTGATCCCGGTGAAGGGCGTGCGTCGGCAGGACGCCACACCGCTTCCGCCATCGACGTTGGTGCAGGCGATTCCGGACCGCAAGGGTTTTGAGATCGAGTTCCCGCGCGTCGAGGGCTACATAGTCGACGTGCGCGCCCGCGTACGCTGCGACGTGGCTCAAGTGCCGCCTCTTCGGATCGAGCCGCAGATCGAGCCCACCCAGGTGCTGACTCGGACGAAGATGGGCTGGGTCCCGTCACCCGCGCCGCGCGACACTACGGCGGGAGGAACGGAGACCCTCACGCGCGCGCAGTTTTACGAGGAGCACCGGCTCCAGCGCACCGCGTTCGAGATCGCCCGTGACATCACCGAGGTCCTGGCGGGCGGCAAGGCCTCGAGCGGAGCGAAGTTTGCGCCGCCGAAGACCTACGAGGCGGCCCGCCTGCTCTTCCCGCAGGTGCTGCGGATCGTGCAGGAGTACCTCGACACGCGGATCGAACGCGCGCCCGGTGCTCACATCGAGGAAGTCGCCCTGGCCAAGTACCGCGACGAAGTGGTCTCGCGGCTCGTGGAGTCCATCGAGCCCGACACTGGGGCCGGTGAGGCTCCGCTGCTCCCGCGAATCGAGCGATACCGCCCGACGGGCAGCACCGCGTCCGTCCAGTTCCGCACGACGAAGCCGACGGTCGGGACCTTCAAAAGCCACATCTCGCACGCCGTGCTCGACAGCGGTCCGTTCGGAGAGGGGCAGGCGGCGTGGCAGCTCGACCAATGCAGCGCCGTGCGTGCCTGGGCGAAGAACGACCACCTCGACTTCGAGATCCTCTACGAGTGGCAGGGCGTGACGCACAAGTACATCCCGGACTTCCTCGCTCGTGTCGACGACGACCACGCCGAGAAGATGGTGATTATTGAGATCAAGGGCGAGGAGTCGGAGCAGGATCGCGCCAAGTACACGGCCGCACGGAAGTGGGTTCGGGCGGTGAACAACCATGGTGGATTCGGCAGGTGGGAGTTCGTGGTGTGCAGGGAGCCAAGCAGGCTAGCGGAAATGCTAGTTGGCACGCAGTAAGAGAAGACGCGTCGTCGTCCTTCTCGGGCAGGCGAAGCGTCTTTACCCGAAGCACACAGAAGCAGGCCAAATGGCCGATCCGCTCGCCTCGACCAAGGGAAGAACCCAAGCTCGTACCAGCAACGTTGAGGGGCCACTCAATATGAGCAACGACGGGGCAGGTTCCGACAAGGACCTCGCGCGTCAACTGTCGCCTCGGGAGCGCGAAATCATTCTGGAATGGACACAGCGGCGTGCGCCCGACGAGGAACCGGACTGCTTCCCGCTCGGCAGGGGCGCGATTATGCCCAGTTACGATGACGAGGAGTCGCGGACAGCAATCGAATCGCTCCGGACAGTCGGTCTCGCGGAGTTTGGTGGCAATGCGCCGACTGAGCGCGGTAGAGCTATTGCTGAGTACCTGGTGGTTCGGTGTGTTGATCAGGTCGCCTTGTCAACGGCAAAGGACTTCCTCGACTACCTTGATCTCGGGGACGAACGCTGGGGTACAAGGATCGATGTCAATTGGGTGTTCCGTGGACACGGGGATAGCCGCTGGACATTGAAGCCGTTCGCCTGGCGACACGACGGCCGGGCAGTCCTACAGCCCCTGTATGACCGACTTCACCGCAGGCGGGCCATGGAACGCGCGATTGCAGGCAGCCACGATGACAGGTCCTTCGATTCGCGAGACCCAACATTATGGTGTGCGGCCGAATTCGCAGCGGTCCTCGAATTTGCGAGCACATCAGATAGCCTCGGCCTAGCGGTTCCTGGTCTTGAGGACTTGCCGCTCTTCGAAGAGTACTGGCGGGCCGCAATGAGCGAGGTGTCGCCGAACGCCGCATTTGCCTTGGCCCAGCATCACGGCGTTCCGACAGAGCTATTGGACTTTACGGAGGACCCGATCGTCGCGGCGCTCTTCGCGGCCAAGGACGGGTTGCGAGTCGTCGCTGAGCGAGACAAGGAAGTTGGACCAGAAGGCGCACCGGACTACATCGTCCCGGATCATGTCGCGGTATGGGCGCTAAATACCGATCTCGTCGCGAGAATGACTCGTGCTGAGCAGCACACTGGCATACCGGTCGATCTCGAGATGTTCACTGTCAAACGATCTGAGAATGCCTTCCTGCACGCACAGCGCGGTGTCTTCGTCTGGGACCGTTACGCGAGCCGGAGGTACACGGCGCGGGGTAAATGGCCGCGTCTCGATGAGACTCTCGACACCATCTACACCAGTGGCGAGAAACCACTGCGCCAGATTCTACTGCCGACCAACGAGTGCGATGAGGTACTTCGCCGGCTCTGGCGCAGAGGCGTCAACCCCGCGCGGCTTATGCCCAGCTATCACCATGTCGTGAGTGCCCTGAGAATGAAATGGTCGATCGAAGAGGAGCAGCGGTGGAAGTGCGGAAACTGTGGCCGAGCCAACCCAGCCAAGGCGGCGTGGTGCTCGCGTTGCCAGAACGGGAAATGAGGCCTGCGGGACGCACCCGAACGCGGTCGTGCCCGGAGGATCATCGCCGTCTGAGCACAGGGCAGCACACGATGGGCCATCAAGACGCGATCGTACCGGCGGTTCATTGCGACGGCGCACGTCGTATCGCTGTCCGGGAGAGCGATGTATCCATGCGGACCGTGAAATGACGGAACGAAAGGGCGGGCGATCAAACAGGGGGACTGCGGCTGGTCGCGAAGTGGACCCCCTAAGCGTCTTGCCCCGCGAGATGGTGGTGGACCGAGGTGTGTTGAAGTATCGATTTGCGGCAAGTGCTCGCGCTCGAGGAATTGCGGAGGCCGAGGTCGCTGCCGCACTACACGAGTTGCCTCCAACGCTTGCAATCGCAACGTGCTTTCTTGACGCGACTACGAACCACTGGCGCTATGTGTTTGGCGAACCGCTGCACAAGGACGGATGGGTCTTCGTTGGCACCCACATGTTCATTGAGGTCGAGAAGCTCGTCAGCGCGATCTTCTGCGCGCGGGCGAGACTTGAGGGTGCGAAACGCGTGGTTTACCTGAAACGCTTGGGCATGAACGCAAAGCACAGGGACACCCTGACCGAGATGCGACCGATGCTAGATGTACCTTCAGGTGTCGGGGCGGAGTTCGAGGTACCCGGCCTCACCGTTGGCAATACCACCCTGGATTGGGACATTGTCACTCACGAAGGACGCCATGTACTTCTTGAGGTCAAGACTCGCATACGAGACCTAGTCGAGTCGCTGGGAACCAATGCGAGCCCTGTGCGCGCACCCAGTCACGATATCGGGTTGCTGTTTAGGGGAGTGATCGAGAAACTACGTCCACGCGACCCGTCGACGTTTCTTCAAGGATGTTGGATCTTCTCTGAGCTTCGACAGGAAAGGAGCGAACTGCGCGCCTACTTCGACGCTACAGACTCGGCGAAACTCCATTTCGCCATTGTGGGTGGGTGGTCTGATCAGGCGCTGATCTTGGCGAGACGATCGGAAGACCAAGCAACCATCGCCCAACTGTTCCAAGTGCGGCATGACGAGAACACAGGCTTCGACCGGAATAGCACTGGGGCGGACGTCCGCTGAGCCCCGAGCCCGTCGTCCTTTGATCGAACGGCGATATGCGGCGGACCTTCGGCTCGGGGGCGGGCAGCGCGGAAGCGTCGTCCATCGCGATAGGACGCAGGTCACGGGAGATATAGGGGGGCAACCTGTGAGCCGACGAGCGGCAATGATTTGGGCTGTCATCATCGGGGCTGCGTTAACGTCGATGGCGCAGAGCGACCGTCGCGGTGCCGAGATCTGGTTGGCCATCACCGCGAAGTATCCGTTCCTGAAGAGCCAGATCGACTGGGGTAATCACGCGGCGATCTTCATCCCCGAGAGCGAATGGGCTCGGCTGCCGGCGAGTGATCAGAAGAGCCTGGTGCTTTTCATGCCGCAGATCGCGAAGTTGACCGGCCGCTCGTCCAACGACTGGGTGATCGTACTTGGGCAGCCGACCACGGCGCATGGCGAGAAGACATTGACTGTCGATCGGTTCGTAGTGTGCGGAGATGCGGTGTCGGCCGAAGACTGCGGCTCTGGTCGGAAAGCAAGCGCATTCTTGGGGAAGTAGGGGTGTGCGAAGGAATAGGCATGCGATGTGGCCAATCGACTATTGGATCGCCGCGCGCCAAATGAAGCGGCCATCGAGGGCGGCTGCCCGCGAGTGTCACCCAAACCGACGCGGGCCGCCCGATTGGCCATGTGAGCAGGTCCGGGCATTTCAACGATCGGGGCGGCCGGATTCGAACCGGCGACCTCCTGCACCCAAGGCAGGCGCGCTACCAGGCTGCGCTACGCCCCGATGATGGGGCCGAGGGCGGGTATCGAACCCGCGACCTTCCGCTTACAAGGCGGGAGCTCTACCGGCTGAGCGACCCCGGCGCGCGGATCAGCGTGGTCGGCGTGTTCGGGACATGGGTGGAGAGTAGCACCGCGAAGATCTGCGCGGCGCGGAGCTTCTTCTGGCGCCATCGCTGCGAGAAGGAGCCGTCGGCGAAATCCCGTCACGTGCGGTTTGCTCTATCGCGGCCGCCGACAAGCGTGACGAGCGAAGTGTCTCACGCGGCGTGCCGGACTTCGCAGCGTTCTCCACCACGATTCAAACTCTTGAGGATGTCGACCGTTATAGCGTTTCCGCGACTATGAACCAGAGGGGCCGTCGCCAAGGAGTCAAAACGGTGCCTTCGTTTCGTAAATAGTGTCCGCATGCCTCGAGCGCAGGCGTGCGCCGCAAGTCGAGGCAAGTTGCTGACTCCTTGCTCGTTGAAGTACCTCGTCGTGCGGTGTAGTAACAGAAAAAATAGTATTTCACCCTATTGCACGCCGAGTGAAACGGCGTTACGTCTAAGGGCGAGTTACTGAACCGGGCTGCAGTTCTGAATCCCTAAGAGGCATGTCCGGCGCTCGGCGTCCCACACGAGCGCCACCGGGGGGAAGTGTGCACACGACGAGCCACTGGCTGAAGCGCGCATCGCTCCGCATCGAGTCCGTCGGAGGAATCGCGAAGTTCAAATTGCTGCTTATCGCGGCGATGCTGTTGGCATGCCCACTGGCTTGGGGTGTCACGCCGGGACCAGACTTGCCCACCGTCGATACGAGACATCACGACGCGCTCGACATCGAGAACCGACTTCAGGGTGCGGCAGACGTTTCCATGGGGAACGGTGAAGCCGTCTCCACGCTGAACGGAAACCTACTCATTACACACCCGAGTAGTCCGGTCTTTCCGGTGGACGGTGGGTGGTCGTTCGGCCTGACTCGAAACTACAACAGCAAGGCTGCCCACTGGGATCTAGTCCGCTTCGCCGACCAGGGTGGTGCGACGGTCTGGAAACGGGTACTCAGCGGCCAGAGCTGGGTCGGGTTCGGCTGGGTGAGCCACATGGGTCGCATTTTCGATTATTCGCAGTACTCAACTAGTTTCACAAACGGCTATTACGGGAATCCTCCGTCGGCCATCGAGGAACCCACAGGCTACCGATTCCGCTTCACTCCGTGGACGACGGATGCGCATCCGGTGCGGAAGATCATCTGGCACAGCGCTTGTCCTGCAGCTGCGCCAGAACCTGATGAGTGCTGCAACTATAGCCCGCCGAAGTGCGACCTACAGGGGCCGAAGTGCAACAAGCCGGATGACTGTTCAGATCGACCGCCGAATGATCCGGAAAACTACACTGTCCAGGGCCCCGACGGCACCACGACTCGCTATGAGCGCCTCGTAGCCGATGTGAACACGCCGACCGGTTCATCGAACTGGATAAGTAACAGCAGTCGCAACGGTTTCTATCCCGTGTGGATTAAGGATCTCTATGGGAACCAGGTAAACATCGAGTACTGGCAGCGGTATTGCGTGGCAAACCAGATAGGCAGCTGCTCGTCCACCTATCCATATCCTGAAGCGATCCGGCGGATATGGAGCGTGAACGCTATGGGATCAATCGGTTACACGATCGATGTCGACGTGTGGCGTAGCGGTGACCTGGACTCCGAAGGACTGCCTGTCAAGGCAAGCGCGATTGGATTGCTGAAGACGACCAGCGCAGTAGTCTTCAAGGGAACGAACGCAAATCCTCTGATGACCGTTTATTCGTTCCACTACGGCGAAATGACTTTCACCGACGACGACGGGATCGGTACTGTCGTGCCCATGCTGACGTCCGTGACGATCTCCGGTGTAGGTGGAAGTCCGAACAGTCCGGTGGTGGACGGCGGCACGATTCGCTACACGTACGGTGCCGAAGTTCATTCGGGCCCAGCTGCAGGGTATAAGGGACTCCTCGCCCGTATTACGACGAGTCTCGGTAATGTGAGTGAGTACCACTACGGATCCTGGACGTCTGGACTCCGGCCCGGAGCAGGTTCCAATCCAGATGAAGTCCGAACGGAGATCGGTGTTATCCGCAGAAGACTGTTCCCAGACGGGTTAGGGACCACGGACGGGGTCGGCATGAACCGTGCTGAGTGGAATTGGCTTCGGGAATTCGACTTCGGCTCGAGCGGCGCGACTTGTGAGACTGCGACCCCCGTCGATCGCGTTTCCATGTTCGTTATGGAGCAGCCAGACGGTACGAAGACGGAGACGCAATATCTCGGCCATCCCTGCGGCAAATCTGACCCGAACGGGTGGGCGGGATGGGACAACCACGGATTGCGCGGTCAGACCATCTTGTATTCCGCAGGGTCCGTGCCACTCAGGGCGACCACCTTTGCGTGGGATCAGTCGAAAACGACACCCGCAGGCGATGTCATCAAACTTGCCGGGCAGAGTGAGACGACAAAGTTCCTTGACGACAACGGCGCTTGCTTTCTCGATCCTCAATCGGCGAACCCGCGCCAGATGACGGTGACAAACTCACTGCAAACTGATTGGGGGTTCTGGAAGAAAGTCACCGTTGACGGTGACTACATGGCACTGTCCGGCGGCACCACCGTCCCTCACGAGAGGTACACGGACTACGAGAGCTCCACGGACGCCCAGGAATGCCACAAGAACCTCAACCACATCGTTGGAGCGTCTCGGTACTCCTGGGTGAAGGAAGGAACTCAGAAAGCAAAGGTCGCGACGGAGTTCGACTGCAAAGGGAGGCTCACGAAGACGAGTACATATCGCCCATGGGACGTCAGCGAGTCCGCATTACCCGACGGTCCGTGGATCGCGACAGATTACGATGGCACCCTGGGGAACCCCAGCGCGAAGCATAGCGGAGGTGTTGAAACGTACCCCGATGGTGTGAGCGCGGCGCCCGCATATGCTGTGGACCTCACGTCGACGCGAGCCGTCTTGGCAATCGCCAAATCCACAGGCGTACCGTACAAGACCCTGAACCTCAGCATAGACGTTGGCGGGCTGCCGGAGTCTTCGACCGATGCCAACGGGCAAGTCACTACGCTTGCGTACGACGCGCTAGGTCGCGGTACTTCTTCAACTCGTCCTGGCGAACAGGCGGTTCGAACGATCTATCCAGATCCGTTCCATGTACGCACCATCCAATCCGGCGACTCAGAGATCAACTACTCGCCCAGCGGTGCAGATCAAATCTACGTTGAGTCGACATTCGACAGCATGGGTCGGCCAGTCGAGTTGCGTCGCGGTCAGCCCAACGGAACGCTCGCGATTCAGGTGTCAAAGTACGACGAAATGGGACGGGTGGTGTTTGTCTCCGAGTGGATGAATGAAGCGGACTATCCAGGAACGGTGACGAGTTGGCACAACGCGTCCTCGAGTTACCAGATTGGAGGCGTCCCAATTCGGAATGGCATCGCGTTGGGGACCGTCTACTATTACGGCGACGACAATGGAAGTGGAGACCCCCTGCAGGTCGCGCCTGATGCTCTCGGCCGGGTCAAGAGAATCACCCGCGCTGATGGCTCATCAGTCGAAAGCACGTACTGCGGACCCCACCAGCAGGTGACCGTTCGTGGAGTCCGCACGGCGCTGACCGGCTCCTCGCAGACAACCGACGCCATCACCCGCTACTATCACGATGGCCTCGGCCGCTTGGTCTTCGTGCACGGACCGTCGGCCACATCGTCTGACGTCGAGTACCGCTACGACCCAGCTGGTCATCTCACGCGCGTGAACCTCATCCCTTCGTATGTGGGAGACCCCTTCGTGGCGTGGCGCAACGGCACGCTCCCGGTCGGCCAGGTCCGGACCTTTGAATACGATGCGGCGGGGCGGCTACTGCGCGAGACAACACCGGAGGGCGGCAAGAAGGTGTACGGTGAGGAAGGCACCAATGGTGTTGTGACTCCGGGCTACGACTCCGCCGGCAATCTCCTCGCCTGGCAGGATGCGATGGGGATCCAGCGCAACTACTTCTTCCGCAACACGTATGACTCGTCGGGCCGGCTGAAGCGGACGGAGAAGGTCAAGGGAACGCCGACCCACCCAGCGACGACCGGAACGGAGAATCAGATCACCGGCGTGTTCACGGACCAGCACCCGGCGAACTGGGAATTCGGCAGCCTCGACGAGGCGACCGGAGTCTTCACGCCGCAAACCGATCCCAATCACTACTGGAAGAGCGAGCCGTACGCTAATGCGGGATGCATCGCACCGCCGCCAGGCGAGTCGTCCCACACCCACGTGCTCTACTTTGGCCAAACGACGGCCTCCCATGGCTGCGGGTATCGAGCCGACGGCTTCAGCACGCCGCAGGCCGTGAGAGCTCGCGTCAACGGCGTTACACGCGAGTACACCGTGTCGTTCAATTACTGGCGTCAGGTGCGCTACCTGGGCGCGAACTTCGACACATTCACGGTCTATGCCGCGCGAATGCCGACCGGTGCACCGGTGAACACGATGGCGGATCGGCGGGTCATCCTCAGACTGAACAGCCAGCAGCAATCGTTCGCGCGCTGGCAGCACGCGACACCGGTGCGCGCGGCGGACCTGTGGTCTCTCGACGAGTGGCCGGAGGGCGCTACATTCGACATGTTCCTGGTGTTCGTGTTTGAGAAGGGCGACACGAACGATCCCGGAGCCGGCGCCGGCCTCTTCATCGACGACGTATTCTTCGGCACACACAACGTCGAGGCGCTCGCTGACCTCAGCTACGACGAGTCGTCGTGCCAGACGCCAGCGCTCGTGCATACCGACGCCTGCAGCGACGCCGTCCAGACTTCAGATCTGTCAAATGGGCAGCTCACAACTGTGTCCTCATTCTCCGATGGAAAGCTCATCTCGCGGAAGCGCTATGTCTACCGTGGTCTCGGCGGCCGCGTTTCGGGCGTGGAACAGTGGGTGGATTGGGCCGGCGGGGCTTACCGTCCTGATCAGCCCGTGGCTGAGGGCAACTACTGGGTAACTCGGTACACGTACAACACGCAGGGCCAGGTGACCCAACTGACATCTCCCTATCAACCGGCAAAGGACGATTTGCGGCGCTACCAGTATCAGTACCGGCACGGCGCGACTGACGGCATCCTGGAGGCCGAGCAGTCGCTGGTCTTCCTCGAGGGAAATGCCACTCCGCCGTCGTTCGACTACGGACCCTCAGGTGCCCTCAACGCGCTGCGCTACAAGAACCGGGCGAGCACGACGCTTTCGCGTGACATGCTCGGTCGGCCAGCATCCATCGCCGCGTCGGGGATAATGGATGGGCAGGGGAGTATCGGCACACTGTGGGCCAGCGGCGGCTACACGTACGACGGAGCAGGAAACATCATCTCCATCGGCACACAGCAGTTCGCCTACTTGGCGGGCGGCCAGCTCGCCGAAGCGAAGCTACTCCCGCAGGCGTTTCTTTACCCGGACAGTCAGGCGATGGACAACGTGTCGTACAACTACGACCTGTATGGGAACATGATTTCACGCCAAAGGACGGGCGGTGTTGGCAATCCGCCGACCGGCATGAATTTCACCGCGTCTTATAGCAGCAAGAACCAACGCACGGATTCGGGGTATGCCTACGACATTCTCGGGAACATGACGCGCTTCTCGGGAGCAGGTGGTCAGTCGGTGGCCGCATTGTGGTCAGCGGGCGGGCGGCTTTCGACGTTTTTCGAGGGGGTAACGAACTCGCCGAATAACTCGCCGGGCGAGCAGTACGCGTACGATGCTGCCGGCATGCGCGTCGTGCGATACATGCTGTCGAGCCGCAACGGTGTGCCGGAGATCGAGATTCGCGGAGAGGACGGGAGAACACTCGCGGAGTTCACGGTGAACCCTGGCGCGACGGCGCCGAGCTTGACGCGCGACTTCGTTTACGGAGGCGGGCAGCTACTGGTCGAACGGGCCGCATCACCTTATTCGGCGCCAACTCTATCTGCAGGATCACCTCTCTCAACGACATCGGGGTACTCGTTTAATGTCTCCGGGGTCCCGGGAGCGACGACGTTCGCGGTGGACATTCGAACTCCGGGTGGGTACACCAACCTCGTCTCGGGCGTGCATCCTGATGCCCAGGGGAATTTTACGATCTCGGAGTCGGAGTTCGCGGCTGTGGACACAAACTTCATCCGGATTCGCGTCGATGACTTCGTGGACAGCGACTGGTCTGCCCCAGTGACCTTAACCTACGACCCGAGCGTGACCACATCGTCGGCGAACCAGGTTAGGGCGGTCGCGATCACCAGAAACGGCACCACAGCGACCGTGCGCTGGGCGCTGAAGCAATCCAACGGCAAGAACTTCCGCCTCTACTCTCGCAGAATAGACAACGGCTCGACTTACCTCCTGACGCCGCCGAGTCTCGCGTCTTCAGCCGCGTCGTACACGATGTCGGCGCAGTCGCTCTCGGTTCAGTGTCTCGATGTGTACCTCACGCAGATCACCTCGCTGCTCACGAACGAGACAGGCGCATCGAGTTCAGTGCGCCTGGGTTCGGGCCGGAGTGGAGCTCCCGACACCCTCTGCGGGTGCACATCGGGCGCGGAACCTCCGGCCGCGAACGAGCACCTCGTCTCGTACTTCCGCCACCTAGATCACCTCGGGAGCCTACGTGTCCTCACTGATAGTGGCGGGTGGCCGGTGGAACGGACGGACTTCTACCCGTTCGGCCAGTCGCTCGGCCCGGTTGGCTACCTATCTAGGCGGAAGTACACGGGCCATGAGCGAGATGCGGAAACGGGGCTTGATTACATGCTTGCTAGGTACAAGCCTGCATCCTCTCCCCGCTTCTTGTCTCCCGACCCATTGCGCGGCGTGCCTAGTCTCACTACATCCTGGAATCGCTACGCGTATGTGAACAATGCACCAAACGAAGCGACTGACCCGTTCGGGTTGTTCAGCAATGCCGTGCCGTGTCCAGATCCGCTCCTTGGAAACGTTTGCTTTTCCGTAGGTTCAACGGGCGGCTTTGTTGATGTCATGACCGGTGTTCAGTGGGTCAAGACAACGTGCTGGAAGGATGGTCCATGTATCTCTCACTACATATTGCTTGTGAATAGATTCTATTTCGGGTTTGGAGTAGGCGTTCCGACATTTGACAACCAGCGACAGATACACTGGTTTGGGACGGAGACCCTAGGACTGACCCCCGTCAGCCCAACTGTCATTAGAAGGGTAGCCGAGAACAGCTGCGAGCAGTTCTCGCTCGTGGCAGACGTGGCTGAAGAAACCAGCGCGTCGCAGGCAGAAACAATAGATAAACTATTTCAATTGATAGTGGGCAGTTCGTTCGCCTCGCGAGGCTCTGAGGTTCGTTTGGGAAGCGACGGATTCAAGAGTCAATTTGATGACCTATCGAACCAGGCCCAGCACGCGACGGCAAATATCTACCTGGGCTTCAACTGGGGCCATCTGGCCCTGGTGCCCAGCCACGGCAGGGAGTTTCTCGAACAGCTCGCCGACCCACAGGGTGCGCATATGCCCGACTATCGCCTCAACAACGCCGGGATCGGAATCGGAATCGATTTCAATCCCGCTAGCGCAGCATTCGCGAATCCCTACGGCGGTTTCGGAGGTGTTCAGCTTACGCACCAAGCACAATCGCTAGGGTACATGATTCGAGCGAGGCTATGTCGGTGAGAAAGCGGAACTTTGGAATCGCGCTTGGCGCATTGATCGCGATTCTAGTTGTGGGGCTCGAGGTTAATGATGTGAAGCTAATGGCGAGCGTCGGAAAGGAGGCGCTAGCGAAGAAGGTCGTCAGCGGAACGTGCGCGACCGACCAGGAATGGTCAACAGACCCATTCTCACGCATCGACTACGTGTACGACCGCCCGTTTGTCAAGGTGGAGATCATTGGTAGGAATGGAGCTCGGAGAGGTGAGGTGACGTTGCGACGCAATAACCACCTTCCAATCGGACTGCGCCGCGTGGACTACGAAGTAATTGACATACGGCTTATTCAGGACCTCGAGGTCGTGCCGTGCAAGTAGGATTGACCAAATCTGATCAGACTGTGTGGCGCCACCGACATCGTTCACGGCGGTGGGGCACGCATTTCGCGCCGTTGATGTTTGAAAAGTCAGGGACCGTGCTTCAGGCGAGGAGAGTGGACCCAATGAGCTTTCGGGCTCGGCAGGTCGCGGCGTGAAGGGCCAGGCCGCAGTCAGCACCCCAGCCTCCGCACCCGCTCCCGAAGCTCGTCGTCGGACGGGTGCGTGTAGACGACGGTCGTGAGCGGAGACGCGTGCCGTGCGAACCGCTGCGCGAGGAAGAGATCGCGCGAGGCCCTGTAGACGTTTGTGACAGCTGCGTGACGGAGGGCGTGGAACCCGTAGAGCCGGTCGAACCCCGCGACGGTCTGCCACGCGTGCCACGCGACCTGGACGCGCCTCTTCGAGATCCGCCCGCCGGCCTGGGCGCAGAAGAGGGGAGCCGCCGGCGCCAGCGCCTCCCCTCGATCGACCTTGAAGGCCCAAAGCCGCTCGAGCTTCGGGACCAGCCGGTCCGGCAGGAACACGTCCCCGGCCCGTCCGCCCTTGGCGATCTCGGCGCGGACCCGGACCCGCTGGCGCGGCCGACCGTCTGCCTGGAACAAGTCGCCGACGTTCAGGCCGACGATCTCGCCGAGCCGCAGGCCGGTGCCGAGGGCGAGGGAGATGATCGCGTGGTCGCGGGGGTGGCCGGCGGTGACCCGGAGGATCAGCTCCTGCTCGGCGGTGGTGAGGGTTCTGGGTGCGCTGAAGGGCATGCGGACATGACGGCGTTGATCTGCCCGCCAGTCAAGGGCTAAGCTGCGCACCGTGCGAGCCGACGCGGTCGGGTCAGCGCCTTCGGTGGCAGGGTAACGTTCACCTGTAACGTGGGGAAGCGCGCCCCCGCTACCAATCCAATGACGAACGGCCGCGCTAACATGGTGCGGCCGTTTTCTTGTGTGCCGAGAGGCGGGGCCGTGACCAAGGACGAAGCCATCACGCTCCTTCAGTCCCATCGGGATCGGT
>JAIBBE010000265.1 GCA_019694835.1 Fimbriimonadaceae bacterium | reverse complement strand
CCGTGTAAAGCAGCTCCCGTGAAAGGGTCGAGGCGTTCTTCGGCAGGATCAGGAACACGATGTCGAAATCGCTTCCCTGCGATTTGTGAACCGTAAGGGCGTAGGCCAGCTCGAGTTGCCCATCCACATCGGGTCGGGGGTAATAGTACGACGACAGGGGTTGCGTCGAGAACTGGACCTTCAACGAGTCGGCCCGGCCATTTCCCTTCGACGTCTGAACGACCAGCCCGATCTCGCCGTTGGCGACGTAATCAAGTCCTTCGCCCTTCGGATAGGAGATCTTGCGGCAGTTGATCGCCTGCATCACTTTGTCGGTCCAGACAATCTCCTGCTCGCCGAACGGTCTCACCCCACGACGCTTGGAATGGTTGAGCATCCCGCCCCGGTACTTCGCCTGAATCTTGCGGTTGATCTCGGTCGTGCCGAAGTCGTGGTTCCGCACCGGGCTGAGTATCTGCCAGCGCTCGGCCAGAACAGGGTTATTTTGGCCTTCATCAAGACCGAGGCTGGCGTTGAAGGGGATGTATGCCTTATCGCTGTCGGTCAGTTTGAGGTGCTTCTTCATCGCCGCCGCGAGCTGTTCCTCGAGTTGGCTGCCGTCCCGCCAGTAGCGGACCTCCAGATCGCCGCCCACGTCATTACGCGCCACACGGGACAGCATGTCGTCGTCTCCCGGCGACGTGTCGTCCCGCAGGTAACCGTCCGCCAGCTGAAGCGACTGGCTCTCGTGGTCCTCGTGCCTGGCCCGCTCCATCAGCCGAGCCAAGCACTTTTTCCGCTCCTCGTCGGCTTCGAGCCAAGCGATCACGTCCACCAGCGGGCGACCGGGGCCGATGGGCGGCAGCTGGTTCGGGTCACCGACCAGGATCAGGCGACTTACCTTGTTCAAGTCGAGCGCCCGGAACAAGACACCGAGCAGGTCCATCGGGATCATCGACGCTTCGTCAATGATGACGGTCGGGGCACCGTGCTGGTCACCACCTTGAAGCTTCAAAGCGAAGTTCTCCGGATTGAGCCATTTGTGCCGCATCAAGAACTGGTGGATGGTGTAGGCGTCGCGCACACTGCCGTCGTCCCGCTTCGTGCGGTCCATCAGACGGACACGAGCCTTGCCGGTCGGGGCCAGCAGCAATATCGGACGCTTGCCATCGAGTTCTTCGAGCCCCTTGAGGAATACCCTCAGCACCGAAGTCTTGCCGGTCCCGGCCCGGCCACATAGGACGCTGAAACGCCCTTCGTAGAGTTTCGCCAGCGCCTCGGCCTTTTCTTTTCTGGCGCGCTCCTCGACTTCCGGTGGCAGCTTGGAGCCGGACTTCTTGTCGAACTCATCGAGCAAGAGCTTTTCCCAACTCCATCCGGCCTTGGGTAACGAGTTCTTTGCCTTGGTGCGACGAGGTAGGCGGTTGCTGACCTCCCGCTCCAGTTCGGAGAGCCACTTCAGTGCCATCGTCGGCGGTTCGCCGTCCTCGCGGAAGTCGAGCGCTTCCTGGTAGAAGCTCGCTTGACCCATCACCAAGTCGCGGTCGGGCCGACAGATCCGCCGTTCCGGAAACCGCTTGTTGATTCGGTTCATGGTCTCGGTGAACGGGAGCAGTGTGTCGCCGTTTTGAGCCGCGTCTTGCAAGACGGCGACGGCCACGCCCCGAACTCGCCGGGGGTCATCCTGGGCGCAGACATCGTCCTTGTCGATGAAGCGTGCGGCAGCTCCTTCGGGCCGCATCCCACGGTCGATGGTTTCCAGCGCAATCACATCGGACACGCCGTCGCCATGGTCCATTTCACACAGCAGGTACGGGTTGGCGACGATCTCGTCGTCCGTTCCGCCGATGCCGCACTCGGCCCGCTTGTCCGGATTGGCGACTCGCTCGACTTGGGCCGGTGACAATTCGAAGCGAGTCAACTGGGCGAGCAGTTTGCGGCGCGGCGCCTGGTAAGCCGCCCAGCGCTCACCCGCCCGTTTCAGGGCCTTGGCATACTGTTTCTGGTCACACGTCTTGCGACCTTCCAGGATCGATACCACATACTCCCAGGCGTTCTCACCCTTGTTGAGGAGCGGTACAAGAACCTGCCGCTGGAAGGCGGTGCCGGATTCGCACCCGAGATACTGGAGCACGCTGCCAATGCCGGGGAACGGGCCACGGTTCTGCCAGACCTCGGAGAGGACGTCGTTGAGCCAGAGGAGATGCTGGTCCCAGTCGCCAGCTACTTTGCCTTCGTCCTTGACGGCCTGTACCGATTGCACCAGCCTCTCCAATGCACCGACCGCCAAGTCGTCGCCAAGGTGTTCGGCGACGTAAGAGAAGTTGAGCATTGCCCCTTCTGGGACGAGGCACAGGATGTTCTTCGGGTCGTGACCAGCCTGCAGGTATTCGTGGTAAGGCAGGCGGAAGCCTTGGTTCTCGAAGTCGTGCGTGATGCACCGGGACCAGATCGGATATTGATCCACGAACTTCGGCGGCTTCGTCCCGAAGAAGAGCTGAGGACCGATCTGCGAGATGCGGCTGACGCCCAGCAAAACGCGGTTCAGGCTTTCATCGAGCGGATTGCCGTGGTTGCAGTAGAAGAAGATGAGCGACTTGTTCTTCTCCAGCTTTCCCCAAAAGTTCCTGAGCAGTGCAATCTGCCGATCGGGTTCAAAGACCCAGCCAGACTCCTTGCCTCTCTCGTCCGATTCCCGAATGTCGAGGTTTTCATCCTCACAGATGATCCGGAAGTTTTCCTCCC
>JAIBBE010000080.1 GCA_019694835.1 Fimbriimonadaceae bacterium | reverse complement strand
TCTTGCCACACCCAGGCGGCCCAACCAGCAAGAGGCGTCGCCGCGGCTCAAGGCTGTGCGACCTCAGTGCGTCTCCCGCTTTGGTCTCGGCAAGCACCCGGTCCAGGCGGTCGCGCAGCGATGTGGGGAGCACCATGTCGCTCAGTCGCACCTTTGGGTAGGTGACTGTCAACAGCGACGAAAGCTCTCCTTCCGGACGAGCGATGGGCACGGCCTTTGGGCCCATCGACGGCAAAGTGGTTCGCCGCGAGCGGTTCACGAGGGCCTCGACCGTCTTCGCGAGTTGCTGGTCCCCCGCTTTCGCGGCGGCAGCGGCGATCTCCAAGGCCACCGTGCGGAACCGCTCCTGGTCGAGCTCTGCGAAGGAGTCCACTAGGGCTCGGATCTGTTCGGCTGATGCCATGCGGGGACGCCTCTCTGAGCCATCATATCGGCGTTCTGCAGCGTGCGCTCGATACACAGTACCCGGACGCATTGGCGCAAACGGCTCAGGAACTGACGAAGACACTCGCAGAGCGGGGGACTTGCGCGCGCGGATCGATTGCTGCTATCGGGCTCGACAACCCAGCCAACTCAACCGAGCCGCCGGCCAGTCCTCGGAAGAGGTGTAACCACTGTTATAGGCTTCGAACCAGCCCCCCAGCTAAGGGGGGCGCAGCCTCAGATCGGCCTGTCCCGTTGATCAATCAAGGAGTTCAAGATGGCGAAGAAACCCACAAACCATGGCAATCCCATCGTCCCAGCGGTGGTGGCCCAGGTTCGTCAACTCGCCGCCTCCAACACCCCTACGCGAGTGATCGGGATCAAGACGGGGCGGACCGAAGCATCCGTTCGGGCGATCGCTTCAGAGCACAACATCTCACTCAAGCCAACGAATCAGCGCCCGTACAACCGCCGGAAAGGGTGAGCGACAACGCGGACCGACCTATGGGGTGGGCTTCGCTTGGCGGGTACCGTGCACGTTCCGCGACCGGATGAAGTCGTACAGCCAGGCCGCGAGCTCTTGCGCGTCGGGAGATACGTGCTTCCAATCGGTGATGTACCGAAGTGCCCTCTCGGCAAAGGTCGCCTTGTCCTTGATCGAACCGGAGGCGTCCGCATACGGCTTGTCCTTGCATCGGCGCTTGCTCGTATAGCCGGCACTCTGGAGACGCGACTCAATGAAGTCCCCGAGTCGCTGATGGCGATAGTCATTCGGACCACAAGGCCCAACATCCAGTTCCGGCGAGGACTCGTACTCGCGGACAACGGCGACAAGGACCTCTGGGGACAGAAGATTCTCGATCTCGCGGCACGGGAGTCGGTGAAACCGGTCGCCCAAGACCGCGCTCAGTCGTTGATGACGCTCCGCCTTGGCGCTCGACGCCGATGCTGCTGAGACGCCGTCGTCGTCTGCGATGAGGCAAAGCTCCCCGCACAACCGCTCAACGTTGGGGCCCGCTTCATCCAGGAATGACCAGTGCGTAATGTTGGCACCTCCGTACTCCACGAACGCGAAGTGGAGGTCTTCCACGAATCGTGGCGCTGTGGGATTCGTCGCACCCAAGTGCTCCTGATAGAGCGACAGGTATCGCCTCAAGTACATCCGGTCGGTTACGCCTTCCACCCACACGGTGCAATTGGCGAGCAAGACCGATGAGTTCAGAACGCCGAGCTCGCGCAGAACCGGATGGGAGGCATTGGCCCGCGGTCTCACCCGCAAGATCGGCACCTTCTCGTCACCGTCCCCCTCCGGAAGCACTTTGCGGCAGTGAAACACACTCACCCGATCCGACTCAAGTGTGATGTCCATGAAGTGCTGGGAATGGGTAGCGACGAATACCTGGCGGGAGCCCCCCAAACACTTCTCGTTGAGCATCGCGTCGATCAGAAGGCGTTGGAAACCAGGGTGGAGATAGAGCTCAGGCTCTTCGATGAACAGCAGTAGGTGTTTGTCGCGATACAGAAACATCGGCATTGTGAGAATGAGGAGTTGGGCAAGGCCATCTCCGAGGTCGTAGATGGGCCGCTCCTTCTCCTTACCGATCTTGATGTGCAGAACTTTGGTTCGCTCGTCTGCCAGAGTGACATTTCCCTGAGGGTCGGTAGGCAATCGAGCTACCACTTCTACACGCTCGCCATCAAAGAAAGCTCTGGAAAGGAATGCCTCGTACGCCTCGAGGGCTCGGCGAAGAGTGACGTCACCACGCTTAAACTGATCAACTTGACCGTACAGGTCTAGTCCCGTGACGATTCGACCGGGGAACTTCTGATCGGGTGATCGTGAACCTTGCTCTCGCAGCGAGGGGAAGTAGTCAAGCGTGGTCCGGTCGAGGTACTGGTCTGTGCCCAGTGGCCTTAGTCCCCGAAGCACCGGAATGTACACTCGGTAAAGGTTCTTTTCAGCTCGAAAATTCTTGCAAGCCTTGTGAATGGCGGAGGCCAAAGTTTGCGCGCTCCGAACCACCTCTCCCAGCAATCTGGCGTTGTCTGCAGTTTGACGGTGGTTCGTATGCGCTCGCTGAAGGACGTGGGCTATCGCGGAGAGGGAGTTTGCCGCCGCAGCTCCGGCGTCTGCCCCGAATAGCTCCGCAACCACCGGAAGATGACTCGAAGCGGCGTCTGTTAATCGCTTGAGATGCATGACCACGTTTTCATCACCAATCGGGATGACATCTTTGAGCGCACCCCCTGCGTTCAGAGGCTGGAGAATGGAGTGAATCTGCTCCTCGAACATGCGCCTGGACTTCGCGCACGCCTCTTCAGCT
>JAIBBE010000158.1 GCA_019694835.1 Fimbriimonadaceae bacterium | reverse complement strand
TCATCGGCGTTGAGCTCGGGGTGGGGGAATACTCACCGGGTCCGTCTAAGCGGAAAGGGAGAATGTAGTCCCTCCACCCTGCACCGGCACTCTACCGCGCCGCTGCGATCACTATACAAGGGAGAGTCATATCCAGGGCAAGCGTCGACCGCTCGGCAAAGCACCAAACCGCTAGTCAAACTCGTCGAGCGCATGCCTTGCTTCCGACCACCGGAGGCCAAACTTCTCGGTTAGGTCTTTGACGACGCGGTCTTTGTCACGACGGACGTCTTCGGGAAGCTGACGAAGGTAGGCTTCGACTTCGGCGGATTGGGCTTCGCGGGTGGCTTGTTTGCGACGCCACTTCTCGACCTTCTTCGGATCGAGCCAGGGTTTGGAGAGGCCGTACTCGATCGCTTCCTTAAGAACCACCAATCCCCAAATCCCAATCGGCCAAGCGCTCCAGAACGAGTGGAAGCCCGTCATCAGGTTGATGCCGGCAAGAAGGATGGACGTGCCAAACCACGAGGAAACCTGCGTCATGAGCGCGCGATGCAAGTGCTGGCGATAGCCTTCTTGGTCGGAGACGCTTTGCTTGCCGAGCGTGACTTGCTGCTCGGCTCGCTCGATGGCCTCGGGAGGAATGCCGGCCTCGAGGGCTGAGCGCAGGAGTTCGTCGCGAGACATGCCGCTCGTGCCAGGGTCCATTTGGGCGGCACGCAGAATCTCGTTGGCTTCTTCCTCGGTATAGAACCGCTCCTCAGGCATCCGAGGATGTTACCGCGCCGACACCTGGGTGACCAGGTCCGTAGATGCGATGTGCGAACTGCTCTCTGTTGGCTCCGACGCGACCTGCGGCTTTCCGACCACACGGCTCTGGCCGAGGCGACGCGCTGGGCTGATCGGGTGGCAGTCGTGTTCGTCTTCGACCGTAACATCCTGGATGCCCTCGAAGACCGCGATGATCGTCGCGTGTCGTTCATTCATGCCTCGCTTGCCGAGATCGACCGCAAGCTTCGCGAGCGGGGGAGCGCGCTGGTGAGCGTCTATGGCGATCCCGTCGAGGAGATTCCTCGGCTGGTTCGCGAACTGGAGGCCGAAGCCGTCTTCGCGGCTCATGACGATGATCCGTATGCACTGGCTCGCGAACGAGCCGTTGGCGAGCGGTGCGACCTGCGCACCTTCAAGGATCACGTCGTGTTCGAGCGGCAGGAGGTCCTCAGCCAGGCTGGGGGTGTGCTCAAGGTGTACACGCCGTACATGAAAGCCTGGCGTGCCCAGTTTTCGCGGGCAGACGCCGAGGAGCGGAGCCCGGATCTCACTCGACTCTGGCCGGGGATTCCTGGGAGGCTCATTCCCTTAGCTGAGATGGGCTTCGAGGAAACGCTAACGTGGCTGCCTGCTGGTGAAGATGCTGCCCGAGAGCGGCTGGGCCAATTCCGGTCGAGACTCGCCGCCTATGGCGAGGAGCGCGATTTCCCCGCTTTGAAGTCGACGTCGGCCCTTTCCGTGCATTTGCGTTTCGGAACCATTTCCATTCGGGAATGCGTCCGGGTCGCCATGGAGAACCCGTCCCCCGGGTCGGAGAAATGGTGGAACGAGCTGATTTGGAGGGAGTTCTATCACATGATCCTATCGAACTTCCCCCATGTCGTCGGTAGCGCGTTCAAACCGGAATTCGACGACATTGAGTGGCCGGGGCTGGACGAGCACTTCGAGGCATGGTGCGGGGGCCGGACCGGCTACCCCATCGTCGATGCGGCCATGCGGTGTCTCAATGCAACCGGGTGGATGCACAACCGGCTGCGCATGGTTTGCGCGTCGTTCTTAGTCAAGGACTTGCTGATCGACTGGCGGCGTGGGGAAGCCTACTTCGCGCGGCAGCTCCTGGATTTCGACCTGGCCCAGAACAATGGCGGCTGGCAATGGGCGGCGAGTACGGGGGTCGATGCTCAGCCCCACTTCCGCATCTTCAATCCGATCCTGCAGTCAAGGAAGTTCGACGCTCAGGGAACCTTCATCCGGCAGTGGTGCCCCGAGCTTGCTGGCTTGAGCGATGAGGCCATCCATGCACCTTGGGAACTCCCTCTCTTCGAACAGCTTGCCGCCGGTTGCGAGGTGGGCCGCGATTATCCCCTGCCGATTGTCGACCATGCCGTCCAGCGTGAAATTGCCCTCCGAATCCTCGCGCAAGCCGCATCAAGCAAGGGGTAACTCCATTCAGCGGAACTTCTCGAAGCAGTCCAGGTCTTTGTCGTAAGCTCGGATCGTAGCGCGGGGCTCCATGCCGATGCGGAGCGCGACGCGCTTCGACCTCTCGTTCAGCGGATCAACGACCGCCACGATGTATTCAAGTCCGAGCGTTTCGAACCCGTGGGTCAGCATGCAACCGCCCATTTCGCTCGCAAATCCCTGGCCCCAAGCCCAGCGGTCGAGGTGCCAGCCAACTTCGATCAAGTCATGTCCAGGAAGACCTTTGAGAAGCGCCGAACCTACCAGGCGACCGTTCGAGAGGAGACGGCAAGTAAACGCACCCGTCCCATCTCCGCGGGCTCGATCGCGCTCGATCACCCGCTCCATCCGCACGATCTGATCATCAATCGAATCGGGGCGCATGCCGGGAAGAAAATGGACCACCTCCTCGTTGCTGTACATCGCGAAAAATTCGGACGCGTCGTCCAGCGACCAAGGTCGGATCGATAGCCGTTCTGTCTCGAACATGCTATAACAATACATCCCGCCAGCGACGCCGGGGGATCGTGGAGGAAGGATTCGTTGGCAGGAGTCACGTTCAAGAACATCAGCAAGGTCTTTGGCAAGGATGTCAAAGCCGTCGACAACCTCAACCTTGAGATCCGCGACAAGGAGTTCATGGTGCTGGTCGGGCCCTCCGGATGTGGCAAGACGACCGCGCTGCGCATGATCGCGGGGCTTGAGGAATCCACCTCGGGCGATATCCTCATAGGCGACGCCCGCGTAAACGACGTTCCCCCCAAGGACCGCGACATCGCGATGGTCTTCCAGAACTACGCGCTCTACCCGCACATGACCGTCTACGACAACATTGCGTTCGGTCTGCGCCTGCGCGAACTCAAGGGCTTCTTTTGGCAGATGAGCCACATGAGCGAGGCCAAGAAGATCAAGGAGGACATCGACAAACGGGTGAAGGACGCGGCTGCCATGCTCGATATCGGCCACCTCCTCGCGCGGCGACCCAAGGAGCTATCGGGTGGTCAGCGACAGCGCGTGGCGCTTGGTCGAGCCATCGTGCGCAAGCCAAAAGTCTTCCTCATGGACGAGCCGCTGTCGAACCTCGATGCCAAGCTTCGCATTCAAACCCGCGCCGAGTTGATTCGGCTTCACCGTTCGCTCGGCATCACGACGGTGTACGTCACCCACGACCAAGTCGAGGCTATGACCATGGGCCAGCGCATCGCGGTCATGAAGGACGGTGTTCTTCAGCAGTGCGACGAATCGGAGACGGTGTACAACCGCCCCGCCAACAAGTTCGTGGCTGGCTTCATCGGCGCTCCTCCGATGAACTTCATCGACGCTAAGATCGTGCAAAGTGACTCGCTGATGGTGGATGCGGGCGACTTCAAGTTCCCTCTTCCCGGTGACCATCCCGCGAAGACCCTCACAGGCAAGGAAGTCACGCTCGGCATCCGCCCCGAGGCGATCTTCGACGCGAAGCTGAACAATCCGGTCGCAACGACGGCTCACAATACGTTCGAGGCCAAAGTCGACGTTCTGGAGCCTCTCGGCCCCGAATACACGGCCTACATCAACAGCGGCACCCACGATCTCTTGGCGACGATCGACAGCGGCACGAAGATCAAGGAAGGCGAACGATGCACGTTCGTCGTGAACCTTGACGCCCTTCATATTTTCGACAAAGACACCGAACTGGCCGTCCGCTAGTTCGGAGGCGGACCCGCCCGGGGTCTCCATCCGTGGGAGGATGGAGACATAACAAGCTCTACTGGCTTCGCCAGAACCCCTCCCACGCCCGCCAACGCGCTCCATACGTGGGAGGTTGGAGGCCGGTTTGGGAAGAATCCTTCGTAACCCCGGACCTGCGGCACGCCGTCCAAGAGGCGGAGGGAATGATGATTGGATCGATGAGTTTGGTGTTGGCTTTTGGTACCCTTGCCGCCTCGGACCCGCCTCAGCAAGGCGAAATGCAGGGCACCTACCAGGGGGGATCCGTGCAAGCGGTGGACCGGGCGCTCGGGCAGTACTTGAACGGCGAGGAACTCAAGGCGATCTTGACGCCGGGCGATATGTGTCAGTGGAAGCTGACCCTTAAGGCAGGTCAAGTCGTGGTCGGAGAGGCGCGCAGTGAGGCCGTGGACCCCGCGATCGAGATCGTGGACGACCAAAAGAAGGTCATGGCCCAGAACGACGACCGTTATCCCGGCGACCAGCGGCCGCTCGTCTTCTGGCGATGCACTAAGGACGGCGAGTACGGGTTCGACGTGCGCAGTTTCCAGAACAAGGCGGGCGGCCAAGTGTTCGCGCGCTTCAACATCTACGACTCAGTCGACCTGGCACCGGGAGGCATGGTCGAAGGCGTGGTCGCGGCTGACCGACCGTTCCTCGTTCGGATTCCCATGCAGGCGGGCCAAGTGAAGGACCTCGTCGCCGAGAAGCGAGGAGAAGGCAACACCATCAACTTCAATTTCGGAACCGTTATCAACCCGCTCGGGTTGCCCGAGCGACCGCCAAGCTTGGCCGCACCGATCTTTCCTGCGATTCGCGCGCTCATCGCGCCGCTTGCGGGCGATTACTATCTCCTCGCCGTTCCCTACGGCTATCGCGAAGGACAGGGCAGAGTCCGCGTGGGCACGCGCGACTTCGTGCCGAAGCCGCTGGACAGCGGGACAGCCCAATCGGCGATGAATGTGCCCGCTCTCTTCGAACTCAACGTGAAGAAAGGCGACCTGATCGAGGCTACAACGCCAGAACTAAGCCTGGAGAGCGTCTTCCGCGTGACCGAAGCCCCTGATTTCTCGAAGTACACCCTCGATCCCAAGAAGCCCGAACTGAACCCGTTCATCCCCCTGACTCGCAACCAGCCCCCGATGGAAGGCCCAGCGCTGGAGATGATGCCCGGTCGCGCCCGTGACGGTAGGGTGCTGGTCTTCTTCGCCCGACGAGATGCGAAACTGTGGTTAGCAACCGATGGCGTAGGCCCCGCTGGCAAACCCTTCACGGTGCGGGTCCGACCTGCGGCAGCGGCCTTCGGCGTGGACAAGCCTAATACGGCCAAACTGCGCATCGCGAACACCGATTACTGGGCGTTCGACGGCAAAGCGGGCGACGTGATGACGCTGGGCTCCTCCGCAAGCGGATTCAGTGACGTGGTGGTCGTACGTGACCCAGACTTGGTCGAACTGCGCAGCGCCGTGGCACCTCTGGATCAAACCTCGGCCTCGTGGCGCATGATCGTACAGAAGCCGGGCCGGTATTTGGTCCAAGTCTCTGCGCTGGGTGACGGGGGCGGCGGCGATTATTCGCTCTCGCGCAAGGTTCTGCCCGCGAAAGAATTCGGCGTCGGGACCCCCGCCAAGGGCACGATCGGCCCCGATGAAGTGCAGATCTGGAAGTTCACCGCTACGCCCCAGACCCCCCTTTTCGTTCGCTGGAGATCGAGCAAATGGACCTACGACGTCGCCATCTATGACGACAAAGGAAATCCGGCGTCCTTTCAGCGCGAAAACCTCGATGAGAGCCACCAGCTCGGCATCCTGCGGGTGAGTGAGCCTCGCACTTTCGTGATCGTACTGACGGGTCGGGAGCAGGCGGACTACTCCATCGAACTCAGCAAGATTACGGTTGGATCATAAGCTGAGGAACCTCCATCCGTCGGAGAATGGAGGCTATCCCCGATTAGGACGACCATTTTTGACTCGAAAATCCCTTTCCAGAACTTCAAATTGGCCTTCCTCATCATAAGAAAGGGCTTCTTCATCATAAAAACAGGCTCCCAGAAGGCGAAGAAGGCGATCTTCGAGACGAGAATAGGGATTTTCGAGTGCAAACTGCCGGGTCAGACCGTGCTTGAAATCAATCATCCAGAATCTCCGCCGCCAACCCATTCGGCGGGCCATGCGGCTCCAGCGGTCGCGGCGCGGCGCAGGTGTTTGCTGGTCGAGCAATTCATCGGGCCTGGTCTTGATTCGGGGCTTTTTATCCCGCCCCCACCAATTGCAGTTAGAACGCCGGGCGCGTGGGGCCTTGCATGGGGGCTTGGGGTGCTGGACCGGCAGGGGGGTACTCGATGACTTCGTCGAATCCTGCTTGGCCGTTTCGGCGCGTACCGTTGTTGTCCATCAGGTCATTTCCCGAGGACCAGATCTTGATCGTGTCGCCCGTCGACCGGTAGCGAAGATCGCGTGAAGAGAACGGATCGCGCATCGCCTGCACTGGTGCCTCTGGGAAGCGGCCGTGATCGACGCGATAAATGAATGCGTCCAGGAAAACCGTCGTCAGCCGGCGAAGAGCCTCCGCGTTGTAGACCTGCAAATAGGCGTTCGCGGGCAGCATGACTTCGCGAATGATCGAGCGGGCTCGTGAACGGTCGCTCTTAACCTTGATCGCGGCGGCATCGAGGTGTTTCTTGAGGGTGAGCGGATCGAGTCCTGGCTCATTGATTCTTGAAATGAGGTCGTTCCAGTACATGAGCGTGGTCGCGAGGTTGGCTCGCTCGAACTTTCCATCCGGAAGCCCACTTCGCTTGAGGCGGGATGGGTCGCTCGGTGCGCGGACTTGGCTGCGCTCGTTCGTTTCGGTGACAAAAGCGGCTGGTCCCCCAAACTCCCGGAAGTTGCGAACCAAGCTGAGCACCGAATAGGCCTCGCGCATGCCGATCTCAGCGATCGGAGGTGGAGGAAGTTCGTCGCCGATGAGGTCCCTAAGCTCGACAAGCCGACCCCGATCATCTTTGTCCAGAATGGCGATTCGCCGAATGGTCTGGTAGCGCAGAACTCGGATAGCCGATGCGCTCATCGCGCCGACGATGACCGGTTCCTTGCTGGCAAACTGAGCGAGCTTGTCGATGCGTGCGAGGTCCTCGTAAGCTCCTTTGAAGTCGCCATCGGCGGCACGGATCTCAGCACGGGTAGCCAGAAGCCGCGCTCCGACCCGATAAGATGAGACTTGGTCAAAGGTGAGGGTAAGACCGAGGTCCCAATCACGTTCGAATCCGACGTCGGGAAATGCGCACGCTTTGTCGATGGCTTCCAGTTGGTGCGCGAACGGTTCGAGTTTTGCCTTTGAGATCGTCGTCGGCCCCTGCGCTGACCTACGGAGGTCGCTGATGCGTGCACCGAGTTTTGAGTCTGTCTCATTGAGGGCAACAAGCTGCTCGATGTCCGCGGCGGCGTTCTGCGATGCTGGAGGAATCGCTTCGTTGAGTTCGTCGCTCGTGAGCACAAACCCCCACTCCTGGGCTCGCTTGAGTTCACTCTCCAGCCGGGCAGCGGGGCCGTCGAGATCGGCATCGGGTCGCACGAAGTAGAGGCCCGCCCCCACTACCGCAGCGAGCACCGTAATCGCCAGTCCGACTTGAATCCCGTTGTTCATATGCCCTTCCTGATGAATTCTAGTACGTTCGTGGAGAGATTCCGCGTGCCCACCGAGTATCTTAGGGTGAGTATGACAACCATACAGCGCATCCTAACGGGAGGATTCGTGGCTGCCCTCGCGGTTGGTCTGTATATGCAGACTGATGCGCGCGTGCAGAAAGCCGGAGCGAAAGCACCGGATTTCAAAGCGACCGGCAGCGACGGAAAATCCTATACCCTGAAGTCCTTCACAGGATCGAAGAAGCCCACGGTGTTCTATTTCATCGGGGCGACTTGTCCGGTGAACGCGGAAGCAGTCAAGTACTACAACCGCGTGGCAGAGGCTTACAAAGGCAAGATCAACTTCGTCGGCGTCATCAACGCCAACAAGGAAGAGTACAAGACCTGGCAGCAGCGTTTCAAAGCGCCCTACCTCGTCCTCCTCGATCCCGATCTGAAGATCATCAACTCCTTTGAGGCCGAGCGCTCACCGTGGACGATTCTCGTGGATACGAACGGGAAAATGACCAAGACCTGGGTAGGTTATTCGGTCGACGAAATCAATCAACTGAGCGCCTCGATTGCGGGGGCAACAAAGGTCACGGTGGCGAAGGTGAATACATCCGGCGCGCCGACCAGTCCCCGCGCTGGGTGACCCTTCTAGCCCTTATCTCCCGGCGGGAGATAACCGAACCGAGGCTTCGCGGTGACGCGAGGCCTTTTTTCATTGGCATCAAAGCAAGAGCCCGTACGCCACGCGAAGCGTACGGGCTCATTCGCCTCAAGGGCGCAGTCTAGTCACCCGAAAGGCCGTAGTTGGCACTCAGGATCGCATAGTCGCCGATGTCGACGGAGTCGTCGCCGTTCAGATCGGCGGCAGGAACGAATCCTGGATCGCCCACCGACGTGTTGTACGCCGCCGAAAGGATGGAGTAGTCGCCGATGCCCACCTCATTGTCATCGTCGCAGTCGCCATTCGTCAATACGAAATTCAGGCCCGTGTTCACCGATCCGATCGTCACGACACCGGCCGACTTCGCCAGCCAGTGGGATGATTTTGCTTTGACCGAGTAGCTTCCCGGTCCCATGTCCGCGTTGAACGAGTATTCGCCGGACGGACCCAGGGTGACGACCTTCACGTAGTCCCCCGAGTTATCCGTTGGTGAGAACGTCAACGTGGCGGTTTGAAGGCTCACGTCGCCAACAAAATCGCTGAGAGTTACCGTGCCTGAGATCTCCGGGATGACCAGCTTGTCGACGAACTGGGCATTGGCACCATGAACCAGTGTGCCGGGGTGAGTGCCTCCATAGGGTCCCACATAAGCTCCCGTACCGAGAGTGTAGATGAAATTCCCGTTGGTGAGTTCATAGGCTCCACGTGCTCCAGAACCACTAAAGAAGAAATTCACCTGGGCTCCGGCCGGGGTCAATTCGTAAACACCCGAAGGGGTCGAGAAGCCGGTGACGATCAGGTTGTCATTGGCAACCCGCTTGTGAATCTGCTCCGGGAAGCGAATTGCACCCGAGTGAAACACTCCGAGTGATACGCCCGCATAGGTGTAGCGACGGATCGTATGCTCCGTGCTGTCCGTAACGAGTAGTTCGCCGTTGTGGTCATACACGCCGAACGGACTAGTTGCGGGAGAAACCGAGAAACGCCCGAGGAAGGTGCCCGCCGTGTCATACATCACGACGGTGTCCGCGACGGCTCCATTGGCTGCGCCGTCATTGGTGACGTAGACCGTGTTATTGGCAAAGCCCATGCCACGAATGTTGTCAAGACCTCCGGAAATCGTCCGCAGGTAGGTGCCGCCGAGAGTGAAGATGTCGACGCGGTCGGCAACCTGGTCCGAAACCCAAATCTCGCCCTTGACCTGCAGGGCATGCTTGGGAGTGCTGGCACCCGTCAGAGCGTTCAGATTGATGTAGGCTGGGTTCACGAGCGAGCCATCGACGGGACTGAACAGCATAATCCGGCGTCCGGTCGTTGAGCTCGAGTCCGGAATCATCAAGTACTCGGCCGCATTAGCAATCGTGCCGAGACTGGCAACGAGAGCAGCCGATAAGGCAAAAAGACGTAGTTTCATCATAGGTTCTCCTCCAAATGGAAAGTCAAACAAACGCAGTCAGACTGACACGTCTAGTATAGGCCAAGAAAATGGCTCGGGAACCCGCATGACTGCGGGGAAGCGTTGATCCGCGAGGTGGCGGATGCCCGCCTACGGATCAGCCTGCCAGGCCCATCCACTTCTTCAATTTGAATACGGTCGTATCCCGGTTCAGTTGGGCAATAGCTTGGGTGAGCGGCACGCCCTTGGGGCACACCTTGACGCAGTTCTGGGCATTTCCACACCCGGTGATGCCCTCCTCGCTGGTCAAAAACTCCATCCTCTCGGGCTCCAAGGCCTTGCCTACCGGGTGCAGATTGAAGAGCAGGGCCTGCCCCATCGCCGCCGGACCCACGAAATCGGACCGCTCGCTTCCGATTTGGGGGCAAGCCTCCATGCAGCATCCACAAGTCATACATCGGGAGAGCGCGTACCTCAGCTGCCGAATGTGATCGTCTTGCGGCGGGGCCATGCCGAGGTCGTATGAACCGTCGATCGGCACCCACGCCTTGACCTTGATGAGGTTCTCGAACATCTTGCTACGATCCACCTGGAGATCGCGCACGAGCGGGTATTTCCGCATCGGCTCGAGCTTGACCACCAGGGTATCGCCCTCGCTCTCGCCGACGTCCTCGATCAAGGCGGTGCAAGCCTGCCGCACGGCACCATTCACGTTCATGGTGCAAGAACCGCAGACCTCTTCAAGACAGGCGGCATCCCATGCCGGAGGCTCAACTTCCCTGCCATCGGTGGTGACGGGGTTTTTGCGCACTTCCATGAGGGCGGAAATGACGTTCAAATTCTCCGTCAAGGGAATCTCGAACTCGTCCCAGTGCGACTCGCCGTCGCTGCCGTTCTGCCGCCAAACCCTCAGGAGAATCTTCGATGCCATCTGCTTCGGTTATACCTACGATTCGACCCGGCCTTTCCTCGCGGCACAACTGCTTGGATCCAGCCCCTGAGCCCAGCGTGAAGCGATGGGGCTATTTCTTCTTCACTTCCGGACGATCCAACGAGACTCCCGTGTATCGGCGTGATCGAAGGCCGGTGAGGATCTCGTCGAGGCGGAGGTTGAGGCCGAAGGAGAAGCGGCTGAGCTGCTGGTCGGTCTGGATGAAGAGCTGGAAGGCGTCGATGTCTTGGGCGAAATACACCTGCGAGCGGTACCAGAGCTTCTGCCGGACCGAATAGCGGTTGGCGTAAGTGACTTGTGTCGGGCCCAAATTGAAGTCGAATCGCACGTGGTACTCAGGCCCGGCCAAATACTCCTCGGCGGTCGAGAACGGCTTGCCAAACTCGCGCCCGTTGACGTAGGCCGTCGAAACGAAGAACTGAGGCAGGAGCCGCGCTTGCAAGGAGACGACGGGCCGAATCCAGGCGTACCCTTCCCCACTCGGCTTGTAGGCGGCGCCGTCGATGCGGCCGTTGAGGCTGAATCCGCGCCCGAGTTCGGTGAAAAAGAGCCCGAGGCTGCCGAGGAAGACGCCGCGCTGCTCGGTCTCACCGCGATTAAACGACTTCGCCTGCTGATACCGGACCTGGCCCATTGCGCCGAAGCTTCCGATCGGGCCGCCGAACTCGTAGCCAATCGTGATCGGCTGGCTCACGATGTCCTCGACATCACGGAGTTCCACGCGCTGGTTGTAGCTGAAGCCTACGAACGGCGTGCGTCGCGGCTGACGGTACTGCGCCACGTAGTCGTCCATCCGTCGGACGCTCGCGTTCTGAACATAGCCCCCGATAAAGTCGTCCTTAACCTCGCCTGTGGAGAGAACGCTAGGATCGCTTTCAGGCGAACTGCTGAGATTCCACGTAAAAATTCCTTCCGAAGCTAAGTATTGGTGCCGCTGCGCGTCAAGGGTCAAGCCCACCATTTGCCGATTGCCGAAAGCATATTGGTTGGCATAAGTGATCGAAGGCTGCTTGCTGAAGAAGTTCACGGTCGGCGGCTTGAAGAGGGTGGCGAGGTCGGCAAGCTTGCGCAGTCGTTCCAGAAAAGAGAGCTTGTTTGGGTCGCGCTTTCCGGTTCCATCGAGACGGAATTCGAGTTCGTCGCGGTTGTAGACGGGGATCCCGAACAGTTTCGCCCGAACCCCTGTTGCCGTGCCTTGTTCGCCCAGGATGTTGAGGTTCTTCGCCGTCGCCGAGATCACGGGAATACCGATGATCGTCGCGCGCAAGCTGAGGTCTTCGACGTTGAGGTCGTTCGGCTTGTCCGCCATCTTGCCCGCGTCGAACTTGATTGACGGCAAGCGCAGTGTCAGCCCGTCCGCAACCATCGACTTGGTCGGCCCGTCGTACCGGATCTGGCGGGCGATCAGGGACGAGGTCTTGTCGCGCAGGGCTACATCTCCACGAGCTTCGAGGTGACTGCCGTCCAGTTCGAAGTTGATGTTCTCCGCCGAGAGAAGAATCGCTCCCCGCTTGATCGGATCGAACGGATTGAACACGGTCGTGATACCGCGATAGGGGTTCTCTTCGTACTTGATGCGCAACGAACCCGCCTTGTCGAGGGTGATCACGTATCGCCCATCTTCCTCGCGGATGAAGTCGGGCAGCGATTCGAGGGCCTTCTGAACTTGCTCCTTGATGCGGGCGATTTCGTCGGGAAAGAGCTTCTGGCCGAGTTTTTCCGCGAGATAGGTGATTTCTTGTTGGGCGGAGAGGTTCGGCGGCATCTTGTCGATCTCCTCGACTAGGACGCCGAGCGCGTCGGCGATCTGCTCTTCGGTCGCTCGTTCCTGCAGGTCCATAGGGAGTACGCGGTAGATGAGGCTGGCGAGGAAGCCCCGCGCCTGAGGATCGCTGAGAAACTTCTTCCAATCGATCGTCTTGACCTGCCGCACGATGTCGGCCGGTGTCTCCTGAGCGGCGGCGCCGATTGGCATCAATCCTAATGCAAGAACCGCCCAAGTACCCCAACGCGCCATGGCGTCAACGATACCCGCCGCTACCGAATGAGAACCTGAAGCCCAACCTCGGCCCAGCCGAAGAGTTTCTCGGCATCGGTGTGGGTTAGGCGAATGCAGCCGTGCGAGGACGGCACGCGCGGGACGCTCTTGTACGCGTGAATTGCAATGGGGACGCGTCTGCCCTTCTTCACGATGTCGAGCCGAAGGCTGAATGGAATCGGCGCACCGCCGTACTTCGGCAACGCTCGGTTGTAACGGAGCTTCTGCCGAATCGGGAACTGGCCGCGAGGGGTCGCGTTGTTCTTGCCTGTGCAGCATCGCAAGGAGAAGACGGGCTCACCAAACTCCATCGCCGTGAGCTGTTGGGTCTTGATGTCGATCACGATGGACTTCTCGGGCAAAGCCTTCTTGACGGCGGCCTTCATGGGTCCCGGGTCTTTCCACCACGGCTTGGTTGGACTGGGAACCTCGCTGGTGATGGCTCCGGCGGCAAGAATGGCAATGGCAAATGTCATAAGCTAACTCAGAGATTTTAGAGTGTATGAGTTAGGATTTGGTTGTCTAGCGGTCATTCTTTAGGCTCAAAGGCCTGGATTTTCAGGAAGAAACCGCTTTCCGCGAAGAGCCTCGGGCAACAGATCGCCCTCGTCGTACATTTCGTAGCCTTCTCCGTAACCCACGTCCTTCATAAGCTGGGTACGGGCATTGCGGAATTTGAGGGGCGTTGGGAGGCTGCCGGACTCCTTTACTTCCGATAGCGCTGACATGATTCCGTCGTAGGCGTCCCGATTTTTGGGCGCGCGAGCGAGATATACGACGCCATGACCCAGACTGATCGAACACTCAGGGTATCCGATGGTTTCCACCGCCCGAAAGACGGCGTTGGCAAGGATCAGCGCCTGCGGATCGGCGACACCGACATCCTCGCTGGCAAAGATCACCATGCGCCGAGCAATGAACTTGGGATCCTCACCCCCCTCGATCATGCGTGCAAGGTAGTAAAGCGCAGCGTTGGCATTCGAGGCACGCATGCACTTGATGAAGGCGCTGATCGTGTTGTAGTGCTCTTCGGCCTTCTTGTCGTAGCGAACGTGCCGCGACTGCATGGCGCTTTCGAGATGCTGGACGGTCACCTGCAACCCGTAAAGCCCGACCGTGTTCTCTAGCAGGTTCACGGCTTGTCGGCCATCCCCGTCGGCGGCGGCGACGATGAAGTCAAGCGCATCGGGTTCGATCGAGGCTCCGAGGTCGCTTGCAGCGCGCAAGATGATGCCCCGAATGTCATCGTCGGTCAATGCTTGCAGCACGAACACCCGAGTCCGTGAGAGGAGCGCAGAAATCACCTCGAAACTCGGATTCTCCGTGGTCGCTCCGATCAGGACGATCGTGCCATTTTCGACGTAAGGGAGCAGGAAGTCCTGCTGCGCTTTGTTGAAGCGGTGGATTTCGTCGAGGAAGAGGATCGGGGCCTTTTCACCT
>JAIBBE010000139.1 GCA_019694835.1 Fimbriimonadaceae bacterium | reverse complement strand
TGGAGGTATCCGTACGAAGGGAGACGCCAAGCGTCATATCGTGAGCGGATAGCAACTCTCAAGGCGCGTTGCGGTGATACCTCGAACGCTTTGTAAGGAATCCCCTTCGTGTCACTGACAATCGGGGCCTTTCCTTCTGTAGACGAACAGGTGCGGTACTTGTCAAGTAGGCTGCTGTTCATGCGGCCTCCGCCCTAGGGAGTGCGGCCTCGTGTCGGTGCGTCGTCGTCGCCGCCGCCTGTCTTATTGGGCAGGCTGCGCAACTGCTTCTGGGCGTCTTCGAGGGTTTCGGTAACCGTGTTCTTGGCTCCTGTGAACTGCACACCTGAAGCGGCGGTCCGGGCACGAATGTTAGCAATCTGTGCTCTCGTGTTGTCATCCATGCGTTCATTGTAGGCGTTCTCCCGGCTCGTCTGCGGTGAGTGTATACTTATCTACTCTTTTACTCAATCGGTTTTGCCGCAGCCGTCCGGCCGCTAGGGCGTGATAGGAGGCGTCCAGCTCGATGCCCAGATAGGAACGCCCGGTCATTTCCGCCGCCAGCAAGGTGGAGCCGGAACCGGCGAACGGATCAAGCACTAGGCCTGCGGGCGAGCAAAAGGTCTCAATCAGCGGCAGCAGCAGCGTTACCGGCTTCTGCGACGGGTGCAGCCGGTTGCCGGTGAAGTCCGTCCATTCGATCACGTCGCCAATACGGTAGTGCGGATAGGGCGGATCGCCCTTGGCCAGCAGATAGGCCGCTTCGTGCTGATAACGGAAAAAGCCATTGCCCGAGCTGTAGCGTTTCGGGCAGACGATATGGCCCACGGTGCGGAACCCGGCCTCGCGGAATGCGGCTGAGAACTTGTCTATATGGGCCCAGCCGTAGAAGCAGACGGCCAGGCTGCCCGGTTTCAGAACGCGGTAGAGTTCCCGGAATGCCGGTTTCAGCCAAGTGAAATTGTCGTTTGGGATGACGCGACCGTCACGGGACCGGTAACGCCTCACGTAAGGCGGATCGGTGAGGATGAAGTCCACGCTGTCTGTAGCCAGTCGTGGAAGGATGTCAAGACAGTTGGCGCGTAAGAGAGCGTTCTGATAGCGGATCATCATCGGTTCCTTCATAGCGAGTTGAGAAAAGGGGCGACTGCCAAGGAAGCCGCCCTCCTATCGCATCACTCCGCCTCCCCGGATTGGAGTTCGAGAATCCGGCTATGCGCCTGGTCGGCGAGTTTCGCCAGGGTGAGCAGATCTTCAGGATTGTATGAATGCGTCGATTGCCATTCGCCCTGGCTGTCTTTGTAGCGGCGCTCAAACGTCACCGAGTAGAAGCTGCCGTTCTCGGTATCACGTTCCCAGATGCTGGCGGCGATGAGTCCGATGCGCAGTCGCGCCACGGGCGGTTTGTTGGTTTCGGAGGATCGTTTCTTCGAGGTAGACATATTCGTTTCCTTTCGTGCCAGGCCGGCATCATTGCCAGCCATCGTGAAACGGTATAGCCGGGGAGCGGGCCGACTTCAAACAGCCATAGCTGGTGGGCCAACACGGGGCAGCGCCCGGCGCGGGCAGGCCCTTGAAGGCAGCAGGCCCGCCGCTCCGGCAGATTTCACGAAGGATGGCTGGCTAATGATTCAGGGCTGTACGGGAAGGGAAGTAGTAGCAACTCGAAGATCAGGGCGAATCCCAAACAGACACGCGGAGCGCCTCGCCTCCGGCGCTGCAAACGACTCCGGCTCCGTGAGGGGTCGCCTGTTTGGGATGGGAAGCGTTCTTCTACAATGGATAAACACTCATAAGGGAGGAGATGTGGCTCAACTCTGGAGGCAACATGTCTGTTCATATTGAGAAGGTGGGCTGGTTCTTTATGCTCGCCTTGCTCCTACTTGGCGGCTGGTTGATCATGCAAGGTATTAACGGGATTATTGACGGCACACCCGACAAACCTAAAGCCATCGTTTTTGCCGGTCGCATCGCTCAGGCCAATCAACAACGCTGGCTCAATAATCGGCTTGTTCTCGCATACGTTCAAGATGTGGAAGTAGGCCGTGCGCTAACCCAAGTAGCTGCCTTCCGTAAGGTACTTGAATCTCCCACCGATGGTGTTTTCAGCGTTTCTTTGGATAACACCTATGCCGTTCGGATGGCCGATATTTCGGACTGCAAATCCAAGGACTTTGCGTATAAGGTCGTCTATTGCTGGCTGGGGGACTTCACAGAGGATGCCGGGGGCATTAGCGTCAACGTCTCTCAAAAGAGACTGAATTATGCGGTCAGAATTCTTCCGGGTGATTACAATACACTGCCTGAAGAAATGAGGGAGGCCGGTATCACCGGCCTATCCGAAGGCAACATAATAATTTTACCAACGAAACAGAAGCCGCCAGGATGGCTCGACCGGCTCCTAAGTAGAGTACATCAGCCTTCTATGGAGAATGTCCCTAGTTTGGTAAAAGGTGTCCAATACGAGCCGGAACCAGAGATAGTTGATGTGCCCTCGCAATCGGCAACTGCAACACTCGACAACTGCCGGGGTAATGAAACAGTACGTCAGTCCTTCACAGATGGAAAAACATTTGTTCATGAGTATGTGCTGCAAGGGTCACTCAATCTAGATGTACCAATCCAGACCATTCAGCTCCAACTCGGCGCACAAGGTAGCTACCGCCAAAAACAGATTTCAACTAAGACCATCAAGTACGAGATCGCCGCTAAGCCGGGAACAAATGTGTCCTACAGGATTCATTTGCAGGAGGTCTGGCGGAAAGGCGTAGCCCTTGTGCAGGGTAAGCGGGGAACCACAAAAGTTCCATTTCGCGTTCAGACCGATCTAAAGTACTTTGTGAAGACCGATGCTACGAATTGCGCGACACGCCTTTGATCCTTCACCGCCCTCGTTTCGGCTTAGTACGTTGGGAATGGGCTGCCGAATGCGCGTCGCCACAAGACACACTGGTGGTAATCGAGGCGCCGCGGTCGTCGGCTTGTACAGTTACAGAATCATTCAGAAAAAAATGCTTCGCGTGGCATACTTTGTCAGCGGCTTCCAAAATTGCTGGAGTAAGAGCTTTTTCGTAGTTCCCCGATTGCGGGCTGAACTTCTTTGGCAGCTTTGATACGTCCACTACGGTATCCGGCGTCTTGAAGCTGCCTTCGCGCTTCTGCTCTGCCGCAAAGCTCATTCCGGTGAGGCCAGTGGCGATTCCGGCTATGGCCAGGACTTTTTTCAGAGGCTTGGGCATATCCATAAAGCGTCCCCATGATCGCGGGTCCAAGGAAGCAATGATTCCGCTCACCGTAGCATGGGTGCGCAGTAGAGACCAGTGAACTTTTTGTGACGGCTCTTTTACCTTGTGCATTTACGTCTCTCCATGTTGCGAACCGGCATCATTGCCAGTCTTGTGAAAACGGACCGCCGGAGAGCGGGCCGACTTCAAACCGCTGCAAGCGGGTGGGCCAACACGGGGCGCAGCCAGGCGCGGACAGGCCCTTGGAAGGCAGCAGGCCCGCCGCTCCGGCAGAGTTCACGAGGATGGCTGGCTAGTGATTCAGGGCTGTACGGGAAGGGAAGTAGTTAGCAACTCGAAGATCGGGCGAATCCCAAACAGACACGCGGAGCGTTGCTCCGGCTCCCTTGGTGTTGCCTGTTTTGGTTCCCGGCATGAGACTCATTCACATTGAATGGAAAATTTTCTGTTCACGGCATGTATCGAGTTGAATTGACAATCACTTAGCTGCTCTTATCCCTGCTCCTGGATCAAGGGTGGGAAGCCGTAAAATCAGGAAGCGCGTGGTAGAGGTTAAAGTGTGGTGGGTGGCAGCAAGCTTCCCCCAACTTAACGTTTGCAGGAGTTGATTTAATTCCGATGGACAACAGAACAAAGTTCAACGGGCTCACCATCGCGTATGTGTGGGGCAGAGCAATAGAGGTGCCTGGGCTGGATCGCCGACTTTACCGGAAAGATCGCTGCGGGAGCCTGATGAAACGGGACGAGTACGGCCAAAGCACGTCGATGGGCTGGGAGATCGACCACGCCAAACCGCTGTCAAAGGGCGGCAGCAACAAGCTGGGCAACCTGCAAGCCCTGCATCAGGAGAACAACCGCCGCAAGGGTGACAGTTGGCCATGGCACTACCGCCCGGCAGCGTGAAGCGGCCTACCAGCGGTGCGAAGAAGGATCACGCTCTTTTTAACTCCGTTTCGGCGCAACCACGCCATAATCTGTAGTTGAACTCTGACAGTAGAGTGTGATAATGTCCTTTATAACACTCTATGGCTATTCGCAGCTTCACTTCACAACTAGAGGATCATGGCGGGCGATTCGTTGACGACGACGCTCCCGCCACTCTCCGGCAGGAATTTATCGATCTCGCGTTTCACGTATTCGAGAAGGCGACTGAGTATGACGAAGCGCGGCTTCACAAGATCATCACCCAGAGCCTCGGCTGTAAAGTTACGGCGAATCCCTACGGAGGTTGCCGCTACGCGGCCGGCCGCGACATTCAGAAAGTGGATTGGCCGCGCGCTTACGACCTTATTTGCCGGTTGTGGCCGGAACTACCATCCGGCCTGAGGGCGGATTACCGGACTGGCGTCAATCGAATTCTCGCAGGCCATCGCATCGTCTGGGATCTCGGTGAAGACGGTCAGCTCCATCGCGTACTACCACCTGCGGCGCACAGCCAAGTAGAGGCGGCATTCCGGGAACTGAGCCAGCCCCGTTTTGCGGCGGCTCTCGCCTCTTTCCGGGAGGCGCTGAGCGCCTACGACGACCGGCCGCAACGCGGAAGAGACGCCTGCAAAAACATTTTTGATGCACTCGAATCCGTATCCAAGGAAATCTTCGCCATGCCTACCGCGACGTTCGGTAAAGTCCTCGCAGAGGCCCACAAGAAACAATCGATGGCAAGCGAGACGATTGCAGCCCTGCAGAAGCTTTACGACATGGCCAACGGTCACTTCCGCCATGGCATGATCACCCCCTTCACACTCAAACCGGCTGAAGTCGATTTTGTTTTCGTGTCGTGCCTTGCCGGCATTCTCCTATGGGTGCGCTTGTGACCAAGAACACCGCACTCATCTTCGCCCCCCCCACCGAGCTTCACCCTGCCGCGCTATTCACACCGACGCCCAAAGCAGCTCAACGCTTCATCGAATTTTTCACGGCACAGATCAACAATGACCATACGCGCAAGGCCTATCTGAATGCCGTGCGGCGCTTCTCGACCTGGTGCGAGGGGAGAAGTCTGCAAAACCTTTCCGCGGTGCAGGCCTTCCATGTGGCGGCGTTTATCAAAGAACTACAGGGAGAATTCTCGGCACCCACAGTGAAACAGCATCTGGCGGCGCTGCGGATGCTGTTCGATTGGTTGGTCACCGGCCATGTGCTCGAGGTGAATCCGGCCCATGCGGTGCGCGGCCCTAAGCATGTCGTGAAAAAAGGCAAGACGCCGGTGCTGACCGCCGATGAAGCACGGGCACTGCTGGACTCCATCGAACTGGTGCGCAGGGTGAAACGCGAAGATGGTTCCGAAGCGGTGGAACCATCGCTTGTGGGGTTGCGCGATCGCGCACTGATCGGCGTGATGGTCTATAGTTTCGCGCGGATCAATGCGGTGATCGGGATGAAGGTGAGCGATTACTTTGTGCAGGGTCGCCGCGGCTGGGTACGGCTGCATGAGAAGGGCGGCAAGGAGCATGAAGTGCCTTGCCATCACAATCTGGAGCTATACCTGGATGAATACCTAGCTGCGGCCGGCATCGATGGCGAGTTGGACGGACCGCTATTCCGCACGGCGGCCGGCAAGACGGGCGTTCTAACCGGCAATGCATTATGGCAGCAGGACACCTACCGGATGATTCAGCGGCGGGCAAAGCTGGCTGGCATCAAGACCAAGATCGGCAATCACACCTTCCGCGCCACCGGAATCACGGCGTATCTCAAAAATCCGCAAGCCCGGCTGGAAGTGGCGCAACATATAGCGGGTCATGAGTCCATCCGCACCACCAAGCTCTACGACCGCCGCCAGGATGAGATTACGCTCGATGAAGTCGAGCGGATTGGGATTTGAATGACGCACCACGCTCTCTTGTGCTTTCGGCCAGAGAATGTTACTTGTCGCGTGACGGAGCTAATGTGATCCATGTGGCGTAGTACTACAGCAATTTACCCAAGTATCATTCTTTTAAATCTTGCCGTTCCAGGAGGCTGGTACGGATATATCTTCCTAACAGAAACAGGCTATTGGCCAACCCTTTTTGTGAGCCTTCTTTTCGTTTCACTACCCCAGCTATTCATAACATTGATACTGCTGCTTATAGCTTATTTAATATGGCTCCGAACAAAGACGCGTACATCTTGGTTATTCACATCGGCACTTTTCCACTCGCTATGGATCACCATCCTGATCACGCTCATTTCCTTGAAGCTATGCACACGCGGACTTAGTTTAGAAGGGCAACTAATGCTTATGGGCTAGTTTTGTCTCACATGACAGGCTGATCGGCCCTTGCTGCTTAAGGCATCGTGGTCACCAACAGGCTGATCTGTCAGACGGCTGATGCCATCATAGCTCGTCAGCACCGTGCCATCAAAAGCAGCCTCCCATGCTGCATTTCGCAATCGAATCACATTACTCTCATCGTCATACAGTGCGGCAACGACGCTGCCGACTGCATCTACCATTGCTCTTGATACTCTATTGATTCCTGGGTATGTGGCCGATTGGATATCTGACTGAGACGCTGTAGCCGATTCACGCAGGGTGGGTACTGTCTTAAGAAAATCGACCTTAAGCGATTCGAGCTTCACTTCAGGATGAATGCTCTTCGAGGTAGCAAAGCGCAGCGCACGAGCAAGGTCATAATGGACGTGGGCTGTGATCCCCGAATTCAACACATCATTCAACAGCGAACTCAGTTTTAACATTTCTTCAGGAGCTGTTAGCTTTGCAAGTTGCCTATCGGCATCGACAGCACCTTCGAAATGAACAGCCCAGTGCCGTTCTGGTAATTTGCCTTGGTCCCATGCGGCCCTATTGGCCTTGTATGCATCATAGAACGCTACCATCTGCTGCATCTTTTCGATAGGGTAGTTAAACTCCCCCTTTTCCAAGCGCTCAAGTTCGATACGAGTAGTATTAAAATAGACCGTCGGAAATAGATTTATGAGTCCAAACTTGTTCATGAATTGTATGCGGTAATCGCCTAGCTCCTTCAATACACCCATCAGTGTGTGGCAGAGTTGAAGGCTTACAACCTGCTCGTTGGGGGACTTGCTCTGCTTTGAGATGCTGATGCAAGGGGAGCATTCCGGATCAGCCTTCGGTGGCGGCAGGGGTTTCAAGTCGTTGGGAGTTGCGAGTATTATGGCCGTGTCGAGCCAGTCGCCTCGACGAGCAGTTTTGGTCGCCAGACCCCTGAATGAGACTGCGAATGCAATCTGTCCTCTGTCATTGATAGCTACGCGAGCAGCAAGCCTGACCTTATCGGTTTCGAGAAGAGTCAGTAAAGGCTGTTGCGATGTAACCAACATTCTTTCCGTGACACGTCCGGGGGTGATCCGCAAACGGTGAACCTCTGGTTTCCACTCGAAGGGGCAAGCGTATGCGACCACACCATCATTATTAAGAGCAAAGTTGTTAACCAGCGTACATGCTGTATCAAGTTTCTGGGCGTCCTGAGTTTGCCAACCCAACGGCCCCCAAAAAAGCATCTGCCCCTTGTTGTTCAAGAGTGCTGTTACGCCGTCGAGGATCTGGTTACTCACTTCATCGCGAATATGCTTATCTCCCAGAAAGTAAGCAACCGTCTCAGCCCTACCAGTGTTGCCGTTGGGGGCGCGTAGGATGACTTCATAAGGCGCATGAAATGCAAGTTGCCCGGCATCTGTCAGGTTAAGAGGAACGAGAGGAAAGGTAAGCTTACGCCCGTCTAACATCTGGTTTGTATTGACGATAACGCCGCGAGTAGAGCTGACAAGAGCATCTCCGCGTGCGGCCACTACTTCCCCAGACGCATTTATGACGGGAGGGCCAAACTGCCCTTCAAGCACGAGCTGATCATCCTTGAATATGCCTTCCTTGACGCATCTGCATTGTGCGGACCGATATTTTGATCTGTACGCAACAGCTCCCAGTGAGTTGACTCTTAGGAGGTCTAAGGATTGCAGCGTCGCGTCTCCACGGGCTTCGCCTGTTTTGATCAGCTGTTCACGATCTCTGAAGATGGCTTTGCCTATAGGTTTGTTGAGATCCGGACCAAAGTCCGCGATGAAATAGACTCTGCCTAACCCGTCAATCGATGGGATGTATGGCTGCTGGTGCCGGGCAAGCGTTACACCATCTATGATGTCTCCTGTTTTTGCTATTACTTCAATGCGATAACTGCTGCTTGCTTTAGGCTGCTCTCGTGGCGGTTGAAAGAATAGTGTGAAGATGACGGTGCCGTTGCGGTCTTGACGGTTGGTGCTTACTGCATTAAACGCTTTGGCACTCGCTAGTCGCTTCTTCGTGGTGCCGCACTGCCACGCGATCTCGTTGACCGGCTCGTCCAGGCCCAATGCGACTGTCATCGGGCCAGCGTTAATTGTCATACCTTTGAGAGTTAAAGGAAGGGTTGTCGTGCAATTATCTCGAAGAGTTCCAATAATGGCAGAGGGATTGGAGTTTGGGTTCAACGGTTTGGCGTCAGGTGCCTTGGTAGTCGCGCGAGCAGGAATTCTTTGGGTGCCTTGTGCCTTCTTCGCTTGAGGCAAGAGGGGCATCGAGCAGAGGATTAAAACGGTGATTAGCCAAAGCATAGAGGTTTAGAGAGTAGGTTGCATGTATCCCAACAGATACGCGGAGGCGACATCCAGCGGTGCGGGGTTCGCTCCGGCTCGGTGGTCGAGAGTGGCACTGTCGCCTGTTGGGATATGGATGTTGCGGTTATCCGTCATTGTCTTGATCGGCTGCTGGTAGCCAGGTCTGTTCAGTGTAACGGAGCACGGTGGCGGTAAGGCCTTCATGGATCGCATCCTCGGGGGGTGTGGTAGCGCCCCATCGCGGATTAGGGTATGCTGGCCGGAAGTAAGCCGGATTTCCATAGGGATGTGGGATATAGTAGCAGAGGAGAGTGCTCATTGTGGGAGCGGTAGGAAGCCTGTACAGCGATGATTGTCTGAATTGGTAGGGTGGGGGTGGGGTTCGAGGGTTTTTCTTTTCCTAGGCCGTTTTCTGGGCTGTTATGAGGTGGTTTGGCGGACCTCCCTTTTCCTGAATGCCTGAAAGCACTGCGGGAGTCTCCGGTGTGTGGGGTTCGTGTTCCAGTAGAAGAACGCCGGAAAGGCGGTCTTTGCCTTTCCGGCATGAATGGTCCTTGCCCGCAGCGGAGCCGGTGTCAAGGATGGCGTTAGCCACCGCCGAAGGCGGCGCGTAGCGAAGCGAAGCGTCCTTGACGCTGGCGTGAGCGGAGGGCAGGCTTGGGAAGGGTTTGGGAAGGGGTGGCGCTGGAGCGCCCTTCCCAATGGAAGCGCGCGGCTCGATGCCGCAAGCTTCCAGGCTGTTTCGGAGTGTTTTCCACAGCCGGGGAGCGACGACTATAGGAAAGAACTATATATATAACTATAGGTTGGGGGACCGTTTCAGCGGTCAGGGGGGACCGTTTCAGCGTATAAGGGGGACCGTTTCAGCGGTCGAGGGGGTACCGTTTCAGCGTGGAAAACTTTCCCGGAAGGTCGGTTATCCACAAGGGAAACTGTTCGAAAAATCAGCGGGGGGACCGTTTCAGCAGTCGTTTGCGGGGCTGGAACCACAGGGGGGACCGTTTCAGCGGTCGGCTCAGCCTTGCGGTTTGGGCTGTTCGATGACGGCGGGGCGACCGGGGTTGATAATCAATCCCCCATCCACCTCTTCGACATTTAGCCCCGGATAGACCTCTCCCACCTTTCGCAGTGCTGCTTTTGCCTTCTTCTTGAAGTCTTTAGAGTCGGTATAATCGCCGCCGAACTGGGATTGCAGCTGCTTCCAGGTGAGGCGCTGGGGAACGCCCTTCTTAGTCACCCCGTAGGTGCGGTGCACCGACCAGGCGTAAAGATCGAGTGCCAGCGGCGATTTGCGCAGCGCCCGCAGCGCCCGCATATCCACCGGCACCGGGGCGGCGAGGATGGCCTGGTAGAATTTCTCGCCCACCTCGATCCAGCTGTTCCAGAGGACACCCTGCTCCGGGGCTTTGATGTCCCACCAGAATTCGCCGGAGGGGGCGATCTGCATATCCATCCAACGCTGGCCGGTTTCGTGGGTTTCGTCGAAGCTGATCTGCGCTCGGAACAACCGGTGCATCTGATCGCGTAAGCGGTGGGCGTCGCTGCGCTTGCCGCCGCGGCTGGGATCGAGGCCAAGCTGGCGCATGAAATCAGCCAGGCTGCGGCCCAGCTCGATATGCCGGTTTCGGGTGCGCACCACCTCGGTATTGAGCCAGAAGAGGAGCAGGCGGGGGATGGTGCCGTAGGGATAGCCGATGCAGTAGCGTTGGCCGGTATTGGGGTCTGTAGCGTAGCCGGGCCGGATGGACAGGGTGAAATTGCCGTTGGTCCGGTACCATTCGGGCGGGGAGCCTGCTGGGTTGCTGTGCGGCAGCGTCGCCTGGACCAGTTGGCGGGCCATGAAGGCCACATCGGCGGCATCAGGCCGCGCCTGGATGGCTTCGGCAGCGTCAAGAATCTTCTTGAGGTGGTTCGATGGGTTCACCGCGCGGACAAGCGCCTTGCTCCCGGTCGCGTGTTTCGCGGCGGAACGACTTGCTTCCGGCTTGCGGTCGCGCGTGACCCCGTCGAGGCCCAATTCCTGCTGCAGAATCTCGCCGACACTGGCAAGGCCTGCATGTTTCTTTATCCGCCGCCTTCCCTTCCCGGCCTCCATCTCATCGAGATAGGCGTCGAGGCGTGTATTGTGATCGTGCTTGGAATCACTCATCGGCGATCTCCTCCGGTTCCATCGGTTCCCTTGCACCGTGACGAATGGTCAGCACGCGAACGGTCTTACGGCGTTCGTCGAGCTCGTAAATGACGCGGTAGATATGCGGCTTCTTGCCGTAGAGAAGATGATGCAAGGGACGTTTGACCTTCTTGCTCTCCGGCGCAGCGGGGTTCCGGCGTGGATAATCCTCCAGTGAGAAGACCGCCTCCTCCAGGCCGTTGAACCAACGCGCCGCTGCCTTCGATTCGGCGGCGTTCTTTTCCATAAACAGCCATTCGAGATCGCGCTCCGCACGCGCGGATAGCTCAACGCGGTATGTCATGGCGGCGGCGCAGCTCGCTGAAGACGTCCTTGGCCGGGCGCGTGCGGCCTTGGGCCACGTCGTTCAGGCCTTGGCGAATGGCCTCGAACACATCGGCGCGTGCGGCGATGTCGAGCAGGCGCTGATAGGCTTCGGCATCCTGCACGATGGCGGCGGCCTGTCCCTTCACCGTGAGCACTACCGGGCGTTTGCTCTTCTTGAGCTGTTTCATGAAATCGCCGGATCTGCGCCGGAAGGTGGTCAGCGATTGAATGTCCTTGGTGATGTCGAGCATGGCTCTCCTGCCTTTCTATTGAAGCACCTTTCTAGGTGTCTAGCAGCATAAGCCAACGATGTAAAGCTCTGGGATAAGCAGGGGGAAGAGGTTCATCCACCATCCGATTGCTCCTCAACAGCTCACAATCAGGATTTGACTGTCCTTCCATTCCGGTCTATCGTAGTGGAGCGATAATAGCAAGAGGAACACCCAGGATGCCTATTGAACAGATGAATGTTTCGCTGCCGCCTAAAATGGCAAAGTTCATACGCGGCAAGGTAAAGGCGGGCCAGTACACCAATGCCAGCGAAGTGGTGCGCGATGCGGTGCGGCATATGCAGGAGGCAGAAGCGGCCCGCAAGAGCATGTATGGAGAGGACACAGAGGCCCCGTTACTGCCCGGCGAACAGGAGAGCGTGCGAGCACGGGTGCAAGCAGGAATAGAGGCGGTGGATCGCGGCGACTACGTCGCCTATGACGGGAAAGAGGGGCTGGAAAGGCTCCGCGCTAAAATGATCGCCACCGTAAAGTCAGCGGCGCGATCCGGCAAGAAGGGTTGATGTTCTCCTACCGGATCAGCGGTCCTGCGGATAAGGAGATCGATGACATTCTGACGCACATCGCCGAAGATGCCGGCGTCGAAGCAGGTCTGGGTATCGTCAGCGATTTTCTCGACTTGTTCTACCTGTTGGCGCAACAGCCACGGGCCGGGCGTCTGGTTCCTGAGTTCGGTAGGGAGATCCGTCGATTCCCCTGCGGAGCGTATCTCATCTACTACCGCGTACAAAAGACCTGCATCGAAGTGCTGCATGTCTTTCACGGCAGGCGTGATCAGAAGAAGGCCTGGCGCAAAAGGCCATAACATCAGATGCAGGGCACGGCCCCCATAAAGCCTCAAGTCCCACTTTGCGCCGCAAAGCGACGCCATTAGAGGCCGCAGGACGCATCGCCGGAGGGTTGCTGAAGGGATAGCATCCCCCCGCGCAAGGGGGCATCCTGTAAGTATTTACTTATATGAGTATATACTTACATGCTATGCGTTAGCGGTAAATCGCTGCCCCCTGGCCCGCTCTTCCCGTTCCCGCGCATCACTGATCATCTGCTGGACTTCGGGGGCGTAGATGACCGGATAGCCGATGGTAGTTTCGAGGTCCGGCGGGGCGGCGGGCGGTTCCGTGTTGGTGGAAACGGCGGAGGGTTTTCCCGTATCCGAAACGGTCTCGGCTTTGGCGCTTTGATCGTAGAGTTTGTTCATCTCCAGCATCGCCGTGGATTCGATGCGGGCATCGATCTGGTCGATATAAGCGTGCAGCCTTTGCTCATAGAGCATGGCCTCATACAGCCCGTGAGCAATGGCCGCGAAAACCAGCCACAGGCCAAGCATGTAGAAGCCTGCGAGGAACGGCGTGACAGAACGGTAGGACAGCAACAGACAGGCCAGCGCCGCACCGATAACCGCGCCCGGCTCGATCAATTGCTTGAGGACGCGCTCGGACGCGCCAGAGGCGACGCTTCGCAGAAAAGGCTCGCCGTCGCTCATCGAATGCCAGAGCTTCCCCTCCCAGAACCGTGTCCAGGCCTGGCGGCTGTGATAGATGGCGAAACCCGTAGTCAGCAGCGCGAAGAGCCGCAGCGGCGTCAGCCGGAAGGAAAATGACGGGCTCAGCACGAAGAACAACAGGAAGAAATTGAGAGCCGCCATCCAGAGCTTGATCTGCCGACAGCCGAACTTTCTTCGCAGGAATACCACGACGCTCAGCGCCGGGATGCTGAGGATGAACATGGCCAGCGCCGAGCTCCACATCGCCAGAGCAATGGGATTGGTATGGGGCGAGGGCGCTTTGCCCTGCTCCGGGTTAGGTGAGGACTGGATCATACATCTCCCTTCGGATATGCGTTGTCCGGGGAGATTTCTGCCGGAATTATCTCCCCAGCGGTTCGTAGCCTGACTGATAGAAGGTCAGTTTAATCCAGTTGCGGCGCGTGGTGTTGAACACGGTGCCGCCTTTGTACATCACCGCCTCTACCCTGCCCCCATTTACCGGCCCGCCGCTTTTCAGCCGCGTGAACTCGATGGGCCGCACCTGGTAGAGCTCTTCGACCGTGACCGAACGGCTGCTGCTGGCTGATCCTACCGCGGCCGTAACGCCGGAGGTCTCTTTCTCGAAGAGATCCTTGGCGAACAGATCGGATGCCCACTGGTTGGTCTGCGATGAGGAATTCTGGTGAAACAGCTTGGTCTGGAGATTACCCAGAAACGCTTCGACCGCATCGTCGGAACCGGTGCCCAGCACTTTCTTGTAAAGACTGATGTTCTGGGTGAGGTAAACCGTGCAGGCCTTGGCCGAACGCGCCACGGCCTGAAACTCCGGGTCGAAATCCGAAATGAAGTTCTGGCTTTCGTCGCACCAGAGGAAGATGGGCCGGGTTTCATCCCTGGTCTGGCGGCGCAATGCCGCTTTCTGCCACATATATTTCCACACGAACTGGGCGATGCGGCCCGCCTGGTGATACTCCTGCAACGGCATGTCAATGAGTAGCAGCTTGCCCTCAAAGCTCGCCTCCGGCGTCAGCGTGGTATCGGTGGCAAGCAAGCGGCGCAGCGGCCTGGTGGTGAAGAGATTGGTGAGCAT
>JAIBBE010000227.1 GCA_019694835.1 Fimbriimonadaceae bacterium | reverse complement strand
TGGCGACACCCTGCGCAATCCGGCCTTCTTCGAGGGCGACCGGCTGTCCACCTTCGATTGCGTCATCGCCAACCCGCCGTTCTCGCTGGAAAAGTGGGGCGAGGAGCTGTGGTTCAACGATCCCTTCGGCCGCAATTTTGCCGGGCTGCCGCCATCGTCCAGTGGTGACTTCGCCTGGGTGCAGCACATGGTCAAATCGATGGCCGATGTGACCGGCCGAATGGCCGTAGTGCTCCCGCAAGGCGCTCTGTTTCGCGATAAAGGTGTGGAAGGCAGCATTCGCAAAAAGCTGCTGGAGATGGATCTCGTCGAGGCTGTAATCGGGCTGGCTTCCAACCTGTTCTACGGCACGGGCCTAGCCGCGTGCATTCTGGTCCTGCGCAGGCGCAAGCCAGCAGCCCGCAGGAAGAAGGTACTGATCGCCGACGCCTCCAGGCTCTTCAGGAAGGGCAGGGCCCAGAACTATCTGGAGCCCGAGCACGCCCACGAAATCCTCGGTTGGTATCAATCCTTCAAGGATGTCCAGGACGCCGCCCGTGTCGTGAGTCTTGACGAGATCAAGGCCGAGGACTGGACGCTTAACATCTCGCGCTACGTCCTGCCGCCGTTGAGCGAGGACATTCCGCCGCTGTCTGAGGCCATCGCCACCTTCAAGGAGTCGCTCCAGCGTTGCCGTGAGGCCGAAGAACGTCTGGCCAAGGTCATGGAAGAGGGAGGCTGGCTGAAATGAGCAACCGCATCACCCAACAGGAGCTTGAGTCCTACCTCTGGGGCGCCGCCGTCCTGCTTCGCGGCCTCATCGATGCGGGCGACTACAAGCAATTCATCTTCCCGGTGCTGTTCTTCAAGCGCGTGTCCGACGTGTGGGATGAGGAATACCAGACCGCGCTGAAGGAATCCGACGGCGACCTGTCCTACGCCGAGTTCGCGGAGAACCACCGGTTCCAGATCCCGGCAGGCGCCCATTGGAAGGACGTCCGCAGCACGCCCAAGAACGTCGGCATGGCAATCCAGAAGGCTATGCGCACCATCGAATCCGCCAATCTGGATCTGCTGGACGGCATCTTCGGCGACGCACCATGGACCAACCGCGAGAGACTCCCGGACGAGACCCTGAAGAACCTCGTCGAACACTTCTCGACCCAGACCCTGTCGGTGGCCAACGTTCCCGAAGACGAGCTCGGCAATGCCTACGAGTACCTGATCAAGAAGTTCGCGGACGACTCCGGCCATACGGCCGCGGAGTTCTACACCAACCGCACTGTCGTCCACTTGATGACGCAGCTGTTGGCGCCGAAGGCGGGCGAGTCCATCTATGACCCCACCTGCGGCACCGGCGGCATGCTGATCTCAGCACTGGATGAGGTGAAGCGCTCCGGTGGCGAGTACCGCACGCTCAAGCTCTATGGGCAGGAGCGCAACCTGATCACCTCGTCCATTGCGCGCATGAACCTGTTCCTGCACGGGGTGGAGGACTTCGAAATCATCCGCGGCGATACCCTGGCTGATCCCAAGCACATCGAGGGCGACCGCCTGCGCCAGTTCGATGTGATCCTGGCCAACCCACCGTATTCCATCAAGCAGTGGGATCGCGAGGCTTGGAGCAGTGACAAGTGGGGCCGCAACTCCTTGGGAACGCCGCCGCAAGGCCGTGCCGATTACGCGTTCCAGCAGCACATTCTGACCAGCCTCACGGCCAAGGGGCGCTGCGCCGTGCTCTGGCCGCATGGAGTGCTGTTCCGCAACGAAGAACAGGCGATGCGAGCCAAGATGGTCGAGCACGACTGGGTCGAGGCCGTCATCGGCCTTGGGCCCAACCTGTTCTACAACTCCCCGATGGAGTCGTGCATTGTCGTCTGCAATCGCAAGAAACCCGCCGCACGCAAGGGCAGGGTGATCTTCATCGACGCCGTGAGCGAGGTCACCCGCGAGCGCGCACAGAGCTTCCTTAAGTCCGAGCACCAGCAGCGCATCTTGGCCGCTTACAAGAGCTTTGCGGATGTGCCTGGTTTCGCCAAAGTCGCCACGCTGGCCGAGATCGGCGCCAATGCGGCCAACCTGTCAATCCCACTGTACATAAAGCGCCTTGCCCCAGCGATCACGACCGACAGCAATGGCGAGGCAGTATCGGTCCGCAAGGCTTGGGCGCAGTGGCAGGACGACGGCCGGGCTTTTTGGCAACGAATGGATGCGCTGGTGGAAACGCTGGATGGCCTTATGACGGAGGTCATCAAGAGTGTCTGACAAGAAGAACAAGAGCCTAAAGGCCGACTGGCGCCAGGTGAGGTTTGGCGACGTGGTGCAGCTCTCGAAGGCACGCAGCCAAGATCCGCTGGCCGATGGGATTGAGCGCTACGTCGGTCTGGAACATCTGGAACCTGGCGATTTGCGTCTCCGTAGCTGGGGAAACGTTGCAGAAGGCGTGACTTTCACCAATGTGTTTAGACCCGGACAGGTCTTGTTTGGTAAACGCCGAGCCTACCAGCGCAAGGTGGCAATGGCTGATTTCGAGGGGGTTTGTTCGGGCGATATATATGTTCTTGAAGTCAAGGACAAAACGGTGCTCCTGCCTGAGCTACTTCCGTTCGTTTGTCAGACTGACACGTTCTTCGAGCATGCCGTTGGAACATCAGCCGGCAGCCTTAGCCCCAGAACTACATGGTCTAGTCTTGAGACGTTCGAGGCTTCGCTTCCGCCTCCGGATCAGCAGGCTTCTGTGCTGGCTGCCCTCGTCGCGCTTCAAGACGTCGCCGATGCTGCTGAAGAGGTCGCCCTGCGCGCTCACACTACAGAGCAGAGCTGGCTCCGAACAAGATTCGATGCTGGAATGAAAGAGTGGCCCCTCTTGGAGCTGCAAGAGGCTGGTGACTTACAGCTTGGGCTAAAGAAGGAGCGTGAGTACGACCTTTGCACGGATCCGACGCCGTTCTTGCGAGTTGCGAATGTAGGGGATGGCGAGCTGTATCTCGATGACGTTCGGCGCATGGATTTCCCCGGCCATCGTTACGAGCGACATCGTTTGATTCCAGGTGATGTTTTGCTCACTGAGGGTGACATTGTGAGTCCCTGGAACGTGGGTAGAGCAGCCATCTTTCGTGGTGAGATCGAGAATTGCTGCATTCAAAACACCCTCATGAGATTCAGGCCGAACGCATTGGTCGATTCTGAATTTGCACTCGCCGCCTTTAGATACATGCGATCAAAGGGTTTTTTTGTTCAGGCAGCGGTTACAACAACTGTCAGTCATCTTGTCGACCGTCGCGTGCGAAAGGTCAAAATGCCTGTTCCGCCCTTGGATGTTCAGGTCGCTATCGCAAATGAGCATTTCTCGCTAGTGAATGCACGAAAGGCCTGTGAGAATCGAGCTCGCACAGCAAGAAGTCTGTCGACAACGGCTCTCAATGGGATTCTTTCAAAGTGAAGTTCAACGAGTCGAATACTGTCGAAGCGTACGTGCGCGACCTGCTCGCAGGCCCGATCAAAGCGATACCGGCAAACGCCGTACAGGAACCCCTCCCCAGCTACAGCCCCAACCCGAAAGGTGTGGGCTGGTGCTACGCAGCGCCTTCTGACATTCCGCGTCAGATTCAGGAGGTGCTAGTTGAGCCCTGGTTGCGCGATTCGCTGATCCGCCTGAACCCCGAAATTGCTGCCCAGCCCGACCGGGCTGACGAGGTGCTCTACAAGCTGCGCGCCATCGTGCTGTCGGTTCGCTCGGATGGCCTGATCCGCGCAAACGAGGAGATGACTGCCTGGATGCGCGGCGAGCGCTCTATGCCGTTCGGATCGAACAACGAACACGTCCCGATCCGGCTCATAGACTTCGAGGACCTGACCCAGAACCAGTTTGTCGTCACCCAGCAATTCACCTATCGAGCCGGAGCGATGGAACGCCGCGCCGACCTGGTGCTGCTGGTCAACGGCCTGCCGCTCGTACTGATTGAAGCTAAGACGCCGACCCGCGCCGCGGTGAGCTGGGTCGACGGCGCCATCCAGGTCCATGACGACTACGAGAAGAACGTCCCAGAGCTGTTCGTCTGCAACGTGTTCTCGGTGGCGACCGAGGGCAAGGAGTACCGCTACGGCTCTATCGGCTTGCCGATCAAGGACTGGGGCCCGTGGAACCTGGACGAGGAGGGCGACGAGGACCACAAGCTACCGCTGCAGGGACTCAAGCTCTCGGCCCAGAGCATGCTCCGGCCCAACGTAGTGTTGGACATCCTCGCTAGCTTCACCCTGTTCGCGACCGACCGGAGGAAGCGCCGGATTAAGATCATCTGCCGCTACCAGCAATACGACGCCACCAACAAGATCGTCGAGCGCGTGCTGGCCGGCTACCCTAGGAAAGGCCTGATCTGGCACTTCCAGGGCTCCGGCAAGTCGCTGCTGATGGTGTTCGCGGCGCAGAAGCTGCGCCTGCATCCGCACCTGAAGAACCCGACCGTGCTGATCGTGGTCGATCGGATAGACCTGGATAGCCAGATCACCGGCACTTTCACCGGTGCAGACATCCCTAATCTGGAGAAGGCCGACTCCCGCGAGAAGCTACAGCAACTGCTTGCTCAGGACGTCCGCAAGATCATCATCACCACGATCTTCAAGTTCGGCGAAGCCACCGGGGCGCTGAACGATCGCAGTAACATCATTGCCTTGGTCGACGAGGCGCACCGCACCCAGGAGGGCGACCTCGGCCGCAAGATGCGCGAAGCGCTGCCCAATGCCTTCCTGTTCGGTCTGACCGGCACCCCGATCAACCGCTTCGACCGCAACACTTTCTACGCCTTCGGCGCCGACGAGGACGAGAAGGGTTACCTCAGCCGCTACGGCTTCGAGGAATCGATCCGTGACGGCGCCACGCTGAAGCTCCATTTTGAGCCTCGGCTGCTGGAACTGCACATCGACAAGGCGGCGATCGACGAAGCCTTCAAGACCATGACCGGCGAGTTGTCCGATCTGGATCGGGACAACCTCGGCAAGACCGCGGCCAAGATGGCCGTGCTGGTCAAGACACCCGAGCGCATCCGCCGCGTCTGCGAGGACATAGTCCAGCACTTCCAGGCCAAGGTGGAGCCCAATGGATTCAAGGGGCAGATCGTTTGCTTCGATCGCGAATCCTGCCTGCTGTACAAGACCGAACTCGACAAGCTGCTGCCGCCCGAGGCCAGCGAGATCGTCATGACGGTCAACGCCAACGAGCCGCAGTACAAGCCGTTTGACCGCAGTCGCGACGAGGAAGAGCGGCTGCTGGATCGTTTCCGCGACCCCAACGACCCGCTGCAACTTTTGATCGTCACCTCCAAGCTGCTAACCGGCTTCGATGCACCAATCCTGCAGGCGATGTACCTGGACAAGCCGCTCCGCGATCACACGCTGCTGCAGGCCATTTGCCGGGTGAACCGGACCTACTCGGAACAGAAGACCCACGGACTAATCGTCGATTACCTGGGCATCTTCGACGATGTGGCCAAGGCGCTGGAGTTCGACGACAAGACGGTGGCGACCGTCGTCTCCAACATCCAGGAGCTCAAGGACAAGCTGCCGGAGGCCGTGCAGAAGTGCTTGGCGTTCTTTCCTGGCGTCGACCGCACGATCGAGGGCTACGAGGGCCTCATTGCTGCTCAGGAGTGCCTGCCCAACAACACCGTCCGGGACACCTTCGCCGGTGAGTACAGCGTGCTCGGCAAGCTTTGGGAAGCCATTTCCCCTGACGTGATCTTGGGGCAGTACGAGAAGGACTACCGCTGGCTCTCGCAGGTCTATCAATCGGTCCAGCCCTCCAGCGGCCACGGCAAGCTGCTGTGGCACTCGCTGGGCGCCAAGACCATCGACCTGATCCACCAGAATGTTCACGTCGACGCTCTGCGAGATGACCTGGATACGCTGGTCCTGGATGCGGACCTGCTTGAGGCGGTGCTCTCGAATCCCGAGCCGAAGAAGGCCAAGGAGATCGAGATCAAGGTGGCGCGCCGCCTCCGTAAGCACCTGGACAACCCCAAGTTCAAAGCCTTGTCCGAACGTCTGGACGCTCTCAAGGACCGCTTCGAGACCGGCGTCATCAACAGCGTCGAGTTCCTGAAGCAGTTGCTGCAACTGGCCAAGGAAGTCCTGCAGGCGGAGAAGGAGATCCCACCAGAAGAGGACGAGGACCGCGGCAAGGCAGCGCTGACCGAACTGTTCAACGAAGCCAAGACGTCCGAGACGCCGATCATCGTCGAGCGCGTTGTGACCGACATCGACGAAATTGTTCGTCTGGTTCGCTTTCCTGGTTGGCAGGGAACCCTCGCTGGGGAGCGGGAGGTCAAGAAGGCGCTTCGAAAGACACTGTTCAACTACCGTCTACATCAAGACGATGAGTTGTTCGAAAAGGCATTCAACTACATCCGGCAGTACTACTGAAGGTGCATGCGATGAATGGCTTGCGCGGAAAAACCCTCTTCATATCGGGAGCCTCTCGTGGCATTGGGCTTGCAATTGCCGAAAGGGCCGCCCGCGATGGCGCGAACGTTGCGATCATTGCTAAGTCCGGCGTACCGAATCCGAAGCTACCGGGCACAATTTACACCGCGGCGGAGGCGGTTGAGCAGGCCGGAGGGCACGCGTTGCCAATTCGGTGCGACATCGGTGATGAAGATCAGGTGCGGGAGGCTGTCGCCAAAACCGTAGAGCGGTTCGGTGGTATCGACATCCTTGTAAATAATGCCAGCGCAATTTGGTTGCATGGTATTGCGGAGACGCCGATTAAGCGATTTGACCTGATGCACAGGGTCAATTCGCGTGGAAGTTTCCTATGTGCTCAGGCCTGCTTGCCGCATCTACTGAAGGCAACGAATCCGCATATTTTGACCTTGGCACCTCCGCCATCGCTCGATCCGCGATGGTGGGCGCCTCACACTGCGTATTCGCTCGCCAAAATGGGCATGAGCTTCATCACTATTGGCTTGGCCGCAGAGCTAGGTGAGCAAGGAATTGCAGTCAATGCGCTATGGCCTAGAACCGTTATCGCAACCGATGCCCTCCGCATGATCCCTGGTATTGATGTGGCTCGCTGCCGAAAGCCGGAAATTGTTGCTGATGCCACCTATGCCGTGCTCTGTAAGGAGGCTCGGTCGATCAACGGTCAGTTTTTGATTGATGAGCAGGTGCTGAAGGACGAGGGGGTAGAGGACTTTTCCGGATACGCGGTCGACCCGACGCGGGACGACCTCCATCCCGATCTGTTCCTTGACTGAGTGCATCGCGGCAGATCGCCATCTGTGGCTGCCGTGCATATGGGGGCGTCCGCGTCATATGTCTGAAGTAGCAAGGGGGAGTATATGGAAATAAGAATTCTTGGCGGCAACGGGCTCCACGCAAGCGAGACGCGTGCTGTTAAGAGGATGGAAGAACTCCTCCGCTCCAGTTGGTATGGCTATGCCAGTCTTCTCGTTGCTGATGATCAGGGGTCGATGGATGTCGATACGCTGATCATTACCCATGACCGGCTTTTGCTGGTCGAGCTAAAGGAATGGAATGGCAGGCTGGAAAGTAGCGAAGGGCGTTGGTATGTAAATGGACGTTCCCACGGGAAGAGCCCTTACGAAATCAAGCGTGTCCAAGCAATTCGACTAACAAAGCTCCTTCAGAATGAACTCCAGCACAAACTGGGGTACTTCCCGAAAGTCGAAGCCCATGTAGTGCTCTGCGGTGCTGCAAAACCTGAGCACCTGTCAACATCTGAGCGCAGATTCGTGCACACGCTGGATGATTTCCTGAAGATCTCGGACGCGGTCGCTTACAACAAGATCGTTGAGACCGCAAATACTGCCTACACGGATCTGTTCGATAAACACGGAAAGCCTCGCCCAAACAGTGCGTCAAGCAAACCGATATTTCAGCAGTTTTTTGCGGGCAGCCGAGTGCGACCCAAGGAGTTCTCGCACTACAACTACACGGCTGAGCCCCATCCATGGTTCAAGCATAGGCAAGGCCTATTTACTGAATACAAGGGGCACCACCAAGAGGTGGCCAACGATATCGCCCTGATGAGGCGTTGGGACTTCTCCGCGCTGGGCGTTGGAAATGCAACCCAAGAACAATGGGCAAGAATTGCGCTCCGCGAGAGCCGGGTGTTCTCCCATGCTAAGGGGCATGAGAGAGGCTTGGAGGAGTACCTGCTCCGTCCTTTGGTCCCCCTCGCAGTCAATGACGTCTCCGAAGACCTAACGGAACTCTACGAGCTTAGACGTACGTTTAGCCGCCTCGACGAGCACCTCAACAAGCAAGGTAAGACACTAACTCCAAAAGACCGGCTGGACATCGTTCGCGCGATCATCGTGCCGTTTGCCGAGCTCCATGGACTCGGCGTTGCTCATCGAGACGTTGACCTCCACAACCTCTGGCACGCTTCCGACCAGAAGAGTGTCTTGGTTTCCGGATTTGCAGCATCTTTCTTTCCGGAGCGTGGAACCGTCAGCGACCTACGCGAATTCTTGCAGGGCTCCCATATTCGTCTTCCAGAGGACGAACTGCGCATGGATGGGGATATCCTCGATCCCTTTCGGCAGGACGTTTTCATGCTCGGAGCAGCCGCTTACCGCGTGTTGTTCCCAACATCGACGCTCCCGCAGGATGCGCAAGGCATATGGCAGTGGCGCGAGCCTAGCGAAGACCCATACAGCGGTTTGCTGAGTACTTGGCTCCAAAAAACTCTGGCTTGGGATCCAGCTGACCGATTTGCCAACGCGACTGAGATGCTCGCGTCGCTCAACGAGGCGATTAAGCCAGCAGCTCCGAGTGAGGAAGAGGCGGCTTCAACTTGGCAATCCATTGCGGATGGCGACTTCATCAAGCGTGGTTGGGGCCCGTTCCAGATTTTTCAAAATTTTCCACCGGATCAGGGTCAAATCCCTGGATCGGGCCAAGTAATGAAGTACCGGTGCACGGTCAGTGGCGTTCCTGCTTACCTGAAGTTCTGGCAGCAGGTTGCTCCCAATGCGACGACGCATGGCTTGAATAGGCGGGTCGCAGCGTTCCGAGCCAGGGCGGAGAAGGTCGCCGCCGGCGGAATTCCCACGCCGGCGCTTCAGAACTTGGGCCTGCTTGAATCCGGTGGTCTCTTTGTGTTGACAACGATGGAGCCGGGCGAAGATTGGAAGGTTGCCTGTGCGGAAAAGTCCATTGAATACAGGCGGCAACTGGCTTGTTCGTTGATCAAGGCGGTGATGGTCCTTCACGACCAACAGATCGGTCATGGCGATATCCATCCCGGGAATCTACTCGTTTCCTATCAAAGGGTATCTGGGGAGCAATCAAGCCTTCCGGCCGTCCTTCTGCTGGATTTGCTTGACTTTGGCGAGCAAGCACAGCCGTTCAACGTGGAGTATGGCCCCGCCAATCCCGCAGCGGCCGACGCATTCGCCAGGGATAGGTTCGCCGTCTACAAGCTGGTCGATGAATTGCTTCCCGATGAAGCCGACGCCGAGTTCAAAAAAGAACTTTCCATCGGACGAGGCCAGCCATTAGGCATTCCGGTATCCCTGGTTCCGCTCCATGACGAGGTTCAGCGACTCCTACAGCCGCCGCCTATCGAGCAGGGGAATTTGGGCCTTGATCCCGTCGCCATTCTCGCCCCCAAGATCGCTCAAGCGGCCGCTGGATTCGCGCTCGAACAAGATGACGGTAGTTACCACTTCAATTGCAAATGGGACAAACACAACGACAGGCTCATCAATTGCTACATCACCGGCATAAATGGAGCGATAACGCTTGTCATCGATCCAGAACAGCGCCAGCTAAGAGATGTGCGGTTGAACACGTCGCTTGCTCTGAGCGATCTGGTTTCAGCCAGCAATAAGTCCTCAGCTGCAATTACTCGGCCCTTGAAGATTGTCCAGACTTCGACGGGTGGCAATGGTCACAGGGAGGTTCTCGATCTTCTACTTGGGTTGGACCCGGTCATCTCGCTGCTGGAAGCCAGGTTTGCGCCGCCCGCGACCGAGGTCGAGGGTGACATGGATGACGCTACGAGCGTAGCAACCGAGGACATCTGGCGCGTGCTCCTTGAGACTGAGCAAGAGAGCCTCCTCGAAGTTGAGGTTGTTGGGAATGCCGAAGAGAACCGCAACGGAAAGTTGCAGGTACCTTATCGGAATTCCGATGGCAGGCCGCTGGACTTCGAATCCGATGATCGCGTATTCGTCAGCACTGATAACGACGATAGTCAGTTTGCAGTGCTGGATATCATCGAAACGACTCCGGACGAGTTGTTCCTCGATGTAACCCGCCCTGATGCCAAGAGGCGACTCACACCCGGCACGATCCTTCGTCTGGAATCGATACAAAACAAGGCTTCACGCGACCGCAAGGCCAAGGCTATGGAGCGAGTGCTTGATCGCGCATCCGCGATCCCGGACTTGGCCCGTTACTTCGATCCCGTCGATTCGATTTCCACGAAGCAGCTATCGACACGGCCTTCTGTCGAGAGGGTCAAGCAACTTTACGACACAGCAGGCCAGGAGCTGAACGAACGTCAAGTCCATGCCTTCATGGAATTGGTGGAGCGTGGGCCTGTCGGAGTACTGCAGGGGCCTCCCGGCACTGGCAAGACGACATTCGTCGGCGCGTTCATCCACTACCTATTTAGCGAACTCCATGTTCGCAACGTCCTTTTGGTCGGGCAATCCCATACTGCCGTCGATGCCGTGGCAAAAAAGGCAAGGGCGATGTGTTCGAGGCACGAATTGCCCTTGAGCGTTGTGAGAATGGGGCAGGAACGAATGGTTGCGACGGAGATGCTGGATGCTCACTCCCGGGCGATTCAGCGCCAGATGCGCCATTCTTTCCATCGGGAATACGAGCATAGGATCGAGATATTCAGCGAACGGCTGGGTTTGCCGGCAGGGCTGACTGCTGAAGTAGCGGCACTTCATCGAACGCTGGATGGCATTTTCTCGTCGATACGTCGATACGAAGACGAAGTATCTGCGTCACGAGCGGATTCCGCGAATGATGATCTTCGTTCTCGTGCGCTAGAGATCCAGGATCAACTCGGTGAAGTCATATCTCTCAGAGATAGGATCGTTTACCAGCGATTCCCAGACCATGCACCTGCCATTCTGGCAACTGCGGACCCTTGGGATGCCATTCTTGAACACGTAGCTAGGTCTCACAATGTAAACAACCCATCCGCCCTTTCTCGACTTCGGTGGCTGCTCTCCCTCAGTCAGGAATGGTTGTCCGTCCTGCACGCGGGCCAATCCAACTATGACCAGTTCCTGGTCCAAACCAGGCAACTGGTCTGCGGCACGCTCGTGGGCATGGGGCTAAAGCAACTCGGGGTCGCGGAAGCTGAATTCGACTGGGTAATCGTCGACGAAGCCGCCAGGGCTCAAGCCAGCGAGCTAATGATTCCTCTGCAGTCGGGGCGACGAATTCTCCTTGTCGGCGATCATAGGCAACTACCCCCTGTCTATGAGCGCCCCCATGTCCGCGCTGCTTCCAAGAGGCTTGGTCTGTCCGAGGAGAAGATTCGTCAAACCGACTTTGAGCGGGCTTTCCGGGTAACGCGCGGCGTGACGCTAGACACGCAGTATCGAATGATTGAGCCCATCGGACAGCTCGTCTCCGATTGCTTCTACAAGGACGACGGCGTCAAGTTGCACACGGGGCGCGGGGGTTCGCCGGAGTGGTACTCCGATCTGCCATATCCGCTTAACACGCCGGTGGCATGGATCGACAGTGGCGCGGGCCAAGACGCCACTGGTGAGGAAGAACGCGGACAAGGCAAGTACGTGAATGTGCATGAGGCGAAGCTGGTCATGCGCTTGCTTCAACGACTGACTTCCTCCGGTACGGTCGAACGCATCAAGTCAGACGCGAATGGAGCCTTGCATCCAATCGGCGTTATCACAATGTATCGGGCCCAGAAGACCCTGCTGGAGAAGGAGCTAAGCAAGGCCGAATGGGCCGCTCCTATCCGCAGCCTCATCCGCATCGACACCGTAGACAGCTATCAGGGCCAGGAGAACCCCTTCATCATCCTTAGCTTGGTTCGAGACAACGTCAGGGAAAAGCAGGGCTTCATGTTGGATCCTTCGCGAATCAACGTCTCACTTTCCAGGGCGCAGGAACGGTTGGTCGTAGTGGGTGCGGCTCGGATGTGGCAGCTGCGCAACAAGGCCGACCCCTTGGGCCGGGTTCTTCGTTTTATCGAGGATCGCTGTGCAGAGGATGACAGCAGGTACACAATCAGCCGGGACCTCCCGGAATTCGTGTTTCCGCACGAGCGCGAAGGAGTGGCGCAACATGCCTAAGAATCCCATCGAGCAAATCGATCTCCCACAGGATCAATATCCGAAGCGGAGGTTGGCCAACATCATTTCTGTCCTTCTGCCGGCGAGGGAGTATCGCCTCGAATGCTCGTGGACAACCGAGCGCCCGCTCCCTGCCGTTGAAGAGTTCGCCTGCAGGCTTATCCTCGTCATGGATGGGGTCAGTCCTTCCGAGCTGAAGGGCTACTTTGGCCTGTCCGCCTTGGAGGCCGACGGTCTGGTCAAGAACCTGGTCAAGAACCGACTTGTCGACGTGGTGGATGACGGCACCCTGCAGCCGTCAGCCATGCTTCAGGCCAAGGGTGTGACCGCGGGCGATATACCCACGTTCACAAATTTCGAAACCCGCGAAGAGGACGCTGTATTTGATCTCCTCGCACTTAAGATCGTCCCCCGACGCGGCTACAGCAATGCACGCTTCGGCTTGCCTGAGATTCCTATTCCAGAAGTCGCCAAATCGGTGTCTCCGGATCGAATAGCGGAGGCGTTTAGCGAGCAGTCCAGAGCGTTCCTTGAATATTCACGGGGGCGATCGAAGGACGTCCACAAGACTCGCCTCTATAAAGTTTCCCGGTGCCGCCCCCAGAGAACGCTGCAAGTCCCGATCGACATGCAAGTCTCTCTCGAGGCCGGCGCAAATGGCGAGTTGAACGTCTACCGAGATGCCATCGAGAGGCTTGGTGAGAATCGACGCAGGACGTTGTCCAATGAACTCGAGTCGCAAGTGGCGGATTATTTGGCTCAAGAGTCCCTGCCAAGCCCAACACCTTCGGTGGAGGACTTCTGCGAGTTGGTAGGGGATGAAGTCCTTGCCCGATACGCACGCAAGAATGATTTCGATCTCGCGAAGTGGCTCGCAGACCGAGACGCTAGAAAAACAGGTTACGGCACTCAGGAGACGCGTGCACTGCTCGGTCCGATCTACCTCACTGGAAATCGGACTACCTTAGTCAACATGTTAAAGCAGACCGAAGGGGATGAAAGTTTATCCAGAATTGCCCATTGGCTGCCTTCGATCGTTCCGTTCTGGGCAGCAAACAGCTCTGAGCTTGTTGATTTTGTACCGAAGTTTCAACGCGCGTTAGGCCGCGAAGATGACGGCCGATTGGTTTCCTGCTTCTGTGGCAACGACTATTCCAGCGACAAATGGCTGAAGAAGAAATTCTTCACGAGATTGCCGCACGCCGTCCTATTCTCGGGGAACGTAGTCCTTGATCGCGTCGAACTCCTGGTTGTGCCTGATAGATTGGTTGTAGCTCAGTATCACTTGCAGCCAAGCACGACCAGCGCAATTACGCTGCCTATCGGGTTCGCATCGACAGATGCAGAAAGGGTCACGAAGATAACGAGGGTCCTGACGAACAGGCTAATGCCAAGCCTGAGTTCTTCACTTCTTTGGTCTACAGACTCGCAGAACATTCAGAGCCTGGTCGATTTTCATCGTTTAGGACTAACTCCCCCAGGCCAAATGAAAGGCAAGCCCCTGACCCAGTCGGCGCATGGGAAGGCAGCCATTTCGGACGGCAAGATCGTGTGGAAGCGTCCTCCTTCTAGCTAACCCAACTCAGCCGCTTCTCAGGCATGCACGCCGCTGCGCGCAACTGAGCGGTGAGGCCGAGTCTTAGGTGAGCAATTGCTGCAAACAATCATTCGCATAATAATAGTGGCACTAAGCGACGAATAAACCCTTAAATTGGCGTTGTCACATAACGTGTGCCATCCTTTTCAATCGACATGAGTTTCGTGACCCTGGGCCTTGCTGCCGAATTCGGGCCGAAGGGCGTGGCCGTCAATGCCCTGTGGCCGCGCACCCTGATCGCCACCGAAGCACTGAACATGATTCCCGGCGTGTCCGCCGC
>JAIBBE010000141.1 GCA_019694835.1 Fimbriimonadaceae bacterium | reverse complement strand
ATTGCGAAACCTCGAAACGTTCAGGAAGGAGAAGCTGCCGTAGTTCCGAGCACACCCGACTAAGGCAATGATGTCAGAGAGTGCGCTCTTGCCACTGCCCTTGTTGCCGATGATCGCAACCAAGTCGGCGTTGAGCGGTAGCTCGACGTCGAACCACGGTTCGGCGAGAGTGGAGCCGTTCTTCTTGGCAACCTTGATCGAGCGGGCGAACTTGGTTCGGTTCTGATCGACGAGCTGGAGCTTGGGTGGACTGTCGCCAACGTAGACCCGGTCTCCGAACTCTTCAATCGCCTGCAGCAGGCCCCTGAAAGAGCAGTCGGCCTTGATCCACGTGAAGCAATTTCCGATCCGGTCTTTGTCACCCGATGAACTCAGCCAGTGAGCATCGGAGCAATCCAGCAGCCTGGAGTTGACGCCAGCTTCAACGAGCTTTTTGAGAGCCTTTGCATACGCCTCTGGCGACTCGGCCGCCGTGAATACGAGATCGGTCTCGTTGATCAGGGTCTTCTTCTCAGCAATGGTGTGGTCGTCCCACTTGAGGTTCTCCCATTCGGTCTTGCCTATGGCTGTAACGAACTTGCCTTCCAGGTTCACATTCTGGAGGGCGTTGTGCAAGGCGTCTGCACTGATGCATAGATTGTTGAAGCCCTCGATCAGCGGCGGCCCGTAGTCGCTGCGTTTCTCCGGTGGGACCGACTCGATGATCGCAGCGCCGAGGGCTTCGAGGCTCGCTCGAGTGATCACACCGTTCCATTTGCCTTGACCGGCAGAGCCGGGAATCAACTGGTACCGGGGAGCAATCGCCGATACGAACTGCTGTCGAATCAGCTCAGGGTCCAGCTGGTCGAAGATCACATGGACGTTGATCCTGCTCCAGCCCGACGGGGAGTAGCCGTCATTGCCACCGTGAACGACACCGCCGAACTTGTCCAAGCGCAACTCAACCACAGGTAGGATCAGGTCGATGTTCTGCAGCCGTCCTTGCCCCCGCTTGGCCTTGAGTACGCGCTCGTATCCATCAACCAGTACGTAGTCATTGATGCCGATGACCTTGAAGTCATCAGGCAGATGCTCAAGGTCTGAAAGAAAGGCTTCCCAAGCAGCCTCCTTTTCGCCCGGATAGTGATGAATAAACGACTCCGGTGTGTGGACGTGCAAGTCCCACTTCTTCCAAGTGGAGCCTGGCAGCCTTATCGGCACTTCCTCTCTCCCATAGTTCTTTCGCGCGGTGCGAAGACCAAGCGCAGTCACTCCACCAACGCCTTAAACACAGCGTCAGCCGAGTCCTTGTAGAACTCAATGCTGATCTTCGTCCACAGGTCGTCTGGCAAATCGTTCAACTGACGGCGCGCTGCAACCGGCATCAGAATCGTCTGCGCTTGCTTGTCGATCGCGAGTTCGACGATCCGCGCCGCGTTGGGGATCAACTCGACCGATCCGCCGAGGTTCAGCGCCCCGACGACCACCGTTCCACCTCGAGTGTTTTTGTTGAGCAGCGATCCGCACAGGGCGACCAGAACGGCCAAGCCCAGGCCCGCCCCTGCCTTGTCCGAGTCCATCGCGCGCATCTGGACCGAGAACTCCTCCTCGCGCGGATTGCGGTCGCCGACAAGCTCCTTTGAGCGCGTGTAGAGGTTCTGCTCGCCGACCTTGACGCTTTCGCGAAAGGCGGGCGGCGTGGGCTGGTTGAGGATCTTGACGCCACTGCCGCGTCCGCAGGTGACTTCGATCCGGTAGAGCCCTGCGCCCGTCTCCCCTGATCCCGGGTTCGCACCCCAGACCTGTCCTGGCGGCAGCGGGTCGGACTCGATCGCCTCGTCACTGTGCTGCTCGGGCGTGGAGACAAACTGCTCGACGCCCTCGGGACCAAGGATGTAGCTGAAGTGGGTGTTGCGAAACTCGCTCTTGAACACCCGCCGCTGTTGCTCCTTGACCCTCCTACGGGACTCCAGCGCCAGGCGCACCATCCACTCGAGGTCCTCGTCCGAGACAGGCATCTGGGGATCCGGGAACAAGAGCTTGGCCAATCCGCTGACCGTCTTGTTCACAGCCTCGATGTCGCGCCCACTCAGCGCGCCACCGAGATGCACCCGGCTTTGCATGACGGACACACGGTTTCCAGCGCGCAGCCTGTCCCAGCATTCGCTGAGGAAGTCGCTGACGAGGCCGAAATGGTCGGTCACATGCTCGGTGGGATTCAGCTTCGGGAAGTCCCATCCGGGCACATAAGCGTGCAGACGGTCCATGAAGGCCGTGTCGTTGCGCATCTCCGGGGGCAGCGGGCTCAGCAGATGTCCCACCCGCTGCTGCTGCTCGACGTCGACGTCCAGGTTGCCGACCATGACGAGGCTGCCGTCGGCGCGAATGTTCTCCTTACCGCGACTGAACTGGCCGGACGCCATATAGCCCTTCATGATGTTGACGCCGTCCTTCTGATCGAACGAGATGCCAGACACCTCGTCGAAGCAGATCACGTCGTACTGGCAGACTAGGCCTCTCTGCCCCGTCGAGTTATTGACGAACATCTTCGCCACCGTGGCCTTGCCGCCGGAGATCAGATGCGAATACGGCGAGATCTGCTGGAACAGGTGGCTCTTGCCCGTTCCGCGGGGGCCGAGCTCGACCATGTTGTAGTTCCGCTCGACGAACGGCACCATCCGCAGGAGGACAACCTTCTTGGCGCGATCTGATAGTGCCGACGCTTCCAAGCCGATCGATCGCAGCAGGAAGTCGATCCATTCCGTGACGGAGAAGGTCTGCCGCGCCTTCATGAGCACATCC
>JAIBBE010000254.1 GCA_019694835.1 Fimbriimonadaceae bacterium | reverse complement strand
ACTTGAAGAACTCACGGCGGGTCACAAAGTGGTCGTCTTCCCACTCAATCGGAAAATCTTCTTTCAGCTTGTCGTTCATGTTAGATTATCGCTCCACTTGTCGCACGGCGGTCAAAAGGTCAGATCGACGAACGACCGCATCAGGTTTAACCGTGAGTTGTTTTGTTCCTCGGGGCATCATCAGGTGAACCTTGGTAGTAATCTTCTTATTGCCAAATATAAACTCGTTGATCGGGGTTCCTGAGCGTTCGGCGGCGAGTTCTTCGGGCGTCCCGTAGAACAAAGCACCGGATGGGCATACGGTAGCGCACATGGGTTTGAGTCCGATGGAAGTGCGGTCGTAGCACATGTCGCACTTCATCATCTGGTCCACCTCAACGTCGTACTTGGGCACTCCGAATGGGCAAGCGAACAGGCAATTCGTGCACCCGATACAGCGCGGCTTGAGCGAGCTTTGAACCACTCCATCGGGCGTCTTTTTGATGGCATCCGCTGGGCACACCATCGCGCAGGCGGGCTCGTCGCAATGCATGCAGATGATCGGCGTCGTCTGAACGGTATCGGCGCGCTGTACTTGCTCCAAGTGGATCATCGAAACGCCCGGGTGGGTGTCGCACTCGGCGCACGCCTGAACGCAGGCGTTGCAACCGATGCACCGGCTTGGGTCTATGTAGAACTGCCGCTCACTCACAACCACTATGGTTGCACGCAGAGCAACCGCCCACCATGATATCCATCATAAAGCCGGGTGGCTCGCTCTTCCCATCACTCCACATATGACCAATATCATAGGAATCCAAGAAGCAGTCAGCAAAGATTAACTTATGCCGATCCCTTTGGACAACTTCGACAGTCGCGACATTCAAATTCAGCCAATACTGGAGTTTCGAGCCCGGTATGAGCGGCGTATCGACGCGGACTTTCAACCTGACCGGCGTGATAATCGAAGCAACCTGTTGCTCAGAGGACGAGTCGGTCTGCAATTGAGCAAAGACGGTGTCACGGGCAGAATCGTGTACCAACACGCGAGCTCACTCAACTGGTTCCCCGCCGGCAACGGTATTGCGATCCGAAGCGATCTCCTTGAAGCCAACGTCAGCTTCAAGAATGGAGCGACCACCTACACACTAGGGCGGCAACGTTTCGGGTTGGGCAATCGAAGGCTCATCGGCGAACTCGATTGGAACAATATCGCCAACGCGTTCGAAGGCCTAAAAGTTGAGGACCGGACTTGGACCTTCTTCCTGATGCGTGCCGGCGTATTGCCAACTCCCTCGAAGAACTTAGTTTTGTCGGGAGTCACCTTCAAGATGGCGTCCAACACGACGGCATTCATCATCAAAGTTGATGATGCAAAGGGGGTAGCTCAGACTCGGTATACGCTTTCGAATGAGGGAACGTTGAAGCCGAATGCGCAATCGACCTTAAGCTATCAAATCGGCTTCCAGGCGGGTCATCAGGACGGGAAAAGTGTGCAGGCTTGGGCGGCGAATGGAAGGTTCGGAATGGATATCGCGCCAAAGGTGGAGGCGTACGGCGATGTCAACATCGCCAGCGGCGGCAGTAGCAACCGGGTCAACTCCACTTTTGATCAGCTTTATCCCACCGGGCATGATCGGCTCGGATTGATGGACACGACAGGATGGGAGAACATTATCTCTGCGACCGCGGGACTGAAGTTCAAACTAAGTGCCGATTCGTCGCTCCGGCTCAGTTACACGTGGTTGCAGCTTTACGACAAGCGTGACGCTTGGTATGGAGTAGGCGGAGCGATTAATGCCTTCGGCGCAACGCTCTATAGAGACCCAACCGGGAACGCAGGTCGCGATATTGGGCAGGAAATCAGTCTAGACTACTCGTCGACGTTGGCCAATGGCTTCACCATGAGTACTGGCGCTGGAGTCTTTCTTCCAGGCCGATTTGTGAAGTCCATCGGCGGAGGCAGATCGGGAAATCAGACCTTCGGCTACTTCATGCTCGGTTGGAAATTCTGAACCTACCGTACGGCCTGAAGCAGTTTTTCCAGGTCTTTCACAAGAATGTGGCGCGCTTGGGTTTCAATCCACTCTTGCTTCTGCCAGCGGCTAATGATACGGATCGTGGACTCCACGGTCGTACCAGCGAGCTCAGCGATTTCTTGCCTCGTGAGAGGAACGTCCAACAAAAGCCCCTCGGGGAGTTCACGCCCAAACGACCGCGTGAGTACGAGAAGCACCGCCGCGACGCGTTGCTCAACTGTCCCTACTGAAAGGTGGGCGATGAGGTCGAATGACTGTCTTAGCCGGTGCGTAGTGCGCTTGAAAACCTGTTCTTTCAAAACGACGTTCTTCTCATAGACCGGTAAAAAGCCTGCCTTCGGCACTTTGAGATACCAGGTTCCGGTGATCGCTTTGGCTGACTGCGGGCACCCTGTGCCATCGATGGCCCCTAACAAACCGAACACGTGACCTGGACCCATGATTTCGGTCGTGATCTCCTGATGGCTTGGCCCCACTGTGGTCATCTTGATGAAACCAGTACCAACGACGCCAAAAAAAGAGACACTGCTACCGCTAAGCCAAATCGTCTCGCCCTTCTCGGCATGTGCCATCCGAGAGTTCACCACAAGCTCCCCGACCTGTTCATCCGTAAGGCCTCCCAGCAACGTGCTGCTCAAGAAGACTTCCCGGCGTGACGGTGCTTCGACTTGCTCAGACATGGAATGAGTTTGGCAGATTAGTCAAGCGCATATTCAGACCACATTGCCGAAATTGAGCTCATATCTTGTCTCTCCAAGGTCTCTCCAACGCGGTGGAAAACTGTGGACGCTCAGGTTCAAACGCGGACATCGACTTAGGTTCATTGAACCTGAAAAATGTCAGTCCTAAGGAGGGCGTCGGGGGTTCGATTCCCTCCGGGGCCGCCATTTTGAACCTAGAAATCTTCAAAAGTGACGCCCTCCGTGATGCGGAGGGCGTCTATCAAAATTTGAGCTCAACAGTAAAAGTTTCGTTTTCTTCAGAGGTTTGCAACTGCCAGCCGTTGACGCGAGCGATTTCCCGACAGATGCGTAGCCCCAGACCGTTGCCAGCGAGTTGCTTGTTTTCTCCCGAAGCGTTAAGAAATCGCAACTCGGGGCTAGCTTCCGTTCGTTCTCCGGTCACTGTGATGCGTGATCCTGGTGGAGAGTGCTTGACTGCATTTTCGAGCAGATTGCGTAGCAGAAGGTGCAGATGTTCTCTTCTCGCCCAAACATCTAAAGCTTCGTCCATTTGAACTTTCAGCGTGATGGTCTTAAGCTCCATCAGGGGCTGTAGATCGACCGCAACCTCTTCGATGATGGCCTGGACATCAACTGGTTCGCGTAGGCTATCCCCGGGAGTTTGGGATAGCCTTTGGAGCGTCAATACGGCTTCGCTCAAGTTCTTGAGGCGATACACCTGCTTTTGAACCTCTACCAGCGTCGTCTCCAATTCTTCCTTGCTCTGCTCGCTTCCCAGAGCCAAATCGAGCTTCAAAAGCAAAGAATGGATAGGCGTCCGCAACTCATGAGAGAGCGTTGCATAGCCATTAATGCGTTCTTCGCCCTCAGTCCTGATTTCCTTGGTCAAAGCATTGAGCGTATCAACGAGGGCGACTACCTCACGATCAGTGGACGGTGGCGTGACCGCGAGACTCGGGTCGCTACGTGCTCCATTTACTCGGTCTACAAGTCTGGAAATCGGCTTGAGAGTTGCTCCGACAAGAAACCATGCACCCGCCCCGTAAATAATCAATCCCAGCGCGGTGATGGCAAAGGCAAACTGCGTGAGATGTTCTGAGGACTGCTTTTCAGGCATGACGGAGAGCAGGATTCCCTCGTCGAGAACCTGCTGTTGAGTACCTTTGCGGTCGTTTCCGGGGGAACGGTGCTTCGATTCCCATAGGACTTCTCCGGACCGATCCACCAGTGAAGCACCCGCACCTAACGAATCGAGGCCACTTTGCTCATAGAGTTCGGCGATTCGTGAACGAGGGTTCGAACCCTGCAAATCCCTCGCAAGCCGATTGAAGGCTCGCTTGGCAACCGATTTTCGCTCCTGCAGATTGCTTTGCTCCGAAACCAAGAGTAGCCCTTGGACGGACGCAATCAGAAACGGAATCCCAAGGATCAGAACTAACAGGGTCATCTTGGCTCGGAGTGACCTCAGCACCTACTTGATATCTCCTGAATTCGATAGCCCACGCCGCGATCCGTAAGAATCAGCTTGCCGCTAGCCCCTAGTTTCTTGCGCAGGCCACTGACGTAGACGTCAATCACTTTATCGTCGTAGAAATCCTGCTTCCAGACCTTCTGCATGATGCTCGCGCGGGAGACCGTTCGGCCCTTCCCGAGCATGAGGTGTTCCAGAAGCGCAAACTCGGTGGGCGATAGATCGACCCGCTTGTTATCGAGGAGGACCGTTCGGGCAATCTGATCCAGCGTTATGGAGCCAACGGTCAAAGACATGGTGGGAGTTACAGTGCGCCGGAGGTTGGCTCGCACCCGAGCGAGGAGTTCAGCCACTTCAAACGGTTTCGGAAGGTAGTCGTCTGCGCCAGCATCCAGGCCAGCTACTTTGTGCTGAAGTTCGCCGCGAGCGGTGAGGAAGATGATTGGGACTCTGTTTCCCTGCGCCCGAAGTTCTCGGCAAATGGTCAAGCCATCCACCCCAGGAAGCATGATATCGAGCAGGATCAGGTCGTAGGTTGTTTCGTTAGCAAGAGACAGCCCGTGTGCTCCCGTTGTTGCAATGTCCACCTCAAAGTCGTCGGCGGACAAGGCAGTCGCCAGCGACTGACAAATGCTCACCTCATCCTCGACGACCAGAATCCTCACCTAAAAATGTTGACGGATTCGACAAGAGGCGGTTCGCTAGGTTAGAGTTTTCTAACCTTTCCGAACTCGGAATGGGCTGATCCGTCTTTTGCTGTTGATGGAAAAGTTGAGCATGTTGGGTATTGCCCTGCTGGTGACAGGCGGCGTTTTCGTACAAGCTACACAACAGCAAAAGCAGGAGCGGCGTGGCGGTCAGAATCCGGGGCGATTCAGAGACTATCCCCTGCCTGCAAAGGCATGGGTCGAAGGCTCAATCATCCAGGGGAATGTCACAGACTCCTCGGCTGAGTTCGCGATCCACTTCAAGAGCGATGCCGAGGCGACGCTTGAGTATGGAACGGGAAGCAACCCTTTCGGGCAGAAATCTCAGAAGCTGAACCTCAAAGCGGGAATACCGATCCAAACAAAGCTCTCCGGCCTCAAGCCAAGCACCAGCTACTCATACCGACTGAGCTTTAAGAAGGCTGGGCAGAACGGCTTTGAGACGAGTCCTACCTACCGAATTCAAACTCAGCGAAAGCCAGGTGAAGAGTTCATGTTCTTTGTTCAGGGAGACTCCCACCCCGAGCGTGTGCCAAAGATGCACATTCCGGCCCTCTATGAGCGAACGCTGCTGACGGCAGAGGCTCAGAAGCCGGACTTTTTCATCATGCTCGGCGACGATTTCAGTGTCGATACCCTGCGCGAGCGCACGAAGCAGACAGTTGAGGGCGTTTACACCAAGCAAGTTCCTTACCTAGGTCTCGTCGGACATTCTGCGCCAATCTACTTAGTGAACGGGAACCATGAGCAAGCCGCAAAAGCGAACCTTGACGGAACTCCAAACAGCCTGGGGGTTTGGACGCAAATCGCCAGAAACCGAAACTTTGTCCAGCCGGCTCCCGATGCGTTTTTCTCAGGCAACACCGAGCCAGTCGAGCATATTGGCCTTCTCCGAAACTACTTCGCTTGGACGTGGGGCGATGCGCTCTTCGTCACGATTGACCCCTACTGGCATTCCGCGACCGCAGTGGACAATTCCGCTGGAAAGGGCCCGAAAGAAGAAGGTGGCGGAGGAAAGCGAAACCGAAATCTCTGGGACATCACCCTCGGTGACACCCAATACAAGTGGCTCTCCAAAACTCTGCTGGAGAGCAAAGCGAAATACAAGTTTGTCTTTGCACACCATGTTAACGGCACCGGGCGCGGGGCCATCGAGAACGCAACCCTGTACGAGTGGGGTGGCCGAGACCCTCGCGGTGGAGACTTGTTCAAGTCCAAGCGGCCGGGTTGGGACTTGCCGATCCACCAGCTCTTTGTCAAAGCCGGGGTCAGCATCTTCTTCCAGGGGCACGACCACATCTTCTGCAAGCAAGAGCTGGACGGCGTCATCTATCAGTCATGTCCTTGCCCCGCTGACCCAACCAACAGCCTGATCAACGGCGATGCGTATCGTTCTGGTGACAAGGTGCCCGGAGCTGGACTGGTTCGAATAGCAGTTGGGCCAGCCCAGGCAAAGGTCGATTATGTCCGCGCCTATGAACCTTCCGCAGAAGTTGAGGGGAGGAAGCACGGAGAGGTCGCATTTTCCTACTCTGTTAAGCCAAGAGGAGCAGCAAAATGATCAAGATAAACTCATTTTCAACACTTGTGACCGCATTGTTTGTTGGCTCCGGTGTAGCGGGGGCGTATTACGCCCAAGACGCCAAGACAAAGGCCGCTGAAGTAGCCAAGCCCTTTGTTAAGTTCGCTCCTAATGTGAAAACCCATTCGGACGACAAGAATTTCTTTGTGGAATCCAACGGCTTACCAGACCATGAGATGATGACGGGAATCACCGCGTGGCAACAGCAGGTGCCTCTTCCCCAGAAGTACACGGGAGCCAACGCCTGGCAGTTTCCGCTTTTCCCGGTTCCCGCCAAAAAGCCGATGAGCGCGAAGACAAACTTCTTTCGAGGAGCCATCGCGATTGCGGCCAACGGAGTGCCGATCTTCAACCCAATCAAGAATGACGGTCGCACGGACACCTTTCTTGCTGGCGAGTTGGATAAGTGGGGTGGCCATAGCGGCCGAGGGGACGACTATCACTATCATATTCCGCCGCTGATTCTGCAAGAGAAGCTCGGGAAGTCACTTCCGATTGCCTATGCGCTCGATGGGTACGCGATCTACGGGCTTACTGAGCCGGATGGGACAACGCCCAAGGACTTGGACAGTTTCAATGGTCACACGACCAGCAAACTCGGCTACCACTACCATGCGACGAAAACCTATCCCTACCTGAATGGAGGCTTTCACGGCGAGGTCACTGAGCGCGGAGGACAAGTTGATCCACAACCTCGTGCGACCAGCCCACGTGAAGCGACCTCGCCCTTGCGTGGAGCGAAAATTACGGATTTCAAGACTCTTGAGAAGGGTAAGAGCTACACGCTGACCTACACCCTTGATGGCAACACCAGCAAAGTCAACTACCAAGTCAATTCTGATGGCAGTGTGAAGTTTGACTTCGTTGATCCCTCGGGAAATGTCAAATCGGAGACCTACAAAGGTCGCCTCGAGCGTGGCGGCGGAGGCGTTGGCCGGCAAGGCGGTGGCGGTGGCCGTGGCGGAGAGCTTGGGCCACCCCCTGGGCCGCGAAAGCCATGGTTCGTGGACCACGCCAAGGGCCTCGATGCAAACAAAGACGGCGAAGTCACCAAGTCAGAAGTCACCGACCAATGCAAAGAGGCTTTCAAGGGCTACGCCGGCACGTCTGATTTCATCAAGGTCGAAGACCTGCCCAATCTGCGCACATTTCGGAACGAGATTGGTGGGTTCATGAAAGTACACGCCAAGGAGCTCGATCAGAACGGCGACGGGAAGATCACCGAACAGGAGACTATCGACACGATGCTTCGCATGTTCGACAAGCAAGACAAGAACAGCGACGGCAAGCTCTCGGGTTCGGAGTTGGAAGGATGAGGATTTCAGTTCTCAGCGGGGTTCTCGTCGGAGCGGCATCGATCACTGCCTTTACCATGCAGGGGCGGCAAGATGGAGGTCAGCGGCAAGGTGCGCCAGCTCCGATCTACCGGACAGAAGTTCCGGTCAGCGAGCTCGATGTTATCGCCGGAGCAACCACCGACAGCAGCATCATCTTGAGTATTCGGGGCAAGAGCGAACCAGCCCCATCGTTGGTTCTTCAAGAAGGGGGTAAGACCATCCCGTCCCCCAAAATCGCTTTGTCTAACAGGAAAGCGGTCGAAGTTTCGGTGAAGGGCCTCAAAGCAGGAACGACCTATGATTACACCCTGACGCAGGGAGGGAAAGAGGTCGAAGGACGGTTCACTACTGCTCGAAAGTCTGGGCAAGCATTTACTTTCGCGATCCAAGCCGACAGTCACCTGGATGGCAACACAGACCTCAAGGTGCTAGAGCGAACCCTTGGCAACATCGTCAAGGACAAGCCCGACTTTCTTGTCGACCTCGGCGATACTTTCATGGTCGACAAGTATCGGAACTTCAAGGACTCAGCGAAGCAATACGATGCTCAGCGCTACTGGTTCTCCCGCTTGGGATCGCAGATGTCGGTTTTTCTGTGCCTTGGCAATCACGACGGTGAAGTCGGCTGGCCCGGGCGCGGCGGCGAAGACATGGCGGCGTGGGCACGAGAGCAACGAGAGGCTATCTTCCCCGTTATTCGTCAGAACGATTTCTACTCCGGTGCACCCAAGAAGGGGCTGTGGTATAGCTACAACTGGGGCGACGCGACGTTCATCATCCTCGATCCTTTTGTCGCCACCACCCGTAAGACCCGAGGTGATGAGGATGGTTGGAACTGGACACTCGGCAAGGAGCAGTTCGATTGGCTCGGCAAGACCCTCAAAGAGTCTCAGTCAAAGTTCAAGTTCATCTTCATCCATCACCTCGTCGGCGGATTCGGCGGAGCGGAGGCGCGCGGCGGCGTCGAAGCCGCAGATCGCTTTGAATGGGGCAACAAGGAGGAGTTCCCGGTCAAACGCGAAGGTTGGGCCGAGCCGATCCATGCCCTGATGGTCAAGTACGGCGTGACCGCGATGTTCCACGGGCACGATCACCTCTATGTTCGTCAAGAAAAAGATGGGGTGATCTACATGGAGGTTCCTCAGCCCGGTCAACCCCGTGACAACGCGATCGGCAGCGCGGAGAGGTACGGCTACAAGTCCGGAACTATTCTGGGAAGCTCGGGCCATATCCGAGTCACCGTCGGCTCAAAAACCGCGAAGCTGGAGTACGTCAAATCGCTATCGGGACCGGACAACGGCAGAGTCGTGGATAGCGTGGAGGTCAATGCGAAGTGATCCGTGCCGTCATGCTCGCCTTAATCGCACTCCTCGGGCAGATTGCTTCAGCCCACGACTTGGATTTAACGCTGATCAAGGTGAACCGGGGGGAGACCGGCTCAACGATTCAGGTCATCACGCCCCTCAGTCGCTTGGTTGAGACCGCTCGTTTGGGAGATCATCCATCCGGCCCGGCTTTGGACATGGCGGTTCGAGAACGGTTGATATTCGGGGCAGATACTCCGGCCCAACTGAACGCCAACAGTCAATCCGACACTCTGACCTGGTCTGCGGAAGTGAAGGGGCGACCCGAATTCAGTTGCAGATTTGATGAGTCCACGCCATCAGCCCAAACCATTGTCGCAACTTACGAGAACGGTGCTCTGAAGTCTGAGGTCGTGCTCGATGCGGAGAAACCGATTCCCACAACCACCGGATTGCTTGGAACTGGCGTCCAACACATCCTTGCCGGGCTGGATCACATCTTGTTCGTGCTCGGCCTCGCCCTGCTCGGGGGTGGATGGAGGGCCATTCTGAAGGTGCTAACGGCATTCACCGTCGCGCACTCCGTGACTCTAGTTGCGGCCGCAACGGGCTTGATTCAAGGAAACCCCCGGATTGTAGAACCGTTGATCGCCCTCTCGATAGTTGCTTTAGCAATCGAAGGTATGAGGCAACCAAAGAAGCCGGGCGACGACAACCTCCAGCTGAGGATTGCCATCGCCTTCGGATTCGGGCTGATCCACGGATTCGGATTTGCCGGAGGATTAACCGAGCTTGGGCTAAAAGGCAATCAACTGGTGCGAAACCTCCTCGCGTTCAGTGTGGGGATCGAACTCGGGCAGATCGCCATTCTCGCTCCGACCTTGCTAGCCCTGGCCCTCGTGGCCAGAGCGACCAAAGTACGTGCAAGTCAATTCTCACTGGCAAGCTCCGTTTGTCTTGGGATGATCGGATGCTTCTGGTTTGTGGAGCGTGTTCTGTGAAAACTTTTGCACTGACATCGTTGGCTGTCGCTGGTTTGGCAGTGATCGTATGGGCTCAAGGCGGCAGGCAGAATGGTGTGGTCAAACCCGACCTTCGCGACACCGTAAAAGCCAGCATCTATGCGGACAACTGGTTTGTGCTCTACATCAACGGCAAGCAGGTTGCGGTTGACCCCATCGACTTTTTGCCCCACAACGTGGTCACGCTCGACATCCTGCCCGACTACCCGATGACCATTGCGGTGATGGCGATGGACAACGCTGACCCCAAAACCGGGTGCGAATACGGGACAAGCATCGGCGACGGCGGCTTCATTCTGAAATTTGCCGATGGCACTGTTTCGAACTCGAACTGGAAGGCGAAGTCCTTCTTTACTGGCCCCTTGAACGGCGACACCGCGAACCCTAGAGTCGCCCGCTCCCAAATCCCGAACAACTGGTTCGCACCGAGCTTTGACGATTCCGGTTGGGGCAATGCGACCGAGTTCTCGGAACAGGAAGTCGGCCCGAAGAAGACGTTCTATGACTTTGATTTCAAAGACGCCAAGTTCATCTGGAGCAAGGATCTTGCCCTGGATAACACGGTGATTTTCCGGACTCGAATCGATAAACCAGGGTGGAAACCCCGGTGGACCACGAAGCCCGATCTCGACATTAGCCGACCGAACGGCGGCATCGACTGACATCAGGAGAACTACATGAAAAAGACACTCACACTCATCATCGCGCTCGTCGCCGTTACGTCCATCGCATTCGCGCAGCAAGGCGGAGGCGGACAACGTGGCCAGGGAGGAGGTAAGGGCCAAGGTCAAGGACAAAGGCAAGGCGGACAAAACCAGCGGCAAGGCGGAAACAACGGTGTGGCACGACTTTTGGCAATGCCGAGCGTTCAGACTGAGCTCAACCTGACAGCCGACCAGAAATCGAAAATCACGTCACTGATTCCCCAACGTGGTCAAGGCGGAGGTCAACGCGGTCAAGGTGGCGGCGAACAAGGTGCAAACCGCACAAACCAAGCCGATCTCGACAAGAAGATCGCCGAAATTCTGGATGAGAAGCAAGAAGCTCGTCTCGCCGAACTGGTGATCCAACGGGCGGGCAATCGGGCTGTCCTTGACGAGAAGGTTGCCACGAAACTCGCGGTGACCGCCGAGCAAAAGACTAAACTTGCCGCTCTCCGCGAAACGCAGAGAGCTGGTCGTCAAGGTGGTCAACAGGGACAAGGAGCAGATCGCGAAGCCGCCCGCGCCGCCCGCGAGAAAATGGAGAAGGAACTCGACTCCGAGATCGGCAAGATTCTCACCGATAAGCAAAAAGCCGAGCTGAAAGCCCTCGGCGGCAAGCCGTTCGAATTCGAGAACTGAACCGATCAAAGGCCAGCCTCAACACTCTGGTGTAGGCTGGTTTTGTCTCTCTAAGGTCTCTCCAACGCGGTGGAAAACGGTGGTCACATAGGTTCAACGATGGACAAGCGCTTAGCCTCGTTGAACCTAGAAAATGTTAGTCCTAAGGAGGGCGTCGGGGGTTCGATTCCCTCCGAGGCCGCGAATGCTCGGCGTTCGCGAACGAGGAGTTTATCCCGATGCAATCGGGAAGGCCGCGAATGCTCGGCGTTCGCGAACGAGGAGTTTATCCCGATGCAATCGGGAAGGCCGCGAATGCTCAGCGTTCGCGACCGAGGAGTTTATCCCGATGCAATCGGGAAGGCCGCGAATGCTCGGCGTTCGCGAACGAGGAGTTTATCCCGATGCAATCGGGAAGGCCGCCAAGCAGAGATCAACCGGGGCGAAGTGCTGGTCGATCTTTCGTTGTTTTGCGCGGAGTGGATGCTTAGGTATTTCGAGCTCTGGGGCCACGGAAACGCGACGGACGAGCTTTGCAGTGAATTTCATTCGCTTGCGTCTGCTCGCACGGAAACTTCCTTCATGCCATCGCAAGCCCGGATTCATCGCTTTTGCAATGTGTAGATCGATGGATCCAACGCACGGAAAAACCCTTTGGGCGTGTCTGTGGCACCAGATTCCTCATTATTATGGAGGGCAGATAACCAGGTCACCTGTCAACTGCATGATCGCTGTAGTGCTCGGTATCTACGTGTGCCGGGCGCTCGTTTTTGGTTCCGGCTAAAATGAACCATGTTTGCTCCCGTTGTTTCGGCGATAGTGTTCGCGCCCGCAGCCGTCCAGACTGGATTGGATGTTTGGCGAGAACAGCAGTTTTCGGCTGTGCGGGGCAAGCGTGTCGGGCTGATCACCAATCCCACAGGCGTTGACTCGAGTCTTCGCGCCAACGTCGATTTGATGCTCGCGGCGGGAGTGAAAGTCGTCGCGCTCTTCGGCCCCGAGCATGGCGTTCGCGGGGCAACCCCGGCGGGCGTCAAGATCGACAACGCGACTGACCCCGATACCGGAATCCCCGAGTTTTCGCTGTACGGCAGTACGCGTCGCCCGACCGCCGAATCCTTGAAGAACGTGGATGTTCTCGTCTTTGATATCCAAGATATCGGGTCTCGTAGTTACACCTACATTGCCACTCTCGGCGCATGCATGGAGTCTGCGGCGGAATTTAAAAGGCCGATCTACGTGATCGATCGTCCAAATCCAATCGGTGGCGACCGCGTCGAAGGCAACTTGACAGAACCGGCTTATCAATCTTTCGTCTCACCGTTCGCGATTCCCTATTGCCATGGACTCACGATCGGCGAACTCGCTCAAATGATCAAGGGAGAAAATTGGAACCGCGCCGGCAAAGCGGAATTGCATGTTGTGCGAATGAATGGCTGGCGAAGGTCGATGACCTGGGCAGAAACCGGTCTTCCGTGGGTCGCTACATCCCCGCACATCCCCCACCCAGAATCTTCCGCCTTCTACGCCGCGACCGGCATCATCGGCGAACTGAATTCAGTCTCGATCGGAGTCGGCTACACGTCGCCATTTGAACTCACAGGAGCCCCCGGGCTCTCCGCACGGGCGATGGCAAAGTTCCTCCAAGCTCAAAATGTGCCGGGCGTCACCTTCCGCCCTACGTGGTGGACCCCCTACTACGCCGCCTTCAAAGGCGAGGACTGCGCCGGAATCCAGGTCCATCTCACCGATCCTAACAAAGCACCTTTGACGCGAATCAATTTCGAGCTTATGGACGCGATTCGCGCGCAAAAGCCCGCTTTCGACTTTTTCGCCGGCAACCGAGCCGCGATGTTCGACAAAGTTTCGGGTTCAGCGTCGATTCGCAAGGGATTCCTGGCCGGTAATTCGGCAGCGAAGATGTGGGAGGAGTGGAACAAGGACTCAGCGATTTTTCGGAAGTCGCGCGCTAAGTACTTGCTGTATTGAGTACATTCCGCTATGCTTGGCACTCCAAGATACTGGGTAGGAATTGGAAGTTTCTTATCCTGGGTTTTTGGATCTATTTTGCTTCTTGGCGACGGGGGTTCGATTCGCTCCCAGGCCGCGAGTTTGATCCTGCAATTCCGCGTTCGCGGCGCCATTCGTTCAAGGTAGGGCTCCGTTTTGCAAGTCGAGTGTGACCAGGCGGTACTCTTTTTCTTTCATGGATCTCGACGTGACTGAAATTATTCGGCGACTCGATGAGAACCTTCAAATTGTCATCGCATGGCATCCTGAAGCACCAAACCTTGCGGCTGATCGTTGCGAGCATTCAAGGCATCGGACGCTCGCTCACCTACGTGCGTGCCAGGAGCAGTGGCTCTCGATCGCGCACGCGTTTGCTAGTCGCCTGAATCCGAGCATCAAAGTGCTCCATCCTTGGCGAATTTTTGACGCCGAACACTATGCTGGCCTGCCCTGGGAAGTTCATCTAGCAAAGTACATGTCGGATCGCGAAGCATGGAAAAAGCTATTGGCAGAAGCGGATCTACAACGAAGCGGCAAGTGGAACGGAAAGCCGGATACCATCCTGGGCCTCGCCCTTCGGCTTGTGAGCCACGAGACCCACCGCTTTGATGTTCTAGACAAAGCTCAGACACGTAAGAAGCGAGGGTCGCTGTGAGTGCTGCCATGTCGCCACGAAGAGAGGCAGAAAACTGCGGCCTATTCGGTTGAGTTCGTCACAGACACGAAGGGTCGTTGAACCTGGATTCGTGCAGTCCCAACGAAAACTTCGGGGATTCGATTCCCCCTCAGGCCGCGAATGCTTAGCATTCGTGACCGAGGAGTTTATCCCGATGCAATCGGGAAGGCCGCGAATGCGCGAACGGCCGCGGGTAAGACCTTGGTCCCATGAAGTGTTTTTGCCAGCGCGTACACGTTCGGATGACGAATCTCTCGGTTTA
>JAIBBE010000086.1 GCA_019694835.1 Fimbriimonadaceae bacterium | reverse complement strand
CCTGGGTAAGGTTCTTCGGTTAGTATCGAATTAATCCACATGCTCCACCGCTTGTGCGGGTCCCCGTCAATTCATTTGAGTTTCAACCTTGCGGCCGTACTCCCCAGGCGGGATACTTAATGCGTTAGCTGCGGCACAAGAGGGGTCGATACCTCTTACGCCTAGTATCCATCGTTTAGGGCGTGGACTACCAGGGTATCTAATCCTGTTTGCTCCCCACGCTTTCGCGCCTCAGCGTCAGATGATGCCCAGTAAGCTGCCTTCGCCATGGGTGTTCCTCCTGATATCAATGCATGTCACCGCTACACCAGGAATTCCACTTACCTCTGCATCCCTCTAGTCTGCCAGTATGCGAAGCAGTTTCCGGGTTGAGCCCTGGAGATTTCACTTCACACTTAACAGACCGCCTACGCGCTCTTTACGCCCAGTAAATCCGGACAACGCTTGCACCCTACGTCTTACCGCGGCTGCTGGCACGTAGTTAGCCGGTGCTTATTCTCAGGGTACCGTCCTAAGTCTTTCCCTGAAAAAGGAGTTTACAGACCTAAATCCTTCGTCCTCCACGCGGCGTCGCTGCATCAGGGTTTCCCCCATTGTGCAAGATTCCCAACTGCTGCCACCCGTAGGTGTGTGGGCCGTGTCTCAGTCCCACTCGGGGGGATCATCCTCTCAGACCCCCTACCCGTCGTCGCCTTGGTAGGCCATTACCCCACCAACTAGCTGATAGGCCATAAACCGCTCCTGAAGCGAAAAACCATTTAATTCTCGAAGGATGTCCTCCGAGAGCCACATCCGGTATTACCCACCGTTTCCAGTAACTATCCCGGTCTTCAGGGCACGTTGTTTATGTATTACTCCGCCGTTCGCCACTAGGGCCGAAGCCCCCGTTCGACTTGCATGTTTTAGGCACGCCGCCAGCGTTCGTCCTGAGCCATGATCAAACTCTCCGAAGAAAGTATTAACCTACTCCCCGAAGGGATTCAGTTTCATGGTTTTTTTGAGTCAGCGCGGCCTATCGAGACAAGCTCGGAAGGTTCCGCACTGTTTCCCCGACCGCTATCGGGGTTTGATTGCTGAACATTGTTACACGCGTCCTCTATGGAACTTTCAAAGTGCTTGCCCGGTTAGGGGCGAGGAGAATTATAGGCCAGGGTCAGACGCCCTGTCAAGGGGGGTGGGCCCGAAAATGGGCAGAAAGTCACCCCGCGATCCGCTTTTCAAGCTGAAGTTAACTTCAAGACGCAAGAAAAGGGGCGAAAGATTCCGCCCCAGAAATTATCCGCCGATCGGGATGACGACCTTCACGGCCACGCGCGTGCGGAAGCTCGCGGCGTTCGGATCACCCAGGATCACGAACACCTCGGCCCCCTTGAATCCCGAACTCCGGTAGGCCAAGTAAGCGTTCGTCTTGCCCCCGCTCGTCCGTACGAGACGACCGCTGATCGCCCGCTTGGGGTCGATCTCCCATCCTGCCGTCAAAATGAGCTGCTCATCGACGCCCTGGAATCGCTGGCTGACGAACTCAATGCCCAGGTCCAGCTTTTTGAGGAGACGCTGGCTCGCCCAGCCGGTGAAGAGCTGGTACTTCTCACCCGACCGCTGCCCCCAGTCCATACCAATGCCGTAACGCCTAAAGCGATTCTCGCCGCCGTACGCGTATCGAGCCGACATGACCGCGTCATGAGAGCCGTCCCACGTCCGGTTCTCGTAGCCGACCCGAAAGGCATGGTTGGTGCGCGTACTGATGCCGTAGTTCAGGTTGTAACCGTGATCGAAGCGGTGGCCATCGTAGTGGTCGTAGGCGGTCGTAAACACCTCTGCCCACTGCTCCTGGATCGGCCCCTTCGGGTAGTTCTTCCAAGCATTGAAGATGGAGTGGTAGCCGCGCATGTCGTTGAACGGTGTCAAACCGAGTACGGGGTCGAATTCCGGCTCGACGGAAATCGCTCGAACGGCCCCGAAAAAGTTCGGCACGTTGTACTCAAGGGCGTACGTGAAAGCGTCGCGGGGTCCGATGTCGCTCCGGTCACTTCGTGCGATCTCTCCCTGCACGTTGTAATTGCCAGATCGATGGTAGAAGGCCGCTCCTGTGGTCGTATCTCGGAGGTCATTGCCTCGGTGGGCGGTCGCAAACGCGGTGGCATTGGTCCTCGGTGAGAAGTCTTGCCGAACTCGTGCTACCGCGTTGAGCTCATTGTGGGCGCCGTAAGTGACCAATCCCGCCGTCGACAGCTTCGAATTCGCCCTCCCGTAGACCTTCGCGCCGACATCGAAGTCATCGATACGGCGGCTGTAGAAGAGCCTCCCGATGCCGTACGGGACGGAAAGGTTGAAGTCGTCGCTGCCTTCGGCAAAGAACGGACGAGAATCACCGAGATATCGCTCCGAGCGCGTGAAGGCGATACTCTCAACCGCCTGCTCGACGTTCTTGAAGTCCGGGTTGATGCTGCCAACGCCCGTAAGCTGACTCGTGAACGGATAGCGGATGTCGAGACCCGCATCGAGACTAAACCGACTGGGACTGCGCTCGACATCAAGCAATGTATAAGGAAGAAGCTGAATCTTGGGCTTATTGCCACCCGCAGGTGTGATAACCCCTTCCCAGATCCCGTCGACTTCCGGTCGCTCTGCGGAAGTGGTATCGCACCAGAGAGTCCTGACCTTTGTCCGAGCCTGGTGTCGCCCAAAGTTGACGGTCATCTCTTTCGGAGTCGAGCCAGCCGGATACTTGAGGATGCTCCACGGAATCCGCATCTCCACCACCCAGCCATCCGACACTCGCCCGACCGCCGACTGCCAATCGCCGCGCCACTCGCGCTTCGCCGCCCGTCCCCCCGCGATCAGTTCGGTTTGGGTACCGATGGCGTTGACGAGGTAGCGGCTTATCTGACCTTCCTGGCGGGTGAAGAAGGGGTCGATACGGAAGGCGACGTAGTCCTCTTGGTCGAAAAGCACTCCTGGTCTCGTTTCCTGTCCGTGGATCGATTCGGGTTTGCTGTCGTGGCAGTGGAACGCGACGTAGATCGCCTGATCGTCGAAGCCAAGCCAGCAGTCGGTTTGGTCGTCCGCTGGTTTGCCCGTGTTGGGCTCGTAGAAGGTCGTCGCCTTACTCGCGCCCGCCCATTCGCCCTCTCCGAACTTGCCGTCAACTACGGGAGCCTGGGCGAGTTTAGCGGCAGCGATTCGCCGGCTCGACTCGCTCGCCGCCCGTGGCGCGGCCGTCCCGCCCGCGCTGCCTGAGATATCCAAGTTCTCGGTCAGCAGTTCAGTCTCATTCCCGACTCTAGCAAAGTTCGGCAGAAGCGTATTGCGGGGGCACCAAGGGACGTTGTCGGATGCGGCCGCCATGTCTCCGGCGACATTGACGTGGTCGTCATCGCGGGCGGGACGGCCGCGCCACGGGTCGTCTCCAAAGGCTGACCCAACCACAAGACACGCGAGACCGACAATCAAAGACTTCACTTCGCCACCGGCCGACGCAGAAGCGTGTAGGTGGCGAAAAGGTCGCCGTCCAGGTCCATCCCCTGTTTATCCCACTCAAGATGCTTGCCCATTGCCCGTGCCTCCTTGTCGTCCTTCACATCGAAGGCCAGAATCTCAAATCCGGTCCGCACGATGTCCGCACGCTCGAACGGGCAGCGACCGTCGGCCCAGGGGATAAAGGGTTTGTCAGGCGGGGCTTGCTTCGGACACAGGTTGTTGATCATCGCGAAGCCGCCTGGCTTGAGGGATGTCCAGATCGCCTTCAAATACGTGGTGTCATCGACTCCGAGATCGATCAGCTGTGCTTTCGGAGCCGGACGCTCTGGGTGGACGTAACCCCGTTTCAATGTGTTTTTTGAAATGAAGAGGTCGTACTCGCCGCCAATGGCGGCAACCGCCTTCGACTCCGCTGGCCATCGGCCCTCAACGAGTTGAATGAAGCCCCTACCCACTTTGCCGGTGTCGCCCGGCTCGGAGTACATCGCCTTGAGCAGCGGATCGACGTCAACGCCGACCGCTGCCGCACCCGATTCGGCCCATAGGCGCAAGGTTCCAATTCCTCCGTAGCCGAAGTCGAGCACCCGCGAGCCCGGTTTCAATTCGAATCCAGCCGCCGCGACGAGGTCGATGGCTCGGCAATAGGCGAGCGGGGAGCCGTACTTCGTGTAGTAGTAAAGGCTATCGTTGACCACGATTTCCTTCAGGCCATCCTGCTGGTCGGCAGGAAGTGCGTTCGCGCCAGAGGGGGTTACGACTTGTTTGGCGGCGGTCGCATAGAGGGTTCGCGGGCTAATTGGCTCCAGCTTCTCGACCCCAGCCAGCCACTCTTTGGCAAGTTTGGTCTTAACGAAGCTTTGGAGACTCTTGGCCTGCCTCTTCATGTCCTCAACGGGACCGGCGTAGGTTAACGAAACACCCATGAGGCAAGCGAGGGCGCAGCCTCTCCAAAAGAAAGAAATCACGTACGCCCTACCGACCCAAGGTCGCAACTGGTTGCACAGGACCGGAAACCCGCATAGAATGTCAGCTTGAGGACGTGGTCACGAATCTGTAAGTTCAGCTCACTTGTGAGTGCGCGCCCCCTCCCTAACCCTCCCCCGTGTCGGGGGAGGGGACTCGCAAGAGGAGACTGAACTTAGTTGCCCCAACACGGAAACAGGTCCCCTCCCCCGACACGGGGGAGGGTTAGGGAGGGGGCGCGCACTTCCGACAAGCGACTATTGCTCGTAAGCCCGACTCACCTGCGGATTGTCGTGAGTTAGCCGCTCAATCGCCTCCCGCGACGGAATCTGAGACGAGCCGCCAAGTCCAAGACAATTCAAACACCCTGCCGCCGAGGCAAACCGCAAGCAGTCGCTCAGACCCCAACCCTGATCAAGGCCGAAAAGCATCCCGGCCCTGAACACATCCCCCGCCCCCGTCGAATCCACGAGCTGCGGGCAAGGGAAGGGCGGATAGGCGCGGACAGGATGTCCAAGCCCGCCCGCCACGAAACCATTGGGCCCGTCGCTGAGTACCGCGAACACCGGGTTCCGCGCCACCCAGTCTTGCACGAGGGCGACGTTGCGCTGGGTGTTGCCTCGCACGCCGATCCAGTCGGTGCTGGCTTGCCAATAGCTGCCCGGTGGCATGGGGTCGTCGGGCCTCAGAAAGTCGAGCAGATAGATTCGACACCCCGCCTCAGCCGCCATCCGGACGGCCTGCCTGGCCGCCACGCCATGATTGGGTTCGGCGGTGAACCAGGAACCAGTCTTCAATTGACCGCTCAGGTTCGTCAGGTCCATTCGATCTTCGAGGTCGCTGAAACCTCGCCCGAACATCGTCCGCTCGCCATCGGGGGTCACATAGATATCGCACACCGGCGTTCCGCCCTGGCCTCGATCTGAACTGAACTCGACCTGACTCACCCCACTCGAGCGGAGCATCCCCAACAGCAGGTCGGCGTCGGCGCCCGTCCCGATCGGATTCCCGAACAATTGAACGTCAGCACCCCAAGCGGCCAGCGCCAATGCCGTATTGGCAGCCTCTCCCCCGAGCAAGTCCAGTTCGCTCGTGATCTCGGCGTACCCGCCCTTTTCCGGCAGCCGGTCCACGCGGCGGATTCGATCAAGGCACACGGTCCCGTAAACGACCAGCATCGTCAGGTTAGGACGAACTCAACAGACGGGATGGTCCTAGGTCTCCAGAACATTGGCCGGACATTGGCTGTCTCACATTACGTGGAGCAATCCACGAAGACAATCCTCCCAAAAAACAGGGGTCGCAAGACACCTCCATAGCAACAGAAGCAAGACGAACCTCTCACAAAAGCCCCGGGATCCAACCACCCGGGGTCTCTCTTTGTGTCAGCGCTTGTCTTCCGGGTCATCAATGAGGCTCGCCTCAAAGATCCGCCGAAGACGCTCCCGCTCCTCACGGCCTTTCTGTCGATCCAGCGCTTCATCGATTTTCGCGTATTGGCGCTTTTCGGCCCGCTTCGATTCCCGCCTCGTCATCTTCCCTGCCGTCCACGGCAGGAAGGGGATCTTGTCGGCCGCATAGAGGTAAGCCAAGCCAAGCGGGATGATCGCGAAGACAGCGAGGATCGGGCTGTTGGTGCCGAAGAATACGAGCAGGACCGAAAGAACCGCCAGCCACTTGCCCAGGATCGGCAGCACGAACATCAGCGTCACGGTCGCGGTCGGATTTCGCGTACCCCAGGCCACGGTGACGGCTGAGACCGGGAAGAAGGCACCGAGCAATGCACTCTGCATCGGGGTCAGGCTCCCGCCTGCGACCAAGAAGCCGATCCAGTGGAACAACGCTCCCAGGAACGTCATGCCGACCCAGAAGAGCCCATAGCGCAGCGGTCCAAGCTCTCGCTCGACGCTACCACCGATCCCCCAAAGCCACAGACAGACGAAGAAAACGGCGATGAGACTGCTGCCGTCGCCGGTTGAGGCGAGGGGATAGGTGAGCATTCCCCAGGGCTGGTGCAAGATGGACCATGGCGCGAAGATAAGGTCGATCCCGAACCACTTGCCCTTCGTAAACCAGGAGATCATGAAAGCAAGCGCGATCGCGACCACTAGCCCGACCGTTACCGGCGCCTGGCTCTGTCGCGCCCGTCCACTAAATTCCTGGAAGGCATGCATCTCTTTGAATTATGGTCCGTCAGGCACCCTCTCTCAACCTGGCCGCCGCGCTCCCCTCTCCTGCGCCCTCCTTCCTTCGGTCGAGGAACAGTTTCGCGGCGGAGGAGAGGGGTTGGGGGAGAGGTGCGGTCGAGGACTTCCACGCGGCGCAAAAACAACCCCGCCCGTGTATCCTAACCCCGATGCCGGTTTTCGAGTACCGATGCGCGGTCTGCAACTCCAAGTTTTCCTTGCTGGTCGGCATGACAGCCGATACCAGCGATGATCGGTGCCCTCACTGCGGGAGCGCCGATATCGCCAAATTGGTGAGCAAGTTCACGCGCGGCCGCACCGAAGACGACCGCATCGACGAGCTTGCCGACCGGCTGGAAGTTATGGGGGAGCCCGACTCATCTGCCGAGACGAGGCGACTCGTACGCGAGATGGGCAAGGCAATGGACGAGGATATGTCCGACGATATGGAAGAGATGTTCGAGGCTGATGCCAGTGGTGAGAGCGATGAGTAAGCGACGCGGCGGCAGCCTCACGGTGATCTGCGGGAGCATGTTCGCGGGCAAGACCGAAGAACTCATCCGCCGGGCTCGCCGGGCGCTCTATGCGAAAAAGAAGGTCCAGGTCTTCAAGCCCGCCATCGACACCCGGTATGACGAGGGCATGGTCGTTACCCACATGGGAGTCCGCCACGATGCGCAGCCGGTCAAGAGTGTCAACGAACTGCGCCAGTCTATCGAGGCTGACATCGACGCGGTCTTTGTTGAAGAAGCTCAGTTCTTCAGCGACGACCTCGTGGACCTCGCCGTGTCCCTGGCCGACAAAGGCGTCGATGTCGTTCTCGCTGGCCTCGATCAGGACTTCCGCCGCCGTCCCTTTGGGCCGATGCCACACCTGATGGCGGTGGCCGACGAGGTGCTCAAGCTCCACGCGATCTGCATGAACTGCGGCGCCCCCGCGACCCATACCTATCGCAGCATCGATGGCCGCCCCGCCCACGCCGACGACCCCATCATCCTGATTGGTGCCACGGAGGCCTACGAGGCGCGCTGTCGAGCCTGTTTCAAGCTTCGCGGCAAACTGAAATAATGTACCTTCGCCGTCCCGGCGATCCTCCGCTGAAGCGCAATGTACTTTCGCCGTCCCGGCGATTCCTCTGTAGTTTCGATGTCCCAAAATCACGACCCAGGCCCACTACCAATGGCGGTAGTGTCCCGGCAATTCCCCAAGAGACTCTCGCCGTCCCGGCGATCTCCGTGATGTGATCCTCAAAGTCCCAGGTTTGGCCCGCCTGGTGTTTCTAGGGAATCGCCGGGACGGCGAAAGTACATTAGGGGGATCCTCGGGGCTCGATTGATCGTTTTGCGATTCGTCCAGACACGATAGACGGCTTCCACTTGCCGTGCACTGCTTCAATGGCCTGCATCATCGATGAGAAGGTGTACCAGAGGGAGACCACTGCCACCGCTACCCATGTAAATGTCACTTTGAGCAAGGCCGCCCAAACGAGATCCCAGGAGAAGGACTCGCCTCGGGTTTGGACAAGCTCCCATACCTTCACCAGCGTGAAGGCCAGGGAGATTGCGCCAATAACAAAGAGGACGACGCCGAGAATGAGGGCCTCAAAAAATGCCTGCAGGGCATGAACTCTGACAAAGCGCGATTGGTTGCGATACAAGAAGTACACGACCAGAGGAGCGAGGTACGGGAAGAAGATGCTCGCAATGTGCCCCGCTGAGGCTACGAGCCGCTCATGCGAGGTCGCTTCAACATCAGGCCACGTCGGCTGCATGCCCAACCCTACGCCCGTGCCGCCGCTTGAGTTGCGCCGGGCAGGTCCGCGCCGCTGAAGGCGTCGAGGTCAAAGTCGTCACGTTCTCCCCGCGCCAGACGGGCCGATCCCGCCAGCCCGATCATCGCGGCGTTGTCCGTACAGAGGTCGAAAGGAGGAGTGATGAACTTGACCCCGCGCCGCGCGCACTGGCTGGCAAGCCTCGTCCTTAGCTCCTTATTGGCGGCGACACCACCGACGAGGGTGAGCGCAACTCGCCCTCTCCACTCCGGTGGAGAGGGGGTTGGGGGGTGAGGTCCGGATGGACTGCCCATCTCCTCCACCGCGCGAAGCGCCTTTTCAACCAAAACCCCCACGATCGCCTCCTGGATCGACGCTGCCGCGTCAGCCAGGTCAAGGTCCGACCCTTCCTTCTCCACGAGCCGCAACACCGCCGTCTTGAGGCCGCTGAAACTGAAGTTGAAGGGATCCTTCGAGATGCCCTTGGGCAGCGAATAGCGCTTAGGGTCACCGCCAGGCGCGGCGTCCTGGATCGCCTTTCCCCCCGGATAACCAAGACCCAACAGCCGGGCCGACTTATCAAACGCCTCTCCGGCCGCGTCGTCGATGGCCTGGCCGATCAATTCGTACTCGCCAAACGCGGCGACCCGGACCAACTCGGTGTGACCACCGGAAACGATCAGGGCGAGATGCGGGATGGGCGGGGGCAGGTCGAAGTCGGCCAGCTTGGCAAACGGACTCATCAGGTGACCCTCGAGGTGATGGACTCCGACCAGAGGGATTTGGCGGGCAAAGGCGAACGCCTTGGCGGCCGTGAGCCCGACGCTGAGCGCGCCAATCAGGCCGGGACGGTTGGTTACCGCGATGCCGCCGATTTCCGCTTGAGTGCCGCCCCAGATCCCGAGCGCTTCCTCGATCACGAGCAGAATCGCCTCGACATGGGCTCGCGCAGCCGCCTCCGGCACGACTCCGCCCCACTTCTTATGCAGTTCGATCTGGCTGGCGACGACGTTGGCTTTGACGGACCGGCCTTCCAAAATCGCCGCGCTCGTCTCGTCGCAGCTTGTCTCGATGGCGAGGACCGGGCGGTCGAAGAACGTGATCTCAGGCACCGTACCGCCACATCACGAGGGCATCTTCTTTGTTGTCCGGGTAATAGCGCTTCCGGGTCGCTGATCGGACGTAGCCGAGGTCTTCGTAGAGCCTGATCGCGGGTTCGTTTCCGGCCCGGACCTCGAGGGTCGAGCACGTCGCGCCTTTCTTCTCCGCCTCTTCGAGCAGCGCCGCCATGATCTTATTGCCGATACCCTTGCGGCGATATTCCGGGTCGACGGCGACGGTCGTGATGTGCGCCTCGTCGATAACGATCCACGTTCCGCCATAGCCGACCACCTTTCCCTCCGCGAGCGCTACGAGGAAGATCCCGTGGGGATGGTCGAGTTCGTTGCGGAAGCTGCGCTCGGACCACGGCGAGCTGTTGCTCACCTTCTCGATCTCCATGATCGCTGGGATATGCTCCTCTTGGAGCGTGACGATGCGGAGGCCCTTCAACGCTCCCCTCGTGGCGCGGCCGTCCCGCCCGCGCTCGCCGACTGATCAGTTTGGCCGCTTACCCTTGGTAGCCGAAGGTGTGCGTTCGCCGACAGGTTGCCAGCGGTACGGGGTCCCCTCTCCTGCGCCCAAAGGACCCGGACATTATCAGATTTGGTGGCGGAGGAGAGGGGTTGGGGGAGAGGTCGAACGCAAGCCCCTACAGCCAACACCATAGCTCGGAGCTTCGTCGGGCGCGTGCCGGCAGGATGCCAGCGGTACGAGGGGAAGGTCTGCATCGCCTAGCCCCCCAGATAGGCTTCCTTCACCTTAGGGTTGGCGAGCATCGCCTTGCCGGAGTCGGCGAGAACGATACGGCCAGTTTCGAGACAGTACGCGCGGTGGGCGATCTCCAGCGCTCGGTTCGCATTCTGCTCCACGACAAGGACCGTCGTGCCGTCGGAGTTGATGTCGATGATGATGCGGAAGATCTCCGTGACCAGGTTCGGGGCGAGGCCCAGGGAAGGCTCGTCGAGGAGCAGGAGGTTCGGGCGGCTCATCAGGGCGCGCCCGATCGCGAGCATTTGCTGCTCACCGCCGCTGAGCGTTCCTGCATTCTGCTTGAAGCGCTCCTTCAGCCTCGGGAATCGCACCATCACCTTTTCCATATCTGAGGCGATTTCGCCGTCGCGCCGAATGAAGGCACCGAGTTGGAGATTCTCCTGGACGCTCATGTTCGTGAAAATGCGCCGACCTTCGGGCGACTGCACGATGCCGAGCCGAACGATTTCGTCCGGGGAGGTCTCAGTGATTTCGTGCTCCTGGAAGTTGATTTTGCCCGTGCGAGGGCGGATGAGACCGCTGAGGGTGCGGAGCAGCGTGCTCTTGCCGGCCCCGTTGGAGCCGATGATGGACACGATTTCGCCCTGTTGGACATCGATGGAGACATCCATCAAGGCGTGGATCGCGCCGTAATACACGTTGATCGAATCGACTTTGAGCATGGACTGCATGAGTTTCCGGAGGCCTCCATCCGTGGGAGGATGGAGGCATAGGTGGCATATAGACAGGAAAAATGAGGTGGGATATGCCTCCATCCTCCCACGGATGGAGGCCTCCCTAGCTACTGGCTGGGCGGAGCGATCAGCTTGGCGACGTCGGGCGTCTCCATGTTCTCCTTCGTTACGAGGACGGCGCCAGTGTCGATCCGCGGCTCGACCGTCTCGCCCTTCAGTTTCGCGACCATATTCTTCACCCCGAGGTAGCCCATGTTGAACGGGTTTTGGACGACGAGGCCGTTGATCTCGCCCGCTTTCAGGCCATCGATGAGCTTGGTCGAGGCGTCGAAGCCGACGAACTTGACTTTGCCCGCCCAGGCGTTGTCTTGGAGGACCCGGAGCATCCCAAACGTCGACGACTCATTGGGACAGAAGATTCCGTCAACTCCCAGCGTCCCGTCTGGATTCTTGAACCGTGCAAGTAAGTTCTCACTCGCCGACTGCGCGGATTCGACGGTCGCGCCTGCGTGCTGATTTTCGCTGAGGATGGTGATGCCGGGGTTCTTCTTCATCGCTTCCATGAACCCCTCTTCGCGCTGCATCGTGCTGGCGGAGCCTTCCTGGTAGCGGAGCATGATGACCTTGCCCTTACCGCCCAGGAGTTTGGCGACCTCGTCACCCGCCATCTCGCCGCCCTTCTTGTTGTCGGTCGCGACGAAGCTGACGGTCTCGACCTCATCGAGACCCGAGTCGATGATCAGAACGGGGATGTCGCTGCGCTGGGCTTGCTGAACTGGTCCACGCAGGGCCACCGCATCAAGCGGAGCCAAGACGATGCCATCCACACCGTTCGTCACGAAGTCCTCGACGACCTTAATCTGGCTCTCGCGGTCGTCCTCCTTCATCGGCCCCTTCCAGATGACTTCGACACCGAGTTCCTTGCCGGCCTCTTCGGCGCCGGCATGGACCGACTTCCAGAATTCATGGGTCGAGCCTTTGGGGATGACAGCAATCCGGTACTTCTTGGCGTCGCCGCCCTTCGTTTCGGTGCCCGAGGTCGTCGAGGTTGAGCCTGTCGTTCCCGAGGTGGTGTCCTCTTTGGGTCCACATCCGATCGCTCCGACGAGCAAAGCCAATGCCAACGCAGCCAGGGTGTTTTTCATCGCACTTCTCCTGCGTGCAAGTATGGCGCGAACTGGCTCGTTATCGGGCGACGACCGGCACTCCGCCGACGCTGCCGACGGCAAAGACGTGGTCGTCCTTGTTGAATCCCTTGACGATCGCTTCTTTGGCCTCGCCGACTTCGATGGCCTTCTCCCACGTCGGCGAGGTCGTTTCGCGTACGTAGACGACGTATTTCACTCCCGGTTCGGCTTCCCACGTGAGGCTCGTGTCGTGGCCTTGGTTTTGGACCACGCGGACGCTCTTTGGACCAGGGGCCGCATTGGCAAGAGTGGTCAATGCCGACAAATTGAGGCGGGTCACGTTGGCCAGATAGGCCCAATCCATGTGCTCGGGCAGGTCGTCTGGGGTGTGTTGACGCGTGTATTCCTCGTGGACTTCGATGAAGCGCACCGCGTTGAATCCGGCTTGGGCGAACGGCGTATGGTCGCCGCCGCGTCCAAATCGATCGGCGCGGAAAACGAGCTTCACACCGAAGCCAGGCACCTTCCCGCGTGTGGCGACCTCGATGAACCGGGCCAATTCGCGGCTGTTGTGGGCCGGGCGGTCTTCGCGGGGTGGGGTTGGGTCGTATTCGTCGCTGAACACCCGAATCCGCTTCTCGTCCTTCTGACCGGCCAGGTTGCTGCTGCTGCCGACGGTGTCGTTGCTCAGAACCGCCATGAGGTCCCACTTCTCTTTCACCGCTCGCTCGGCAAGGGCGCGCGAACCAAGAAGGCCCTGCTCTTCGCCGGTGAATCCGACGAATACGATGGTGTTCTCCCACTTCTTGCCCGCCATCGCCCGCGCGGATTCCAAGGCGACAGCGACACCGCTGGCATCGTCGTTGGCTCCGGGCGCGCGTCCGGTCGCGGCATCGACTTGGAGGTTCAGCGAGTCGAGGTGACCTCCGATGACGATGCGCCGGTCGGTCTTGCCCGGCAGCGTGGCGACGACCTGCACGACTTCCTTGTCCTCGGGAATGCGGCGGCCCTTCAGGACCGTGTACTTCATTACCTCGACCTGGACGCCGGGAATCTTCCGGTATTGGTCGGCGAGCCACGCGGCAGCCTCATTAAGAGTCGGACTGAGCGTGTTCCGGGTCGTGAACGAGGCGAGTTTTTCGACAGTCGCGCGGAGCGCTTCGGGCTTGATGTCATCCATAGCGAGATTGCGGGGGGCAACCGCGACCAACAGCAACGCGGTGAGCATGCCCCATTCTATCGCTTCGCGTCGACGATTCCTTCCGCTTTTCGGCGAGATTCGATGAATTCAACTCCGCAGGTGAGTTTCTTGGCAACCGGTGTTTTCGGTCCTATGACCCGCCAGAATGGGGTGATTTCGGATTCGTTCTTGCCTTCGGCAAGTTCAACCAAGGCCGCTTCGGCGATGATGCGCAGGAAGATTCCTGTGGTCAGCGGACAGGTGGCGTGGGCGTCGTGGCGCTCGGCGAGCCTGGTTCTGAGGTCGGCTGGGTCCAGCGTTTCGCCGGGCCCAAGCTGATCGATCTCCGCCTTGATCTCAAGCGGGCTCGAGATGAGCAACCGGCTCCCGGCTGGGCAGCCACCGAAGGGCTTGTCGATGATGTCCACGAACGGTGGCTTCGATCCGTTCAGCTTCTCATGCCACGTCTTGGCCATCTCAGTGCCCGGCCAGCATCCGCTGAATCGTCGGGTCCATCGCCTGGGCCCAGATGTCGTATCCGCCGGGGCTCAAATGAAGTCGATCCGGCATGAGCAGGGTTTTGAGGCGGCCATCGGCATAGGTGAAGGCTCGGCTGATGTCGAGGAAGACGACGTTCTTGCCGTCGGCGAGCGCCTTGTACCCCTCCGTCGCCTCGACGACCTTCTGCCTCATCGGGTCGTTCGGCTCCTCCCCGCGCGGGAAGATGCCGAGGAGGAGGATTTTGGCTCTGGGCACATCCTTGCGAAGCCGGGCGACGATGGCCCGCGTTCCGTCGATGGTTTGGGCGGGCGTGCTGGAACCGTGGCCAACGTTGTTCGTCCCAATCATGATGACGATGAGCCGTGGGCGCAGGCCGATGATCTCGCCGTTGTCGAGCCGCCACAGCACGTGCTCGGTGCGGTCGCCGCTGAACCCGAAATTACCAACCCGCTTCGAGGCGTAGAGTCGATCCCAAGTTGCCTTGCCCGTCGACTCCCAGCCCTGTGTGATCGAGTCGCCGAGGAAGACGATGTCGACGTTGCCCGCCTTGGTCACTTCGACCGCGTTGTTGTGCCGGTCCTTCCACCACTGCTCGCTCATGCGGTCGGCGGGTCGGGTGGCGACATGGTCGGGGATCGAGGTGTCCTGAGTCATGACGGCGAGGCCAAGCAAT
>JAIBBE010000056.1 GCA_019694835.1 Fimbriimonadaceae bacterium | reverse complement strand
GGGCTCACCCTCCCGACTGTTCTGCCGTCCCGAGGCCGCTATTTTGACGCTGACATGACTCATATGATGCGGGCCGGGACATTGGCGGGAATTCTGGGAACCGGATTCACGTATCCTGCTTTTGGTTGACTGTGCAAGCGTCGCTTGCAAGAAAATTGGAGGTTAGAGGATGATTAAGGAATTCGTATTCGGCGCGCTCGCCATTTCGGCACTGGCTTTCCCGGGCATCAATTCGGGTCTGAACATCGGTGAGTCGGTGACTCCGTTCCACCCGACCCACGTGACCGGTCCCGACAAGGGCACCGACACCTGCCCGCCCTGCAAGTACGGCGCCCGCCCAGCCGTCCAAGTTTGGGTCAACGGCGATTCGACCGAGAACGTCGCCAAACTCGCCAGCGTCCTGAACCAGACCGCCGGCAAGAACGAGAACTTCAAGGGCTTCGTGATCTGGGTCAGCGACAACAAGGACCAGGCCGCGAGCACGCTCAAGACGATTGCCGGCAAGCACCAGTTCGACGCGATCGGCATGGCCGTTCTCGATCCGAAGAACGAGGCCGTCAACAACTACAAGATGAACCTGGAGAAGGACGTCAAGAACACGGTCATCGTGTACAAGAACAAGAAGGTCGTCGCCAAGTTCGTGAACCTCGAGGCGAATGAAAAGGGTCTGACCCAGCTGAACGGCGCCATCGCTGGCGTTACGAAGTAAGACTCCGAGTCGTTTGACATGGAAGCCTCGCCCGTTTCGGGCGGGGCTTTCTTGTTAGCGGAACGGAATCTTCGGCAAGACGAGGGCGGCGAAAGCGGCGTCTCTCATCATCCAGCGGGGAGCCGAGAAGTTCGAGGGTGCCGGTCGCCTTAACCTTCCCTTGACACCCGTACCAGTTTTTCATCTTCGGGGGGCAAAATTCGTGCGACTCGCGGAGTGAATGGGGTTACAATAGACTGTTATTTTCAGTTGGCGCGTCGTGGCGCGCCTTGCCCGCGAGGGCTCGGAGGAGGAACGGATGAAGAGGGGTAGTTTGTTCGGGGCGTTCGCCCTGCTTTGCTCGGGTGCTTTGGCCCAGCCGACGATAGACGGGTCTTTGGACGCCTCCTACGGGACGGCAATTGCAGTCCAAAACACGCAGACGGACTATGGTAATGCGACGCTGGGCCAAATCAACAATTGCGATGGATCCGAGCTCGACGCGTCGTACGCCCAGATCGTCAACAACGTCCTCTACGTCTTCATTGCCGGAAACCTCCAGTCGAACGGCAACCGGCTCTGGCTGTTTCTCGATTACAAGCCTGGCGGCCAGAATCGGCTGCGCGGCGATAACGCGGGCAACGTCGTCAACATGGGCGATTCGGGGGGCACGAACGGTCACCTCTTTGACGTCGGATTCGATGCCGATCAAGCCTTTGAAGTCAACTGCAGCGGCGGCACAGGGGTCTTTCTAGACCACTATCGCTTCCCAAGCAGCGCAAGTGGGGGTACACAGTCTTACCTGGGCTCGAACGGCTTCACCATCGGCGGAACCCTCACCGGCGGCACGAACCCCAACGGCATCCTCGCCACACTTGATAATCGAAACACCGCCGGTGTTGGCAGCGGAACCGGAACTGATGCCGGTCTCGGTGCCCTCGTCGGAACCGGCTTTGAGATCGCGATTCCTTTGTCCTCAATGGATTGGCCCGTAGGCGCGATCCGCGTGTCCGCCTTCATCACCAATGGTTCATCGACCCATGTTTCGAACCAGGTGTTAGGTGGTATTGGTGGGGGGGCGAACCTTGGTAACGTCCGGTCGCCGCAGATTAGTTTTGCAGGGATTGCCGGAAATCAATATTTTGTTGCAGGCGAAATTATTCCAAAACTTGTGGTCGCAAAACTGGGTGATGGAATTGCCAACTTGACCACTGCAGCTGCTCCCATTACTATTGAGGAATACGATGCCTCGACTCCGGCCCAAAGCGCACCTGTACAGGCCCTAGTCTTGCCTGCAACGGCCGCGGGGTCCGGTAACAGAGCCCTTACGGTACAGGGTACAGCGGTCAGCGAAGGGCACCTAACACGATCAGACGACGGACTCTTCCTTACGATGGCTGGCTACAATGCTAGTGCTGGAGCGGCTGCTCCAGCAACGGTGGCAAGTAGTTCGATTAACCGCGTTATCGGTACGATCAGCCGCACGGGAACGATCAACACGACAACTGCCTTTGACGCTTTCAGTGCATTGAGTATTCGCTCTTCAGTTCTGTCATCAGGAACAAATGTTTGGTGTGCCGGTGCGTCTGGTGCAACAGGTGGATCTCGATATACGACGATCGGATCTGTAATCACTCCCAACCAGTTGATCAGTGCAACCCATCGCGTCATAAACATTTTTGATGGCCAGCTTTATGTTTCACTTGCCGCTTCAGTTAACACACTGGGAACTGGCCTACCTACAGGAAGCGTTTCGTCAACCGCCTTGTCCGGGCTAACTTCGACGTCAATTTATGATTATTGGTTTGCTGACGCAAACACTTGTTATATAGCTGACGACAACACTGCCGGTGCAGGGATCAAGAAGTTCACGAAGAGTGGCTCGACTTGGTCCTTAGCTTACAGTATGAATTCGTCCCTCGTTGCCTCTTCAAAATTGACCGGCATTTGTGGTTACCGAGACGCCTCGGGAAGAAATGTACTGTTTGCCACGTACTATACATCGACAAGCGACAGCGGACTAGTAAAGGTCACAGATACGGGTGCGGCATCCGGATTTACGAGTCTCGCCACGAAGACCTCCGCAAGCAAAACTGCCTTCCGAGGAGTAGACTTCAGCATACTTCCCTCTAACTCCGCCCCGACCCTGACCGTCCCCGCCAATGCGACGATCAATGAGGGCGACAACTATGCGGCGAATGCCACCGCGACCGATCCGGACTCGGGGCAGACGCTGACCTTCTCGAAGGTCTCCGGCCCGGCCGCGCTCACCGTCTCCAGCGGCGGCGCGATTGCGTGGACGCCGGGTGAGAGCGATGGCGGCGGCGTCTATACCGTCACCATCAAGGTCGAGGACAATGGCTCGCCGGTGGCCAGCGACACCGAGTCGTACACCATCACCGTCAACGAAGCCAACCAGAACCCCGTCCTCGATAACCCCGGCACCCAGTCGGCCAGCGAGGGCAGCGCGTTCAGCGTTCAGCTCACCGGCTCCGACGCCGACCTGCCCGCACAGTCCCTCACCTACGGCCTCGTCTCCGGCCCGTCTGGCCTCTCCGTCAGCGGCTCCGGCCTCGTGACGTGGACTCCGGGCGAGAGCGACGGCGGCACCTCGCCGAGTGTGACGGTCTCGCTGAGCGACAGCCAAGCGACCGTGCAGCAGACGTTCACGATCAACGTGGCCGAGACCAACGAAAACCCGGTCCTCGCCGACCCGACTGATCATTCGGTCGATGAAGGCGTGCTCGACACAGTGACCCTCAGCGCCACCGACGCCGACCTCCCCGCCCAGACCCTGACCTACTCCCTGGTCAGCGGCCCCGGCGCGGTCGTGGGTAATCAGTGGTCGTGGACGCCGGGCGAGAGCGACGGTGGCACCACCGCTACGATCGTGGTGAAGGTCGAGGATAACTTCTCGCCGGTTGGAAGCCATACGCAGAGCTTCCAGGTCACAGTCAACGAGACCAATCAGCCCCCGGTCCTCACCGACCCGGCCGATCACTCGGTCAATGAGGGCGTGCTGGACTCGGTCACCCTCAGCGCCACCGACGCCGACCTTCCCGGTCAGACGTTGACGTATGCCTTGGTCAGCGGCCCCGGCGCGGTTGTCGGCAATCAGTGGTCCTGGACTCCGGGTGAGGTCAACGGCGGCAACACGTATACGGTGACGGTCAGCGTCACCGACGGCACCGACACGGTCCAGCAGAGCTTCGACGTGACGGTGAACGAGGTCAACCAGGCCCCAGTTCTCGATGATCCCGCCGACCACTCAGTCAATGAGCACGTGCTGGACTCGGTCACGCTGAGCGCGACCGACGCCGACCTGCCTGGTCAGACCCTGACCTACGCACTCGTCTCTGGCCCCGGCTCGGTCACCGGCAATACCTGGAGTTGGACTCCCGGCGAGGTCAATGGCGGCAACATCTATACGGTCACCGTGAGCGTCACCGACGGCACGGACACGGTCCAGCAAAGCTTCGACGTGACCGTCAACGAGACGAACGAGAACCCAGTTCTCGCCGATCCGGCCGACGGCAGCGTCGACGAGGGTGCCCTCGACACGCGAGTGCTGAGCGCAACCGACGCCGATCTCCCCGCTCAGACCCTGACGTACTCCCTCGTGAGCGGACCTGGGTCGGTCACGGGCAACACGTGGTCCTGGACTCCGGGCGAGAGCGACGGCGGCACGACCGCTACAATCGTAGTCAAGGTTGAGGACAACTTCTCGCCGGTCGGCAGCCATACGCAGAGCTTCGAGGTGACGGTCAACGAGACCAACCAGGCTCCGGTCCTAACCGACCCAGCCGATCACTCGGTCGATGAAGGCGTGCTGGACTCGGTCACCCTGAGCGCATCGGACGCCGATGTGCCGGTTCAGACCCTGACCTATGCCCTGGTCAGCGGCCCCGGCTCAGTTACCGGCAATACCTGGACTTGGACTCCGGGCGAGTCTGATGGCCCGGGTGTGTATAACGTCACGGTCAGCGTGACGGACGGCATCGACACGGTCCAGCAGACGTTCCAGGTCACGGTCAACGAGGTGAATCAGCTACCCGTTCTCGATGACCCCGCGGACCAGAACATCGATGAGATGGTCCTGTCGACGGTGACCCTGAGTGCCAGTGACGCCGACTTGCCGTCACAGACGCTGACCTACGGTTTGGTCAGCGGACCGGGTGCGGTTGCTGGCAATCAGTGGTCGTGGACGCCTAGCGAGACGGACGGACCGGGTACGTACACCGTTATCGTGAGCGTTACGGACGGCATCGACACGGTTCAGCAAAGCTTCGACGTCAACGTGGCGGAAGCCAACGTGGCCCCTGTGCTTAACTCCATCGGTGCCCAGTCGGTCGACGAGCTTCAGCTCCTGACGTTTACGGCAACCGCGACCGATGCGGATGTGCCGGTGCAGACCCTCCACTTCAGCCTCGCCGGCGACGTGCCTCCGGGTGCGTCGATTACGGATGCGGGCGTCTTCACCTGGACGCCGACCGAGGCCCAAGGCCCCGGCTCCTACACGTTCGATGTCGTCGTCAAGGACTACGTCGGTCTGGTTGGCGGAGGCGAGGACTCGGAGACGATCACGGTGACCGTCGATGAGGTCAACGTCGCGCCCGTTCTCGCCGCGATCGGCAATCAGTCCGGCACGACAACAAACCTTATCACGTTCACGGCAACGGCGACGGATGCCGACCTCCCCGCGAACACGCTGACCTTCTCGCTTGATGCAGGCTTCCCCGCGGGAGCGTCCATCACGAGCGGCGGCGTCTTCACCTGGACCCCGACCAACGCTCAGACCGGTGACTTCACCGTCACGGTTCGCGTTACGGACAACGGGTCGCCGAATCTCGATGACTTCGAGACCATCACGATTCACGTGGATGCCTCGAACACGGCTCCGGTAGCGGACGCTCAGTCGGTCAGCACACCGAAGAACACCCCGCTGCCCATCACACTGACGGCAACCGACTCCGACGTCCCGGCTCAGACGCTGAGCTACACGGTCGTCGATACGCCAGATCACGGCGTGCTCTCGGGCACCGCGCCAAACCTCATCTACACGCCGAATGCGAACTACTTCGGCCCCGACTCGTTCACCTTCAAGGCCAATGATGGCTTGGTCGACTCGAACGTGGCGACGATCACGATCGATGTGACCCAGACGCCGTCGATGGTGATTTCGGTCTACGGCTCACCCGCTCCGAACGCCTTCGGATCACCAAGCTGGCCCCAGTACATTACGAATGCCTTGACGGCCCTGGAGACCGGAGCAAGCAGCGTGGGCGACCGAAACACCGATCCAAGCGCTTATGTCCAAGTGACCAATGCGCCTTGGAGCGATGCGGTCGTGTCCGGCTTCTCGAGCTGGCGCGGCGTGGCGAGTGCGCTGCCTCCGTTCGACCAAGAAGGCGGCAACCGCCTGCACTTCGGTCTGCGGATTCAGGGCAACGGAACGCGGTTTACGCTTGAAGACCTCGAGTTCGCGGTTCAGTCGGATGACCCGAGCAACGACCTCGAGTTCAGCGGCGACTTCATCGGCTTCAACTACAGTCCGACCCGCAAGGGCATCGACTACGGTCCGGACCGCGTGAAGGGCACCCTCGACGACATCACCTACACCACCGGCGGCGGCACCAGCTACGTGGATGAAATCATCTACGTCGGTGTCGGTAACGCGTGGGACGCCTCGTTCGAGACGGGAACGGATCAGGAGAAGCTGGAAGCGGTTCGCTGCTACCTGGAGAACTTGGCCCCGATCCACGTCCTGGCCGAGTACAAGATCAAGGACGGCAGCGGCGGCTACTTCGCCACCGGTTCGACCGTCGTGACAATCATCCCGACCAATAGCCTGCCCGTGGCGAACGACCAGACGGTCGGGGTCGACGAGGACAGCTTCGTTGGCATCACGCTCACCGCGACGGATGCTGACAACGAGACCTTAACCTATACGGTCGTTGACGGTCCAGACCATGGATCCCTTTCGGGCACCGCTCCGAACCTCACGTACACCCCGTTCGGCGACTACTACGGACCGGACTCGTTCACGTTCAAGGCGACCGACTGCGTCGGCGACTCGAACATCGCGACGGTGACGATCAACGTGGCGAACGTTAACGATGATCCGACACTCGGCGCGATCGGCAACCAGACGGTCGATGAGCAGGTGAACCTGACGTTCAACCTGAGTTCGTCCGATATCGACGGTGGTGCACCAAGCTACTCGATGACGGGTGGCCCGGCTGGTGCGACCCTTGTCGGCAACGTGTTCTCGTGGACGCCGAGCGAAGCGCAAGGCCCGAACGTCTACTCGGTGACCTTCGAGGTCAGCGATGGCGCAGGAGGCGTGGACAGCGAGACGATCTCGATCACAGTGAACGAGGTCAACGAAGTACCCGTCCTTGGCGCGATCGGCACGCAAACGGTGGATGAGCTTCAGACTCTGAACTTCAATGCCACCGCGACCGACGCCGACCTGCCCGCCAACGGCCTGACGTTCTCGCTCGAAGGCACCGTGCCTCCGGGCGCGACGATCACCTCCGGCGGCGCGTTCTCGTGGACGCCAACCGAGGCGCAAGGCCCGAACAGCTACACGTTTGACGTCGTCGTGAAGGACGACGGTAGCCCGCAGATGGAGGATCGTGAGACGATCACGATCAACGTCAATGAGGTCAACGTCGCTCCAGTCCTCGGGGCTATCGGCAACCAGATGGTGGATGAGATGAGCTTGCTCACCTTCACCGCGACGGCGACCGACAGCGATGACCCGGCGAACACGCTGACGTTTAGCCTCGATGCTGGCGCACCGGCTGGGGCATCGATCACCAGCAGCGGCGTCTTCACCTGGACTCCGACCGAGGCTCAGGGGCCTGGCGTCTACTCGATCACGGTTCGGGTGACCGACAACGGCAGCCCGGCGATGGACGACTTCGAGACGATCACGGTGACCGTCAATGAAGTTCCCGACGCGGTGTCGATGACCCTGAACCTGAGCGTTCCTGGTTTCGCGGGCGGCGGCAATGTCGTACGCGGCATGGAGATTCGGGTCGGCGGCTCGGGAGGAGCCAACACTCCCGTGGTGCTCGACCGCGACGTGACCTTCGACGCCTCGGGCAATGCGACTCTGGTTCTGACCGAGGCCGACGGCCTGACCGCAGGTTCCGCGTACAGCTTCGTGAGCGTCCGCGACCCGCTTCATACGATCCGCCGCAAGGTGGCTCTCAACGAGGCGAGCACGGACACGTACGATGCAACGCTAAGCCTGATGCTGGGCAACCTGAACAAGGACAACAAGGTAGACATTGGCGATTACGTGGTCTTTGCGCTGCGCTACGGCACGACCGTGGTTCCCGATACGCCCTTCGACATCCCCGGTAACCCGCCGACCCATACGCCGACCTTCCGTCATGCGGATCTGAACGGTGATGGGGAAGTGGACATCGCGGACTACGCCATCCTCTCGGCGAGTTTCGGCACGATCGGGGACGGAGACGTTGGCGGCTGGGGTCGCGAGAACAACGAGATCCGGCAGAAGATCAGCGTCCTCGACGCGATCGTCGAGGCTGGCACGAGCGACGTGGTCAAGTTCGACCAAGACGGCGACGGCTGGATCACGTTCAAAGAGCTGGGGTTCCATCCCTAGTTGACGAGTAAAGCGCGGCCCCCGGGATTCCCGAGGGGCCGCGCCCTCTCGGTATGATCAGTCCCATGCTGATCGCGACTCTGCTCCTCCTCGTTCCAGAACAGGTGTACCAAGCCGGGCGCTACGACATGGGCGTCCGCCTCAAGGCCTTGGATAAGGCCTGGCTGGCAACGACGGACAAGACCAAGCGCGCTGAAGCCGTTAAAGAGGTCTCCGGGGCGGTAATGGCCTTCTTCTCGGCCAAGAACGGCGATGCGTGTCGAGCGCTGGATAAGGCCACCTCGGCGCTGACCGGTAAGAGGGGTGATTGGCAGGCGGTTTCGGTGCGCTTCATGCCCGCAATGATTGAGCCCAGCAGGGAAGCAACCCTCGTGGTGTCATGGGCATACCCTGCCGAGGGACCGGTGACCGTCTCGGTTCTTGGCACTGAACGGGAGTTCAAGCCGGGCGAGGGCGGCACCATCAAGTTCACAAAGCCGCTCAAGGAGGGCGTCAACCTGGCGATGGTGAAGGTCGGTCCGGAATCGAGGACCGTGCCTCTCTCGGTGGCCAAAGACTTCGCGCCGCGACTGGAGGCCCTCAAGTCGGCGAAGAACCCCATCGCGCGTGACCTTGCCGAAGGCGTGCAGTCGGGGCTGGGCGAAAGCGGCGAAACCACCTTGCCCCTAGCGGGTCTCCTCGCGGTGGCCGAAAGCGTCGAAACGGGCAAAACGTCGGTGGGCGATCTGCGCGAGATTCACTTCGCCCGCCAAGACCGAACTGTGCTGAGGGCCGCCTTCCCCGAGAAACTCTCTGAGCCAGTGACGGCCGTCATCGCGCTGCACGGCGCGGGCGGCTCGGAGAATTTGTTCTTCGAAGGCTATGGCGGGGGGCTGGCGGTCCAGGAGGCGTTGAAGCGCGGCTGGGTGTTCCTCAGCCCACGCGCTTCTGGCTCAGCCGCCGCCGATTCTCTGCAATGGCTTCGAGAGGTGCGAGGCATCAAGCCGACCCGCGTGTTCGTCATGGGGCACAGCATGGGGGGTGGTTTGGCTTTGGGGACGGGTGCCCTCAAGCCCTCTGCGATCGCCGTATTCGCCCCTGCTGCGACGGGAATCCCCGCGAATCTGGCGGAAGCTCCCATCTTCCTCGCCGTCGGCGCCCAAGAGATGGGGATGCTGAAGACCGGGGCAAGTCGAATGTCGGAGGCAGTCAAGAAGAAGGGCGAATTCCGGGAATACGATCCCTGCGAGCACCTCATGATCGTCGCCGACGCCGTGCCCGATGCCTACCGTTTCTTCGACCGGGCAGGGAAGTAGGCGGGCGGGAAGGCCGGACCGTGCATCCAGCCTCGCCTGTCAGTCCACGATCTCGTCCGGGTCGATGGGATTGACGTAATCGATCTCATGGGCCGGGAAGAAGATCTTGCTCATGCGCTCCAACAAGACGACCGCCGGTGCGCGATGCTCGAAGTCCCGGTCCGAATTCGTCATGACCACGATGCTCGCCTGAATGGACGGATTGTAGTAGCAAGCCGTGTTGTAGCCGGGCAATTCGCCGGTGTGACCGAGCCATCCGCTAACATAAACCATCCCAAATGCGTAATGCAATAGCGGGGACATGGGTGGCACATCGCGCCACTTAAGCCTCTCCTGCATCATCTGCGGCGACATGAGCGAACCGGTGCCAAGCGACTTCGCGTAAACGTTGAGGTCCTCAATCGTCGAAATGAGCTGTCCCGCAGAGAAGCCCCATGATGGGCTGTAGAACGTGGCATCCTCATAACGGTTCGCTGAGTTCTGGGACGAATAGCCATGAGCAAAAGGCGCCGGCATCTGATTCGTGGACGGGAAGCTGGTGCGGGTGAGACCGAGCGGGTTGAAGATACGCTCCTGGAACACCTGTGCCAGCGGCTTATTCTCTATCTTCTCGATCAAGAGGCCCAGCAGCACGGTGTTCGTATTCGAATAATCGAACCCCTCGTTAGGATCGAAGGGAAAGTCGAGTTCGTAACCATAAGGCGGCAGTTCCTGGGGCTGCCAAGTGCGTACCCAATCGCCGAGCAAGAGATCAACGAACTCGGGGTTCTTGGAATAGCTTGGGATCCCCGAATTCATCGACGCCATCATGCGGATGGTCACCTCGTCGCCTCGCGGCACACCCGACAAGTGATCCGAAATCGGATCATCGAGTGCGAGCAAACCATCTTGGGCGAGCAGCAGGATAACCTGTGCGGTAAATGTCTTCGTCACGCTGCCAATGCGAAACGCCATGTCGGTGCGCATCTTCTCGCCCGTCGCCGTGTTGGAAACCCCGAACGCCTTCGTCCACGTCCCCTGGGGCGAGCTGACCGACACAATCGTCCCCGGTGCCAGCCCGACCGTGAGGAACGCCTCGATCTGACGCGAGGCCTCCGCCGTCATCTCCGGTGGGAACCCCTGCCGGGTCGACCCCGAACTCCCCCCGCATCCGATGCCAATCATCAACGAACCCAAGGCCAACGCCGCTGCCCAGAACCGAACTAGCATGCGGTGAGTATAGACCCCGCGAGGCCAAGAAAGAGCGGGAGGTGCCGGAAGCGCTCCCCACGCCACCCGCCACCCGCTACCCGCCCCCCGTCCTAGGCCGCTTTCTTCTTCGGCTCGCTGCTGCTCACCGCGAAGGTGACCGGACCAACGATGGCGATCGACACGAACTGCGTCTCCTGGCCCGTGTCCGTATTCACGAACTGGTAACCAACCGCGTACGTGCCCGGGGCCAAGTTGACCACCGTCTCCAAACTTCCCGTCTGGAACTTGAAGTGGGCCTTTGTGCGGAACTGCTTACCCGGCTTCGCATTCGCATTGCGAAGCTTCTGCACGAGCAGTGCCGTTGTCGACTTCGACCCATTCGCCGCACTCGCGGTGAACTTGATGCCGCCGCTCGTGGTCGATGCGGTAATCGATATGCCATCGCCCGCATAGCCGCTCGTCGGAGGGCTAACGGGTGCCGTATTCGCGGCTGGGTTAACGGTTAAGTAACGCGTGCCAAGCCCCACGAACCAGTTGAAACCAGATCGCGAAGCGCGTACACTCGTCGTACGGTCAAACTCCGAGCGCTCGGCTGCATAAGCGTTCCAAGCCGCTGCCTGAGCAGTACTCAAAGAACGCCACTGCTGAGTGACTTTGGTAAAGGCTGACCTTACCGCCGTCTGCGCAGGAGTATCCGGGTCATTGACCAGCGGACGAACGGCAAACTCCGTCCCATACTTGGTCATACGATATACTGCGTTTCCCGATGTTCCAGTAACACCGAGGAACGCATTGCCCATTCTCAGAAGTGCGATATCTGCACCTCCACCAGCCGCCCGTGCACGTTGGCATTACCGGACTTGACCGTAACCTTGTTATCGGAGTGTGGTTTTTGGGTCTTAAGGGTTTGTTGAGGAATTCTTCACGAATTACTCTCTGAGGCCCTTAGACCTCACGCTCCACACCGTACTGCGTAGCACGTCTCGGAGCCATCCATAAGAGCATTCCTGAGGATCAGCCAAGTTGGTTGATTGCCTCAAGCTCTCGAACCTCATATTTAAGTGAGGCTCAGTCTCGTTGTTCGGGCCTGCGACGGAACGGCACGAGGAGAGATCCCGGTAAGTTGCGACTCACGACTTTGGCTAGGACGGCTCGCTGCTCATCGCTAAGAACGGGCGTTTGGTTGTGCAGTTGGCCGAACGCCTCATCCTCAATGGGCGAGGGCACGGGACGTACAATCCCCGCAGCGTCAAAGTCCTCGTCGGTCACCACAATGACGCCCAGCCGGGCGCCTGAAGGAACTGGGAACCCGGAGACATACTCCTCTATCTCGGGCAATCCCCAATTGTTCGGGCAGAGATGAAACGACAGTTCGGCATCGTCCTTCTCGGTGAACACATCGGGCATCACAATTCCATTCTGAACCTTCGATGCCCCCGAAAAACGGCGTAGGTATCGGGCCAAACTAACCTACCAGAGCCGCTCAGTCATCTGGCGCACAACGCGAAGGGCCTCATCAATTCCGAGCTCCTTTATCCGCTTCGCATCCTGAGAAACCCAGAGGACTCGATCGCGGTCAAGCAAAACGTCGCGCATCACCAACTCAAGGTCGCCACGGTGCGTGAAGGTTATCCCCAACGGAGCGTTGACCGATTGGGTGGTGGCATTCTGAAGGTGGACCCAGTTTCCGATTACCTGCCTTGCCAACGTAACCGCTTCTCCGGTAGGAAGGGGCTCCTCGGCGTCCTGGGCATCTTCCTTGGCAAGGGCGAGTTGATCAGCAAAACGCTCCATGACCATTGCCAGCCGGTCCACAGATTGCGGTGACCTCACATAGGCAACCGTTGAGGTAGGAGACGCTGTCCCGCCCTGAACCGCGGTGACCGAGACGTCGACAAAGGGAAAGGTTATCTGATAGTCTGCCATTGCCAAACCTCCTTCGCATGATCGGTGATAAGGGTGGAGAACTGTTGCTGCAACGCTTCGTGGATGGCGTCCAACTCAGTTTCCCAGTCTCCATCGGAGCGGAGGCCAGCCGCACTGGAGATGACGGCACCTTCGTCCGAGAGCGAACACTGCAGGCGAAACTCTACGCCGTCCTCCAAAGTCCAAGCTGCGTTGTAATCCTGCAACCGTCCCGCGCTCGCCGACGGGAAGGCTTCTGGCCGCAGCAACTCAGCCAGGGTGCCATGCTCGCTCGGAGCGCGGTTGACGTACGCCATGTTAACGACGCGTACTCGGGGAGAGTCAGCTGCACGGTAAGCCAGTTTGAGGGCCTCAAGCAACGGGCCGAACCGGACGTAGCGAGCGTCGGCCTGAGTCTTGAGCCAAGTACTCGAAATTCGGTCGTGGCGAACGTCGACCTTGACCCCAATCTCGTTCTCAAACGAAGCACCCGGTGCCGCCCCCAGCACAAACCCAATGGGGGCCGGCTGGAGGCCGCTAAAGAAGTTTGTGACGATCGGCAACCGATCACGCAGCGCTTCTCGGATGCCTTCGAGGAGGCTCCACTTCACGGCGATCGGTTCTGTCAGCACGAGGTTGATGCTGACCTCGATAAGCGGCAGGTTGTCAAATTCGAGGCTTGGCATACGGAATGTAAGAGAGAATACACCCTAGGACGTCCTGACGTTCCACAAGCCCGGAGAGGACCTCCGAGGCACCTTGGGCACCTGTGTAACGAGGTGTCGAGGACTAGCTTTTGTCCCACTCACGATCCCACTCAGCCCGTATCTGCTTCTGGTAGTCCTGTCCGTCCGTTTTGCCCGACAGCAAACCCCGAAAGTCGTTTATGGACACCCGGCTTGACTCAGCGTCGGCTGTCTGGGCGCGCTTTCGCCCAAGGATAACCGCCATCAAAGCCATTTGCTCCTGCGGGGTCAGCAACGCGACCTGCTCAACGATCAGTTCGTATCGCGCCGTGTTCATGCCCGAATTATGGAGCGGTCCTCATGAGAGCGGTAGGTACCAGGCGAACTGACGGCGATTTCGCGGTCACCAACATCACTGGCCAGGCGTAAACGTGCGAACATGAAGGTCAGAGCCGCTACCAAACCAGCACACCCCACATCAACCCTCGGCGAGCGCCGAGAACTGCTCCAACGCCGCCTGCAAATCCTCCACGATCTCGCGGGCGATCACGTCGGGATCGGGGAGGTTGGCGCTATCTTCCAGACTCTCGTCTCGAAGCCACGTCAAATCGAGGTTCGCCTTATCTCGCGCGATTAGCTCCTCGTACTCGTAACTCCGCCAACGGCCCTCGGGGTTCTCTTCGCTCCACGTTGCCACGCGCTCGTGCCGATTCGCGGGGTTGTAGCATGTCACGAACTCATCCAAATGCTCGCGGCGGAGCGTACGTGTCTTGAGCGTAAAGTCCTTGTTCGTGCGCAGGTCGTAAATCCATAGCGTCTTCGTCCAAGGTTTATCCGATGCGGGCTTGCGGTCGAAGAACAGCACGTTCGCCTTCACGCCTTGCGCGTAGAAAATGCCCGTCGGCAACCGCAGAAGCGTATGCACGTCGGTCTGCGCGAGGAGGCGACGCCGAACCGTCTCGCCCGCGCCGCCTTCGAAGAGCACGTTGTCCGGCACGACCATCGCGGCGCGTCCGTGTTGTTTAAGGATTGTAAACACATGCTGGACGAAGTTGAGCTGCTTGTTGCTCGTCGTCGCCCAAAAGTCGTCTCGGGCCAGCGTCAGGCTCTCTTTCGAGGTCTCGCCGTCCTCGCCGATGATCGTGACGCTGCTCTTGCGGCCGAACGGCGGGTTGGTCAGGACCATGTCGTACTCGCCGTGCCGACCGCTGAGCGCGTCGCGCGTCTCGACCGGCATGCGGCTCGAAGATTCGCTCCCCACGCCGTGCAGAAGAAGGTTCATCGCGCACAGGCGAGTGACGCCGTCAACGAGCTCTACGCCATGAAGGGTCTCCGACTTGAGGAAGCGCTTCTGATCCGGATCGAGGTCGGGGCGACGGGCGAGGTAATCGTACGAGGCGAGGAGGAAGCCGCCGGTGCCGCACGCGGGGTCGCAGATCGTCTCGCCAATCTTCGGGGCCATGCAGTCGACCAGCGCCGCGATCAGGGCGCGGGGGGTGAAGTATTGCCCCGCCGCCGCCTTGCCTTCGCTCGCCGTCTTTTCCAGCAAACCCTCGTAGGCGTCGCCCTTCACGTCCGCCGCCATGCCCGACCAGTTCTCCCGGTCCATCAGGTCGACGATCAGGCGCTGCAGCTTGGCCGGGTCCTGGATCTTGTTCTGCGCCTTGCGGAAGATGAGGCCGAGCATGCCGTCGCGCTTACCCAGCGTCTCCAGCACATGACGGTACTGGACTTCGAGGTCGTCACCCGTCTTGGTGCGCAAACTCTCCCAGTCGTAACCCGCCGGCACGACGGAGGGCTCGTTGAACGGTGCCCGACTCCGCTCGTCCGCCATCTTGAGGAAGAGCAGGTAGGTGAGCTGCTCCGTGTAGTCCATGTACGTCAGCCCGTCTTCGAGCAGAATCGAGCAGTAGTTCCAGAGCTTTTGTACGAGTTGGGCGGGGTTGGACATGGGATCGATCAGGTTGACACTTATGTCAAGCCTGATCCGTTATACTTGATAGCGATGCCGACAAATGAAACCAAGACTATGCGGACCACCATAGTTCGGCGTAAGGCAGGAGCTACCTATGAAGACCTCCGGAGCCTATGGCCGGATCTCCCCCTTGATGAATTCGACCGTACACTCTTGCGCGAGATCAGGGAAGGGAGCCTGCGAGTTGTAGCCGGTCGGATATTCGCAGTACAGAAGCGTCGTCGTGCTCGCGCGTAGCGCCCGGCTGCACGCAGAGGAGTCCTCCGACAGCCGTTCGGCCTTCCAACGTGATCGGGATCGCCTCATCTACTGTGCCCAGTTGCGTCGCCTGTCGGGAGTGACACAAGTCACGTCGCCCGTTGAACTTCACACTTTCCACAACAGGCTCACTCATACACTTGAAGTCGCACAGATCGCCCGCCGTACAGCCGAGCGTCTCTTGAAGCGATCTCGGACTGCTGGTTTGCGTGAGCACTTGGACCCCGATGTGTGCGAAGCCGCCGCACTGGCACATGATCTTGGGCATCCTCCCTTCGGGCATAACGGTGAGGTCGTCCTCGATCGCGTCTCACGCGATGCCGATCCAAAGTATCACCCCGGAGAAGAGGTGAAGGACGGATACGAAGGGAACGCCCAATCCTTCCGAATCCTGACGCGCCTGTCCCGTCGATGTGAGGAGTATGAAGGCCTGAATCTGACGGTGGCGACGCTGAGAGCATCGGTGAAGTACCCGTGGGTTCGACCACCGATGGTCAAAGAGCTTGATAAGTTCGGTGCCTACCAGACGGAAGCCTCGATCCTGAATACTCTCTTCGACGGCCTGCCTTCACGGGAGCAGACTTTGGAAGCCCAGATCATGGATTGGGCGGATGATGTCGCATTTTCGGTCCATGATCTGTACGACTTCGCTCTCGCCGGGGTCATCCCCCTGGATCAAATCAGGGCCATGGAGCCAGCAGACCTCAGGGCGTTGCTCGCCCAGGAGACGAAAGCACAGGCTGCCAGCGACGATGCGTTTGTGAACGTGTGCTTCTTCCTCAACCGTCTTCCTCCGACCGACATCCGCTCCGCATCACGGTTTTCCAGCAACTTGGTGGCGCAACTTAAGACCTGGGTAAGCACTCAGATCACCAGATTTACAGATACGGAGATCGAGCTTGACCTGCAAGGCGACTTCCCAAGGTTGGTCCACCTTGCCACCGTCAGCGATGAAGTCAATATCCTCAAAGCGCTTACTAAGTATTTCGTCATTGGCTCACCAAGTCTCGCCGTGCGACAAGAAGGGGAAGCTGCGGCATTGCGCAAGCTGCATGAGATCCTTATGGATGATGCGCGGCTGGCAAACCCGCGCTTGATGAGCGTCGAAGCGCGCGAGCGTCTGCAACACGAGCAAGTGCTCGGAAGGATCGTGCTCGATACCGTCAGTGCTATGACCGATGCCCAAGCATTGGGCCTTTATCAGAAGTTAACCGGATACTCGGTTGCGTCCGTCCTCGACCTCACCACGCCATCGCTCTTCTGAAGGAGGTGTGCTCCACGATGAGGTCGATGGCGGCTTTGTGTTTGCGATAGATGGACTGGCAGAGTTCGCGGATTTCGGAATCGGACACGACATGTCTCCTGAGCAGTTGGGCGTAGTGACGGAGGGCGAGGCGGACTGCGTCGCCCATCGAGGCGGAACGGGTGTCGAGCAGGTGGTCGAGCAGGCCGACGATGATCTCGTAGGTCACCGGCAGATAGCGCTCGTCGGTCGGGGGCGTGCCTTGGGGCGAGAGGAAGAGGGGGAGGACTTTCCAGCCGGGGTACTGCTGGTGCACGCGCGTCAGGTAGCGGTTGAGCTGGTCGGAGTGCTCGCCCGACCCGATCTTGTTCTCGAACACGACCGCCAGCTTGCGGCCGGGGACGAGGATGAGGAGGTCGATGGACTGCCACTCGACGCGCACCTCGGCGTCGGCCAAGCTCCAGAGTTCGAGGTCCAGGGGCGAGACGGGAAGGTCGGTGCGCTCGGACGCCCGGATCGCGCGCTGGAGGAAAGGCCGCAAGAACCCCTCCCCCAACCCGTGCGCCTCTTGCGGGCTGAGGAGGAACGAGAGGAACCGCGAATGCTTCACCTCGTCCCGCCGAAGCCCCGCCGCCTCGAACACGTTGAACTCCCCGATCAGCTCATTGAGCCGGTCGAGTTCGGGGTTGTCGACACAGCATCGGGCTGGGTGCTTGGTTAAGATGATGGGCCCGCACTCAAGGGATTCGCCGGAAGCGGACACGCTCATTAGTCATATCAACAATGTCCGTTTCCCAACCTTCGCCAAGCCAGAGCTTACTCTGGCTATGCGAGGTCCAGTCGTTCGCCCACCAAGACCGATGGCGCGTAGCCGAAGGCGGCAGGGGGACACCAATCAAGTGCTCGATTTTCAGGAATGTAATCCAGGTGGTCTCGATGTCTGGAGGTATGCCGCGAAGCCATCGCCCAAGTGCAGAGTACTTCGAGACCTTCTCGACATCCAAACTGGGCTCAACGTTCGGCATTTCGATGCTCGAATCTTCTGAGCCAAGGTCTCCCAAGTCCTCGGCTTGCTGACTGTCCTTTGCCTCCTGTATCGCCTCCTCCTGACTTCGCAACTCCTCCTCGATGACTTGCTCGGTTTCTCCGAAGTGGGTCAACAGCTGGGCCTTGTGATTCTGTAGCCAGTCTCGACAAGTCGTCAGATCTGCAGACTCCGCATTTGTGACATCGCCTCTAAAGTGTGCGATCTTGTTGCGAATAAGACGGACACGGTTAAGCATTTTCCCAATCGCCAGCCTATCAACTGAGACCACAGGAGCATACTGAGGCCAGCGGTCCTTGCAGAGCCACATCGACACGTACTGAGAGAAGTTTAGATCTTCAAAACCCTTTGCACCTTGCGCAGTAGCCTTAGGTATCAACTCTTGATCTGGGATCTTCGCTTGTTCGATGGCGCAGGCAAAGTCATCCGCAGCAATTGTGGATCGATTAGGGAACGCAAGCGTAATGTATTCGCGGATTGTGACCTCGATGTCCTCAACCAACATCGCATTCTCGGCGCGCTGGCGAAAGTACCTGGCGGTATCAAAGTCTGTAACGATTCCCGAGACCCGACCTTCACCATCCGTAATTACAACCGCCGCATCATCCTCCAGGCCGGTAAGAACGTCGAACAATTCCGCGTCCTCAAGGTAAGCCGAGACCTTCTTGTAACAATCTTGGACTCGAAGATGCTCAGGCAGTTGCTTAAATGCTCTGACAGAACGGAGTATCGATTCGGAACTGACCATGCCTACCAAAACACCGGCTTGATCGACTACCGGTAGTTGGCTGTAGTCGTGTTCAACCATGAGTTCCAATGCGGTAGCTGCGGATTCTTCGATGCTGGTGGTAAGAGGCTTTGAATTACCTTCGATAATGTTCTTGATTGGATAAGGCATGATAGACTATTCTCGTACACTAAGCCGCGCTAGTCAAAACTAATATCCTTCGCAACATCGCGGACCCGCTGCTGGTGTGCGTTGCGCTGGCGCTCCGCGTCTTCGGCGTCCCGCACCTCCTTGGCTTCGAATTCGTCGATGATCTCGTTGGTCCGCTGTACGCAGAGGATGAGGGTCTCGCGGTGATACTTCTCCACTTCCTCGATGGTTGTGCCGTCAAGGATGATCATGTCTCCGACCACTCGGGCAATCCCGGGGCGATGCATCATGGTAAATCGTGGCGGACGGTCCCAGGTCTGCCCGAAAGCGCGGGCCCAATCGGCGGAGGGGCGGCGGGAGAGGCGGAAGGGCACCCTGTAGAGCGCGCTCCCCGGGGTTCCGTCATTCTTGGGTTGGGTGACCTCGTCGACGATCACGCCGACAATCTTGATCGGCGCAAGGGGCTCTGGTGACCCCCCGCCGATGCTGATGGAAGCCCTTCCAGTCTGCACTTCCGGTGGCTTGCCAACCGGGGGCGCACTAGGGCGATTTCCGAGAAGCGTCGAATGAAGGTCCTCGTACTGCGCCTCGTCATAGGGCGTGCCTCGCAAATCCACACGGTACTTACCTTTGAGCCAACTGGGAAGGGCCGTCGCATCTGTACCCTCAAGAAGAACCGGAATGAACTTCCTATGGTTGCGTTCGCCGATGACCTCGGCTGTCATTATGTCGCCCTCGTACCCTACGCCGCCCAGTCGGGCGTCCGACTTTTCTTTGTACTTCGGCGTGCAAATGATCAGGACGAAGTCGTTTTCGCGCACGGCCGTTTCCATGAAGTGGGGCACTTGGGCGCCAGGGGCCATCTCCCATTGGTCCAGCTTTACATCCACGCCGTCGTGTCGCAGGCGAGTGGCTAGATTTCGCACCCAAAGCTTGTGATCCTCCGACTCCCAACAGTAGGAAATGAATGCGGTAGGTTGGTTCTGATCGTTAGGCATGAGGGGCATCCTCGCGACTTGCGGCTGGCTCGGCGAATGCGCTTCGGAGCAGGACTTGTCGGCTCCTTGCGCTTCGCACAACGTTGGTGGACAGTGTGGCTTCTAGGGCATCCGCGACGCTGAGGCGGCGTTCGACCTCGGCAACGATACGCTCCTGTTCGGCGAGTGGAGGTAGCAGGATTGGTAACTGATTCATGTTGAACTGCGTAAGTTTGGGCTGGGCACTGCCGGTTACATATTTGGTAAGGTCCATCGCATTTAAACAATTGGCCAAGTAACGCAATGGAATGCCCGCCCACGACTGCACCACATGGGCGTGGTTGTTGACCCAGAATTTTCCAGTTGCCAGGTAGGCAATGGGTGTTGCTCGGGCCAGGAGGTTTGCTCCATCCTCTCCTATGAGAAGAAACTCACCGTCGAATAGAAAGTCGTCAATATCATCAATGATTCCTGATGCGCCGTAGTATGGGTACGGTCCCGACCTCTTGTCTCGGTCGCTCGCCTTCAGGGGGATACGGCGACCGTCGTGGTTCTCTGTGAGTTGATCGAACGAGGCAAGCGTCCAACCCTCAGGCACCTCCGGAAGGTTCGTGGTGTCGGGGGGAGTGGGTTCTTTGTACTTGCCTTTGCCGGTCCAAGCGGTGCGGCGTTCTTCGAGGATGCGTTCGAGGAGTTGGGGGCCGGATTCGTAGGAGCGGCCTTCTTGGCGGGCGAGTTCGGCTTCGGTGGGGACAAGGCGGCCTTCGCAGGCGGCTTTGAGGACGGACGCGCGGTAGCGCTTGAGATTCGCTTGAGCACGCTTGAGCGCCGCGACGCCCGCGTCGAGGCGGGAGAACCGGGCGTCGAGGTTCGCCACGATTTCGCGCTGTGTCTCAATTGACGGGAGCGGAATCTCAAGCTGAGCAAGATACGACGCTGGGACCCGTTGTTGCCCAACAGCCCCGGACATCGATTCCTTTGCCCCCCGCCGAACTTCGTCGGTGAACAGAAAGTAGAGCAGGTAACGTGCATCGAGATCAGGCCCAGGTCGCATGACGTGAAACTCGGTGGACCCTGCGGCTCGTCCCCCTAGCAGATTCTCCGCAACCGCAAACTTCCCATTCTCCATGCACGGCGTAATCTTGGCGAATATGACGTCGCCATCCTGAAAGGTGGTAAAGCCCTTTTTGACCTCTTTCCATGTGCGCAATTCCTGCTCTACAATTCCCGCACCTCCGGCGGCGACTGCGCGCATGGGCACGAAGGACAATTCTTCACTATCGGTGATTGGGATCGAATAACCCCTTGGATTCAAGGCCGCCACGTCGGACAAAGGTCGCAGCGGGCAGGCGCGCTGAGATGGAGTCTCAAACGTTATCATCTTCTCAGCGCCATCCTATTCTCATGCCCTTTGTGCCCTTGGCCGGTTACTTACGACATGCGCTCCGATCCTTAGGGCCGCTTCATAGGCCTTTACCGCCTCCTGCAGTGTCAGCCCGTCCTTCCAGTAGCGAACGTCAGGCTCGCATTGGGCTAATGCTAAGTCCTGAGAGTCAATAGGCGGCAGGCCAAGTTCCGAGGCTCTCTTAGCGAGCTTCGACAGGTCATGAATCTTTTGGGGCTCTTCACCGAGATCCAAGATCCATGCCTTGATGGTCTTCTCGGCGTATTGGAGGCTGCCCCAGCGCGACCGACCTATCTCGAACCCTGTCTTTGTGATAGCTTCGCTTGCCGCACTCAGGTCCCCGAGAGCTTCCTTGTAGTGCGTTTCGGCGCGGACGCTCATCGCAACAGTTAGCCCTTGTGTGAACTCGCCGAACTTCGCTTGGAGCCCGAGTAGCTCAACCGTCGTTAAAGAGTTAGCAACTTTCGTAGGCAGGTCTTTGATGAGGTCTAAGACATTGATTACATTCCGACCCGGCATGCGCGGCGTCGGCGGGGCAATGGCGATGATATATCCACCGAAGAATAGCGCCGGTACCTTCAGCTGATAGCAGTCTCCGTGGATGAGGACCGGGGAATAGCCGAGCGAAAAATCCACCTTAAGGCGATCCTCGTATCGAGCCCGCATCCAGTCCGAGACCCGGTTAGCCAGAGGCTCACCGAGCACGAGTGAAAAACCGTACTTTGTGCATAGCTCACCAACAGCCCACAGCTGCCGACCATGGACCGGTATGTTCTTCTCTTGCAAATGCTGATCCAGCGCCAGCATCTCACCCTCGAAGTCGTCGTCAGAACAATCTAGCAGCCTGACCCTCTGCCGTTCCGATTCGCAAGCGCGCCGGAAATCTGCGTCATTCATAGCCGCTCCCTGAGTCATGCGACTAGCACCTCGTTCAGTTCTTTCATCAGCGGCTCTAGCTGGTCTCCAAAGAGCGCAAACGCCTTCCCCAAGCCGCCTTCTTGTACAAAGGGACTGTACTCAAACGCATCGCGGTCGATGTGAATACTTGCAGAAATATGGTCGCGCATCATGCCAAGCCATTTTGACTGGTCGTCCGTGAAGCGTCCTGGGCCCTGGGTCGCCAGCCACGCGGCATACCGGTCCTCGACGGTCTCGGCGAAGGGGGCGAGGATGGTTTCTTGGTTCAGCGCGAAGCGGACCAGGGAGACGAGGTCGGTGACCATGCCGCGGCTGTGGCCGCGCACCTTCGACCGCTCTAGCGTCTCGTAGGCGCGCCAGAGCGACTCGGGGGTCCAGGAACGCGGGGGGAGGTGGATCGCTTCGGCAAGCTGCTTGAGCTGGCGGAAGGTCGGGGCTTGGCCGCGCCGACGGCTGTAGAGCAGCTGAATCGCGTCGAGTTCATCCTTGTGCTCCTCGATGTAGGCCGCGAACGAGTCGATCGTGGTGCGGGCCTGCTCGGTGGCCTCGATGCTCGCCCCGGCAAACGTGACCTCGTCCTTCTCGCTCGTGAGGATCGTTTGCTCGGCCTGTTGCTGGGCGGTCTGGATAAGCTCACGCAACGCGCCATCGAGGAAGGGGCGGAGGGATTCGCGCCGCATCTCGGCGGCCACGGTCTCGGGTGGCTTGCCGGACTCGGCGGCGCGGGTCTCGACGATATCCGGGTCGAGACTCTCGACCATGCGCTCAATGAGCAGCGGCAGCGGCGCTCCCGCCTTCGTCTCGATCTGCTTGCGCACGCCGTCGCCGATCACCTTGTCGAGCCGCGAGAGGCGGCTGGCGAACGTGCCGACGACCTCCGGCTCCGAGCTGCCCGCGCCGATGGTCTGCAAGACGGCTTTGAGCGGAATCGTCGGCTGACGGTCGAGCGGGGGCGAGTCCTTGCGGATGTGCTCGGTCACGCCAACCGCATCGACGATCACGTAGCGCTCCTTGTTTACCGAATCCGGCGTGACGCCCTGAAACTCGGACGGTTTCATGACGCGGCACCCGCGGCCCTTCATCTGTTCGAAGTAGTTCGCGCTTTGCACATCGCGCATAAAGAACACGACTTCGAGCGGCTTGATATCGGTGCCGGTCGCGATCATATCGACGGTGACGGCAATGCGCGGATCGAAACTGTTGCGGAAACTGCTGAGCAATTGGTCGGGCTTGAGGTTCGTGCTTTGAAAGGTGAGTTCGCCGGTTTCGGGGTCGAGCACTTTGGCGGTCGAGGTGCGATAGGTGATCTTCTGGCAAAAGTCGTTGCCCTTGCCGAATTCCTCGCGCACGATGCGCACGATGTCTTCCGCGTGGCTATCGTCTTTGGCGAAGATCAGCGTCTTGGGAACGACGGTGCGACCGGGGAAGATTTCGGTAAAGAGCTTCTCTTTGAAGGTTCGTATGACCGTACGAATCTGGTCGGGCACGACGATGGCGCGGTCGAGTTCGTTGGGGCGGTAGTCGAGATCGTCGTCGAGTTCTTCCCAGCGCACCTTGCGCGTTTTGCGGTCGCGCTTATCGACGATGGTGCTCGCTTCCACGCTCCCGCCCTCGTCGGTGATCTTGGTTTTGATGCGGTAGACGCTGAAGTCGACGTTCACGCCATCGGCCACGGCTTGGGCGTGGCCGTATTCCATGACGAGGTTCTGGTGGAAGAAGCCGAGAGTCTGCTTGCTGGGCGTGGCGGTAAGGCCGATGAGATAGCCGTCGAAGTATTCGAGCACTTGCCGCCACAAGTTGTAGATGCTGCGGTGGCATTCGTCGGTAAAGACGAAGTCGAAGGTTTCGATGGGAATCTTCGCGTTATAGACGACCGGCAGCGGCTCCTTTTGGAATTTGGCGAACGCGCTTAAGTTGCTTTCTTCTTCCTGCCTTTCGTCGAACTCTTCTTCGCCTTGGAGGATGCTGTAGAGCCGCTGGATGGTGGTGATCACGACCTGACACGCGGGGTCGATGACGTTCGAGCGCAGATGCTGGACGTTATAGAGCTCGGTGAATTTGCGGCCATCGTCGGGGGCGACATAGGCCTGGAACTCGCCGAGGGCTTGGGTGGCGAGGTTGCTGCGGTCGACGAGGAACAGCACGCGCTTTGCTTTCGCGTGCTTGATCAGGCGATACATTTGGGAGACGGCGGTAAAGGTCTTGCCGCTGCCCATCTGCATTTGGATGAGCGCGCGTCGCCGATTGTCGGCAAGGCTGGCTTCGAGGTTGGTGACCGCCTGGAGTTGGCAGGGGTACATCTTGCCCTGGATGATCGGGGGCATATGCTGGAGGCGGCGCAGAAGGGTCGGCGGCTCGTACTCTCGTGTCCGCTCTGCGGCTTCTCGGTCGCTAACCGCCGGGCCATCCATCGCGGCAAGGAAGGTCTCGGGTCGGTGGAAGGAGAACACGTCGCGGCTGGTGGGGTCGGGGTCGAGACCGTTGGTGAACCGGGTCTCGACGCCGGTGGATTCGTAGAGGAAGGGAAGCGGGAGCCGCCATTTTGGGATGCCGGTGGGGAGGCCTTTGCTGTACTTCTCGGTTTGGACTTCGACGCCGGTGAGGGTCGTGCCCTCCGGTTTAGCTTCGACGACACCCACGACCCGGCCATCGACATAGAGCAGGTAATCGGCCTTGCCGTGCCCGCGCTCCATTTTGAACTCACGGACGGCGACGCCAGGGCTGGAGTGGATGTTCATCGCGACCGCGTTCTGCACCTCCCAGCCAGCATCGCGCAGCAGCCGGTCGATCCGGTCGCGTGCCCGTTGTTCCGCGTTCTGGTTGGCGCTCATCGTGCGTTCGCGTGGCGTTGATTGCGCCGCGCTTGTGCAAATGTACCTCTTTGCCCGACGCAAGCTGACCAGGGTTCGCAATCGAAGCCCGTGCCATCACCGCGGGGGCCTGGGCAGCGTCGCGAGGTCGTGCTCGAACTCCTCCCGGCGGGCCGCATCCAGCGCGGCGAGGGGCTCGAAGAAGATGCCGAGCACGTCCCACTGCGGGTCGTCGGTGTAGTCGAATTTCACGTGGGGGTAGTCCCATTGGTGGCAGGGCTGAATGACCGAGACCGCCCAGTCGGCATCGAGCGCCACCTTGTTGTCAACCGTCCATTGGAAGACCCGCGGGATGAACTGGGTGGCGCACTCGAACCGGAAGATATAGTGCTCCTTCCAGTGAAATGGCTCGTCCGGCGCGTAGCGGACGGCCATCGTACAGGGCAAGAACTCGAAGTCGTCCGCCTTCTTCATCTTCTTGCAATCCTTCACCCGGTCGGGGTGGCAGGAGACCAGGGTGACTTTGAACAGGCCGAGCGGGAGTTCGGTCCTTTCGCTCGGCGAGGCGGTTGGTACGGTGGCGACGCCGGTCCCCCAGTCGTCGGCTGGGTTGCGAGGTGGCTCGGGCAGGGCGGGCTGCATTTCCATCGCGATCGGGTCTCCTTGGAGGTTCTTGTCGAGGTGCTGCTGCCACGGCGCGAGCATGAAGTTGGCCCATTCGTTCATCGGCCAATTGCGGATCGCTTCGCCCAGCAGGATATCGGGGGAGTTAGCACGCGCCGTATACGCCAAGTCGCCACCCGGCGTGAACTGCTTCCACCAAAGCCATCCCTCCTCGACCGTCAGTTCGGCATAGACAGGACAGGTTTCGTAGAAAGCCAGCGCCCGCTTTGTGAGTTGCTGGACCTCGCCCTTGGGCCGCTTAAGGATCAAGTCCGGGGGGAAGTGTTCGTACGTCGCGTATAGCTTGCATGCCGCGTTGAGGAGGTTGGGGATGTGGTCGAGGTTCGGGCACCAGATGCCGGGCGGAAGGTAGCGGTACGTCATCTTCTGGACCCCGCTGCGCGATACTTCGGGCGTGCGCGAGTGGCACCATCCGAATCCCACCGTGCGGTGGACCGTGGTCGTTCCTGGGGCTTGCACCACAGCGCATTATGGGCTTGGGGTTTCCGGAGAATCCCTCCCCCTCAGCGCAGCGTCCTTCGTCCTCGCGCAGATCCCCCTCACGGAGTGAGGGGGAAACGCTAGCCCGTCTTTGCGAATCTCGATGGTCGTGAGATGGCGTCTTCGGGGGACCAGCCGTATTTGAGGCGTGCGCGAAGCGCGTCGCCGTTAATCGTGCAGCGGGGGTCTTGGAGCCATTCCACCAGCGTCTTCGTTACGCCCCACGCGGTGAGGGGAATGCTGACTTCGGGGCGCACCGTGCCCTTCGCGTAGCCCCGGCGGCCGGTCGGGGTGAGGAAGGCTTCCTCGGGATTCCAGCCCTTATGCAGCCGCTCCTTGAACGCATCAGGCGTGGCGACGCGGCGCGGATCGCGCAGCCATTCGGTGAGGGTTTTCTTCTCCCCAAGGATCTCGATAAAACGCTTCTTTTCCAATGAAGCACCCGAAGCGATATCAATGGCGCCGGGGGGAGTGGTTAACGCGAGTTCGAAGTCCGCGCCACGGTTAAGGCGGTTGACAAGGGTGCCGTGGCAGCATCGGCATAGCGGGTGCCGGGCCCACTCCTGAAGCGAAAGAGTTTCACCAAACGCGGTGTATTTTCGCGCCTTGAGCATGCGCTGGTTTTCGGCCATATTAACCGGCGACGTGAGGGCCAATTCCACATCCCAACCGGCCTGGATTCGAGCGCGCAGATGGTCGAGGGAGACGACACACTTCTCATCGTTCGCCCACTCTTGGACGGTCATCTCTTTGCCAAAGGCGCGGTACTTGGGCTTCATCTTGCCGTTGGCGAACGATCCTGGCTTGGCCGTCATCGCGAATTCGGGGTCTTGGCCCTGGCTCAACCGCTTGCGCAAGGTGTGCATCGCCACTTTGCAGCGCTTATCGTGTATCCAGTGCCGAATGTCTTTCGTTTCGCCAAACGCGGTAATGAAGAAGCGGTCATGTTTCCCGACCACCTTGTCCTTATAACCTTGTGACGCCTTGGACGGATTGGTGATCGCTTCTTCGGGAGACAACCCCTCTCGGAGGCGCACCCCGATTGTCGTGGCTGAAACCTCACAGCGTTCGTCGCGCGACCAGTCGGCGAGCGTCTTGGTCTCGCCGAACGCAGAAAGGGCGTGAACGGTTCCTCCCGTCGTCCTTTGGCGGACGAAATCGGTAAGGTTCGGTGTCGTGATGGCAAGCTCGTGATCCCAGCCGGAAGCGATGCGTCCGAGCAGCGCATAGCGAGAGGCCTTGCATCGCTCGTCTTTGAACCACTCGGAGAGAATCTTCGTTTCGCCGAAGGCGGTTGCGGTCTTGCAGGGTTTGCGGGGGGCACTCTTGGGCCGTCTTGGCCCGCACACCCGACTTGGAGTCGCAATCGCGTTCTCGGGAGCCCAGCCCGACTTCAGGCGATGGCGTACAGTCGTCGCGGTGACCGTGCAAACGGGATCGCGCGCCCATTCGCTAACCGGCTTCGTCTTTCCCCACGCCGTGATGCCCTTCAGCCCATTTGGGAGGATAAGATGGTCGCCTTCCTGAAAGCCAATCGCGGATTCAGGATGCAGGCCGCTTTGGTAGCGTTTGAGAATGGTCTTGGCATCCCCGGTAGCGCGAGGATCCTGTGCCCAGCGGGCGACTGTCCTCGTCTTCCCCCACGCCGTGATCTTCAGGTCGAATTCGTCGCGATTGTCCATCAGATTCTATTGTCGGTAAGGACGATGCAAACCTGGAGTAGGCTGTGAGGTTTTCGCAGTGATTGGGAGCAGGCTGCCCCTCACCCCCCGGCTCCCTCTCCCCGCCATTCATCGGGGCGAGGGGGAGCTTTAGACGACGACCGTCCCCAACTCCGCGATGCCGGTCTCCTGGCCGGTCTCGGCACGCACAAAGCAATAGGCCACCGCGTAGACGCCGGGCTTAACTGCTAAGTCGTGTGGACCGGAACCAAAGGCAACGAACGCGGCGGTTCGGTATTTGGAGAGGTAGGTGCGGCGGTGCACGGACTTCAGGGGCTGCAGCAGGAGTTCGGTGATGATGCCGGGGGCGTTGGGCTCGGAGGGGGTGAATCGGATTGCGCCGGGTTCGGCGGTGACGTCGAGGGTGACGGCGTCGCCGAGGAAGGCGGTGGTCGGGGGGTTGGCGGGGATGGGGGCGGTCGGGTCGACGTGGAGGACTTTGAGGGCCAGGCGGACGAACACATTCTGGGTGCTCGGAGGCGGGGTCTCGTCGGTTCGGGGGGTGGATTGGATTTGCTGAGCGGCGTATTGCTTCCAGGCGGCGGCTTGGGTGAGGGTCAGGGCCGACCAGGCTCGGCCAGCAGACGCCATGCGCTGACGGGCTTCGATTTGCTTCTCGCTCGGCTCATTCCAGACCATCGGCCGGTTGCGCAGGATGGTGCCGTAGGGTGAGCGCACGTAGACCGCGTTCCCGGAGGCTCCTTTGAGGTTGCCGGCAAAGGCGTTGAGTCGCATCAGTGACATAGGGTTATGGTCGGCACTTCGGCCTTTGATTTGGAGGGGTTCCGCTGATGATCCAAGATGCATCCATGGGGCCGACCCCTCGGATACCCCTTGGATCCCTCTCGGATCCCCCTCGGATCTTCGGGCGGGTTACGGGTGGCGGAAGCCCTGCACCGGCGCTGCGCTGCTTAGAATGGCTTGCGGAGCACCAATTCCACATTCCGATCAGACGGGGCTCCGATCTGGTTCGGCCACGGGATCAGGGGATCGTTGGCGGCCAATTCTCGGCTGATCGAGGCGATGTCGAGGATGCTGTACGTCCCGTGTGCATTCGTCACCGACGGCGCCATGTGGTCCAGCAGAATCCCGAAGATCGAAAGCGTTCCATCCAGGTTGTCCACGATCTCAACGGTTCGAGATTGTTGGGGGAAGTCGATGTGGGAAGCGGTGTTCAGCTCCCAGAAGCCTGGGGTTCGCCCCGTCGGGTCGGCATGCGACCAGACTCGGTTGATATGGCTGTGCCCGTTGACCCAGAGCACCACATTCGGATAGCGATGCAGAAGGGCTTCGACTTCCGCCGCGCCGAGGCGAATCGGGTCGGTGGGGTCGGCTTGGGTGTTTTCCATGGTCTGCAGGTTGTGGTGGCTGAAGATGACCACCAGTTCGTTCGCTGCGCCCGTCTCGACGATCTGGCCGAGGCCGTTGGTGTAGCGACTGCTGACCTCGCGCAGTTCTCCCTCAAGCCACTCGGCTTGAATCGAACCCAATGAGCCATCCGCACCGCCGGCGTAGTTGACCGTGTCGAGCATGATCCCTTTCACGCCGGGCGCAACTTGGAACGAATAGTAGAGCTTTCCGCTCGCCAGGTTGGCTTGCGTGAAGCCGTGACCCACCGGGCCAGGGAAGGCGGGTGAATTCAGGTGCATTTGGACGAAGTCTTGGTTGGAGTGAATCTTTCGCTTGGGATCGGCGGGCACGGTGCGTGACGGCGACTCGCTGAGCAACTTTTCGATGCACGCTTGATTAGCCGTCTCGAGACACTCCAGGAACTCAAGAGGCGAGACAGATTCGGGCAAGTCCATGATCATGAACGTGCCTTCGGCAAGCTGATCCATGAGGTCAAGGGTGCCGCCTTCGAGATTGAAGTTGCCCTGAACGAGGCCGTCGTGGTTGCCATTTCCCGAGTACCACGGCATCCGCAGTCCGGTCGCTGAGAAGTTCTGGGTCGCGGCTGATAGGAGTCCGTCGTGGTCTGGGTAGCCGTAGTCGCGCTTGAAGTCGTCGGGGAATATCCGCCCCGCCCACTGCGACGGCACTTGATTGGGGTGGTAGTACTGACCGTAAATCTCCTGCCGCTCGGCGTCGCTGACCGAATTGTCGGTCGGGGCAAAGATGTAGTCGTCCTGCCAGCCCACGTAGCCTTGCCCCGATGTATTAGAGACGACCGGGCCGCCATCGAGGCAGTTGATGTAGTTCTGGAGTTCAATGGTCCCTTTGCCGTCGCCGTTGTCTCCGGTCGAGACGGCAAAGGAAAGTTCGGCTCCGGTAATCGGAGCTGCGCGCAGGGAGTTGACGCGCTGGACCATCGCTTCGCTCACGTAGGTGCTGAGCGCTTCCTGGGCGCGAAACGCGTCGGCGAAATTGATGCCGTTCGGACCGGTGCCGGTCGAGTACTTTCTCAGGAACGGAGCTCGCGCCGGACTCTGCGAGTCGATAATGTGGGTGTCCGTCAGGTGTACGAACGCGGCGATAGCTTTGCGCCGCCCTCGTCGGTCGGGTTTGGCGACGGCCAGTTCTTCGCGGACGATGAGCGGCCAGCCTGGTGTCTGGGCGAGTCGGTAGTAGGTTCCCTTGAGTCCCTGACCGGCGGCGATCGTTGGCGTCAGGCTACGTTCGAGGGTTGTCCCTTGCGGGTACTTGGCGACCCTTTCGTCCGGAGCGGTTCCCCCACCGCAACCAACGATAACCAGCGAAAAAGCAAGAACCCATGCACGCGATCTCATTACGACGCACTTTAGCCGATTAGCCCTCGCAGGGGTGCAAATCCAGACGCCCGCGGGCAACAATGAGGGCATGAGATCGCGGGCGTTGGTCCGATCGGCAGTTGCGGGGACGCTCTTGTTCCTCTCCGCGGGCTGTCGCCAAGCCTCCCCCGAGCGCGTGGTCCTGCGGATTGCGAACTGGGGCGGGGCGGGCGATGACAGCGACTTCTCACGGACCCAGAAAGCGATCTATCGGGAGTTCGAGCAGGCCAATCCCGGTATCGAGATACGGGTCGAGGGAATTCCCGGGTCTCAAGAGTACGTCAGCAAGATGCTGCTGAACTTCATTGCCGACGCCGCCAGCGACATCATGATCTTGGATGCGTCGAGTGCGGCGATCTTCATCGACAACGGAGTTCTCGCCGATCTGTCGCCTTTGATCGAGCGCGATAAGGACTTTAACATTGACGACTTCTTCCCCAACGTCGTTGACATCGCGCGGCGGGGAAAGAGTATCTATGCCATTCCCGGCGACTTTACGCCGATGGTGATGTACTACAACAAGAAACTCTTCGACGAAGCGGGCGTCGCCTATCCTCAGCCTGGCTGGAATTGGGATGACTTCGTCGCTACCGCAAAGAAACTAGCGAAGCCCGAGAAGAAGCAATATGGCTTCAAGTTCGTCAACTGGATGCCGGGATGGATCATGTGGTTATGGAATAACAACGGTGATGTCCTGGCACCGAGTGGGGACAAGGCTGATGGCTATATGAATGGGCCGCAATCCGTCGAGGCGATCGAATTCCTGAAGGGGATCATCGATAAGGAGAAGATCGCCCCCAGCTTGAGCGAAGCCGCTGCGGGTGGTGTTGACCTCTTCGCCAACGGCCAGGCTGCCATGGAAATCAGCGGGCATTGGGCTCTTGTTGGCTATCAGTCAGCACCAGGCCTTAAATTGGAGGATGTCGGTGTCGTGGAGCTCCCGACTCGACGTAAGGAAGGCTCCGTGACCGTCATGTACGAAGCTGGATTTGCGATGGGGAAGAACTGCCGCAACCCAGAAGCCGCCTGGAAGTTCATCAAGTTCATGACGAGCCGGTCTGTTCAGGAGCGCTATCAAAGCACGGGGATCGCAGTTTGTGCGCGCAAAGATGTCGCCGCATCACGTGCGGCCAGCGATCCAAGAGAGCAAGCCTTTCTACGTATCGTACCCACCGCTCGTCCACCGTGGGGCTCGCGGGTTACGGGATATGATTTCGTGGAGACCGCTGGTCAGAAGGCAATGGATAACGTGCTCGGGGGGACTCCTGTCCAAGAAGCCCTAAACGAAACGGTCCGTCGTATCGATGGGTATTTTCGCGTCCGATGAGTGAGGGTCTATGAAACTGTTTACCGGGATTATTGTAATGAGTCTATTGGGAATGCCAAGGATGGCGACTGAATCTGCGATGGTTGCTGCAGCGCAAAACTTCCTGTCTACCCTTGACAAGGACCAGCACCGTGCTGCCCTTCTTCCGGTCTCATCGGACAAGCGAACCCATTGGGGTTATGTTCCTGGTGCCCGTAAGGGTGTGTCTTGGGGGGAGATGACCGAGTCCCAGAAAAGCGCGGCCCGCAATCTGCTGAAGGCCTCGCTCAGCAAAGAGGGCTTTGAAAAGATCGAGGCGATTCGAGATCTAGAACCCGTTCTCGCGGTTATGGAAGGGGGCAACAAGGAACGGGATCCGGGCCGATACTGGTTCATGTTCTTTGGCGCCCCAAGCAGCGAAACCCCATGGCTATGGCGTTATGAAGGGCATCACATCTCGCTAACGTTCAGCAGCTTGGGCAGCGTCACGGTTGCAAGCACCCCGCAGTTCTTGGGGAGCAATCCTGCCCAAGTGAAAGCAACTGGTGCACGGGTTCTTGCGAAGGAACAGGACCTCGCCTTCCAACTCGTTGAATCCCTATCGGAGGCTCAAAAAGCCAAAGGGGTTCTGTCTGCGAATGCACCGAACGATATCATAACCGGCAGCTCGCGTCGAGCCGCGATTGAGGGAAAACTGGGTATTACCTATGACAACTTAACTCCCTCACAGCAGAAATTGCTGCGCGACTTGATTCAAGTCCATGCATCAGTCCAGTTAAAATCCGAACAAGAGCGACGCCTGAAGGCGATAGAAAGGGAAGGATACTCAAGCTTGGTCTTCGCCTGGCTCGGATCGGTCGAGCGAAAGGGAAGGCACTATTATCGAATCCAGAGTCCTTCGTTCGTTATCGAGTACGACAATACGCAGGCAGACGGCAACCACATCCATACGGTATGGCGCGATTTCAAGGGTGATTTTGGGGGTGATGCGCTTGCCGAGCATTATCAGCAAGCGCATTCCCATGAACACTAGAATCCGCGTCCTCTCTCCATCGGCGAATCGATGATCTTATCGAATTCTGCCTGCGTAAGGAACTGGGGCTTGTAGGTCACACCTTGACGCCTCATTACGGAGACGAAGGACCGCAAGTGGTTACGTGAGCCTCGTTCCAAGTTGCTGAACACTTGCCGCACGTCCGATGCGGTTGTCTTCTCTTGCCACCGGGCCAGATCGTACAGATCGAGATCTTCGATTGTCGCACCGACTTTGAGGGCTTCGATCCTTGAAGTCCGGCCTCGCTTTACGAAATCATCGTAGAGCTTCTGCAGGTCAGGATTGTTGAAATCACCTGGCTTTGGGCTTGCTGGGTCGGCGATTGCATGTCGATCGAGGAGCGTCTTGACCGCGTCCATGTGGGTTTGTTCGCTTTGTGCAATGTTGCCAAAGGGCCGGTCGCCCCACTTCTCGGCGAGAAAGTGATACACATCTCGCGCGAGTTTCTCTTCCTCTCGCATGAACTTGAGTCCTTCTGTTTCGGCTTGGCTAAGCGTACTTTCGCCCCCGACTTGAGCCGTGAGAGCGGCCGCCATCAGCGTCGTGGACCCCGCTGCAGCCAGAACCAAGTTAAAGCTTCGTTTCAATTGATTTGCCTCCACCTCTAGAGAGACATCCGGGGTGAAGAGTGATTCTCGTCGCTGGCCAGGTCGTTAGTCCCACAGCGCCCATTGCCCCCCGTAATTACTCCCGGCGACCCGCTCGGGCCGCCTTTTCAATGGAGGAAATCAAACACATGAGGAACGTTTTCATTCTCGCGGCAGCGGCATTGGGAGGTTTGGCGTCGGCAACTCCGTCGACCCGCTACACGATCATCGGGCTCGGCGATCTGCCCGGCGGCGCGACCTACAGCGAGGGGCTCGGACTCAACGACAGCGGCCAGGTCGTGGGCAGGAGTCATTCCGCCTTCGGAAACAGCGCCTTCATTTGGGATCCGATCAACGGGATGCAGGATCTCGGCGACTTTCCGGGCGGTCTCTCGTCCAGCTATGCCACGGGCATCAATATTCACGGCCACGTCGCCGGGTATGGGTCATCGCTCAGCAATCGCGGTTTCCTGTGGACGCCAGAGGAAGGAATGCAGAACCTCGGCGACCTGCCCGGGGGATGGGATATCAGCTACGCTTACGCGATTAATGACCTGGGCACCGTGGTCGGCTACAGCTATGGGGCCACGGACTACCAAGGCTTCATTTGGTCCAACGGCACCATGTCGCCCTTGCCCGGGCTGCGAAGCCCAACGTCTTTTAGTCACGCCTACGCCGTGAACAACCTCAACCAGGTTACGGGTATCGCGAGCGGCCTTACGGGTCAGGTTGCGTTCCGATGGGACTCTGAGCACGGCATGATCGACCTCGGTGACCTCCCAGGCGGCAACGTCAACAGCCGAGGCAACGGCATCAATGACCAGGGCCAGATTGTCGGGTGGGGAAGTCCAGCGCTCGGTCGGCGTGCAGTTCTTTGGACGGAGTCGAATGCGATTGTCCCTCTCGGCGATCTGCCCAACGGAACGGGCAGCAACGAGGCCAACGACATCAACAACTGGGGGGTCGTCGTTGGAAAGGCAACCATCCTGAGCGGCACGCGTGGCTTCATCTGGACGCCCGAAGATGGAATGGTCGACTTGAACACACTGCTCGTGCCAGGCCAGGGGTTTACGATCACCAGTGCGACCGCCATCAACGACAACGGGCAAATCACCGGCATCGCGACCAAGAACGGGGTCAACCAAGCTTTCCTGGCAACCCCACTCAGGGACATTACGGGGACAGTGGTTTTCGGAGACTTCGATGGCCAAGTCGAAGGTCAGCCGATTCAGTATTGGATTCAATCCGGAGACTACATCGTCGCAGGGACCGTGCTGCTCGACGCCCAAGGCAAGGCCGCAATTCCCGCTGCGGACATTGAGGACGGCTGGTACACGTTGATCCTGAAGGGATCGCACTGGCTAACGAAGTCGAACGCGATCCGCTTGTCCGGTGGGGCTGCTCAGTTTGCCGCTACCCTCGTGAACGGTGACTGCGACGGCGACAACGAAATCGGAATCAGCGACTACGCCTTGATCTCGTTCACGTGGGGCCTCAGCGAGGGTGATCCGGGGTGGGAGGCGAACGTCGACCTCAATGGCGACAGCGCGATCGACATTGGCGACTACGCAATCCTCAGCGCGAACTTCGGCCAGGTCGGCGAATAGTCCGCAAGGAAATCGAGGCCCCGATGGCAGAATTCATGTTCAGGCGGGGCTTCGTGACTTATACTAGGGGAAGGAACCGCATGGCTGGCTGGTTCTAAGCTTTTTCGAGAGGTACTGAAATGAGATTGCGATTTGCATTGGTTCCGCTATTCGTCGTTGCGGCGTCCGCTTCGATGGCACAGATTTTCGTCTACGAAGGCACGTTGAGTGGCCTCAATGAGTCCCCTCCCAACGCTTCGCCCGGAACGGGCTGGGGTCGTGTGACCATGGACACGGGTGCCGTCACGATGCGCGTCGAAGCGAGCTTCAGCGGACTCACCGGCGTGACGACGGCCTCCCACATTCATGCTCGGGCAGATGCCTCGACCCCCAATGGAGGCGTGGCAACCCAGACGCCGTCTTTTACCGGCTTTCCCCTCGGTGTTACGGCTGGATCGTACGACCACACCTTCGACATGACGCTGACGTCAAGCTACAACGGATCGTTCGTCGCCGCCAATGGCGGTACGGCCGCCAGCGCTTGGGCAGCCCTGCAGTCCAAGATGGCCGCAGGTTTGACCTACCTAAACGTCCACACTCAGACGTTCCCGGGTGGTGAGCTCCGCGCCGACCTTCGCCTCGTTCCTGAGCCCGCGACGCTCGCAGCTCTCGGAATGGGCGCGCTGGCGCTGATTCGCAAGCGACGCAAGCAGTCCTAAGGCGGTCTGGGCCAAGCAGAAGTCCTTCTCGCTAATGGCGAGACGGACTTCTCCGTCTCTGAAGCGCGCTCGGCTGTCGCTAGCGGCAGAACCGGGATGCACAAGTCATCATCCCGGCCACCCGCAAACCGAGTTGGGGGGCGGAGGGGATCCCGTTACTTCACATCCTGAACGAGAATCAGGTTGGTATGACCCGGTGTTCCCGGTGGGATTCCCGCCGTCACGACGACCTGATCCCCGATCTTCAAACGCTTGAAGCGCATGAAAGCGTCGATCGCGTTGTGAACGATTTCATCCGTCGTGCCGGGCGTGTCCAACCGGATCGCATCGACGCCCCACACCACCGCCATCTGGCGATACGTGCGGTCGTCCCAGGCAACGCAGAGAATAGGGGCTTTGGGTCGGAATTTGCTCACCATTCGGGGCGTATGGCCACTCGCAGTGGTCGTCAGGACGGCTTTGACTCGAAGTGATGTCGCGAGGTTGTTGGCAGCAAGAGCCACGGCCTCCGTACAGTCAAGCGTGCGGTGCCGACCAGTGAGCATTTCCAAACGATGGCGATGATCGAATAGGCTCTCGGCTTTCTCGGCGATTCGGGCCATCGTCTTGACGGCGTGAATGGGGTACTCACCCGCGGCCGTTTCTCCGCTGAGCATCACGGCATCGGTGCCATCGAGGATGGCGTTGGCAACATCGGTCGATTCGGCGCGCGTCGGCCTGGGTGAGTGCACCATGCTCTCCAGCATTTGGGTCGCGGTAATCACGGGTTTACCCGCCATGGCACACCGGGCGATGATCTTCTTCTGGGCAAGCGGAACATCCTCGATGTCCATCTGAAGCCCGAGGTCGCCGCGCGCGACCATGATCAGGTCCGAGACCTTCATGATCTCGTCGAGTTCGTGGATGGCTTCCTTCGTTTCGATCTTCGCGCAGAGTTTGATCGAGGTGTCGTACTTATCGACCAGCCTCCTCAGTTCGCGCAAATCAGAAGCTTTGCGCACGTAGCTGAGAGCGATGTAGTCGACTCCGCATCGGCACGCCTCGTACACGTCTTCGAGGTCCTTCTCGGTCAGGCAAGCCGTTTGGAACGAGCGACCCATCAAGGTGACGCCTTGGCGCGACTTGACGAGGCCGCCGCTGATCGCTTTGGCCGAGAACCTCTTGCCGACCATGGCGCCGAGCTTGATCTCAACATCGCCGTCCCCCAACAAGAGGCGGCTGCCCGGGTCCATCGCTTCGAAGATTTCGTCGCCCGGGACAGCGATATCGGACTCCGGGTCTTGGCCGATCGTCAGCGCTTGACCCGGCTTGAGTTCCATGCTGCCATTCGGAAACTCGCCAATTCGGAACTTCGGCCCCTGAAGGTCAGCGAGGATCGCGACGGGACCGACGTTGGGAGATAACTCCCGCAGCCAATTCACCCATTTGCGTCGCGTTTCCCAGTCGCCGTGGCTGCAGTTGATCCGGGCGACATTCATTCCCGCGCCGATGAGGTCGGCTATGCGCTCGCGCGTTGCCACTGCGGGGCCGAGCGTACAGACGATCTTGGTTCGGCGCTTCACTCTGTAAATTATGCCGGGATTGCTGTCGGTATGGAGGGTACATCGATGGGCACGCTGCCATTTCGAAGGGATTCGGTCGCGCATACTCCCGCCGCGACCGCCATTCGCGCCGCGATTGGAGTTGTCGCGGTCTGGCCACCGTCTCGGACGTAGCGCACGTACTCGTCCACGATCAACTCGTCAGAGCCACCGTGTCCTCCCTTGGCTTCGGGCACACGGTACTCCAAATCCCCGTGCGGGTCAAAGGTGTAGCGGCTGTGATCCCAGAGTCGGACAATCGCCTTGCCGGGCGCATCGCCGAAGTTCTCCAGCCGACCATGGGTGCCGATCACGGTGTAGTTGCGCCAAGCGTCGGGTGTGAAGTGGCATTGCTGATAGCTCGCGAGGACGCCATTGTCGAGTTCCATCAGCATCATGCTCACGTCCTCGACGTTGATTGTGGGCCAGGCTTTCGTGAGGGAATCGGGCGGCCAGGTTCCGGCAAACTCCACTTTGACCTTATCGCCCGGCCCCTGGCGATCTTTGATGTCGCCATACACCATGAGCGAGCCCATTGCGGTCAGCCGCTGGCTGAATCCTCCGCACAGCCAGTGGAGAACATCGATGTCATGCGAACCCTTTTGAAGAAGGAGGCCAGTGCTGAGCTTCCGGTCGGCATGCCAATCGCGGAAGTAGGCTTCGCCGCCGTACGAAACGAAATGCCGACACCACGCGGTCTTGACTTCGCCGATCAGGCCTTGGTCGATCCACTCCTTCATCTTGCGCACGACTCCGAACCAGCGCATGTTGTGGCCCACGTATAGCTTCGCGCCGGACTGATGCGCTGCCGCGAGGATTCGGTCGCACCCCTCAATCGTGATCGCCATCGGTTTTTCCAGATAGACCGCGATTCCAACTTCCAGCAGCGTGACGGCCTGTTCCTCATGCAGCCAGTCCGGCGAGAGCACGAAGACCGCGTCCACACCCTTGTCGATCAGGTCTCGGTAGTCAGAGACGCACGTGGCCTCCTGGTTGACCTTCTCGCGAAACCTCGCTTGCGCCTCCTCGCTGGGATCGGCGAGGGCGACGACTTCCCGGTCCTCAGTCGGTCGATGGGCGATTTCCGCCAGGTTTCCGCGCAGTCCATATCCGATCACTCCGAGTCTCATGGGTCCATTGTGATGGACTTTTCGAGTTCGGCGATCACCCGGTTGGGTTCGATCATGGCGACGGCCTGTTCGGGTTCAGGAATCAGCACCGTCAGGCGAGGAGAAGGCGGTGCCCACAGCCGATGGATGCCCTCGCGGAACAGTCCGACCGTCGGCTTTTCCGCCGCGCAAGCGAGATGGAGGATGCCGTTGTCCAGGGTCAAAACCGCCTTGCACTTCCGCAACGCCCCAACGACCTGAGGCAATGTGAAGGCTCCTCGCAAGTCCTCGACCAGACCTTCACTCACCAGCCGGTCTTCGAGCATCGCGCCCTGCCAGTAGCGATTCTGATCCGACGGCTTCGCCCCAATCAAGCCGCATGTCTTGCCCTTGGCTCGCAGGAACAACAAGGATTCCCGCCAGCCATCCAGCGTCCAGAGTTTCTCGGGCAGACTCGCGCTAGTCGCGATGAGGACATCGGGAATCGGCTGGCTAGGCGCGGACTCAGGCACACGATACGGCGGTATGTCTCCCTTCAGGTAGGCACCTCGGCAGAAGATCTCGCCGATGAAACCGGACTTGAGGCTCGCGTAGCGCTGCGTCAAGTCGGCTGCAGTCCAATCTTGGTCTGCCCACAGCCGACCAACTTCGTCATCTGGAAAGGGCAGTTCTCCACGGCCCTCGAGCCCCAAAGACGGTCCGGCAACGTAGCCTGAATCACCGGCCAGGGCCGCTGCCGCGACCTTGGCCAGCATCGAAACCTCGATGTTGACGACCAAGTCGTAATCGCCGGTAAGGGCTTTGAGGGATTCGCTAGGCTCAGGGCCAAAGAGGGGAAATCCGTAATCGATCAAAGGCCCGTCACCTCTCCCCCTACCCCTCTCCTCCGCCCGCGCTTCGGCGGTAGACCCAGGCTCAGGGGCGCAGGAGAGGGGAGTGCCGGAATCCTCGCCCTTACAAGACGGGGTACCGGAGGCAGCGATGAATTCCCAGGTTCGCTTCCCGCCGAAATAGGCGACGTGCCCAGCCCCAGCCGAGCGCAGCATCTGGAGAAGCGGCGTGGAGACGACGAAGTTGCCCAACGCATCGTTGGCGACGACGGCGACGCGAAAGCCGGGTTCTAGGGCCTCGCCCGCGTAGCGCTTCACGACCTGAGTCTATCTCATGCAGAATGAACTGTGAGTCGCCTCAAACGGTTGCCCAAGGAGGTCTGGAAACTCGGCTGGATCAGCCTCTTTGCCGACGTGTCGACCGAGATGGTCTACCCGCTCATTCCGTTGTTCCTCACCGAGGTCCTGAAAGCCCCGGCACGGGCTTTGGGCTTGGTCGAAGGCGTATCCGAGTCGATCGTCAGCATCCTCAAGGGCTGGTCGGGCCTTCGCTCGGACAAGATTGGACGTCGCCTGCCATTCGTCCAAACCGGATACGGATTGAGCGCGGCGGGAAAGCCGCTGCTTGCCCTGGCGTGGGCTTGGCCGCTGGTTTTGGTGGGTCGCGGCGTGGATCGGGTGGGCAAGGGAATACGGGGAACCGCCCGGGACGCGCTGCTGACTGACGTAACCCCGTCCGACCTTCGCGGGGCCGCCTTCGGCATTCACCGGGCGATGGACACGGCTGGCGCGCTGATTGGGGTGCTTCTCGCTGGGCTCCTGCTGATATGGTTACCGGGACAGTACCGTCTGATCTTCCTTCTTGCCGCCATTCCCGGGTTTGCTGCACTCTATCTCACATTTCGGGTGAAGGAGACCAATCCGCCCGAGATTCCTGCCGACACCTCCGCCAAAGCGACACTCACGGCGATGCCGCGAGGGTACTGGTCGGCCCTGGGGCTCACCGTTCTGTTCGGATTGGCGAATTCGAGCGACACGTTTCTGCTCCTTCGAGCCTCGAAACTCGGACTGTCCGATGTCCAGGTGATCTGGACCTATGCGCTCTACAACGTCACCTACATGCTCATGGCCTATCCGGCGGGCGTCCTCAGCGACAGGATAGGCCGGTGGTGGGTGATGGGTGCTGGCTGGGCTCTCTATGCTCTCGTTTATGCGGGGTTTGCGACCCAGGGTGTCCCGTGGCTCGTCCCCCTTTTCGCACTGTATGGAATCTACATTGGGCTGACGAAGGGGGTGAGCGCTGCACTCGTGGCCGACCACGCGCCGAAGGATCGACGTGGCAGTGCCATGGGGTTGTTCTACTTCGCCACAGGCCTCGCGACGCTTGCGGCCAGTGCGCTGACGGGTCTGCTCTGGGACCTGGCGTCACCGCAGGTGGCGCTGGGTACGGCGGGAGCTATGGCCGCGGTCGCCGCCATCGCAGTCCCGATAGCCGCGTGGGTCGCCAAGTTTGGCAGGTGAGCCTGTCATAAATACAGAATTCAGTTTTCGTTGGTCACGGAATCGGTAGAGGTTGTTGTAAGATAGGATGGTGAGTACATCACTCTGGCGTCCGTGTGGCGGCAGAAATCTGAAAGATTAGGAGAGGTTCTTACATGAAAATTTCTTCATTGCGACTCCTTGCCGTTGGTGCCGTCGTGGCCGCCAATGCGATTGTGTTTGCAAGCTCCGACATTGGAATTTCCGCGAGCGCATTCGCTCCCTGCGACCAATATGGCGTCAGGACCGGCCCGTGGGTCAACCTTGAGACTGAGAGTCAGCCCAGCGTGCAGGCTCCTAGCTGGGCAACGGGTTACGACGGAATGTGCGTGAATCTGGCGCTTCTCGATGCGACCCAACTTTTCACTTCCATTTATGGACCTGCGCCAGGTGCCCGAATCGCGTTCAATGTAGGTACGACTGGCATGGTGGTGTCGGCAACCGCACCTCCCGCGACGAATTTCTTCAATGCGCCGTTTGCGATTCAAGATGTCGTGCCTGCTCCTGGGGCACGAGGCCGACGTGCTCATCGCGGTGCATTTAACTGGCACTGGAACCCGTTGGGTACATTTCCGACACGGACGGGAGCTGCCCCTTGCAGAATCATTTACCGCTCCTATGACCAACAAGGCAACTATCTCAGTGGCGTGATTTTCACGTTTGTGACGACCACGGGAATTGACTCGCTAAATGCTGGCAGCTACAATGGCTGGAGTATTCCGACCTCGGCAAGGGATGTTGGAATTGAAATGCCCTACAACGGCATTCTTACCGTAGCCATTGGTACGGTTGACGGGCTAGGAAATTTTGCCCAGCTCCCGGCTCCGGGTCAGGCTTCAGTTCGGTTCTACCCCTGGTGTGCTCCTAATGACCCCTATATGCCAGGAACTAATCCGAGTAGCACTCAGCCAGGCTTTTTCCTCGATGATTCGAGGGTTGCAACCGGCGACTACTTCCCATCAACAACAAATCCGGTCCTCAATAACCCCGACTTTGTGATCACCGCGTCTGAAGAAGTGCCGGCCACGGGTGCAAATGCCTATATCTTCAATTCGCCGCTGGTCCCATCCACGCGGCAGTTGGAGCCAGCCATGATGCTGGCGGTCGATACTAATGCCGTTTACTTTGAGGGCACGGTGAACTTCCTTGACCTTGACCCGAGCACGCTTCGACCGATTACGAGCGCAACATTTGAGATCCGCGACAACGACAATGCCGACGCCTTGGTTGATACGAGGACGGTGGCATTGGGACCAAACGGCGAATTCGCCGTTCTGGCTAAGGTTGACGTAGACACCGTCTCCCCATTCACGGGAACCGTTCGCAACGGCAATTTCAACATCTGGGTGAAGCAGACGCACTGGCTTGGCAAGAAGATTGGTCCGATCTCCATGACGGGCTCCTCGGTCACCGGTCTGGTCATCAACTGTCTCAACGGCGACGCCAACGACGACAATGTCGTGGACATCGGCGACTTTGCGATCCTCTCGACGGCGTATGGCAGCGACCCGTCCTCGGGTAACTGGAACATCGACGCCGACTTCAACCACGATGACGCGGTTGACATCGCCGACTACGCGATTCTCTCCTCCAACTACGGAGCAGAAGGAGACGAATAGTCCGAATTCATGCCGGCGGTTGGGAATCCCACCAAGAACCTCTTGATCAATGGCAACGCAATATTTGGGGTGGAGCTTTAGGCTCCACCCCAATCTCTGTTTCAGCTTTGGTTCGCTCTTGCCGAGGATGGACTTATCGGACAAGCCGCGCCAAGCGCTCAAGCTCGCCTTGCGGCACGTCGCCCACAAGTACGAACGTCCGGGGGCCAATGTGCCAGCTATGGGTATTCAAATTGGAGCCACCCGCTAGTCGCGTGAGACGCTTCGGATCTACATCCCCGGCGATCTGATAGAGCGAGACGCGTCCGCGCTCACCGAAGTAGGTTTGCATGAACCCTCGCGTACCCCCCAAGTCGAGTGGTCGAACGATTTCGAGATCGTAAGGCTCGTTGGCAGGGATTCGTGACGGGGGCAAGCCCAGCCGCTTCGCTAGCCTAAGCACCTGGTCGTCGGGCGTGACTTCGACCGCACCCTTGCGTCGAATCTCGAAGTCCTCGCGCGAGATCTTTGGGCTGAAGTTGATCCGTGTGAACTCAAAGAACCCAATCCGCGTTCCAACCGGGTCGAAAAGCTCTCGCTTGAGAAGCATCCCCGTCTCGTTGTCGATCCAAAGTCTTTGCACGGTGTTGCCCGCTCTGTCTTGGAAACTGAGCTCTTGGGTGCGTCGACCTGCGATCTCTTCACCACCAGCACTCTTAATGCTCATCGCTCCATCGGCGATCTGCTTGAACATCATCCGGAAGCGTCCGATCATCTCTTCGCGGCGAGCAGGAAGCACTTGAATCTCATTCGTGGCTGGAAAGAAGTGCCTTCGCTTGCGACCGTTTTCGACAATGATCTGTCCCGCATTGGGGCTGTCCGAGGTGAACTCGGTTCGCTGGAGCAGGCCATCTCGAACAATGATTTCGGTGTTGCGAAGTCGCTCCGCGCCAATTTTCGTCTCGACGATGCGCGAGCCAGTGAAGCGAAGACGAGGCTCGACATCGATCATCTTGCGCAGGATTGGGAACCGCTCGAAAATCCGTGCGGGCTGCCCTAGTCCGCCGCCAACTGGACCGCGTCGAGGCTGGGCATGCGCCGACGACAGAAGGAGACCCGCCGCAACAGCCGCGGCGGTCAATCTCCCGGACAGGGTGGGGTTGAGGCACATACTATAAAGTCTCCAAATCGGCATCCGTCCACATGGACGATGAACTCGACTTATTTTCCAGGGCGGGCATTCGCGTGTTCGATCCCAGGTCCAACGCTCCTGCTGATTCCTGGTGGGCTGCAATCAAGCCAGCTTCGATCGACGATGGTCTCTGAGCGACCGGCGCAGGCGTAGGCTTGCTCTTTGGGCCGTTCATCATAACAACTAAAGCGATGGCTCCCGCGACGGCGACGGCGCCCGCACTGGCCAAACGCCAGGTTTGCCAGATCGGTTTTCGACGAACGGGGCCACGGAGGGCGTGGAGTTTCTCGTTGAGTTGGCTGCGCCAGGTCATCTGCGGCTCTTCATCCCCCAGGTTCTGCACCCAAGCCGCGGTCTGGAGTTGGGCGTCCGATTCGAGTTGAACGTCCAGTTCGGCACTCTTGGAGGGGGTCGGTGCCGGGCGCAGGGCGATCAGCCGCTCATTGAGGCCGCTTCGCCATGCCATCGACGGCTCCTCGTCGATGAGGCCGGTCATACACGCGTGAACCGCGCCGCCTTCGGTATCGAGGGCGAGGTCAAGCGCTGCCTGCTCATCCGCAGTGAGGGCTTCTTCGTTCTGGATCTTCTTGAGTAGGATTTCGTTCATCATCGGGGCCCCTCCCCATCCCAATAATTCCGCACATAGTCTTGGAGGTGGGCACGGGCGAGGAAAAGTCGGCTCTTGACGGTCCCGATGGGGATACCGCACGATTCAGCGATCTCTTCGTAGCCCATATCTTCTTTGTCGTGGAGGAGAAGTACGGTTCTCAGCTTCTCACTCATGGCGGCGATGCCATTCTCGACGACGACCATGAGTTCGGTGTCGAGGACGACGGATTCCGGATTCCAGCGGGTGTCCGCGATTTCGAGGGGCTCACCCTCGTCGGCGGTCTGCTCGATGCGCGTCTCTGCTGGTGCTCGGTCGTTGCGCCTCGAGCGGTCGACACACAGGTTGTAGGCGATCTTGAACAGCCACGACCTCAACGAACAACGGCCGTCGAATCGGCCGAAACTTTGGTAGGCCCGGATGAAGACTTCTTGGGTGATGTCGAGGGCTTCCTCGGCATTGGAGCACATTCTTCGGACGAATCCGAGGACACGGCTTTGGTAGGCATCGATGATGCGACCGAACGCATCAAAGTCCTGCCGCCGACACTGTTCGACGAGCGCTTGTTCGGACGCTGAATCCAATCGCAAATTCGAAGCCAACCGGTTTACCCCGCTTACGCTGCCCATGCTACGGTGCAAGAACGAATTCCTGTCCGCGATGTTCACTGTCAAGATACCGAATTTAGGTCCGAAGTCCCCGAATTCCCCATTTGACCTGAGTAATCCAGCGCAAGTTCCCGACCATAATGGCAGGAATCATGATTACTGCACTGGCATTTTCACTTGCGCTCGCCGTCAATCCGATAGAAGATCGGTTCGTAACACCCAAGGTAGCCCTGACTCGCCTCTTCGAAGGGAACAAGCGGTTTGTCGGGGGAAAAGCCCTCCACGCGGGTACTGGCATCCAGCGCCGCAGCGAGGTTGCAAACGGCCAAAAGCCGTTCGCAGTGATCATCGGTTGCGCAGACTCGCGCGTTGGCCCGGAATTGGTCTTCGACCAGGGCTTGGGTGACCTCTTCGTGGTTCGCACCGCTGGCAATCTCGTTGACACGTTTAATATGGCGAGTACGGAGTATGCCGTCGAGCACCTCGGTGCCCGGCTGATCGTTGTCATGGGTCACGAGAAATGCGGTGCAGTAAAGGCTGCGCTCGAGACCTACGGGACCGAGCACGCTGCCGAGCAGCATTCGGCTGCTCACGACCAGCACGGTGTCCCCCACGATCATATTGGGATGCTCCTCGAAGCCATCAAGCCCGCGATCCTCGCGACCAAGGGTTCGAAGAACTGGTTCGATGACGCGATTCGCGATAATGTAAAACGCGTGGCGAAGAAAGTGCGTACCGGAAGCGGTATTCTCACCGAAATGTTGCACAAGGGAGAAATAAAGGTCGTCGGCTCATATTACGACCTCGATTCGGGTACAGTCACGTTCTTCGATAACGACTAGGCTAAGACCAAGGTAGTTCAACGTACTGGGGATCGCCCGAACTTGAGACGCTGAAAGCAACGTGTCGATTCGCTCCATACGTCTCGCTTTCCTGGCCTTTGTCGGGAACAATCTTAATTGAGCCTTGCATTACCTTGATGGTTGTGGTGTCTCCTGTGCGCTGGACATGGAGGCTTGTACCCATCGTGGTGATCGTGCCCCCATTCGTTCCGATTTGGAACTGGCAAAGGGCAGGGTCGGACTCGGTGTCAATTGATCCAAGATTGAGAGTGAATCCGACTTGGAATAGGGAAAATTTGGGTTGCTCTGTCGGCAACGTAATATCTGTGTCATCCTTCAGCATGATCGCGCCAATGCATATTTCCTTGGCGACAACTTTAATGACTGCCGAGCCCCGCCCACTTACAGCCAGATTGTCGCCCGGGTCAGGTTTGTCGTTTCCGCCTTGAAGGTCTGCCCATGTCCGCAGCGTGCCATTTACCCAGCACGGCGTCACAATCACAAAACTGACGCTTGGATCGGCCGGAGTGCCATCAGAAATCGCTGGCTCCAATTCGGTAGAAGTGTTGATCTTACTCATCGCCAATGTGCAGGACCCGTGTTGTGGAACTGCTTCTCCACACTATCCATTGTGCCCCTGTTCAAACCGAGACTTCCGCTTGTTGTTGGGCCAACGTTGCCTTTGTTGCCATAGAGGATGGTCTCAGCCGGCAAGCCACTGGGAGTAACGCTCACTGAGCCTTCAAAGACCGAAACCTTCACATCGGATTTGTTTCGGTCAACTTGAAAGTGAGTGCCTGTCGTAACAATTGAGCAGGTTCCCGCTCCAATCGTCAGCTGGCACTCATTCGCGTTGCTTTCGCAATCAATCGAACCTGCATTGAGCGTAAATCCAATCGGAAAGAACAGAGTGCTCTTTTTGAAATCTACGGTCGTCGGCCCAACGAGGACGATCGACCCAACTCCTTTTCCAGCTGAGTTGATCAGCTTGAGCCGGGCACTGCCGCGATAGATCTCGACACGGACTCCCCCGATTCCCGTTGGCACATCCTGAGGCATATCACCTTCCCCATAACTCACGCCAGCGATACGACAGGGGTCAATGGCAACCACTCGCCCCATGGGTGGTGTCAACGGCATGGATGTTAGTGATACGATGGCTAAGACTGTCACCAAGATATGCCTCCGAACTGCGCCTGCCTACGCTTGCCGCGCATTGCCAGTAACTTTACCGGACGAATCCGGGAATTGCAACGTCGCCGCAACAATTTGCTCATCGAACCCCTTGGCGTCGATCGTTCCGATGACTACGAGTTTGAATTCAGATCCGGAAGCGGACGACCGGGCCATAGGACCCACCACAATCGCATGTCCCACCTTGGACGAAGCTTCCTGAAGGCGTTTCGCTAAGTGCACCGTGGGGCCGAAGCTCTGCCATGACCATCCGCCAGGCTCTTTGGCGAACTCCATCGTCAAAGGTCCCGATTCAATGCCTGCGGTGAAACCGGTTTCCGCGCCGTAGCGTTGGGCGACCTCCCTAAACAAGCCGGTCGTCGACGACTGAATTGACTCGATGGCTCGCAAAGCCCGCGCAGCATGATCGTCTTTGCCGATCGGAGGCCCGAAGAAGACCGCCAATACCCCATCGCCAAGAGTTCGCTCGACGTGACCAGCGTTCGACACGATCGCTTGAGTACAAGCCTTTAGAAATTGTCCAAGGATCTTAGGAGCCTCCGTGGCACCAACCTTGATGACCAAAGGAGTCGAACTTTTCAGGTCCACGAACAGGACGGTAGCTTGTCCGTCGAATCGATCAGGGAGTACAGTGGGCTCGAACCCCCGGCTGAACTTCGCCGCCGTAATCCAGCCGGCAAAGCTTGAGATAACTACTGCACCTAGGAGCGGTGAGCTAGGGACGATCTCTCGGAATTGTTCAAAGAATACGACCGGGATGTACCAGGCAAGGCACAGGATCAGCGAAACAGTCGCGAGCGAGAGGAGTATGGAACCCGCCGGGTGCACCGAACCCGCCCGAAACGGCAGACGCCCAAGGGAGCCGAAGGCTGCCAGAAGGGAAAGGCTGACTGTCATGGCAATCAAAGTGGCAACGCTCGCACCAGTGGGTTCCTCGGCTGGCTGCAACAGCGTATTGACGATCGCGGCATCGAAGTTCGGTGCCAAACCCTCTCCCAGAATGGTTGAATTGATGGGTTGATCGGAGGTTCCACCCATGAGGACCAGCTTGTCTTTGTACGGTGCAGGATTGAACAGGGCCTCATCGATGGTCTCTGTCGGCGGCATCCCCCCTTTGATGGGCCTGACCAGATATCCGCCGTCTTGCGTGACATGCCACTCGGTGTTTGCCAGCTTGACCATTCCTAAATAGCCCACCTGGCTGATTTCGCCGATGCCTGGTGATACCGACTCGGAGTTACACCAAGCGGCGACTGCAAAACCTGCGCAGTGAAGAAGCTCTTCGTGGCGCTCCGGGTCGACAGCATGCAAGATAATCCCGCATTTGTCAGTCTCAGTAAACCAAGCTGATTCACCAATGAGGAGACGGCCAGGGTCACGACCCTCAGCCAACCGATTCTTCCAGTGTTCGTTGTCAAATGGTGTCCTCTTGAGGATAAGGGTTCGAACGTTGTCGGCATTTAGTTTTCGTTCACCGCCGACTTCCTGCCTCGGGACGACGATCCACATTTGACTGTCGGCCGCCCGAGCAACGGCGGCTTGCAGGAGATCGAGGTCTGGGCCAGGCGGACCATCGAGGTCAAACGCGACGTTGAAAAGCAAGACCCGCGCACCCGCCTCCCTCATAGCGTCGATAAATCGAGCCATCTTCTTGCGTTGGTCAGGCGATCTTTCAAAAGTGACGACACGCAAATCCGGATCAAGAGGCAGCGGGCGCGAAGCCAGCGTGTATGCCACGAATCTTAGGTTCACCGACTCGCCTAGGTCGGTTTGGCCCACGAGAAGGCCCAAGGCTGCCGACAGGAGCGCGATGAGGCCAAGGCCCACAAAGTGGGCGCGTCGCCAAGCCGTCTTGCTTAGGGTCCTGCTGCGCAAAGGGAACTGCATCGTGACTGCATCTTAGGCGTATCCCCGGCGTGAATGCAAGGGCTGAAGTCACGTAAAATACAAGTATGAAGTGGATGGCTCTTCTCCCAATACTGCTCGCCGCCGTTGCAGCGAACGCCGAAATCGTCACTCGAGACGTTGACTACAAAGAAGGTTCCACCGTCTGTCAGGGATATCTGGCGTACGACTCAAAACTCGTGGGAAAGGCGCCGGTCGTCATGGTCGTCCACGACTGGAACGGAATTGACGATTACGAGAAAATGCGGTGCCGCATGTTGGCTGAGTTGGGCTATGTGGCATTTGCCGTCGACATCTACGGAAAGGGCGTAAGGCCTGCAAACCCTGCCGAGTCGGGAGCCGAGGCCGGAAAATACTACAACGATAATGCCCTGCTCCGGAAGCGATTGCAGGCTGGCCTGACTTATGCGGGTTCAGTAGCGCATGCCGATAAATCGCGCATGGCAGTCATGGGCTATTGCTTCGGCGGGATGGCCGCGTTGGAAGTGGCCCGCATGGGTGCTCCTGTGAAGGGTGCTGTAAGCTTCCATGGTTCCTTGGGGACTTCGAATCCCGCCAGGTCGGGGGCCGTTAAGGCCGAAGTCCTCGTACTCCACGGCGCCGCCGATCCCATGGTTCCGGCTGATCAAGTTGCGAAGTTCAAGAAAGAGATGGCGGATGCTGGCGTCAAACTTAAGTTTGTCGGCTATCCGGGTGCCGTGCATGCCTTTACCGTTAAGGACTCCGAGCGCGCAGGGATCAACGGAGTGGCTTACGACAAGAGTGCCGACGAACGATCGTGGGATGAGATGAAAGCCTTCTTCGCGCGAATCTTCAAGTAAGTGTGACATGCCTTCATCCTCCCACGGATGGAGGCTACTTGTTCTCTTTCCGGCCGACCCATAAGTCACCCGAAAAGCGCCAGCCGCCGACCGCGTTAGGAGCCTCGACCCATGTGGCATAAACGTTCTTCGCATCCGCTGCAAGGCAAATGAAGTCGAGAGGAGGCCGTTCAGCCACATAGTCATTCGAAACCCTCTCCGACGCGGTAAACCCTTTGTCCAGATCGGACATGACGGCATAACGGACATGCCATTTGCTGTATTTCTTCCCGTTGATGTCGCCCTGACCGGCGCGATTATCCTCGTACACGAGGTGAATCTTCCCGCTGGGATCAGCCGCCATCCAAGGCATCGTTTGCCGATACACGACCCCTTCGCCAACCGATTTAACAGATGGCGAAAATTCGGATAGTGCGGTAACTCGTTTAGGTGACCCGAAGGTCTTGCCTCCGTCCTTACTGACTCGATACATGACAACCAAAGCGTTGTTCGTCAGCTTCTCTAACGTTACAGCCTGGTAATCCATGTAATACGAGACGACCACGTTCTTTCCTGATCCGCAGATGCCGCCGAGCATCCAGCGCTCCTGCGCGTCGCCGAGGTCTTTTCGCACCGTTCCCATCGTTTGATGGTCGGTCCAAGACTTTCCGCCATCCCGGCTGACGGCTGTCCGATACGCATCGACGAGATTGTAATCCTTCGATGCTGCCCACATACCGACGAGAGTTCCATCGTCGAGAGCGGTGAGATACGGGTCAACGGCATACGAGCCTTCAGCCTCGTTATCCATCCGCACGCGATCTTGGAAAGTCTTCCCCATATCGCTGCTCTTCTGGACGAAGATTCCTTTCGACTTTGGGCCGCCAATGTAGCCGTCGGAGTAGGTGAGAAAGAGATCGGTGCTTGCTTGGCTCATCGCCAGCCATTCGCGATCATACGGCCCTTGCACGCTCCCCACTCTGTTCATCGTTTTTGCTGCATCGAAGGTGTTCCACACTTGCAGGCCATTAACCGATGTGAACATATACACGACAAACGCCGTGCTCGGTCGCGGCGCAATGACCTGCAGGTCGCCCAGAGCATCGCCAAAAGTCTGCACATTGCGCCAGTTGCCGCCCCAGTCGTTGCTCGCGAATAGTTGACAAGGCTGGTGACAGGTTAGGTAGACATTTCCCGTACCATCCGTCGCCACGTACGGCTCCCCTCCGGTGCCGATCTTCTTGATCTCGGGCCATTGGGCAAACGCAATGGCGCAGGCGGCGAAGGCAAAGACAAGAGCGAGAATGCGAGCCGAAGTCATGGATCTAGCTTAGCAGGATCGCCACGGGGCAGAGGAATCGTAGGATGCGTCACCATACGAAACATGCGCGTTTACATCTCCGGCGACATCGAAGGGATCACCGGTATCGTTTCGTGGTCGCAGGCTGAAGGGCCGACGAATGAGGCGTATGACTTCGCCTTTGCCCGCCAAATGTACACTCACGACCTCAACGCCGCCATTCGGGGTGCGAGGGCGGCGGGGGCGTCGAAGGTGGTTGTCAAGGATTCCCACGGATGGTGCAAGAACATCCTCGTCTCCGACCTTGAGCCTGACGTCGAACTCATTTCCGGCTACGGTCGCATGCCTCACGGAATGATGGAGGGCATCCAAGAGGGCTTCGATGCAGCCATTCTCGTGGGCTACCACGCGATGGCTGGTCATCGGGGCCTCATGGCGCACGCGCTTGTCGGCGGGCTCCACCGGTTTTGGATCAACGGGGAGGAGGCGGGGGAGATTGCGTTCAGCGTTGGGCTAGCGGGAAGCTATGGTGTTCCACTGGTTGCAGTTACGAGCGACGACGCGGGATGCAGCGAGGCAGAGGCCACCATCAAGGGCGTCCGAACTTACGCCGTCAAAGTCGCGCTGGGCAGCTTTATCACACGGCTTAAGCATCCAAGTGTCACCGGCCCCGGGATTGAGGCCACAGTGAGAGAAGCTGTCTCCACGGCCAGCCAGGTTCAACCCTACCGCTTCGACGGCCCGGTAACCATGCGAATTCAGTTCCAGAACGCAAATCAAGCCGAGCTTCCGCCCCTGATGGATGGCGTGTCGATCCTCGATCCGTACACCCTCGAATGGACCGGTTCGAACTTCCTCGCCGCCGCCCGTCGAGCCGTCTCGGTGTTCGAATTCTCCCGCGCGGGTCGCGGACTTCAGGACTAACCGCAAGACTGCCAGAGTCCCCGCAAGCGAGGCTTGGCTGTGAACCAATGTTCCCGAACTGCCGTCTAAAGGCAAAAGCCCCGATGGGGTGTCTTTTGATGCGCGGCGCATGCCGCAAGGAGAGGTTCCATTGAAGATTCTATTTAGATTGGCGGTACCGGCGGTCGGAGCCACGGTCCTCGCGGCCGGTTTCGGCGTCGGAAAGCACTTATTCCAAGCTCAATCATCAGAGAAGCCCTGCCTGGTTTCTGTAGACAAGCCGATCATCCAGGATCAAGCCGTTTACGATCAAACTCTCGCCCGGTTCTCGAATTCTGAGGGCCGGAAAATCGACCTCGGACCAGCGATTGCCTGCTTTGCACCGGGCACGCCCGAAGAGGTGATCCAGGCATTTACGCAAGCCATGGAGAACGCGGAAGAGGGCGCTTGGCCGAGCCCATTGTCGCCCCAATACCAACTGAACACCCGCTGGAACATCGGGTCTCAAGGCGACCCCATCACCCTTCGGTGGAGTTTCGTGCCCGACGGCCTCAGCATTTCCAATGGAATTGGCGAGGGTGTGGCTCCGAGCAACCTGTTCGCCCAGATGGACGCCCAGTTTGGTGGAAACCGGGCACTTTGGATTTCTAAGTTCACCGCCGTGTTCAATCGATGGTCAGCGCTGTCCGGCATCACCTATCAGCGAGTGACGGCGGCGGGCGTCGATTGGGATGACGGTGCGGCTTGGGGCACCGCCGGCAGCGCGACCCGAGGGGATGTGCGCATCAGCATGAAGTTTCTGGACGGCAACGCCGGAGTTCTGGCGTACAACTTCTTCCCTCAAACGGGCGACATGGTCCTCGACAGCGGCGATATCGCTCGCTGGGGCAACGCAAGCGGCGACTATCTCCAGCTTCGCAACGTGGTTGCCCATGAGCACGGTCACGGCCAGGGCATCAGTCACGTCTGCCCGATTGCCAACTCGAAGCTCATGGAGCCGTTCCTCTCTACGGCCTTCGATGGTCCACAGCATGACGACATTCGAGCTTCGCAGCGGCATTATGGCGATCGTTCTGAACCGAACAACTCGACGGCCGCAGCCACCGATCTCGGTGCGATTGCCGTGGGTGCAGGGGTGACGCGAGGACCAGTGCCCGCTCCGACCGTTAACTTCGGTTCGCTCCTGAGTATCGACGCCAATGGAGAGAATGACTACTTCCGCTTCACGATCCCGTCGGGTGCGTCGATTTCGGTAAACGTCACCCCGATTGGCACGACTTACGGGGACAACGCGCAGAACACCAACTGCACGCAGACCGCAACAGTGAACAGCCTTGCGATCGCCAATCTCGCGATTGACTTGATTGACTCGAACGGCGCGACCGTCCTCTCGACAGCGGCAGGCCAAGCCACGGGTCTGGCAGAGAACATCACGAGGATCTGGCGGCAGAACCCAGGCACATACTACGTTCGCGTGTACGAGACCGACACGCCGACACAGTGCCAACTGTATCACCTCACGGTTAACGTTCTCGCCAATGCCGCTCCAATTCTCGGGGCAATTGGCAACAAGGTCGTTAACGAAGAGTCGAATCTCGCATTCGTGGCGACGTCTACGGATGCGGACAACGGTCAGGCGCGTACCTACAGCCTCGTCGGGGCCCCTGGCGGTGCAACGATTGATGCAAACACGGGCGCGTTCTCGTGGACTCCCAGTGAAGCGCAAGGTCCGGGCAACTACCCGATCGAAGTTCGCGTCACCGATTCGGCAGGCGCAGTCGACAGTGAGATCATCAATGTTCAGGTGAACGAGGTCAACAAAGTCGTATCCGGAACGGTTAACCTGGGCGACTTCGTGGGTTCCGTCACTTCGCAGACCGTAACGTTCGAGGTTCGTTCGGTTGGCTTCACCAGTCCGCTCGAGACGAAGAACGTTGTCCTCGGCCCTGGCGGCACCTTCTCGTTCACGCTGACGACAGTGAACGCCGGTGTCTACGACGTCACGGCGAAGGGCAGCCACTGGCTCCGAAAGAAGGTTGGGTCCGTGGCCATCGCGCCGACCGGTGCCGCTGGCCTGTCATTCACTCTTGCCAACGGTGATGCCGATGGTGACAACGAAGTCGGGATTGGCGACTATGCCGTGATTTCCGGCGCCTACAACACATCGCTCGGCGACGCGGGCTTCAATGTCAACGCCGACCTCAACGGCGACGACGCGGTCGACATCGCCGATTACGCGATCCTGTCCTCGAAGTACGGGATGAACGGCGACGACTAAAAGACCCGGTGCGTGGGGCCAATGAGGCCGGGGTGCTGAATTGTGCACCCCGGCTCGGGCAAGTACGACAGGCTCACGTAACTGGCAGAACCCTGGTGCACAATTCATCACCTGGGCCACCTATTTACAACTTCAATCCATGACGAGCCCCGGGACGGCCGCGGCACGGTGGCAAGTACAATAGGCCTATGGCCCGACGCGATCTGGATGAATGGCTCTGGCAAGTGGGAGCCGAACTGCAGCGCCTGAGCGAAGAAGTCAATCCAGGCGCCCCCAAACTCGCAAGAAGGAGCGCTTGGGAACCTCGCGTCGACCTTCTGGAAACCTCGCGAAGTTTTGTTATCAAGGCCGAGATTGCCGGAGTTAAAGGAGAGGAAATCCGCATCTCCTACCAGGCAAAGCGCCACAGCATCCTCATTCGAGGAGTGCGTCGCGACGAAGAAGTGACACCCGAGGGGCGATGCGGCTATCATCAACTTGAGATCGCTTACGGCGAGTTCGAGCGTGAGATTCATCTGCCGAAGTCGCCGATCGCACCGCGCGCCATCCGAGCGGGCTATCGCAACGGCATCCTGATCGTCGATATTCCGAGGGCCGAGGCGGAGCCGGAAACCCGAACCATGCGACGTTCCATCACCATTACCGAATTCTAATGCCCGACTTGAAAACGAATCCCGAAGACATTCTTCTCGACCCCGAGGCTCTGCTCGAGGGCCAACCCTTGGTCGAAGATCACGACGAGGAGGAGCATCGGCCAGATATTCCTCAGGAAATCAGCATTCTCCCCCTGCGCGACTCGGTCATCTATCCGATGCTCATCGCGCCGTTGAGCGTTGCCCGAGAGTCGAGCGTTCAACTCATCGATGAGAGCATTTCCGCCAACAATAGAGTCATAGGCGTCATCGCCCAACGCAAACCCCATGTCGAACAGCCCGATTGGGAGGATGTGTACGACGTGGGCTGTGCGGTCATCATCCGAACGCTCGTCAAGATGCCCGACGCGACCCGACTCATCGTCCAAGGAATTGCCCGATTTCGCATTGTCGAGCACCTCCAAACCGAGCCGTACCTTCGGGCACGAATCGAAGTTATCGACGAACCCGGCCCCCTTGACGAAAAGAACGAGGAACTGGAGGCGTTGCGCCGCTCGGTTGCCGCACTGTTCGACCAAGCCGTGCGCTTGTCCCCCCAGCTTCCCGACGAACTGCGCAGCCTTACGCAGGCGGTGCAAGAAACCAACGTCATGGCCGACCTCGTCGCGGCCCACATGACGCTCCCGCTCGAAGACAAACAGAAGATCCTGGAGACGATCGAGGTTCAGCCGCGCCTGCGAAGCCTCCTCGAAATGCTCAGTCGCGAAGTCCGCGTGCTTGAACTCAGCAGCAAGGTTCATAACGAGGTCAGCGCCGAACTCAGCAAGTCGCAGCGCGAGTATTACCTTCGCGAGCAGCTCAAGGCGATCCAGCGTGAACTCGGTGAGACCGACGAACGTGGGGAGGAGCTTCAGGAACTGCGCCAAAAGATCGACGCGTGCGGCATGCCGGAAGAAGCCCTGCGTGAGGCCAATCGCGAATTCGACCGACTTGGACGCATCAACCCTGGTTCACCCGAGTACACCGTGGCGCGCACTTACCTCGAAACAATGGTGTCTCTGCCCTGGAACATCTCTACCGAGGACCAGCTCGAACTCAAGCACGTCAAGTCGGTTCTCGACGACGACCACTACGGACTGGATAAGATCAAGGAACGTATCCTCGAATTCCTCGCAGTGCGTAAGGTCAAGAAGGGCCGCGTGCGACAGCCGATCCTCTGCTTCTCGGGGCCTCCCGGCGTCGGAAAGACATCGCTCGGTCGCTCCATTTCGCATGCGATGGGGCGCAAGTTCATCCGCATTTCGCTCGGTGGCATGCGCGATGAAGCCGAGATTCGGGGCCATCGCCGCACCTATATCGGTGCCCTGCCCGGCCAGATTATCCAGGGCCTTCGAAGAGCCGAGTCCAACAACCCGGTGTTCGTGCTCGACGAGATCGATAAGCTCGGCAGCGACTTCCGCGGCGACCCCTCGTCCGCCTTGCTCGAAGTCCTCGACCCCGAACAGAACAACAGTTTCCGCGACCACTACATCGACGCACCCTTCGATTTGAGCAGCGTCTTCTTCATCACGACCGCCAATCGCCTCGATACGATCCCGGCTCCGTTGCGCGACCGCATGGAGGTCATCGAATTGGGCGGTTACACCGAGGAAGAGAAGGCCCAGATTGCGGCCCGGCACCTGATTCCGAAGCAGATTGAAGAGCACGGACTCCGTCCCACCCAAATCGTCTTCGAGCCCGAGGCGGTTCGGAAACTCATTCGCAATTACACCCGCGAAGCCGGCGTGCGCAACCTCGAAAGGGAAGTCGCCAGCGTCATCCGGAAGGCGACTTTGAAGTTCGCCGAAGGCAGGAAGGCCAAGGTCACCGTCAACAATCGCTTTCTCGAGGAAGCCCTCGGTTCGCCGCGCTATCTGCACGACGAGGTCACCGAGCGTGAGCTGACTCCTGGACTGGCAGTGGGACTGGTCTGGACGCCCGTCGGTGGCGATGTCATCTTCATCGAGTCAACCAAGATGCCCGGCAGCAAGGGCATGATCCTCACCGGCCAGCTTGGCGATGTGATGAAAGAAAGTGCGACCGCCGCCCTCAGCTACGTGCGCGCGCACACCAAAGAACTCAAAATCGCCGAGGACTTCTACGACAAGATCGAGTTGCACATCCATGTGCCTGCCGGCGCAGTTCCAAAAGACGGCCCGAGCGCGGGCGTCACCATGCTGACGGCCCTGACTTCACTTCTGACGGGCAGGATCCTCAAACCGCGACTCGCGATGACCGGTGAACTCACGCTTACCGGCCAGGTGCTTCCGGTCGGGGGTATCAAGGAGAAAGTCTTGGCGGCCCACCGTGCCGGCGTGCGAACGCTCATCCTCCCCGAAGACAATGAGAAGGACTTTCGCGAGGAAATCCCGGCCGAGATTCAAAGAGAATTGAAAGCCCACTTCGTTCGGGATGCCCGCGAGGTTTTGCGGCTCGCCCTTGAATCAGCCTCCGTCCGAACCCCCAGCGAGAGAACCAAGCTGCCAACTCAATAATTTGGCGTTGGTCCCGAGAGTCTCGTATAATGGAGTGAGCGGGAACTAGCCCGCGGGAGGAAGAGACAATGAAGTTTCGCTTTATTTCCGCCGTTGCGTCTTTCGCGGCGTGTATGGCCTTTGGCCAAGCCCAGACCCAGGAATTCGTGCCGGGTGAGGTCTTGGTCAAGTTCACGAATTCCAGTTCGTCGGCTGGAGCGGTGGCGGCCAATGCGCTTATTGGCGCGAGTGTCGAGCGAGAAATCGGAGGGATTGGCGTCTCGCTGATCCGGATTCCGCCGTCCATTACGACTCAACAGGCCATCACCTACTACAGTGGGCTCCCCGGCGTGGCCTTCGCCGAGCCCAATGGAATCATGCGCGCGACCTTCGTGCCGGATGATCCTCTCTATGCTACTGACCAATGGGGCCCGCAGAAGATCAACTGCCCGGCGGCATGGGATATCAACACCGGCGACCCGAGCGTGATTATCGCGATCATCGACACCGGAGTTAACTACAATCATGCCGATCTTGCAGGCAAGACCGTTGCAGGCTATGACTTCGTCAACGACGACAACGATCCGATGGACGACCAGGGCCACGGAACACACTGCGCCGGCATTGCCGCTGCCAACACGAACAACGCCACGGGGATGGCGGGTGTGGGCTATGACTGTTCGATCATGCCCGTGAAGGTGCTCAACGCGGCTGGAAACGGTTCATGGGCAGATATCGCCAGCGGGATCGACTTCGCAGTCGCCAACGGCGCTCATGTACTTTCGCTGAGCCTGGGTGGGTCCGGGGGATCGGCGACTCTTGAGACCGCGGTCAATAATGCGTGGGCTGCGAACCGCCTCGTCGTGGTCGCTGCCGGAAACAGCAACACCACCGCCCCGTTTTATCCCGCCTACTACGCCAACAGCCTCGCCGTAGCGTCGACAACATCGACCGACGCGCGCTCATCGTTCAGCAATTATGGAAGTTGGGTCGACGTGGCCGCACCCGGATCTTCCATCATTTCAACCCGCTTTGACGGCTATGAGTACCTGAACGGGACCTCGATGGCCTGCCCGCACGTGGCTGGCTTGGCTGGCTTGCTCTGGTCGCAATTGGGTACTGCCACCCCGGTCAGCACGATTCGACAGCGAATCGAGAACAACTGTGACCCCGTCGGCAACTTCGTCGTCCACGGACGCGTCAATGCGCTGAAGGCTTTGGTGGGTGGCGGTGCGGCGACGCCAAAGGTGAAAACCGTAACGGCGACCCCCAGGCAGATTCGACCCGGCCAGCGCTCTCGCATTCTCGTAACGCTGGACAAGGTAGCACCTGCCGGCGGCACACAGCTGACCATTCGGACCAGCTCGCGCGCTGCATCAATCGCTAATACTGCTCGCGTTGGTGCGGGTCGACGGACCGTCGAGATCACCGCTCTCGGGCTGCCGACCGCGGTGGCTCGCCGAATGGATATCTTCATCTCGGTCGGCAATACCCCGGCTGTGGGCACGACGATCATCGTCCAGCCGTAAGACCCACTTTAGAAGTCCCTCGTCACCTGAGTGAGAGGGACTTCTTACCGCGACCTCGTCGTGGCGGGAATCCGATCACCCGTCCCCCGCTACCCGCTACAATAGAGGTATGAATTTCCCATTCCGGCCCAGCGTTCGAAAGATGCGGCCGTACTCTCCGGGAAAGCCGATCGACGAACTGGCGCGCGAGACCGGACACGAAGCCATCGTGAAACTCGCCAGCAACGAGAATCCGCTCGGACCTTCGCCGAAAGCCACGCAAGCGGTGGCACAGGCCGCCGCTGACATGCACCTCTACCCCGATGCGTCGGGATATGCGGTCAAGCAAGCGTTGGTCGGACATACCGGGCTTCCGATGGAGCAGATCGTCTTGGGCAACGGCAGTGACGAACTCATCGCCTACCTCGGACACCTGTTCCTGCACAGCCGCGACGATGAGATCATCGTGGGAGATCCCTCATTCGTGCGCTACCATGCGACCGCCGAATTTGCCGACTGCACGATGGTGCGGGTGCCGCTCACCAACGATCTGCGGCATGACCTCACTGCCATGCGTTCCGCCGTTTCGCCCAGGACGAAGCTGGTCTTCATTGCCAACCCGAACAACCCAACCGGCACCATTGTCACGAGGCTCGAACTCGATCGCTTCCTTGCCGACCTGCCGCTCAGCGTCCTCGTCGTGCTCGATGAAGCGTATTTCGAATTTGCGTCCGGCGACCCCACCTATCCCAACTCGTTCGACTACGTGCGGGCTGGGAAGTCGGTCATCGGATTGCGGACGTTCAGCAAAGCCTACGGCCTCGCTGGCATTCGCCTGGGTTATGGGATTGGACCCGTCGAGGTCATCGACGCCATCGAACGGTCGCGTGAGCCCTTCAACGTCAACAGCCTGGCCCAAGCCGCTGCTATTGCTGCTCTGGCCGATCAGGATCACATTCTGCGCACGGTCGAGAACAACCATGTGGGAATGGCTCGTGTCGTCAAGGTCCTCGTCGAACTCGGCACCCGACCCTATCCGAGTCATGCGAATTTCGTTTACGTCGACATTGGGCGGCCCTCGCGTCCCGTCTATGAGGCCCTGCTTCGCCACGGCGTGATTGTTCGGCCCGGCGATGTCTTGGGACTGCCGGAGGGCCTGCGCATCAGCATCGGCTCACCGAGCGAGGTCGACCGGCTCATCGACGCCTTGGGCGCGGTTCTCGCGACAGAGGCCGTCGTTTGATCGTCGTCTTTAAGTTCCAAGCCCAGACTGAAGAAGTGGCCCGTTTCCGGCAGTTGCTGGAAGGTCGAGGTGCCATGGTCGAAGCAACCACCCTCGGCGGGCGCGACCTCTTCAGCGTGGAATGCGAAAGTCCGTCACTGGCCGCCGAGGTATCGAGCCTCGCCAAAGCCAGTTCCGCGGTCTCCAACTGCATCCCGACGAATCATCCATTTCCGTTGGTCGCGAAAACCGAGGCGCGATCCTCAGTTCCTGTTGGTCACGCGGAGTTTGGTGGACCGTCGATCGTGGTCATGGCCGGACCCTGCTCCGTGGAGAGCGAGGCTCAAATCCACCAAAGTGCGCGGACCGTGGCCGAAGCCGGCGCGACCGTTCTTCGTGGCGGAGCATTCAAACCCAGCACCTCGCCATACGGATTTTCCGGCCTTGGGGCCGAGGCGCTTAGCTGGCTACGCGATGCGGCCCGTTCCCAGGGACTGCTTGCCATTTCGGAAGTGATGGATCCTCGCAAGGTCGATCTCGTCGCCGAGCATGTCGATATCCTGCAAATCGGTGCCCGCAATATGCAGAATTTCGATCTCCTCCGCGAAGTGGGCATGTCGGGGCATCCGGTGCTGCTGAAGCGCGGATTTGCCGCTCGGACAGAAGAGTGGTTCCTCGCCGCGGAGCATATCGCAGTGGCAGGGGGTCAGAAGATCATCTTGTGCGAGCGCGGCATTCGCACCTTCGAGTCGAGTACCCGCAACACCCTCGACATTGCCGCCATCCCCGTCGCACACCGCGAGACTTGCTTGCCGGTCGCCGTTGACCCCTCGCATGCGGCCGGACACCGTGATCTCGTGCCGTCGCTCGCTCTGGCAGCTGTAGCAGCCGGGGTGGATGCATTGCTCATCGAGGTGCACCCGGAACCGGAGAAGTCCATCAAGGATGGGGCCCAGAGCCTGAGTCCTGAGGAATTCTCCGCTCTCATGGAGGACCTGCGGCGGATTGCCCCGGCCTTGGGCCGTTCGGTTTCGAGCCTAGTATCCGCTTAGAACTTGGACCAGGGCCAGCCTTCATCCGACAGGCTGTTCTCGCCGCATCCCGGAACCGAGTCGAGGTTAATCGAGATCTCGATGAGCTTGCCGTTCTTGAAGATGTAGGTGTTCCGCAGAATCTCGCCGTTCTCCTTATCCTCCATCACCGCCTTCTTGTAGAGCGCGCACCAGTACTGGTTCTTCGATCCCTTCGTGACGCTCTTGTTGGGCTTGCCAAGTCGCTTAAGAACCTCAGCTTTCGCCATCCCGATCTTGATGCCGTGGGCGGTCGCGGGCGTAAATGCACGTTCGGTGATTTTGGTAGGGAAGTCAATCTTGGATTTCCGCCCGAAGCGAGCCGTGTCGTAGCCCGACTCCTCGACCATCCGCCGATCGCGAGTAAGGGTGATCATGCGGTGCGCACCATCGCATTCGAGCATCTTGTAGGCGAAGTAGCCTGACTTCTTGTCGTGCCAGCAGGCATTCGTCAGTTCTCGACTCTCAGCGCTGAAGCCCGCCGCGCCGACGGTCAGGTTCTTGGGCCAGGCTGATCCGAGGACGAGTACGGCAACGAGTGTGGTCATGGCCCGGAGTTTACACTGCAACCTCTCCCCTAGCCCCTCTCCTCCGCCGCGAAATCTTCCTACATTGCAAGCCAGGCGGGCGCAGGAGAGGGGAACCGGAATCCGGACTCCCCTCTCCTGCCCCGTGTCCTGTGCCACGGCTTCCTTTCCAGGTTGTGCCAAGACATCCTTTCCAGTCCTTAGACTGTGAAAGGCTTTGTGGAGGTCACGAAAATGGATCAGCGAAGGTCGCTGGCATACCAAGTCCTGGT
>JAIBBE010000011.1 GCA_019694835.1 Fimbriimonadaceae bacterium | reverse complement strand
ACAATACCCCGCGCCACCGGGTTGAATGACGCACACTCCCGGCGGCCCCTGCCTGGCGCCCGTTTGCCGGATGCCTGGAAGGTGTAATGCTTGGATGCCGAAAGGGCTAGACTCCCACCGGAGTACCGGCAATCCGATCGAACTGATCCTGCGCCTCTTCCACGAGTGAGAATACCACTTCTGCAGCCGGTCGGATGCCATGGATACCGACAACGCTCTGCCCAGCTGGCGTTGTCATCCAATCCTCCATGCTTGCCTCCGCAATTCCAGCGAGCACGTTGTTGACGAGCATCGGTTGCAACGGCATCTCCAGCGGCTCGGGGGCACCGGGTTGCTTCCACGCATCGCTCCACTTGGAGCGAAGCTGACGAATAGGCTTGCCGGACATCGCTCGCGACTGGATCGCATCTTCTGCCTGCGCTTCGATGAGCCGCTGCTTGAGGAACATGGCCGTTTCCGATTCGTGTGTGGCCAGCCAGATTGTTCCAGTCCAAATGCCATCTGCGCCCATCGCGAGGGCTGCAGCCAACTGGCGTCCATTGGAAATGCCGCCACCCGCGAGCACGAGGGTGTTTGTGCCCTCCGCGAGCTTTATGACCTCTGGGACGAGCGTGAATGTGCCGATGGTTCCGCTATGGCCGCCGGAGTCATAGCCCTGCGCAATGATTACATCCACGCCAGCTTCAACCTGGCGGCGCGCCTGCCGGGGCAGCCCTACGAGGCCCCAAACTTTCATCCCTTGCTCGTGCGCACGCTCGATAGCAAACGCTGGGCTACCCAGCCCGGAGGCGAAAATCGGAACCTTCTCTTCGAAGAGCACCTCAAGCAATTCACGGGCGTGACGGACTAGTTCCGGACCCAACCCCATTCGATCTCCACGTGACTTTGGATCGGGGATATTGTTTTCGCGCTGGAGATTCGAGACGAAATCGCGGTGACCCTGGGGTATCATCGCCTCGAGGTCCTCTTTGTTGCCTTCGACGAAGGATGCAGGCACGAGCAGGTCGACGCCAAAGGGCTTGTTGCCGATCCGCTCCCTGATCCACCGGATCGACGACCGAAGTTCATCAGCAGTGGAGCCGGCCGCACCAAGAATTCCGATGCCGCCCGCGTTGGACACCGCCGCAATGACATCTTTGGTGTGGGCAAAAGCAACGATTGGTACTTCGCAGCCGTATTCTTCGCACAGTCGTGTATGAAGGGGATTTCCGGTCATTTTCTACTCCTCAGCCTCACGCACTTTTCGTACGCACTTGGCGGCCTGTTTCCCGGGGATTCCAGAAGCGACGGACCGACGGCCTGCCCCACGAGTGGAGTCTCGCTGTCCGCCCGCTTTCCGACGCTCCCGGAGGATTATCATTATACAGCGCGGTGGCAGAGAGTAGAGGGCAAAGGTATCAGCAGGGTGGGCGATGGTATCACTGCCCGAAAGGCGGGAATGAACTGAGCGGACGGACCAATCGGGGGACGAGCGGTTGTTGCGCGCTTAAGAGCCCCTCTCTCAGACGAGACGCTGCCGATGGGCGATATCTACTGCTTGAGCGCGATCCCGAGCTCCGAGCTTGAGGTAGATCCGCTGTGTACAGCGCTTCACCGTTGGGAGGCTCACATAGATCTCCCGTGCGATCTCTTCGTTTCTCATGCCAACGGCGAGCATCCGGAGAACCTTCAATTCTACGTCCGTGAGTCGATCGCCAGCGGCATCAGCGTTCATCAAGTCTTGATTGCGGGAAGCGACGGCCTCGATGAAGGCCGGTGAGATGTATCTCTCGCCCGACCGTGCGGCGAGAAGCGCGACCGGGAGCGTCTCAGAAAGCTTCTCGGGCGCAAGCAATCCCTCGGGCTTCATCTCAAGGAGTTCCGGCAGAAGTTGGCGGTGGCGCTGATCGAGCACCACAATTGTCCTGACTTGGCTTTGCCCGCGCATTGCCGCCAACGCACCCATATCACCTGGTTCGATGGCAATGAGCACGAGATTAGTTCCTTCTGGCATTCGTTCCATCCCGCTGCAAGGCAGTTCCGTGAGTACTCGTCCCCATTCAACCCTAGCAAAAGACTGTCGTAGCCCGGCTGAGGTCAGCGCATCGTTAGAGCAAATCGCCACTGAAATGACGTTCGGATGCTCAGTGATGTCGGTGAGAGTGCCCCGAAGCTGCACTATCCTCCCATCGGAATCCCGGACCTTGCGCGCGCTGACCAGCAGCACGTGTTCTGAACCGTCAGGGTGAGCAGCGCGATAGATGGGAGGGGGCACGTTCAGCCCTAAGAGGAAATCCGTTGTCGCTTCCACGACGCGATCACGCCCGACCGTCACGGCCCGGTTCAGCTGAGAGGTCAAGTCCGGCTGAACAAGATCCTCGGCTGGCACTCCACGATTCTTATAGAAAGCCGGTGACCCAACAAAGCGGTCGGTCAGAAGATCCCACTTCCATCGTCCGACACCCGGGGCCGCAGCTTCCATTTCATCAAGAAAGTAGCGCCTTCGTTCAAACATAAGTGGATTCCCAGGGATTCGCAGATATGCCATGCCAGGGGCATCGCCATCTATCGACCCGTACTTCCGTACTGACGCGTCGCCCATTACAGGCAGCGCTCGCTTCGCTTTCTACAGGCGTGCGATAGCGATGTCAACAGGAGTCGCAAAACTGACAAGTACTGATGCCAACTCGGACAGAGCTGGCTTCGTGATGTTCGTCACGAACTGCGCAGCTTAATGCATTTGGCGGAAACTATACGGTTTGCTTCTGCCTAATGTTCACGCGTGTCTGATACTTTCGGCCGGCCGACTGATACCTTTGCACACTTCCCGCAGACGTCTGCGCAAGGTCATCATCCACCTGCCACACTCATCGGACAACCAAATCCGTGTGGCAACGTGAGGGGAAGACAATGAACCACCGGGATAACTATTGGAACCGTCTTTACGCCAAGCGTCTGTCGAGGCGGACAGCCCTCGGCTCTGCGGCTCTAACCGTGACCGGCGCAGCCGGGCTTCTTACCGTCGGTTGTGGAGGCGATGACGATGACAGCGGAGACCCGAAGGGTGGAAGTTCGCCGCAACCGACTGCAGCTGTTTCCACACCTCGACCAGCCGTCACGGTGACTGAGGAGGCAAAGAGCGGTGGAAGGCTAACTTGGACCGCTCTTCCGACATTCACTTATCAGCACTTGGATCCTCACGCGACAATTTACACAACGGCCTTCACGTTCCCGACTCACAGCTTGCTCGCCTACATGGACGACACCAACCCCGACGGCTCGAAATGGGAAGTTAAGGCCGACGCCGCTGAGTCTTGGGAAACTCCTGACGCCACAACATATATCTTCAAGCTCCGAAGCAACCTGAAGTTTCACAACCTGCCGCCAGCTAATGGCCGAAATGCAACGTCCGAGGACGTGAAGTTCAGCCTCGACCGAATTGGCTTGGAAGACCCGCATTTCTTCCGCCAGAACGACTTCAAGGCGTTCGGCATGGAAGTGACCACTCCTGATGCGAGCACTGTGGTTATCAAGTTCCCGAAGCCGATGGCAGCGTTTTGGAATCGGCTCACTACTCCGGGGACAGTCATCATGCCGACGGAGATCGGGACGGACCTGATCGTGAGCACCGACCCGCTATCGGGTACCGGACCGTTCATGCACAAGGAGTTCACGCTCGACCGGAGCATGACTCTGGCGAAGAATCCTGAGTACTCCCTGGCAGGGCAACCGTACCTTGATGAGATACTCGCCCTTCCTGGTACGGCTACTTCAGAATCCCGAATGACTCAGTTCAAAGCCAAGCAGACAGATACGTTCACTGCCGGAACCGTAGATCAATGGAATGAACTGAAAAGCCTCGATGGAGTCGTAACCGACCGTCGGGTTGGCGTGCAGAGCCAGTGGGTGGTTTTCAACACTCAGAAGGCTCCATTCGATGACCCTCGAGTTCGCAAGGCTCTGTCGCTCGTTCTTCCGAGGCAGGAGATCGTCGATATTGCCCACAGGGGCGAAGAAGACGGCGTCATGCAGGGGCCTGGAGGCTTAAATCCGTGGGTGCATGGCAACGCAACTTTCGCCTACGACGAGCTGAAGAAGCGGCCTGGATACCGTACTGGGAGCGAGCGTGACGCCGATATCACGGAGGCTAAAAAGCTTCTGGAAGCAGCGGGCGCAACTTCATACTCCGGCACTCTAAAGTACACCAGCCAAACGGCGGCTTGGCCCTTCGCCGACACTCTAGCGACGCTCCTTCAGGAAGCGTTCAACGTTGTCGGATTCGACTTGCAGCTCCAGCCGTTCAGCTACGCAGACACGCTCGTGAATCTCCCGACGCTTGATTGGGACATATATCATACCCCTCAGTATGCGAACGGACACGATCCTGACGACTACCTTGACATCTACTTCACTAAGGCGGCCACCAGGAACTATAGCAAATGGCAAAACGACGAGTACAACGCTCTGTACAACAAGCAGAACGAAGCAGCAACTGCAGATGAGCGAAACACGATCATCAAGCAGATGCTTGAATTGCTTGACACAGAGACGCCGAGAGCTAGTTCGACCATTTGGACGAACAAGTTTCTCTGGTGGGATCGAATCCAGGGCTATCACGGCACCACTCAATCGGGAAACATCCAGACTCAAAACATCTGGGTTAAGGCATGATCATCGACTGCAAACCCTCTGAGGCGGAGCCGTTCCCGACTGACAAGAGCGTCGGTTTGCGACCAAACGTTGGGTGGGTGCCATGACGGCCTATGCGATTCAGCGCGTCGGTCTCGCCGTCGTCACATTGCTCTGTGCTACAAGTGCCGCGTTCTTCATCCTCAATATCCTTCCGGGGGATGTGGCGACGAGGGCGCTTGGCGACTTCGCGACGCCGGAACGGGTGGCGGCGCTGCGCACCGAACTCGGACTGGATGACCCGTTGATCGTGCGCTACGTGAAATGGCTCATCGACCTTGTCCAGTTCGACCTCGGCCACTCCTTCTTTAACCCTGAACAGTCAGTGGTTGGGGAGGTGTGGGTGAGGCTCCCGGTGACGCTAGAGTTGGCCATTCTAGGTCTGTTGATCGCTCTCGTAATCGCGGTCCCGCTTGGGATTCTATCGGCGGTATACCCTGGCTCTTTGATCGACTATATCGCCCGGCCACTGAGTATCGTTGGCCTAGCGCTTCCCAGCTTTTGGATTGGCCTCCTCGTGCTTCTCCTTCCATCACTGTGGTGGAACTACGCGCCTCCGCAGTATGCTGACCTTTGGGACGATCCAGTAACAAATCTTCGGCTCATGCTTCCGGCGGCGTCTGTGCTCGGAATCGCTGTCGCTGCATCAACGAGCCGTCTGGTAAGGGCCACGATGCTGGAAGTGATCCGCGAGGATTACGTGCGAACAGCGCGGTCGAAAGGTCTTGGACAACGAGTAGTCGTAATGCGCCATGCATTACGCAACGTCCTTCTGCCACTGATAACCATGGTCAGTTTGCAATTTGCGACTCTGCTCGGTGGCTCGATTATCATCGAGAGCATCTTCAGCATTCCTGGAATCGGCTCCATGGCCATTCGCGCGATCACCACTCGAGATTATCCCCTCGTTCAGGGTTTCGTCGTGGTCAATGTGATTATCTACATCGTCGTCAATCTATTGGTCGATCTCGTAGCCCCGCTAGTTGATGCGCGAATCCGACTGTGGTGAGGACAATCCATCGCAGGTTCAGCCTCGGCAGCAGCGCAGGAGAGTATCAATGACTGACCCCCTTGGCGACACGCTCGCAGGTTTTTCTCACTCAGCGGCGAGATCAGATCTTGCTCCTCCATTGAGATGGGCGAATGGTGTCAAGAGGTTCGCCGCCCGAAAGCCTCTCGGGGCGGTTTCTGGAGGTATCATTCTCGTGCTTGTGCTCGCGGCGGTCTTTGCGCCAATCGTCGCGCCGTACGGTGTTTCGGAGCGTTCGCGAGATATTCTTGAGTCGCCGTCTATGAGCCACCTTATGGGCACAGATCAGTTGGGTCGAGATGAGTTTAGCCGGATCATTTATGGTGCGCGCTTGTCTTTGTACATTGGCCTCGCAGCGACTCTTCTCTCAAGTGCGTTAGGGCTGACTGTGGGCATAGCTGCCGGTTACTTCGGGGGAAAAGTGGACCGCGTTCTTGGCGTCGTTCTCGACTCCATCATGGCGTTTCCAGCATTGATTCTCGCGATTGCCCTCGTGGCTGCCCTGGGACCTTCCGCTCAGAATGTTGTCCTGGCGATCCTGTTGCCATCGGCTGCGCGCTTTGCACGGATCGTGAGATCGGATGTCCTCCGTATTCGCTCGCTTCCTTATGTTGAAGCTGCTCAGACCGTGGGCTGTAGCAATTTCCGGATTGTCACGAGGCATATCGCTCCAAACGTCATGGCTACCGTGATCGTGCTGGCGAGTGTTGGTCTGCCCGGTGCGATACTCGCTGAAAGTGGTCTGAGTTTCCTCGGTCTGGGACCACCCCCGCCGAACCCGAGCTGGGGTCGAATGCTGAGCGACGAAGGGCAGCTGTTCTTCCGCTCTGCTCCGTGGCTGGTTATTTGGCCGGGAGTTGCGCTCGCCGTTGCCGTCTACGCCTTCAACTTACTTGGAGATGCACTTCGTGACTATCTCGACCCGAAGTTGCGATCTCGTTAGTTCGGTTGGTTTCGCTCTTAAGAGAATCGTCGTCACCGATCGGAGGTCCAAGCAGATGCGACAGTTTGGCAGCTCCGCGGTGGCAGCGAGGATCTCAGACAAGGTTCGTCTTGCACTGGTGCGGCAGCTATGTGTCGGTCCGTCCCAGGTACTGAGGAGATTCGCATGACAGCTGCATTGACTGGTCTTCGAGTAATCGAAGTTGGCGATTTCGTCTCAGCGCCGTATTGCTCGAAGTTGCTCGCGGACCTTGGCGCTGACGTGATCAAAGTGGAGTCTCCCCGTGGAGACTCGGCCCGGCGTTATGGCCCGTTTCGCAACGATGAGCCGCACCCCGAGCGGAGTGGCCTGTTCCTGTATCTGAACACGAACAAGAAGGGAATCACTCTGAATCTCCGCGCGGCGGCTGGCAGAGAAGCGCTTGGTCGGTTGCTCGACAACGCCGACGTGCTCGTGGAAAACGTCGAGCCGAGTCATGTCACCGAGATGGGACTCGATTGGACTTCGTTAAGATCTCAGCATTCCAGGCTAATCGTCACATCCATTTCCGTCTTTGGCCGGAGTGGACCCTACTGTCACTTTCGCGGGCATGGCCTGCAGGCTTCCGCAGGCTCATCGGTGGCCTATCGAACGGGTGACCCGAAACGTTCCCCCTTGTCCAAGCCGCTTAACGAGGCGGAGTTCCTCGGGGGAGTCCATGGCGCGGCTGGAACGCTCATGGCACGTCGCTACCTGAAGCAGACCGGCGTTGCGCAACACGTGGACATTTCAATCCAAGCGTTGCTGGCGGGCGTCACATCGGGACCCATGCTTGCCAGCATACTTTCGGGCGTCGGCAATCCTCCCGAGCGTTCGGGTAATCGAGTTAATTCATTCTTTCCCTGGACGGTGCTCCCTGTCGCGGACGGACACATGGAGTTCATAACAATGCAAGAGCGTCATTGGAGAGAATTCATTCACCTTATCGGAGATCCAGAATGGGCGGACGATCCGCGATTTGCAAATATGCAGAGCCGCGTTCAGCATGCCGAAGAGATCGAGGCGCACATCGTTGCCGCCGTCGGTCATAGGACTCGTGATGAACTCTGGGGCGAGTTCCGTCAGCACAATATCCCCTTTCAGCCGGTCCATCGGGTAAACGAACTGGCCGGCTCGGACCAACTTCAGTTTCGCGGTTACTTCCAAAAGATTTCCGACGGAGGCGATTCCACGTTCAGCGTTCCCGGCGCGCCCTATCAAATGACGGACACGCCCTGGGAGCTGCGGACATCGGCTCCCCGCCTGGGTCAGCACACCAATGAGGTACTCCGAGGGCTTGGCTTTACCAATGCGCAACTCGTAGACCTCGCACGCAGCGAGGTGATTTGAATGCACGAAGATACGGAGAGGACGACTATTGTCGGACCATTGACCGGACTGCGCGTCCTTGACCTTGGACAGGTGTGGGCCGGCCCATTGCTGGGCCTCTACCTCGCCGACTTCGGGGCACAGGTCATCAAAGTCGAGTCCCTCGCCCGCAATGCCATACAGGGCGGTGCCAGGCCGACGCCACCCGCAACCGACCCTTCCGCTTACGACAGTCTCGTTCGCAACAGGCAATCTGTTTCGCTGAATCTCACGAACCCGGCAGGCCAGGAGATCTTTCGCCGGCTAGTGGAAGTAAGCGACGTGCTCTTTGAGAACTTCTCGCCCCGGGGAGCGCGAAAACTCGGATTGGACTATGCAATCCTTCGGGAGATCAACCCGAGATTGATCATGGCATCCCTATCTGCCGCAGGGCAGACGGGCCCGTGGTCCGACGTTATGACGTACGGACCGTCCTTGACCGCGCTGTACGGCATCAAGAGCCTACTAGGCTACCCGGGGGACACGGCTATTCAGGAAGATGTCGCCGACCTCGACCCGACTGCCGCAACGTACGCACTCGTTGCTATCCTGGCTGCCCTGGAGGCTCGGGACGTCTCCGGAGTGGGTCAGTTTATCGATATGGCTCAAGGGGAGGCAGGCGCAGCAGCGATGGCCGAGGCGTTCATTGAGTATGAAATGAACGGACGCATCATGGGTCCGATGGGTAATCGCCACAGGACAATGGCTCCGCATGGCGTATACCAGACCGCGGGCAACGACAAGTGGATTACCATCGCGGTAGATAGTGAGCATTCCTGGCGGGCACTTTGCACCATCTTGAATGCTACAGAACTCCAGTCGGAGGCGAGGTTCGCCGACACATTTGGTCGACTTCAGAACGTGGAAGAACTCGACGCCAGACTGTCAGCGCTTACCGGCGCTTGGGATGCCGAGCAGCTTTCTGATTACCTGCAGGCTGCGGGCGTTGCTTCGTATCCGGTGATCGCGCCGCTCCAAACGTTCACTGACCGGCAACTCGCGTTTCGCAGGGAGCACGCAATTGTCGATGTTGAGGGCGTGACGGCGGGCCAGGTTTTTACCGCTACTCCTTGGCTCCTCTCGGCAAGTCCTCCGCACATCTACGCGTCTCCCAGGCCCGTAGGAGCCGATAATGCATTCGTCTTCAAGGATGTCCTTGGCCTGACTGAGAAAGAGATCAGTGCGATAAAAGCGGCTGGCGGACTGGCTTGACCGCTGGACCGCGGGCGACTCCCAAGGACTTGGATCCGATTTTCTGAAAGGGTAAAGAAGCAGTTGTCATACGAATATGTGAAGTATGAAAAGAAGGGGCGGATCGCCTACATCACCCTCAACCGGCCAGAGGTGATGAACGCGCTTCACGCCGCCTGCCACGTCGAACTCGGCGAGGTTTACGACGACATCGCCGCCGACCCGGAGATCTGGGTCGCGATTCTCACGGGCGCGGGAAGCCGTGCCTTTTCGGCCGGCAACGACCTCAAGGCGACGGCGGCGGCAGGTCGTGGCAACGGCACTCCAGCCCCGGCGGCGCCTGCGAAAGATACCGGCGGCTTCGGCGGCAATACCGCGCGCTGGAACCTGAACAAGCCGCTCATCGCCGCGGTCAACGGCTGGGCCATGGGCGGCGGCTGCGAAATGGCACTCGCCTCGGACATCGTCATCGCTGCCGAGCATGCCCAGTTCGGGCTCCCGGAACCGAAGGTCGGCCTCATCGCCGGCGCCGGTGGCGTCCATCGCCTCCCGCGACAGATTCCGCTGAAGCGGGCAATGGGCATGATCCTCACCGGCAAGCCGATCGACGCGAAGACCGCGCTCGACTGGGGCCTCGTCAACGAAGTTGTCCCGGCAGACCAGCTCATCGCCACGGCCGAGCGCTGGGCGAACGACATCATGGCCTGCTCGCCGCTTTCGATTCGCGCCTCGAAGGAGTCCTCGATGAAGGGCCTCGATATGGGGCTCGAAGAGGCGATGAAGACCCGCTTCCCGGCAGCCGCGGTGCTCATGCAGTCGGAGGACATGCTGGAAGGACCGCGTGCCTTCGCCGAGAAGCGCGAACCACAGTGGAAGGGCCGCTAAGTGTTGATATATAAGGAAGGAACGGCACGATGACCGCACAGGGAGCAATCGTCGGGCTCGGTATCACCGAGATGACCCGCTCGCCCATCGGCGATAACCCAACACTCGCCGCGCGGGCGATCAAGCTCGCCCTCGAAGACGCCGGACTCCAGAAATCGGACCTCGACGGGTTGCTGGTGAACGCCGGTTCAACCGGCACGGCCTGGAACCAGCTCGGGCTGCAGACCCAGATGGGCCTCCGCAACCTGAAGCTGATGAACCACATGAATGCGGCCGGCTCCACCGCCGGGCAGATGGTCCACTACGCGGCGATGGCCATCCAGGCCGGGATGGCCACGACCGTCGCCTGTGTCTTCGCGGACGCTCCGCTGATGGCCGGTCAATCGGCAGGTAGCGCCTACGCTCGCCCGCGCGGCGGGACCGTGGGGCTTTCCGCCATCACCTCCGGCGCGGCATACGGCTTCGCAGGCGCGAACACCGCCTATGCGCTCGCGGCGAGGCGCCATATGGCGCTCTACGGGACGACCAATGACCAGCTTGGCGCCATCGCGGTTTCCAACCGGAAGTGGGCGGCGATGAACCCCCGGGCGATCAAGCGCGACGAGATCACGCTCGAGGACTACCACAACTCGCGCTGGATCTGCGAGCCGTTCCACCTCCTCGACTGCACGATGGTGAATAACGGCGCTATTGCCGTCATCGTCACGAGCGCTGACCGTGCCGCGGACATCACCTCCAAGCCGGCTTACATCGTCGGCATGGGCCAGGGACATCCCGGGAATCCGCGTCGTGACGACGTGGAGAACGAGGTCAACACCGGCGCCCAGATCGCGAAGACCACGGCCTTCGGCATGGCGGGGATCACCGTCGAAGATGTCGACGTTTGCGAACTGTACGACTGCTACACATACACGACGCTGGTGACGCTCGAGGACTACGGCTTCTGCAAGAAGGGCGAGGGCGGCGCGTTTGTGGCTGACGGCCGGCTTGAGCCGGGCGGTTCTTTGCCGACCAACACCGGCGGCGGCGAACTCTCCGGCTACTACATGTGGGGCATGACTCCGCTGTCCGAAGGCGTCATCCAGGCGCGCGGAGACGGCGGCGAACGCCAGGTCCCGAAGCACGACGTGGTCCTCGTGAGCATGCAGGGCGGCATCCTCGACTACCACGCGACGCTCGTCCTGAGCCCGCACCGGTCAGTGAACTGATGTCGATGATGTCGAACGCGAAGGGAGCGAACTCATGAGTGCAGCAGCGACGAGCAGCACGCCCAAGCCGATGCCCATGCCCGACGAAGAGTCGAAGGCGTATTTCGAAGCAGCGGAGAGGGGCGTCCTGCTGTTGAAGCAGTGCGGAGACTGCCAGGCCTACCTGCAGCCGGATGCGAAGTTCTGCAGCCAGTGTCTCGGAGAGAAGCTAGAGTGGGCCGAAGCATCCGGCAAAGGAACGTTGTTCACGTTCGGGATTGTCCACCAGAAGATCCCGGGCTTCGAAAATGACACGCCCTACAACGTCAGCGTCATCCAGCTGCCAGAAGGCCCGCGGATGACCTGCAACGTCATCGAGTGTGCCAACGAGGACCTGAAAGTGGGAATGCCACTGCAGGTGCTCTTCCAGGACGCCGGTAACGGGACGCCAATCCCGAGGTTCCGGCCCGCCTGAACCGGACGCAGACGCGGCAGCCGGTCACTTTCCCCTCCGACCGGCTGCACGTCGTGCCCGGACATCGGCGCGCGCCAGTGACGGAAATCGGCTCGTCGCTCTTATGTTCAGTAGGATCGGCGAACTGCCGCAACGTAGGGGGGTCATTTGTTTGGACAACTCGGGCACAAAATAAGGAGACCTACAATGGGTGATTCGAACCTTCCGGACTGCGATGTAGTGGTCATCGGCGCAGGCTTTGCGGGCATGTACATGTTGCGAAAGCTGCGTGACGAGATGGGGATGTCGACCCGCGTGTTCGAACGCGGCGACAACGTGGGCGGAACGTGGTACTGGAACCGCTACCCCGGCGCCCGCTGCGATTCGGAGTCATACATCTACTGTTTCTCTTTCGATAAGCAGCTGCTGCAGGACTGGGAGTGGAGCGGAAAGTATCCCGAGCAGCCGGAGATCCTAAGGTACCTCAACCACGTCGCTGATCGGTTCGATCTCCGAAGGAGCATCAACTTCAATACTAGCGTGACCGCGGCTCATTACGATGAGGAGAACCGCTGCTGGGAGGTCTACACGGATTCCGGCGAGAAGGTGACAGCACGCTTCCTCGTGACCGGAATTGGTTGCCTTTCGGCGGGCCAGATTCCGAACATCTCTGGCCGCGAAACGTTCGCCGGCCAATCTTTCCACACTGGCTCCTGGCCTCACGAGGGCGTCGACCTGGCGGGCAAGAGAGTCGGAGTAATTGGCACAGGGTCCAGTGGCATCCAGTCGATTCCAGTGATTGCCAGGCAGGCGGAACACCTCTTCGTGTTCCAGCGAACCCCTCAGTTCACTATTCCTGCCCGTCACAGCACCGTTGACAAGGCGTTCCTCGACGGAATCAAGGCGAACTATGACGAGATCTGGCAGCAGGCGAAAACGTCCGCCGGCGGTGCGCCCTACCAGCCGATTGATCGTTCCGCTCTATCGGTAAGCGAAGAAGAAAGGCGTGAGGTGTATGAGAACGCCTGGCAACAGGGCGGATTCCGCTTCGTGCAGGGTTCGTTCAATGACATCGCAATCGATCTGAGAGCCAACGAGACTGCCGCGGATTTCATCCGCTCGAAGATCCGAGAAATCGTCAAGGATCCCGCAACTGCCGAGAAGCTGATACCCAAGGACCATCCGTTCACGTCCAAGCGGGCTCTTATCGACACCGATTACTTCGATACCTACAACCGCGACAACGTCACGCTGGTAGATATTCGGGAATCCCCGATAGAGGAAATCACGCTGACCGGTATCCGAACGCAGGACGCGAGCTATGACCTCGACGTCATCGTGTTCGCCACCGGATTCGACGCCATGACCGGTGCGTACTTCAAAATGGACATTCGCGGCAAAGGTGGGCTGGCGCTGAAGGATAAGTGGGCGGCCGGCCCGACGACCTATCTTGGAGTCGCAACAGCAGGCTTCCCGAACATGTTCATGATCACCGGGCCCGGGAGCCCGTCCGTCCTGAGCAATATGCCCGTGTCCATCGAACAACACGTCGAATGGATCGCGGGCGTGATTGGCACGATGCGCGAACAAGGAATCGAGACGATTGAAGCAGAAGTGCAAGCCGAGGCAGATTGGGTCGCCCACGTGAACGAACTCTCGCAAAAGACGCTGTTCGTGCTCGCCGACTCCTGGTACCTGGGCGCGAACATTCCGGGCAAGCCGCGCGTCTTCATGCCCTACGTGGGAGGCGTCGGAGCCTATCGCATCAAGTGCGACGAGGTTGCAGCAAAGGGATACGAAGGCTTCGTTCTGGGAAAGGAACTGCTCTCCGTGCTTGACGGCACCGCTCCCGCGCACGAGGTCAGTGAAGCGTGATCGCTACCTAGTTCCGGTGCAACGTAACTCGTGAGAATTGGACGAGGGCGGCCTTGGCGCTGCCCTTCTCCTTGTTCCTCCAGGCCGGTGTTGCGCGTCGGAAGTTAGTTTACGTTTGGTGTGCGTCAGGATCTGTTCGGGCGTCCTGGTGCAGACGAACGGAGGGCAGCGGTTGTTCCAGCCTGCGATGAACGTCCGGATGGCCGCCGTGAGCGGTTTGCCGCTGTCGAATGAGCCACGGCGGATTGCCTGCCAAGTGATGACGCCGAAGACCTCAACCAGACGGAGCCAGGACTCTGAGGTCGGCGTGAAGTGCAACGTGATGCGTGGATTCTTTTGCAGCTAGTGTCGTGCGTCCGAAACCCGTTTACAACTGAATCGGCTGGCTTTGCCTTGAAAGCCCCGCCCAACGCGTAAACGAATTAATGCCGCGCGACACTAGGCGTTGATGTCTGGGCCTAACCCGTTGTGACGGACACATTTCTTAGGCCGCTGAGGCGGCCGTTGGTGCTGCAAGGGTCTCGCGCTCGTACTCTGCCGGGGAGCGGTACCCCAGGGCAGAATGCAGACGCTGGCGGTTGTAGAAGACTTCGATGTACTCGAATACGGCTTGCCTCGCCGCGGCCCGGGTGGTCATTGGCTGACGGTAAACCAGCTCCGTCTTCAGCGTCGAGAAGAAGCGCCGGCGACGGCGTTGTCCCAGCACTGCCGCGGACGGCTCAACGACTGGCGGATCCCATGGCGGTCCAGCAGGTTGCGGAAGGGCCCGGACGTGTACTGGCCGAGTTCAAGGAGTCGTCGCAACACCGCCTTGTTGGAGCAAGGATAGATGAAGATCAAGGGTCTCGGCGGGAGTCTTCCATCCCAGCGTCTTGCGCGGTCGACTGTTGAGCTCAGCAGCGATCG
>JAIBBE010000031.1 GCA_019694835.1 Fimbriimonadaceae bacterium | reverse complement strand
GTCCGGCGGTTCCAAATCAAGGAGATGGGCTCGGACGTTATGGCGACTTCGGCCGCACCCATTCACGTGAACATCTACGGCCAGGACCTTGCCGTCCTGGACAAGTTGGGAGACCAAGTCTTGAAAGTGGGGGAGAAGATGCCCGAACTCTTCCAACCATCGCGCACTTGGGCATTGGGAGTGCCGGACTATCGCATCGACGTCAATTTGCAGAGGACCCAAGAGGTGGGACTCAGCCCCGACCAGATCGCCCAACAGGCCTACTACGCGATGCGAGGCGGACTCACGAACGAGTACTACCGGTTGCCGAACATCCGTCAAGACACGATCCTTGTTCGGTATGAGAAGGACGCGAGGTCCACTTCACAAGATCTTGAATCGGTGTATCTGACGACTCCGGACGGAAAGCAGATTCCATTGAGGTCGGTCGCTGACGTCGTTCCCAAGACATCTCCGACGGTCATCGAGCACGATGGCCTCCGAAGGGTCATCGGGGTCACCGGTTACTACCGAATCGGGAGCCTTCCCAGCATGGACGTGGTCATGAACCTCGTCTCGAACGCCTACGGTGGCAACAAGAAGCTTGGAATCCAGCCGGTCAACTTTCCGCCAGGGTACGGGATGGAGATGCGCGGCGATATGACGCAGATGATGGACAGTTTCCGGCGCCTCATCCAGGGTCTCGTTCTCTCCATTGCGATGATGTACCTCGTCCTGGTCGTCCAGTTCCGAGGGTTCCTTCAGCCGCTTCAAATGATCGCCTCCCTGCCGCTGGAACTCGCGGGTGTCTTCGTGGCCCTCTTCATCGCACACCAGTCGTTCTCGACGGTCTCGATCTTAGGAATCATCGTGCTGACCGGAATGGACATCACGACGGCGGTTCTCATGATCGACCTGATCATGAAATACCGCGATAAGGGAATTCCGAGAGATGAGGCGATTCGGACCGCGTGCCCAGACCGGCTTCGCCCGATTCTGATGACGGCTGGCATCACTCTTCTCGTCATGCTTCCGGTTGCGTTCGCTCCCAAAACCGGCCTCGATGCCTATCAGCCACTCGCTACTGCGGTGGTCGGAGGACTCATCGTGGGCACCGTTCTTTCACTCTTCGACATCCCGATCATGCATACCTACGTGGACGACTTTGTCGTCTGGCTCAACAAGACTTTCCTCAAACGGGATTGGTCTTGGCCCGTCACGGAGCATGACCCGACACTCCCAGCCGTCTCGGACGGCCATGACGTCCGCAAGGAAGAAAACCTATGAAACAAAGCACAACCATTCTCGTCGTCGCCGCTCTTATGAGCACCACCGCTTTTGCTTTTCAGCACGAAGGGCATCACCAAGACGCGCCGGTCCCGGCCAAGACCGTGAAAGGAGTCCAGACCCTGACGGTCACGGTCGCCGAAGGCAAATACACCCCATCGGCAATCTCCGTAAAAAAGGGAGTTCCCGTGGCCATCACCTTCAAGGGCGGAGCCAAGATGGGTTGCGGTGCGACTATTGAATTCAAGAGCCTGAAGCAGAAACAGACCGTAAAGCAAGGTCAAACCGTGACGTTTAAGTTCACTCCAGACAAAGCCGGTGAGCTCGCGTTTTCCTGCCCGATGAACATGTACCAAGGCAAGGTCGTCGTCAAATGAAACGCGCGCCATTTCCGATTCGGGCTTGCTCGGCATTGCTGATTTTCACCGCAATCGGTGCTTCTGTCCATGCCCAAGCAGCCAAGCCCGAGCAGGTCTACTTTGAACCGGTGGTCATCAACAATTTGACCATTCAAGGACAAAAGGCGCAGTTCCCGATCAACGAGCCAGAACTCCGAAAAGAGTTGAGCGCACAGTTCGACAAATGGATGGCGCGATCTGTACCTGGGAATCACTTGGCCGGAAAAGCCACACCGATTGGCACAAACAAACTCGTTCCAGGCACCCTTCTTCTCCACGCGACCTTAAATGTCCCACTCACTCATGCTGCAGACATGTCTCACTGGGATAACCAGTACAAGCACGGCAAGTTCATGGACTACCGGTTCAGCCTTACGGATGCATCCGGCAAAACGGTTGCGGAAGTCAAAGGTGACCTGACATGGGGCGATGGAGACTGGTCCCATTTCATGGGGCGTGGCAGACACGTGGACACGGCTCACAGCGAAGTGCTCAAAGGCTATGTCCGCAAAGCCGTCGACCGGGGCGTTATCAGTCTCAAGAAGCAGGTGAAATAGCCCCAACTACTGTTGGAACCGCCCCATATACCCGGTGGGGTATAATGAGGAAATGGACGGCGAATCGACAAAAGCGATTGACCGCAGGTTGGCAAGGGTTGAAGGTCAGGTGAGGGGTCTGCGCAGGATGGTCCAAGAAGGCCAGTACTGTGCGGACGTTCTCACCCAACTGGCGGCCACACGGTCGGCTCTTGAGCAAATTGGAGCTGAAATCGCCGCGAACCACGTCCAGACATGCATTGTTGGCCACGGCTGTGAGACCGAGCACGAGAAAGCAAAATCAATGAGTCCCGATGAACTCATCGATGAGCTTCGCGTCACCCTCTCTCGGCTTGTCCGCTGACATACCCTATGAGGTATCAGCGAAATGACAACAAAATTAAGAATTGAAGGAATGAGTTGCGGCAATTGCGTCGCTCACGTCAAAGCGGCACTCGAATCAGTTCCTGGAGTCGAATCCGCTTCAGTGGAACTTGATGTCCAGCAGGCCGTCATCGAAGGGACTGTCGAACCCGCAGACCTTATCGAAGCCGTCCAGTCTGAAGGCTACTCGGCCCGAATCGCGGAAGCTTCAGCTCCTAGTTCCAACAGGGCTCCCGGCCTTTGTGAGGACTGTTAAGGATGGAACACTCCGACCACCACGCGGACCACATAAGATCTGAACTCAAAATTGAAGGGATGACTTGCGCTTCCTGTGTGCGCCGGGTCGAAAAGGCACTTGCTAATGTTCCTGGCGTCATCGAGGCGAGTGTCAATTTCGCTACTGAGCGGGCCGACGTGATGCACACCGGTGTACCTGTCGAAACCTTGGCCAAGGCAGTGTCGAGTGCAGGGTACCAAGCCAATCTATACCAAGGAGTTGTAGGAGGGGCACATGAAGATCCTCACAAGCATCATGGCGAACATTCGGAGCATCTCGCGCTCGAGTCGAAAGAACAGATCGACTCTATGCAGAAGAACCTGCTTGTGGCCATCTTGCTCACCGCTCCAGTTTTCCTTCTCTCCATGCTCTGGCACCCAAGGCCCGAACTGGCCAACTGGATCCTGCTTGCACTATCGACTCCGGTTATCTTTTGGAATGGACGGCAGTTTTTTGTCTCGGCTTGGAAGGGGCTTACGCACTTCACGGCAACCATGGACTCCCTGGTTGCCCTCGGCGCAGGAGCCTCGTGGATTTTCAGCGTCTATTCTGTGATTGCTTTCCGGGGGCACTCTCACATTCAAAGTGAGCACGTCTACTTCGAAACCGGCGCGGTGATCGTGACTCTGATCCTCGTAGGCAAATTCCTTGAATCCAAATCTAAAACGAGGATGTCCGGAGCGATTCAGAAACTCGTTGGGCTCGCCCCGAAAATGGCGACCGTCGTCACTCCAGGCGGATCCGAGGAACAACATCCGGTGGAGCATCTTAACGTCGGAACGCTCATTCGAGTCCGACCAGGCGAAAAGATCGCGGTAGATGGAATTGTCGAGGAAGGTGAAAGCTACGTCGATGAATCGATGCTCACCGGTGAGCCGGTGCCCGTGAAGAAAGGCGCTGGGGACTTTGTGACGGGTGCAACTCTGAACAATTCTGGCTCCCTGCTCTACAAGGCCACCAAAGTCGGAAAAGACACTGCTCTGTCACAGATCATACGGATGGTGGAACGAGCTCAAGGTTCCAAAGCCCCCGTTCAGAAACTTGCGGACAAGGTGTCGGCTATTTTCGTTCCGATCGTCATCTTGGTCGCCATGGCCACGTTTGCGATATGGGTGTTGAGAGGATCCAGCATTGCGGACTCGCTCGTTCCAGCCGTTGCCGTGCTGGTCATCGCTTGCCCTTGTGCTCTCGGCCTTGCGACTCCGACTGCCATCATGGTTGGAACCGGCAGGGGAGCTGAACTCGGTGTGCTCATCAAAGACGGTGCCGTACTTGAGAAGGCTGGCAGTGTTCGGACGGTGCTGCTTGACAAGACCGGTACGATCACCAAAGGCAGACCCGTGTTGACCGGAGTCGAGCCAGTCGGGACCTTGAAAAAAGACTCTGTCCTGACTCTAGCGGCATCGGCCGAACTACGGTCCGAGCATCCTGTGGCCAAGGCAATCGTCGAAGGGGCGAGAACCTCCGTTTCAGTTCCGGATCCAGATTCCTTTACTTCTCACAGTGGCCGAGGGGTTTCCGCCATCGTGCAAGGTAAGACGGTTGTCGTTGGTTCCCCTCGCTCGCTCGAAGAAAGCGGTGTCGCTCTCAACAACGAGTTGAAAGAGCTGATCTCGCGTCACGAAGCACAGAGCGAAACGACCGTCATTCTAACGGTTGATGGCCGAATTGAAGGGATTCTAGCCGTGGCGGATCCCATCGGCGAATTCAGCGCACAAGCGGTTGAAGAGATCCGGGGTCTTGGAATCACGCCCGTCATGGTCACGGGAGACAACCGGCAGACCGCAATGTCCATCGCCCAACGGGTAGGAATCCAAACCGCCGAAGCCCAAGTTCTCCCGGCGGAAAAAGCCGAAGTCGTCAAACGCTATCAACTGCACGGGACAACCGCGATGGTCGGAGATGGCATCAACGACGCGCCTGCGCTTGCCCAAGCCGACCTTGGAATTGCCATGGGTTCAGGAACAGACATTGCAATGGAAACTGCCGGCATCACGCTCCTACGTCAGGACCTTCGAGGCGTGGTTCAGGCCATCCGGCTTTCTAAAGCGACAATGAATACAATCCACTGGAACCTCTTTTGGGCTTTCGGCTACAACGTGGTCATGATTCCACTCGCCGCGATCGGCAAAATGAACCCGATGCTTGCGGCCGCAGCTATGGCCCTATCCAGCGTCTCAGTGATCCTCAACTCCCTGCGCCTACGGAAGGCCGTGTAACCCCCCCCCTCGGTAGTCAGGGAACATGTTCGGACGTCCGAACACTTGCATCAGCGGCGCGGTGATACCTCAAAGTGGACTTGTGATCCCTGCAATGCGCGGCATCGCGTATAGGCATCGTGCGCGAACCTGCTCGGAAACATGTCAAAATGAAACCGGCATGGGCTTTTGGGCTGCGATGAAGGGATTTACAGGGCGGGCTTTCCTGTTCCTCACGATCTTGTTCGCGCAAGTCCACTTTTGCAATTCGGAATACGTTCGTCCAACTGGCGAACTGTGTACAGAGTGTGCCGCGACGACGGAGCTGGCTCCCGCCAATAGCAGGCTCGCCACTCTTCATGGCGACTGTCACGATTGTTGCAGCCTTCGCGCCTGTGAGACGCCACAAACCCAGACTTCCCTGACCATAACTCCGGGGTTTCATATTGAGTTCGCCTGCTTGCCTGCTTCCATAGAGGTTCCGTCCATTCCTGTCCTTGGCGAACCAGTCCAACAATTTTGGTTCTCTACCTGTGCGCCACCTACTGGCCCACCGCAAGCGGTTTCTCTTCGCGGACCACCGACTCTAGCAGATGACTCTTCGTCTGCTGGAGACTTGTTCGTGTTATTGGCATAGCCGCACGTTCTTTGCTCCAGCCCGTGAAACTGGAGCACAACTTGAACAAGCAACTCACATATCTCATTCTCTTGGCAACCACGACCTGCCAAGCCCAAACACAGATTTCCGCGCAGGACGCCCTCAAACTCGCCGCCAAGAATCGGCCAGCCCTGATGTCCGCTCGGCTCAAGGTGGAAGAGGCCATCTCAAAAGCAAATGCACTTGGCGCATTTCCCCCACTTGAACTCTCTCTCGGAGCTTCGTCCCGCTCGGAAGTCGGCGCGACAGACCAAGATCTTGCGCTGACCCAGGGCATCGATATATTCGGACGGCGACGATCTGCCCGCGCGCTTGGTGATGCCGGGACAAGGCGGGCCGTGGCTGAGTACCGGCTACAAGCCAGTCAACTTCAGGCCGAAGTCCTCACGGCCTTTGTCACCGCGGTCACTTCGCAGCACCAACGCGAAGTGGCGGCTGAGTTGGTCACTGTTTCAGAAGGTTTGTTCAAGGCAACACAGCGCCGTTTTGAAGAAGGCAAGATCGCCGAAGTACAGGTCACCCGCGCAAGTGTCGAATTGGAGCGAGCAAAGCAGTCCAGTGAGCTACGGCAGGCAGATTATCTTGCCGCGACAAAGCGCCTCTCCGGCCTGATCGGTGTACCCACGGACGCCCTCAGCGTTGAATCTGACGCGGTCATCGAGGCTCTGAGGGACGCCAACGTAGCTGAGCGGCCAGACCTTTTGGCGTTGCAGGCCGACGTGGTGGTGGCAAAGGCAGAGGCCAAGGTCGCCTCACTCTCGAACCGGCCAGAAGTTGGCCTGCAGTTGGTCAGATCGCCCTGGAGCAATGACCCCGGATACTTTGTTGGCAGGGTTCAAATTTCGTGGACTTTGTTCGATCACGGTCGTGCCAGAAATGAGAGTCGAGCGGCTAGCTTTAGGGCCGAGTCAGCGAAGAAACTCCTCGAAGATTCGCTCGCCGTAGCCAGGCGCGAGCTAGAGGCAGCGCAAATCGAGCTGGAAGCACGGAGTAAGAGGATCAAGACCTACGAATCCATCCTTGGTTCGGCTCGGGACCTAGTCGCCAAGTCGCAGAAGGGGTTTGGCGAAGGGATCGGAACACTCATCGACGTGCTGGAAGCTACGAGGGCACTGAGGGAAGTGGAACAGGAACTGGTTGAGGCAAGGCAGCAATATTCACTTGCCGTGATCGCCCAATACCGGGCGTCAGGCTTTTTGGCGGAGGTGCTCAAGTGAATCGGTCGGTGTTTCTTGGATTCGCATTGCTATTGATTGCAGGATGCTCGAAAAGCCCAGTTACGTCGAAAGTCGAACACGGTCATTCTGAGGAAGCTGGCCATGTCGAGGGACAGGTCAAGCTTAGTAAAGAAGCTCAGGCCATCGCAGGCGTAAGGACGGTCCGCGTTCAATCAAAGGAAGTTCAGGACTCTCTCGAAGTCCCTGGAACGGTCACGAGCACAGACCGCGGCAAAGCCGTAGTCACTCCGCCTGTCGAAGGGCGGGTCATTTCGATTTCCGCCAGACTTGGTGACTCGGTTCGCCAGGGCCAGACCTTAGCCATCATCGAGTCGCCCGAACTCTCCCAAGCATGGTCATCTATCGCCGAAGCGATTCGTATCCGGGATGCGGCGACATCTGAATTGCGCCAGGCCCGATCCGAAGTTGAACTTGCCGTCGCCAAACTCAATGCAGCCAAGACCAACCTCAAACGTCAGCGCGACCTTGCTTCAGCGGGAGCATTTAGCCAGGCACCCGTCCAGCAGGCCCAGAACGAGCTTAATGAAGCGCAAAGCGAATTGTTGAGCACGCAAAAGGAACAAGCCAGTCACGCCGAGCAATTGCGCCGCTTGGAAAACCTGTACCGCGACGGCATCGTGTCGAAGTCTGAGCTTGAAGCTGCTCGGCTCGAACTGCAACAGGACCAGATTCGGCTCGACAAAGCAAAGGCGAAGATTGAGATCGCCAAGTCGAGCTACGAACGGGAGAAGAGGATCGCTTCGCAAGGGCTACTCAATGCCAAAGAGCTACAGGGTGCCGAAGCTGAGGTGAAATCGAGCGGGCTTGAGCTGGACAGGGCACGGATCCGGGTCAAAGCCTCGGAGTCGGCTTTGGCCAGTGCCAACCGGGGAATCTCCAATGCCCGATCCGTTTACCGGGCAAACTCTGGTTCGGGAGGTGCATCGGTGGGCCGGGTCGACTTGGTAGCGCCTATCAGCGGCACGATTACTCACTTTGCCGTGACGCGGGGCCAAGCAGTCGAGCGAACCCAGGTTCTGCTTGAATTGGAGGACCTCAATGCCGTATGGGTGACGGCAAACATTCCGGAGCGCGAACTCTCAAGGGTCAGCAAGGGGGCAACCGCCACGGTAACGGTCGCCTCGCTTCCAGGGACCCCGTTCATCGCAGAAGTTCGAATCGTCGGCTCTAGAGTTGACCCGAAAACGAGGTCAATCCCCGTCCATTGCCTTGTCCTCAATGCGAATGGCCGCCTCAAACCCGAGATGTTCGCCAATGTTCGAATTGGGGTAGGCGTCAAAGTTCGCGCCCTGATCGTTCCCAAGTCGGCGGTTCTCACCGAGGACAGAAAGACCTTTGTGTATGTGAAAGACGGCGAAGGCTTTGACAAGCACGAGGTGAAGCTGGGACTTGAAGACGGCGATACGGTCGCCATTCTGTCTGGCATCAAAGAGGGTGACGAAATCGCTGCCGAGGGTGCTTTTGTGCTTTCCAGTGAGCAGAAAAAAGACGAACTCAAGGGGCACGAAGACTGATGCTCGACAAAATCTTGCACTTCAGCCTCACTCAGAGGTTCCTCGTCATTATCGCGACGGTCTTGATGGTCGCGCTTGGCGTCGTCTCGTGGCAGCAGCTTACGCTCGACGCGGTCCCGGACATCACGACGAACCAAGTCTCGATCAACACCGAAACGGGCGGTATGAGCCCCGAGGAAGTTGAAAAGCTCGTGACATTCCCAATTGAGACTTCCATGGGAGGTATTCCCGGCGTCGAGCAAGTTCGAAGCCTCAGTCAATATGGCTTGTCCCAGGTCATCGTCACGTTCCGAGATGACGTGGAAACTTACTTCGCAAGGAATCTCGTGAATGAGCGGCTGGGCAGCGTCAAAGAGTCTCTTCCAAGCGGGATCGAAGCGCCTCAAATGGGTCCCGTTTCGACCGGGCTCGGTGACATCTACATGTACGCCCTTGAGAGCAAGACTCGAAGCCCGATGGAGCTCCGCTCCCTTCAGGATTGGACCATCGCGCCTCAGATACGAACGGTGCCAGGTGTCGCTGAGGTCAATGCTGCCGACGGTTCGGTCAAGCAGTATCAGGTGATCGTCGAACCCAGGGCCCTGCTTGCGCGCGGCATTGCCGTCGATGAAGTGGTTTCAGCTCTCAAGAAGAACAATCAGAACGCCGGCGGTGGTGTGTTGGAGCGCAATGGCGAACGCGTGCTCATTCGGAGCGTTGGACTTGCGACAACGGTGAGCGACATCGAGAAGATCGTTGTCAAGACGGAAGCTGGAATTCCTGTCCTTGTTCGCGACGTCGCCACTGTCCAACTCGGGGTTCCCGTGCTCACGGGGATTAGCACCAAAGATGGTCGCGAGGCGATGACCGTCACCGTCATGATGCTCAAAGGGGCCAACGGCCGCACCGTTGCTGACGCCGTGAACGCGCGTGTCAAGGAGATCAAAGCGCAACTGCCAGCCGATGTCACTCTGACTACTGTCTACAACCGGTCAGAGCTCGTGGGTGAATCGGTTCACACCGTCGAAAAGAGTCTGTTGGAGGGTGGCATCTTTGTGATCGTCATCCTGCTCCTATTGCTCGGCAATATGAGGGGGGCTCTCATTGTCGCCCTTGCCATTCCGCTCTCGATGCTGTTCGCCATCATTGGTATGAACCGCTTCGGGATTTCAGGGAACCTGATGAGCTTGGGCGCGATTGACTTTGGCCTTATTGTCGACGGGGCGGTGGTCATGATCGAGAACGCCGTGCGCAGGCTCGCAGAGGCGAGGGAGCATAAGGGCTCCACACTTGACCGGCACGAAGTTCGTCACACGGTTTGGGAATCCTGCCGAGAAGTCGCGAAGCCGACTGCGTTCGCGGTGACGATCATCACCGTCGTCTATCTCCCCATTCTCGCGCTCGAAGGAACAGAAGGCAAGATGTTCAAGCCGATGGCCTTCACCGTGGTCTTTGCCTTGATCGGAGCGCTCATTTTGACTATGACGTTGATCCCGGTGCTGGCAAGCATGTTTATGTCGGGCGACACGAAAGAGGGCCGGAATCCGATCATGGAGTTCCTCAGCAGGTTGTATCGTCCGGCCCTTGGGTTTGCTTTGAGACGCCGAGGAATCATTGTTGGTGGGGCCATAGGGCTGTTGGGATTAGCCGGGTTCTTGTTCACCCGGCTCGGCTCAGAGTTCATTCCCCAGCTCGATGAGGGTTCGCTCGTCATCCAGCCAGTGAGAGTGCGGACGGTAGCCGCCGAGGAGACCGTCAAACTGGTAACCGCCTTCGAGAAAAAGGTGATGGAAGTTCCCGAAGTGGTGACCGTTTTCTCCCGAAGCGGAACCCCTGAAGTTGCGACGGATCCAATGCCGCTCAGTCTTACGGACTCCTTCGTGATGCTCAAGCCACGCGACAAATGGAGGCCGGGATTAACAAAATCTAAGCTCATTGAAGAGCTAACGGAGAAGGTTAATCAGGTGCCCGGCCAAGGTTACAACTTCTCCCAACCCATTCAAATGCGCTTCTCTGAGCTTGTTTCTGGTGTCAAAGCGGATATCGGGATCAAGGTGTTCGGAGAAGACTTACGCGAGCTTAAAGCGCGAGCTGATGAGATCGCTTCTGTGGTGCGATCCCTTCCGGGTGCTCAGGATGTCGAAGTCGAACAGGTAGACGAAGTGCCCGTACTCCAAATCGATATCGACCGGGACGCCATCTCGCGTGTCGGGGTGAGCGTTGACGACATTCAGGAGATGATCAAAATTGCCCTTGGGGGTGAACCAGTCGGACAGATTATTGAAGGCGACAAGCGGTTTGCGCTGACGGTCAAGTTACCAGCGAGTGTGCGCAACGACGTCAACCAGATCAAATCTATTCTGATCGAGACGCCTCAAGGCGGAGGGGTGCCGCTCTCATCGCTCGCGCATATCGACAATGCCCCCGCTCCGGCCCAAATCTCTCGCGAAATGGGCAAGCGCAGAGTGGTGGTGCAGCTCAATGTCCGCGGCAGCGACCTCGGAAGTTTCGTGCTCGCCGCACAACAGGCGATCAAGGAACGAGTCAAACTCAAGGAGGGCTACTACATCACGTGGGGAGGCCAGTTTGAGAACCTGCAAAAGGCTTCGGCACGGCTTACGTTGGTTGTTCCGATCGCGCTTTCACTGATCTTTCTGCTCCTTTTTTCGACGTTCGGAAGCCTCCGCCAAGCCGTGCTGATTTTTACCGGAGTTCCGCTTGCGATCACTGGCGGCATCATCGGTTTGTTTGCGCGCGGGATGCCATTCAGCATCACGGCAGGAGTCGGGTTCATCGCACTGTCCGGCGTTGCGGTCCTTAATGGGGTCGTCATGGTCTCTGCCATCAACCGATTACGCTCGGAAGGCAAAATGGCGGTGGTCGATGCTGTTCGTGAAGGAGCCTCGCAACGGTTGCGACCGGTTTTGATGACGGCCTTGGTGGCGGCCTTGGGATTCATTCCCATGGCCCTCAACACCGGGATTGGCGCAGAAGTTCAAAGGCCGCTTGCCACTGTGGTTATCGGAGGGATTGTCTCAGCGACCCTCCTGACGTTGCTCGTGCTACCGGCTCTTTACACTTGGTTCGAACGGGATGACGAAGTCGTGGAGGAACTATGATTCAAAGCAAATTCCGAATCGATGCGATGGACTGCCCAACCGAGGAAGCGGTCATTCGGAACAGACTCTCGCGGGTGAAGGAAATCCATCGCGTCGAGTTCGACCTGATGAACCGAATTCTCACGGTTGACCACACGTTTTCGAGTGAGAGACCCATTGTTGAGGCTCTCACCGAGGTCGGCATGAAGCCCGCGAACAACTGCGAGGTTGGTTGCGAAACACGGCCGCCAGAATCACTCAAGCGCCAGAATCTGATTCTCGGAGTCGCCCTCTGCATGGCTGGAGTGAGCGAGTTCGTCGCTTGGACGACGGGTCAGGAGAAATCCTGGCCCGTCATTGGGCTAGCTCTTCTTGCGATAGCTCTCGGAGGAAAGGAGACGCTCGCTAAAGGGCTGGTTGCCGTTAGAACCTTCACGCTCAACATCAACTTCCTGATGTGCCTTGCCGTTGTTGGCGCGGTGGCCATCGGGTCTTGGCCTGAAGCAGCTATGGTGACCGTGTTGTTTGCGATTGCCGAGCGGATTGAGTCGTACTCGCTCGACAGGGCCCGCAACGCCGTCCGTGCACTCATGCAACTCGCACCCGAGAAGGCATGGGTGCAGAAGGAGTCAGGCGAATGGAGCGAGGTCGAAGCCGCTTCAGTCGCATTGCGAGTGCGAGTCAGGGTGAAGCCTGGAGAACGGATTCCCCTCGATGGCAATGTTGTTGCCGGGCAAAGCACCGTCAATCAAGCCCCGATCACGGGAGAGTCGCTGCCCGTGGAAAAGTCCGTTGGCGACCAGCTCTTTGCTGGAACGATCAATGGGCAAGGCGTTCTTGAATTCATCGTAACCGGTAAGCGAGGCGAAACGACACTCGATAGGATCGTCAAGACTGTTCAGGAGGCGCAAGGAACCCGGGCCCCGACCCAAAGGTTCGTTGATAATTTCGCCCGGTACTACACTCCGTCGGTTGTGGCCATTGCCATCCTCGTCGCCGTGGTTCCAATTGGGTTCGGACAGCCATTCTTGCCTTGGCTCTATAAAGCGCTCGTGATACTTGTGATCGCGTGTCCATGCGCCCTCGTGATTTCCACTCCCGTGACCGTTGTCAGCGGCCTTGCCGCCGCGGCGAGGCAAGGGATCCTCATTAAAGGCGGCGCGCACCTTGAGTCGGGTCGGACGCTCCGTATGATTGCCCTTGACAAAACGGGGACGCTGACCCACGGGAAACCCGTCGTGACCGACGTGGTTGCCATGCATGGGTTCGAAAGGGACAAGGCCATCCAAATTGCGGCCAGTCTCGACCATCTGAGCGGTCATCCAATCGCCCAAGCGATTGTCGCCGGATGGAGTGGCGAATTGCTCGACATAGAAGAGTTTGAATCTGTGACTGGCCGCGGAGCCAAGGGCCGAATCGACAGGGCCTTATACATGATCGGCAACCATCGCATGATCGAGGAGCTCGGGATCTGCTGCGAACATGTCCATACGGAGCTAGACCGCCTTCAGGCAGAGGGCAAATCAACCGTTGTCCTCGCAAACGATAAAGAGGCCATCGCCATCTTCGGAGTAGCCGATACATTGCGGGCAGAAAGTGTCGAAGCCATTCGCACTCTTCACGCTATGGGTGTCAAAGTGGCGATGCTGACCGGTGACAATGCATCAACGGCGAACGCGATCGGCGCCCAAGCTGGAATCGATGACGTGCAAGCGGAACTGCTACCTGAAGACAAACTTAAAGTAGTCGAGAACTTGCTCGCATCATACCGAGGCGTCGGAATGGTGGGTGACGGCGTCAATGACGCACCGGCTCTTGCCAGGGCGACCGTTGGTTTTGCGATGGGTGTAGCGGGGACGGACACCGCGCTCGAAACCGCGGATGTTGCGCTGATGAAAGATGACCTGCGAAAACTTCCTGCATACATTCGGTTGAGTCAAGCCACGGCGAGAGTCCTGACGCAGAACATCACCATGGCGATTGGCATCAAGGTGATTTTCCTTGCCCTCGCGATATCGGGTCACGCGACCTTGTGGATGGCGGTCTTTGCGGATATGGGCGGTAGCCTGCTCGTCGTTGGGAACGGATTGCTACTGACAAGGACGCTGACATCAGAGCCGCCTGAAGGCTAGGACTTCTCCTCCATCAGCACTCCCGCACTACTCTTCGCATTCAAACGGCATTGAGATCCTTTTCTTTCCCCAGCGGGGTCTCATTGTATGACCAGGGCGGCCTCCAGTGTGAAGGACGCGAAGCGCTCGTTACCATCCTTGACACCCGCGCCCTCCCGTTCTTCGAGATTGAATTTGTCCTCCGGGGAAAAGGAGCGGCTTATTTCACATCCTTTGGTCATTTTTCGTATGCTCCTCCTGTGGAGTATCATAAAGGACGTTATGAGGCACCAAGGAGGGTTTGCAGATGGACGGTGAAATCGTCGCTTTTGGCGGCAGGGATCCGTGGGTTCTCTCAGGAGGGGAAGGGTATGCCGCTCTTCCAGTGCCGGCCGTCATCGCAAGGGAAGGTGAGCAGGCGGCCATGAAGTTCGTCGAGTTCTTTACCGCTAACATCCGAAACCCAAACACCCGGATGGCTTATGCGCGGGCCGTGTACCAATTTCTCAACTGGAGTGAGGAGAGAAGGCTTCCACTCAAGAACCTCAATCCCATTTTTGTGTCGGCCTACATCGAGCAGCTCCAGACCACGATGGCTCCGCCGAGTGTCAAGCAACATCTCGCCGCAATCCGAATGCTCTTCGACTATCTGGTCATCGGCCAGGTCGTACCTCACAATCCGGCCGCATCGGTGCGAGGGCCGAAACACGTGGTCAAGAGAGGGAAGACCCCTGTGCTCAAGGCCAGCCAGGCACGTCAGCTCCTCGACTCGATTGACACTACTAATATAGTGGGGCTTCGCGATCGGGCGATCATCGCGACGATGGTTTACAGCTTTGCGCGGGTTGGAGCCGTGGTGGCCATGAACAAGGAAGACTATTTCCAGCTCGGAAAGAGGTGGTGGCTCAGGCTTCATGAGAAGGGAGGGAAGAGACACGAAGTTCCCGCCCACCACAACGCCGAGGCCTATATCGACGCCTATTTGGAAGCCGCCAGATATGAGGATTGGCCCAAGAAAGCACCTCTCTTTAGGACCGTTTCGCGGGAACGCGCAATTACAGAGGCAAGAATGACGCGGACTGATGTGCTTCGGATGGTGAAAAGGCGGGCCGAAGAGGCTGGACTTCCCGATTCGACATGCTGCCACACGTTTCGGGCGACGGGGATCACGGCCTATCTGGAGAATGGTGGCACGATTGAGAACGCCCAGGCCATCGCCGCCCACGAGTCACCACGAACGACGAAACTCTACGACCGGACGA
>JAIBBE010000163.1 GCA_019694835.1 Fimbriimonadaceae bacterium | reverse complement strand
CTGCCCAGCTGCATGCGCAATCTTCTCCGGTCACCACGGAAAGTGGACAAAAAAGCTGCCAGGGGGTTGACATGACACTATAGCGACTCCCCGCACGCTCGTTCCTCGCGGCGAGGTCCCTCTCACTGCGTGAGAGGGATTCCGGCTCACCTCTCCTGCGCCCTCCTGCTTTCGACCGGGTCTGGATTTGGCGGCGGAGGAGAGGGGTTGGGGGAGAGGTCGCGAGCGAAGACGAGCAGAGGCGCTATTCTCCCTTCGCGGCCAAACCCCGTTCCCTCTGATACCACTCGCTCGCCTCGACGGCCTTCTGGCCCTTGGTGTCCCACCAAAGCGCGAGTCGATCCGCTTCGTCAATCGCTTCCTTTTTCTCAGCAAAAGTGTCTGCCAGTGCTGTCAATGCCGAGATAGAGGCAGGGAGGTTACCGACGCAGCCCAGTGCAAGAACATCCGGAGTCTGGTCTTCGTGGTTACCAAATCTAAGCATTGAGATGGGAATAAGCGTGCTAGCAGCGAGGTTCATCAACAACATCCAGAGGGTCCGATCCGGAGACCGGACGAACGCGTCGATTCGTATAAGGGTCGCCATCGTAGCAAGGAGTGTCCCGGCTACAGTCAAGGTTATCCGTATTCTCGTGCGATCGAGCGTCCCTGCCGGCCCTAATGAAACCAACGCCCGCGCCAGCATGAAGTCCCGCTGCGCCTCCGGCAAGTCCGCCACCCGCTTCGACACGAACAGATCGTGCCCATCGAGAAACGTGTCGACCTTCCCCCGCAGCTTCGGCAGATCACTTACGAACACCCGAACCGGAGTCGCCCCAAGCCGCTCGCCGAGCACACGCGAACGCCGCGTCAGCGCCTCGTCCGGCGTCAACCCCTCCGGGATCAGCGGCACCGAATACACCCGGACCACCGCCGCCCCCAGCATCCCCGCGACTCCAATCGCGCTGAACAGCCAGGGAATCGGCACCGTCACTCCCGCATACTTCGCCGCCTCGCTCGCCACGACATCCACAGTCGCCCCCACCAGGGCGATGAGCCACAGCTTGTGCCATATCAGCCGCATGCGCCGGGTCAGGTGCATACCGCATTGTATCACTGGGAGCCTCAGGGGGCTCGAAACTTGGGTCTCGTGTTGTGAGTCTTCCCCGCTTGGCCCCCTCCCTGTCCCTCCCCCACGAGAGTGGGAGAGGGGACTCCGCCGAACTCTCGACCCGGAACCGCTCGCAATCAGCGACTGGTAACTCCAAGCAAATTCCCCTCTCCCACTCTCGTGGGGGAGGGACAGGGAGGGGCCAAGCAGGAAGACTCCCGAAAGGCAAGGAACCCGACGGCCTCCATCCGCGGGCTGCTGGAGGAATAGAACCTCATCACGATCGAGGAGCTCGCGGATGGGAGAGGGTGTCCGGAAGGTATTCTCGGGCCCAGACTCGGAGGGTTATTGTTCGCATGGATGGAGAAGCGCGCCGCGCCTGTGTCATTGGGGCGGGAACGATGGGGAGCGGGATCGCCGCCCACCTCGCCAACATTGGATTTGACGTCACACTGCTCGACCTAACGGAAGCGTCGGCTCAGGAAGCGTTTGGTCGCGTCAAGACCGCCCGTCCGCCCCACTTCTACGTACCCTCGACCGCAAACGCCGTGAAACTCGGCGGCCTAGATAAGCTCGCGGAGGTGATCCCGAACGTCGACTGGGTCTGCGAGGCAATCATCGAGAAAATGGGCGCCAAGCGCGACCTGTTCGCCCAATTGGAGCCGTTGCTCCGCCCCGACACGATGATCAGCACCAACACGAGCGGGCTGGAGATTTCACTGCTTGCCGAGGGCCGGTCCGAGTCGTTCCGTCGGCGTTTCCTCGGCACCCACTTCTTTAACCCACCGCGCTATCTGAAGCTCCTTGAGCTGATCCCGACCCCCGAGACTGACTCTGAAGTTATCCGCAAGATGACCGAATTCTTGGAGCACCAGGTTGCCCGTCGGGTCGTTCTGGCCAAAGATACGCCCGGCTTTATCGCCAATCGATTTGGCATGTGGGCGATGATCAACGCGATTCACGCGGCTGAGCGGCTGCACTTGAGCGTTGAGCAAGTCGACGCGATCACCGGACCATTCCTCGGTCGCCCCCGCTCCGCGAGCTTCCGCCTAAACGACCTCGTGGGCCTCGATATCATGCAGGATATCGCGAAGAACCTCTTCGAAAGATGCCCCGACGACCCCCATCGTGAGAACCTTCGTACACCCCAATCCATGGCGGCACTCTTGGAGCGAGGCTGGATCGGTGAGAAGGTCGGCCAGGGCTATTACCGCCGCGAAGGCAAAGAACTCGTGGTTCTCGACTTCAATACGATGGCCTATCGCGAAAAACAGGATGTCGTCCTGCCTGCCCTCGACGAACTTTCTCGCAAACCCCTGGGAGAACGAATTGCGGCGGCCCTGGATTTCAAGGACGAGACCGGCGAGTTCCTTCGCGAGCACCTCGTGCCGGTTCTGCAGTACGCGGATTACCTCAAGGCCGAAATCAGTCACAGCGTCCAAGATTTCGATCGCGTCATGCGATGGGGATTTGCTTGGGAGATGGGGCCGTTCGAGATGATCGACGCGATCGGGCCGGAGAAGCTTGGCATCAAGGAAGGCAAGTTCTACCAAGGCATGGACATGCGCGCTTTCGATGGCGCGTGGGTGCACAAACGACTCGAACCCCAATTCCGACGCCTCGACAACTACACGATCCTCGAAGAGCACCCCGGCTTCATCACCCGCGATCTCGGCGAAGGCGTGATTAGCGTGGGCGTGACGACGAAGATGGGCGTGCTGTCGCCCGCCACCATCGAGTCCCTCATCGCCTACCTGGAGAAGGAAGAACGGCCCTTCGTGTACACCTCCGAAGCCCGATCCTTCTCGGCCGGGTTTGATCTGCAATTCCTGCTCGACAATAGCGCTCCAGATCAGTGGCCGACTGTAGAGGCCGGGCTGATACTCCTCCAGGATCTCGGCATTCTGTTAAGTACGAAAAGGGCCGTCGCAGCAGTGTTTGGCCACTGCCTTGGCGGCGGTTACGAAATGGCGATGGCCTGTCCGGTAATCGTTGCCCATCCCGAATCCCAGATTGGGCTCCCGGAGGCGAAAGTGGGTCTGCTGCCCGGGGGTGGCGGAACCATGCGCATGCGCCTTATGCACCAGCACAGCGCCAAGGACCTCGTCGATGTTGCCAAGAACCTCATGCTGGGCACGGTCTCCTCGAACGCCGACGACGCCCGCCGCCTCGGCTATCTCCGCGACACCGATGTGACCGCCTACAACCCCGACATGCTCATCACCGTCGCTCGGCAGATCGTACTGCAGACCGAACCAACGCCGCTTCCGGAATGGCGGCCGATCGAAGGCCCCATCTCCGGCATGATTGACCGCAATCAGGACGAACTCAAGGCAAAAGGCGAGATCAGCGACTATGATGAGACAATTGGGGATCGGATCAAGCAAGTGCTGGTCAAGGCAACCTCGCCCGAGTCTGCGCTGGAACTGGAGAGGATCGAGTTTAAGGACTTGCTCGGCCACGCGCTGACGCATGCGCGGATTCGGCATATGCTGGATACGGGTAAGCCGTTAAGAAACTAATCGGGCAATCTTATTCAGAGTCCCCAAAGCGGAGCTTTTTGAGAGCGATGAGTTGATCCAGATGTGCCCGATCTTTGGGACGATCGGCACTCTCCTTCATCGCAATGAGGTCGTCAATCGCTGCAACCTTGACGTGAGCACCGGCGACAATTCGATCTTCCGCCCTAGCATACAGGCTCTCGAAGGAGTCAACGCCCGGTAGAACGAGCAGGAGGTCCAAGTGACCAAGGTCGGTCACCAAGCTGATGACCGCGCCTCGAAAGCTCCGATCATCCCACACGAAGCGATCGGCCGATCCGAAGTTTGGAGGGAACGGATGATAAGGAGCCAATGCGCGAATGAGCGCACTACCATTTTCAGGATCGCTGGCTAGAGCCAAATCGAGGTCAAAAGTTACATATGAGCCTCCCTGCAGCACAAGCGCAAGCCCACCAATGATGACAAACCGTACGCTTTCACGATTTAGGGCATGGAGTATTTCCGTGAACTCGGGCGGCTTCTGCAGCAATCATGCACTCCAAGATGAAGTTTGCAGCACGGCGGTGCTGCTCGATCTTTTGATCGTCCGTTAGGGTCAAGTTGTAGCGCAACCGAGCAAGGTCCTGCCCCGAAGGATCTTGCTCGCCCCACTCCAGTTTTGGTGAGCCCATTCATTAGTATTGTACTATCTTCTCCCGTCCGCAACCGCACCGAACTCGTCGCCTGTCTACTGGTAAACTGCATCCATGTCCCAGGACAAGATCGTCGTCGTCGGAGCGCGGGAGAACAACCTCAAGAACATCACGGTCGAGATTCCGCGCGATCGGCTGGTGGTGATTACGGGTCTGTCGGGGTCGGGGAAGTCCTCGCTGGCGTTCGACACGATCTATGCGGAAGGGCAGCGGCGGTATGTGGAAAGCCTCAGCGCGTACGCACGCCAATTCCTTGGCCAGATGGACAAGCCGGATGTCGACCATATCGACGGACTCTCCCCGGCGGTGTCGATTGATCAGAAGTCAGCCTCGCGCAACCCACGTTCGACGGTTGGCACGGTCACTGAGATTTACGACTACCTCCGTATCCTCTTCGCACGTGTCGGCGTGCCGCACTGCCCGAATGGGCACGGACCCATCGAGCGGCAGAGCACCGAACAAATCGTCGATGCCGCGAAATCCCTCCCCGAGGGCACCAAGATCCAGATTCTGGCTCCCGTCGTGAGAGGGAGAAAGGGCGAATACAAGAGTGTCCTGCAAGACGTCGCCAAGGCCGGCTATGTCCGCGTTCGGGTCGACGGCGAGATGTACGAGGTCAGCGACGACATCCCGATGGACCGGTACAAGCAGCACACGATCGAGGTCGTGGTTGACCGTTTGGTGATGAAAGAAGGCCTCGACCGACGACTCTCCGACTCGATCGAATCGGCGTTGAAAATGGGTAAGGGGATGGTCGGGCTGAGTTGCGAGGAGCCGGGCGGCAAGACGTCCGAGCTTCTCTTCTCGGAGTCTTACTCGTGCCCCGAGTGCGGATTCTCGATGCCCGAACTCGAGCCCCGCATGTTCTCGTTTAACTCGCCCTATGGCGCATGCCCAGAGTGCACCGGACTGGGAACCAAGACCGAATTTGACCCCGACCTGTGTTGCCCCGACCCGACCAAACCTCTTCGCGACGGCGCGATCGCGCCGTTCGTGTACAAATCGGGCGAGACGAAGGAGTGGTGGCCCGACCTGCTCGACGCGGTCGGTCGTGCGGTTGGGTTTGATGCTCACCTCCCGGTTACGAAGCTCGACAAAAAGGCGATGGACGCCGTCTGGAACGGGCTCGAAGAGCCGGTGACGGTGTTCATGCGCTACGGCAAGACCGAGCGCAAATTCCAGTCGAAATGGGACGGCGTGCTCAAAGCTCTGCGCAAGCGCTACGACCAGACCGAAAGCGAGTGGGTCAAACGCGACTTGGAGCAGTACATGGCGACCAAGCCCTGCCCGGTGTGCGAAGGTCGGCGTCTCAAGCCAGAGGTTCTCGCCGTCAAACTGGACAACCGCGATGTTTCCGATGTCTCGAACTTGTCGGTCGATGATTCGCTTGCTTACTTCCGATCTCTTGCCTCCAAGCTCAACGCGCGTCAGCTCATCATCGGCGAACGTGCGATCAAGGAGATTGTCGAGCGTCTGAAGTTCCTGCAGGATGTTGGCCTCGGATACCTGACCCTAGACCGCAATGCGCGAACCTTAGCCGGCGGCGAGGCGCAGCGTATCCGCCTCGCGACCCAAATTGGCAGTGGTCTCATGGGGTGTCTCTACATCCTCGATGAGCCGAGCATCGGGCTTCACCAAAGGGATAACCGCAAGCTGATTGAGACCCTCCAGCGACTTAGAGACCTCGGCAACACGGTCATTGTCGTTGAGCACGACGAAGAAACGATGCTTGCCGCCGACTGGCTCATCGATCTCGGGCCGGGCGCGGGCGAACACGGTGGGAAGATCATCAATGAGGGGCCCGTCAAGCAGTTCCTCAAGGGCACCGAGGGCACCGCGCTCTACCTCAGTGGAAAGAAAGAAATCGCGATCCCGACCGCCCGGCGGCGGCCCATGTTCCCGAATCCGCTGACCGAAAAGCCGCCGGTGAGCAACGGAAAGGCCAAGCGAAAGCGATGAGGCTTTGCAACGCTGGGCGCGGGCGCGGCATAGGAACGGCATGATTTGGGTTGCGGTCGGAATCGGGGTCTATCTGCTGATCCTCTTGCTGCTGGTGTGGAAGAGTGTTGCCCCCTTTCGCATTCCGATCTTTCTCTCGCCGGGCCAGCTCGGCCTGCCACAAGAGAAAGTGGCCTTCACCACGCGCGATGGCGTAGAGATCAAGGCCTGGTGGATGCCGGTCGAGGGTGCCAAGACGGTCGCCGTCTTCCTGCACGGCTACATGATGAACCGGTCCGAACTGGTCGCCCTTGCCGCCATGATGTGGCAACGCGGAGTTGCCTGCCTGCTGCTGGATCTGCGCGCTCACGGTGAAAGCGGGGGCAAGAAGACGGGCTTCGGATGGTTCGAACGCGAGGACGCCCGAGCAGCGGTCCAGTTCGTACGAACGCAACTGCCTCTTGCCAAGGTGCTTTTCGTAGGCAGCAGCATGGGCTCGGCGGCAGCCGCCTTTGCCGTCAGCGAAGAGCCGGGACTCGCCGACGCTCTCATTCTCGACAGCGTGTATTCCCGGCTCGATTGGGCGGCGATTGGCTGGTGGAGGTTCCTCGGCGGTCCCTTGCTGATGGTCATTTGCGCACCCACGCTGATCCTCAGTCGGCTGATCCTTGGATTCCGACTGAAGAATGCAGACGTTGCCGAGTCGCTGCGAATTGCAGGAAAGCCTGCGCTGTTGCTTCACGGCGATAAAGATCAGCTTGCGTTGCCCCGTGAGGCGATCCGAAATGCGGCGGCGATCCCCGATCACGGGACCCTCGTCTGGTTCGAACGGTGCAATCACTCAGGCGGACGGTACTTCCGGTGCGAAGAATTCAACGCGGCGGTGTTTGATTGGATGGAAGATCAGGGCCTCGTCGACCGCAGCGACTCCGCGAAAGCCCAGGTTTGACGCGGATTGCATATATTAGTCACCCACACAACGTATCATTAAACGGGCATGCCCTGCCAATATGATGATAGACCGATGAGCGATCACAAACTCGACCTGGTGAAGGAAGTTGCCGAACCATCCCGAAGGGCTCTATTGACCGAGCTAAAGGTGGGTCCTCGAACGGTCTCGGACCTTGTCTCGTCGACCGGACTCAAGCAACCTAACGTCAGCAATCACCTGGCCAAGATGCGTCAGCGTGGCATCGTCCGGGCGAACAAGGTCGGGCGCGAAGTCTATTACGCACTGGCTTCGGCGGAGGTGGAGGCTACCTTGCTCGGCCTCGTGGGTGACCTGCCTGCCGAAGAGCAGCCTCCCGTGAACCTGTGCGACGCCCCCAAGCAATATGCGAAAGCCGCAATTGCCGGAGAAGAGCAGACCTGTGCGAAGATGATCGACAACCTGGTCCGGCAGAACATCCCTTTGCCGACAATCTATCAAGGCGTCCTGGGCGAAGCCATGCGACTGGTCGGCAAGTGGTACGAAGTCGAAGCGATCGATGTGGGCCAGGAGCACCTCGCCAGCGCGATCACCGAACGCATGATGGCGCGCTTAATCCAGTACTCGCCGACTCCACGTAAGCATGCACCGAGCGCCGTTCTTGCCTGCGTCGAGGGTAACTGGCATACGATCGGCCTGCGCATGATCAGCGACATGCTGCGGCTGCGAGGTTGGCGCTCGGTCTACCTCGGCGCGAGCGTTCCGAAAACGAGCATCTTCAACGCGATCGAGAACCACTCTCCACGCTTGGTCCTCATCAACATCACGTGCGATCATGTCAAGGATTCGGGTCTGGAGGTCATTCGCGAACTTGTCGAATTGCGTCCGCAGAACCGGTTCTTGCTAGGGGCAGGGGGACGCGCGGTCAATGACGATCCTGCTGCCTTTCTGCATGCCGGAGCAGACTTCACGGCCGACACGCTCATGGACTTTATCGACGAGCGGTTACCCGAACTGGAATCAAAAGTAGCTCGTTGAGGCCCGCACCAGGGGATGATCTCCGACGTCTTCCGGCTTGGGTTCCCAGCCCTGAGGCTCGATACTGGCGTAGACCGCGTGATCATGCCCCCCTCGGTATGCCCAGCCTTGGTCACCGTAGCTAAAGTGCCAGTACTCGCTTGGGTAATTGGTGATGTCGACTTCGAGAAGAACGGACCGGAGCAAATCACGGTGCTGGCGCGCCTCTGGCGAGAGCCCTTTTGCGTCGGTTGGAAACGAACGGGGATCGGCGCGCTCGAAGGGCGTGTGAAAGTCACAGCGCGAGCCATCAGCATAACGGAGTCCGATGTCGAGCGCACCGCCGGTTGAATGAGGCGGTGGCACCTTCGGATGGTTGATTGGAGCCGTAAATCGATTCGCTACACGCCGAACGGCCGCCTCTGACCATTCGGGGTGTCGCTCGCGCCAGTATTCCAAACTGCGCAAGTACATACGATGTTGGATGTGCCGCCCTCGCCATCCTTCGAGCACCACGAGCCGATATTCCTTGGGCAGCGCCTCGGCAGCTCGACAGAGTCGGGTGACAACGCTTTCTCGTAAGAGGGTTTCCCGGTGGTAGTCGAACACCGGCTCATCGTGAAGGAGCAGCGGGCATGCTTCGAGGTAGTTGACCAGGCTCTCTCCGCACTCTACGATGGGGATCGACTTAAGGGCAGACACCGGCTCAGCAAGCGAAATCTTGGGGCCGGTCATGATCGGATTGTAGCCAATGGAGCGCCGAAACGAAAATCGCCCGGCGATCTTCTCGCCGGGCTAGGAGAGGACTTGAGCGCTAACTCAGCCTTGAACCGCCCTTTCTTGAGCGTGTTCGGAAATCGAGTTTCCTGTTAGTGTAGAGGGGGCGGAAGGGCCAGATAGTTCGAAGTCCCGGCAAAAAGTCCCGAAATTTGGTCGATCAGCTTCGAGCAAGGGCCTTTTTGTGCGACTTCCGTGCATACATTTCGCGATCCGCCGCCTCCAAAAGGTGACTGATCGTCCGTCCGTCAAGCCCAAGTTCTCCCACACCATAGGAAAGGGAGAGCCACTCGAAGCCGAGCAGTTTTGCCTCCCGCTGGAACTCCGCCTGGACTCGTTCGGCATAGACCTTCGCCCCAACGCGGCTCGTGTTCTGGAGGAGCACCACGAATTCGTCGCCGCCCAATCGAGCGATCACATCGGAGGCGCGTGCGTCGGCCTCGAGGATCCGCCCTACCGTTCGAAGGACATCGTCGCCGGCTGAATGGCCGAAACGATCATTGACCTCCTTGAACCGGTCGCAGTCGAAGAGCACGACCGTCAACGGTCGGCGAAGACGCTTGGCCTTGTCGATCGCGTGGTAGGCGAACTCGCCAAAGGCTCGACGGTTGAGCAGTCCAGTGAGACTGTCGTGCTTGGCGAGGCGATTCGATTGCCTCAAGGCATCCTCGACTTGGGCGAACGTCAAGGCGAAGATCACCAAGATGCCGGTCCTCAAGGCGAATGCGATCAGCCAAGCGCCCTGCGACGTGTGATCCCCTTGATCGAGCCAGGAAAGAACAATGGAGGTCGCGCCGACCAGCACCATCCCACCCGTTCGGCCTGTCAGTCGCGTTGCCAGCCAAATGGGGAATAGGTAGAGATAGCGCAGCGGAATGTGGTTGCCGATCCAAGCATCGAGTGAAGCGAGCACCGCCAAGGCGCCCAGCGATCCAAAGAACCCGAAGGCGGCCTCCTTCGGCAGTGAATCGCCTAACCATTCCCTCAGTCGCCGTAGAGCTGAAAGGCGACTGTTGCGCGTTGACCTAAACAATAAGCGTTGCTCCTACTAATGGAAGACGGCATGAAGCCGGATGATCCTCAGCAAACATGCACTTTTTTGCGAGAAGTTGCACGTACCAGGCGACAATTGGACGAGTTGCGATGTTTTGAGCCATGTCGAACTGGACCCCGGACCCACGAGTCTAAGTTACGCGCCCTGCGCGAGTCGAGGTGATTTGTGTTGGATTGGAGAGTTCGCTGTTTCGTTCTGTGCATTGGCTTTGGCCCCGGAGTTGCTTCGGCCCAGTTCAGCTACACGACGCTCACTTCGGGCCTATCTCGTCCAGTCGCAGTTGTCCAGGCACCCGGAGACACGAGGCTTTTCGTCGTCGAGCAGCGAAGCTCGGGAACGGGCCGAATCCGGGTGTACAAGAACGGCGCGATGCTCGCGACGCCTTACCTCAGCATTCCCAATCTTTCGACCGATCAGGAGCAGGGACTTCTCGGACTTGCCTTCGACCCGAACTTCCAGTCGAATTTCAGGTTCTATGTCAACTACACCGACGCCGCGGGCGATTCGGTCGTGGCTCGCTATACGGCACCATCGGCGACCGCCGATGTCGCCAATCCGACCGGAACGACGCTTCTCTTCCTCGACCAGCCAGCACCCAATCATAATGGCGGGAGCCTCGCCTTCGGGCCAGACGGCTATCTCTATCTGGGCTTCGGAGACGGCGGGAGCCAGAACGACCCTGGAAACCGCGCCCAGAGCATCACGAGCCTCTTCGGCAAGTTTCTTCGCATCGATCCGAACGGCGACGACTTCCCTGCCGATCCGAACAAGAACTACCGTATCCCGGCGTCCAATCCTTTTGCGGGCGCGACGCCAGGTGCCGACGAGATCTGGTCGATTGGCTGGCGGAATCCTTGGAAGTGGGCGTTCGATAAGCGCTTCTTGGGTGGCCACGGGGGGCTTACCGTCGCCGATGTCGGTCAGGACACATGGGAAGAAATCGACTACGAGCCCGAAAATCAGCCTGGACGCAACTATGGCTGGCGCGTTCGCGAGGGTTTGGTCGAAACGGGCTTAGGCGGCGGAGTCGGCCCCTTCACCGACCCAATCTGGGTCTACGCCCACAACCCCGGATGCTCGATTACGGGGGGAACGATCTACCGAGGGTCACGTCTGGGCATCGCCAACTACGGTCGCTACTTCTTCTCGGATTTTTGCTATTCGCGCCTGATGTCGGTGCGAGTCGATATCGACCCGACAACCGGAATCGCGACGGCTTCGGACTATCAAGACCACTTTACGCTGGGCAGCAGCGTCTCATCGATACACGCAGACAACAACGGCGAACTCTATTTCACGACCCTCGGCGGATCGTTCCGCCGTCTGAACTACTCCCCGGGCGGCTTTGCCATTCAAGGCCAGATCGTATGGCAAGACTTGGACGTATCGGCCCGACGGCCCGACCACATCATGGTCGAGTACCGCAGCCACGGTTCAACGGTGCCCCTGTACTCGCTCTCCGTCGGCTTAGAGCAAAGCGGTCAGTTCCGCCTGCCCTGCCCAGGAGGGAACATCGATGTCTCCATGAAAGGCCCTCATTGGCTTCGACGCACCCTCAATGTCAATGCAACGTCCGCTGATGTAACCGGATTGGATTTTTCGATGGTAAACGGAGACGCGGACGGGGACAACGAAGTGGGAATCGGGGACTACGCCCTAGTTTCCTCGTCCTACGGTTCTGGGCCAGGAGACCCCGGCTGGCAACCCAATGCCGATCTCAACGGTGACGAGTCTGTCGACATTGCCGATTACGCGATCCTATCCTCCAAGTATGGCCAGATCGGTAACGACTGAGATTACTCGGCGACCTTCAGCACGCTCAAGAAAGCCTCTTGGGGCAGTTCGACACTGCCGACCTGCTTCATGCGCTTCTTGCCTTCCTTCTGCTTTTCGAGCAGCTTGCGCTTTCGGGTGACGTCGCCGCCATAGCACTTAGCGATGACGTTCTTGCGGAAGGGCTTTACCGTGTCGGCCGCAATGACCTTGGCTCCGATACCCGCTTGGATGCGGACCTCGTACTGCTGGCGGGGCACGACTTTGCGAAGCTGCTCCACCATCGCCCGGGCCCGCTGGTACGAGAACTGCTTATTGACGATGAAGCAGAGAGCATCGACGGGGTCGCCGTTCAGCATGATGTCGACCTTCACGAGGTCACTTCGCTGATAGTCGGTAAGTTCGTAATCGAACGAGGCGTAGCCGCGCGTGTGGGACTTGAGCTTGTCGAAGAAGTCGAGCAAGATTTCTGCGAGCGGCAGCACGTAGTGCAGGATCACGCGGTTTTGAGTCGGGTATTCGGTCTTCTTATAGGTGCCGCGACGCTCCTGGCAGAGGTTCATCACCGCACCAACGTACTCATTGGGCACCATGATCGTCGCGTTGACAGCGGGTTCCTCGATGAACGCAGTCTCCGTGGGCGGGGGCATCGCGCTCGGATTGCTGCAGTGAACGATCTCGCCGTTGGTCTTGTGGATGATGTAATCGACGCTCGGCGCGGTGAGGATCAGATCAAGCCCGAATTCACGTTCGAGACGTTCGCGCGCGATTTCCATGTGAAGCAAGCCCAGGAACCCACAGCGGAACCCGAACCCGAGAGCCACCGACGTCTCCGGCTCGAAGTCCAAGGATGCATCATTGAGCTTCAGTTTCTCAATCGCGTCACGTAAGTCCTCATAGCTGTCGGTGTCGCTCGGATAGAGCCCGCAGAACACCATCGGTTTGGCTTTGCGATAGCCGGGAAGGGGGATTTCCGCCGAGTGAGCGGCCGAGGTAATCGTGTCGCCGACAGCGGCATCGCCGATCGTCTTCATCGAGGCGGTGAGAAACCCGACCTCACCGGTGCTGAGCTGTTGCGTTCGCTCGAGGGAGGGTCGGAACACGCCGACACTGTCCACATCGAACACGGACCCGGTCGACATCATCTTGATCTTGTCACCGGGCTTCACGCTTCCATCCACGACCCGAATGTAGGCCACCGCACCTTGGTAGGTGTCGAAGTGAGAGTCGAAAATCAGGGCTCGCAGGGATGCTTCTTCGTCGCCTGCCGGAGCCGGAATCCGCGCAACGACCGCTTCCAGGATGTCTTCAATCCCAACGCCGGTCTTGGCTGAGCAGAGCACCGCGTCGGAGGCATCGATTGCGACCGCGTGCTCGATTTCTTCCCGCGCCATGATGATGTCCGCATGGGGCAGGTCGATCTTATTGATGACCGGCACGATTTCGAGGTTCTGGTTCATCGCCATGCTCGCGTTGGCAATGGTCTGTGCTTCGACCCCCTGGCTCGCATCCACGATCAGCAGGGCTCCTTCGCAAGCGAAGAGGCTTCGCGAGACCTCGTACGTGAAGTCCACGTGGCCCGGTGTGTCGATGAGGTTGAACTGGTAGGTCACGCCGTCCTTTGCCGTGTAATTCAGCCGAACCGCCGTCATTTTGATCGTGATGCCGCGCTCGCGCTCAATATCCATCGTATCGAGCATCTGCTCTTGAGCGGTGCCGCGAATCGCCCCACATTTCTCGATAATGCGGTCAGCGAGAGTCGACTTCCCATGATCGATGTGGGCGATGATGCAGAAGTTGCGGATGTGGCTTTGGGGCATTGGGGTGGCCTAGATTGTACCGGACAGGGGTTCGCCGCCCCTTGACCGCGACCATAATCGGGCATGGCACAGGATTGGCGTGCAGAGTTCCGGCAGCGACTCCCCCTGCTCGGCCACCGCAACTGGATCGGCGTGCTTGACGCCGCCTTTCCGTGGATGGTCGCAGAGGGCATCGAGGTCGTTTCTACAGGCGAGGAACTGTTGCCCGTCGTCTCAGAGGTGCTTCAGGATGTCCTGTCGAGTCCGCACCTTTTGCCCGTCGTTCACTTGGCGCGGGAGTTGGACTTCGTCCCGGACGCCCGCGTGCAAGGCGTCAAATCCCTCCGAAGCACCCTAACCGAACGACTGGATGGACACGACCTGCGCCGCACGAATCACGCCGAGATACTGGACATCTTGGACCGCGTCGGCAAGCAATACCGAATTCTCCTGCTCAAGACCGCTTGCGTCATACCCTACACGTCCGTCTTCTTTGAGCTCGATTGCCGTTACTGGTCCGCAGAAGCGGAAGCCGAGATGCGAGAGGCGATGGCTTGACCCTCGTCCGGCGCGGCTACTTCCTCTGCCAAGCGCTGGCCTGTTTCTTCTGGTGGTCTCTGGTGTTTGCGGATGAAGGAGTGCGTCGCGCCACCTTGGGTGGCCTCAGTCCGGACCGTTGGTTCGTCCCTGATCTTGCGCTGTTCGGCGGCTTGTCGCTGACCACCGCGGCTTTGCCTTCACGGAGTCTGGGTCTGCGCATTGTCCTGGTCCTGCTGCTGGCGTGGTCGGGGCTCGTCACGGCGGTCCTGATGGTCCACGCCTTGCTCACCAACATGGCTGGGCTTGGAGTTGTCTTGATGGCCTGCGCCACCTCGGGCACTCTGTTGTGCGGCCTCCCTCTCGCCTACGACCCCGTCTGGGTGGGTCGCCTGCTGCCGATGCCGCTGCGGGTCCGCCCTGCCGAACGGGCACCGGAGGCGTGGAAGAATGTCGCCAAGACAATTCTCCAGATTCTGGTCTTCTGGTCTCTGTTGCTCTGGTTCGTCCCCTTGGGAATCCGAATCTTGGAGGAACGATGGGGTCTGGGGGTGCCTGCGCTCAGGCCGTCGGGGGTCGCATTGGCGGGTTGGGTTCTCTTTGCCGTCATGGGCTCAGTCGGGATTTGGGCGGGTATGACGATGGCGACTCTTGGCAAGGGAACGCCGCTGCCGTCAAGCGCGGCCAATCTCCTCGTCATCGCGGGGCCTTACCGCTTCGTGCGCAACCCGATGGCGATTACTGGCATCTCACAGGGCATCGCCTCTGGCCTGATTCTGGGTTCTTGGATGGTCGTCTTGTACGCGGTGGCGGGCTCCGCGGTCTGGAACTGCCTCGTCCGACCGTACGAAGAGGCTGACCTCAGCAAGCGCTTTGGACGAGAGTTCGAAGTCTATCGCCAGCAGGTTCGATGCTGGATCCCTGGTCGACTGTTTACAGGAACAGCCGATCACCCTGTTGGCGGAACACATCGTGGATGAAGTCCACCATCGCCATCCGTTCTTTGGCTTCGCCGGGCAGGAATCGAAGGCCCACCGAGTAGAGATCGGATTCTTCGGTTTGGTACACATAGCGCACCTCGACTCGCGAGGCAACCGGCCGCACTCCGCCCCGTCCAATCGTGATCGTCGCGACCTCGCCCGCAACGAAGATCGAGCGTGTGCGAACCTGAAGTCCACCCAAGCTGACATCGACGACCACACAGGTCTGCGGTTCCTCGTCTCCTTCTCGCTGCATCAATGCATACTCGAGGATCTCGAAACGGGAGTATTCACGGCGATCGGTCTTCGTGCGCTTCATAGCTTGAAATTAATGTCGGCTGTCTTCGGTCGTTTCTTTATCCGCACTTGGCGGGGTTGAATAGCGAAATGACCAGTTTTCTTCTTGGCCTCGCCTTAGTCTCGACTCCCCCAGTACCGCTGGCACCCTGCCGGCGAACCGAATTCCCCTTAGATTCCAAGCCTATGGCAAAACCTCTCCCCCAACCCCTCTCCTCCGCCGCGATGGTTGCTGCCGACCGGGATTGGGAGGGCGCAGGAGAGGGGAGCCGCGTACCGCTGGCATCCTGCCGGCATCGCCTTCCACTTACTCTTGGTGGGCCGGGCCGGCAGGATGCCAGCGGTACTGGGGAGACGGGGGGAGCTGACGTGGAGTCCCTTCTCTCTCGTGGACTCCGAGAGTTGGGAGCCTATTCGCTTCTGGAAGAACTGACCTCCGGTGGCCATCGCTTGAGCGGATCGGCGGGCGCGGCGAATGCCGTGGCATGGGGCGAGCGGCGGATGAAGGAACTGGGCTTCGCCAACGTCCGACTCGTGCCGTGCAAGGTGACGCATTGGGTGCGCGGGCGGGAGGAGGCTAGCATGGAAGGTGCTCTGCTGTCGATCTGCGCATTGGGCGGGAGCGTGGGGACGCCTCGAGGCGGCATTGAGGCGGAGGTGATCGAGGTTCGCTCGTTGGAGCAATGCGAGAAGCTCGGTGACCGTGCCAAGGGCAAGATCATCTTCTTCAACCGACCGATGGACGCCTCCTTGCCGAATACCTTCGCCGCCTACGGCGGTGCGGTTGACCAGCGAGTGCAGGGTGCGTCAGTAGCGGCCAAAGTGGGCGCGGTTGCCGTTTTGGTTCGCTCGATGACCTTGGACAAGGACGACGCGCCTCACACGGGTGCCCTGCGGTATGCCGATGGTGTGCCCCAAATTCCCGCCGCTGCCCTTGGCTGGCAATCCGCCGACCGCCTCGCGCTCCGCATCGCTCGCCGAGGGACCGCGAAAGTCAAGCTCGAACTCGGCTGTCGCACGTATCCTGACGCCCCGTCCGCAAGTGTGGTCGGGGAATTGGTGGGGACCGAGAAGCCAAACGAAGTCATCGTCGTCGGCGGCCACCTCGACTCTTGGGATCTTAGTCACGGAGCCCATGACGACGGCTCGGGATGTGTGCAGGCGATGGAAGCCCTGCGGCTGCTCCGGGTCTGCGGACTGAGGCCGAAGCGAACGATCCGCGCGGTGTTGTTCATGAACGAAGAAAACGGCTTGCGCGGAGCCCTTTCCTACGCGGTCGAGAACCGCCCGGAACGGCACATCGCAGGCATTGAGAGCGACTCCGGCGGCTTCGCCCCCCGGGCTTTTGGAGTCGGGGGAACGAAGGAGCAGGTCGAGAAAGTCCGGGCTTGGCTTCCTGGTCTTTCGCTGGCCGGGATCGAGCGCATCGACGAAGGCGGCGGCGGAGCCGATGTCGGTCCGCTGAAGGAAAAGGGCGCGGTGACGATAGGGCTTGAGCCCGAAAGTCAGCGCTATTTCGACTATCACCACTCGCGCAAAGACACGATCGACAAGGTCAATCCGCGAGAGTTGGAGTTAGGGGCGATCGCGATGGCGATCCTGGCGTGGAGAATTTCTGAGCTAGGCGTGTGACGGCTGGCGGCTGACGTCGGACGGCGGACCGAATTCCGTCTGACGTTTGCCGTTTGCCATATGACTCTGTCTAACGTAAACCGACAACCTACTCATCGTCGGCCGGTGCCCTCACTCCCGATCTTTTTCCTCAGCGCTGCTTTCAGCTTCCACAGCATGCTTCCAACTCGCTCGTTCTCCTCGATCAATCGATCAGCGGATGGCAGGCCGTAAAGATCGCGAGCGAGGAAGAGCAGTGTGCTTAGCTCGGCTTGGCTTCCTGCCGCCACGCCGAGAAAATGCAAGTACTCCTTTGGAGCATTGCGAGCACACCCTTCTGCGATATTGGCTGGAATTGAAACGGCGGCCCTCCTCAGTTGGCTCGTCAGTCCAAACATCTCTTCCTTGGGCAAAGTCCGGCTCGCCACATACAGTTCGCGCGCCAGATTCATGGAGACCTGCCAAACGTCAAGTTCTTGAAATCCCATTACTGTCAGTTTCTACCTGCCTCTGCGCTCCATTGCCCGACGCCCATAGGAAGTCGCCCCCTTCCCCGCTCGACCTCCCCATCCGTAGGGCCAACCCTCTGACGCAGGTTGCCCCTTAAGCCGTCAGCCGTCAGCCGTCAGCCGTAATGCAGCGCCTGCCCGTCCCCCGCTCCCCGTTTCCCCCCCGGTACACTAGGGGAGTTATGACCATTGCCGCTCTTCCGTTTAATTCCGGACCCAATACCAAGCCTGCACTCGCGCGACAGTTCATCAACTTCGCCGCCGAGATGGTTCGAAACCACACGGATGCCGAGATCAACGCCGTCAATTACCTGATCCGGCTCGACGAGAGCGCCAATCCCCGCTACGCCAACGTCAACCCGTCCGAGACGCTCAATGAGCAGGAAATGCTCGACCAGTTCTTCCAGCAGACCGAGTCCGACCTCGTGGTCGACGGCCTGCTCGAAAACCTGGACGGCAAGAACAAGCTGACCTGGCGATTCTCCAAGAAAGGCGACACCGCTCCATCGATTGTCGAGACCCGGGAGTTCACTGACAAGGAATCGTTTAGCGTCTTGCGCGAGTTCATGGAGCAGTTGGTCGCCCAAGCGGGCGGCAAGATGCCCGACGACACGAAGGAGAACCGCAACCTCTTCGGCACCGACGACTCGGAAGCATTCCTGAAGTTCCTCGAAGGCTTCGATGCGCTCCAGTACATCGACAAGACTCAGGGCATGGTCGCGGTCGAGTTTTCGCCGGAAGGCGCGTTCGAAAACCTGTTCCAGGCACTCAAAACCGATGTCGAATGGGATGGCCCGTTCGTGGCAACGGTCCAGCTAGGTCGGGCCTGCGCCACCTACCGAATCGGCAGTTTCGAGATGATCGACAACGCGCTGAAGCGCCTGCTCGAACTCGTGCCCAACGATGGTCGGGTGTTCTTCGCGCTGGGCGAACTGAACCAAGCGGTCAATAATCTTCAAGCCGCGTCGGATTATTTCGAGAAGGCCGTTCAGATCGAGCCCAACGAGCCTGCAATCCTCACCCGCCTCGGTCTCGTCCAAGCGGCGATGAACATGCCGGCCAACGCTGAGCGCAACTTCCGCAAGGCGATTGAACTCGAGGGCGACGACAAGCCGTCCACCGACTTCCTCGCTAACGTGCTGGCCCAAACCGGTCGCGCCCATGAGGTCCCGCCGCTGTGGCGAGAAATGGTTGAGAAGAACCCGCAGAACGCCGCCGCTCACGCAAAGCTGGGCATCGCGCTCATCAACGCGGGCAACACCGACGAAGGAGAGCGGGCGTTCGATGTCGCCTTGGAGACGCTCGAGGACAACATCATTGTCAAGCGCTACTACGCGCCGTACCTCGCCAACAAGAAAGATTTCGACCGCGCGATGGACTTCTACGAGGACGTGATTGACCTCAATCCGACCGATGTCCAGCTTCTCATCGAGTACGCGCAGACCCTTCAGGCTGCGGGACGAACGTTCGAGATCCCGAAGGTGCTCAAGGACGTTCTCGCCACGAATCCCGACCCCAATACCCGCGCTCAGACCCAAGCTTGGCTTCTCGAACTGGAGCAGCCCAAGCGCGTCGAAACGGTCGAAAATGCTCGGCAGAAGATGGAGCAGGGCGACTTCGAGACGGCGGTGCGCGAACTGCGTCCGATGAAGAACTGGCTGGCCGATTACTGGAAGATGTGGCTCTTCTACGCTGCGGGTCTTAACCAGATCGGTGAGCACGCCGAGGCCGAGGAGGCGGCGACTCGCCTCGTCAACATGTTCCCCGGCTGCGAGCCCGCGTACGGCGAACTTGCGAGCGCGCTCAGTGGTCAAGGAAAGAACGAGGAAGCCTACAACGCGATGCGGTTCGGTGCCTCACAAGTGCAGAACTCCCTCCCCATCGCGCTCAACCTGGCAATGGCGGCCAAACGCTCCGGTCGCGAAGACGAAGCCAAAGGCCTCGCCAAGCAAATCCGGGAAGCCGTCGGTGCAAACGCCGACATCGAGCCGGTCCTGAAAGAAATCGAGGCCTAAGCTGAGCGACCGCCAGGAGCGCTTCATGCTGGAGGCTATCCGCCTCGCCAGCGAAGGCATGCGCGCGGGCATGGGCGGCCCCTTTGGCTGCGTGATCGTGCGCGATGACGAGATCATCGCGCGCGGTTTCAACCAAGTCCTGAACCTCAACGACCCCACCGCCCATGCCGAGATCGTCGCGATCCGTCAAGCGTGTCGCGCGCTGGATTCGTTTCAGTTGACCGATTGCGAACTCTACACGAGTTGCGAGCCGTGTCCCATGTGTTTGGGGGCGATTTATTGGGCGAGGCCGGTTGCTGTCTTTTATGCCAACACCCGCGAGGACGCGGCGGCGATTGGCTTCGACGACGACTTCATTTATCGGGAGATCGACCTGCCCATCGGCGAGCGCAGCATCCCGATGCGTCAGATGGTGCTGAAAGAGGCGACAAAGGCCTTCGCCGAATGGCGGGCGAAGGTTGATCGGACGGACTATTGAGTTCCCGTCAATAATAGGCCAATGAAGCGCCGCCTGCCCCTCCTGCTGACGCTTCTCGCCTGCATCCCGCTCTGGCTGGCCCGATCGAGCGTGCCGTCGATGCTGGCTGACTCCGACACCGCCGTCCTCCTTGATGCCATCCGCAAGAGGGGTTCGCCACTGAGTTGGTTTGGGGGCGACTGGCCGCTCGGGAACCACTTCTACCGCCCGGTCTCAACTCTCTTCTTCGAACTCGACAACCGGCTCTACGGCGACCAAGCCTGGGGCTACGGGCTGACCCAGGTGCTGCTTTCGACCGCCTGCGTCCTCGCCTTGTATTGGTTCGTGCGGGAGTTGGTCAATCCGTGGTTTGCCTGTCTCGCCGCCTCATTGTTCGCGCTTTGGCATGTGGACTGGGGGGATGCGCTGGGGTTTGGGATGCCGTATCTGGCGTGCGTGGTTTTCGTGGCAGCGGTGGTGAGGCGTCTGGCGATGCCGGTCTGGAAAGGGGGGCTTGAGACGGAGGCAAAGGGCTCATGGCGCAATCTGCGCTGGGAGGTCGTGCTCGGTCCGCTTGCCCTTACCTTCCTCGGCACCGAACTCCTCGGCCACCCTCTGCGCTGGCGGATTGTCGAGTGGCTGCCAGGCCGGACGGCCTCGGTCATGACCCTGTTTGCCCTGGTTTCTCTCGCGGCCTATGCGCGGTACGAGAGGTTGAGGTCCCCCTCGTGGCGCGGCCATCCTGCCCACGGAGGCGAAGAAGATGGGGAGGAACGCCGGCAGGTTGCCAGCGGTACGGGGCTCCCCTCTCCTGCGCCCGGGAGCCTTGACGGCCCGCAGCCTTGGTGGCGGAGGAGAGGGGCTAGGGGAGAGGTAGCGGGGATGGCTGGCAATCAGGGGGGAGGCCGGCAGGATGCCAGCGGTACGACGGCGGGATCACCTTACGACCTTCCCGCAACCAAGAGCACGGAGACCTACCGCGTGCCTCCGAAATCGGTTTGGAGATGGGCGATCCTCGCCTGTCTATCCCTTGCCCTTGCCCTGGGAAGCTATGAACAAGCCGTCATGCTCCCGGCTGCACTTCTCGGCGTCGCCGTCATGTTTCGCATGCTCGGAAAGCAGCCGCAATGGGGATGGCAGGCGGCGTTTTGGGGGCTTCTGCTCGGTTATCTGGTCCTACGGCGAATTCTGGTGCCGAGCGAGGTTTCGGGTTATCAGGCTCAGCAATTCCGCGACGGGCCGGGGGTTTGGCTTTCGCTGAGTGATTACATCGTGCCGGCGTGGCGACCGATCCAGTCGATCCTCGTGAACCTCGACATGGGCATCGGCCTACTCTTCCTGCCCGGATTCTACGCGGCGCTCATCGCGATTGCGGCGAATGCGTCAGCGCTTCCCGTTCTGCGTGGCAGTCGGGTTGGGGTTGTCGCTCTTGGCGGATTTCTCATCTCGATCTGCGCGTTCTTGCCAATGGCGTGGCTCAAGCCGTTCGACCACTACCACTACTGGCCGATGGCGATGCGGTCGGTTTTCGTGGTTGCGCTGGGGATGGCGGCGGCGAGTTGGTGCTTACGGGCGCTTTCGCCGCCTGGTTTACAGTCCCCGGTAAGGGAATCGGACGGATAAGACCGATTGGTCCTATATGTCCTATTCGTCCTAGCAGTTCTGCCCTATCTCACCGAATCACAAACCCCGAGTCCCGGGGAAAGATCACGAAGGGGCGGCCAATCGGACGGTCAAACAGAACGTCAGCCACCACGAACGGGTCGCCGTTCGCATACCGAACCTCGCCTCCCAGTTCCTGGCAGATGAGAATGCAGGCAGCGGCGTCGTAGAGCTTGCACTTGTAATCCACCATCCCCCGTAGGCGCCCCCGAGCTACCCAACAGCCGTCGATCACGAACGCACCCGAATAGCGCATCTTCCCCGGCCACACGACCAGCGGATTGCCGCGCATGAGGCCATCGGAGAAGCTAACCAACTCCTCGTCGCGAATCGGGCCAGGCTCGATCGGCGGCAAGACGAGGTCGTTGCACCACGCCGTCCCGGCTCCCCTATACGACGAGTACGTCTCCCCAAGATCGGGAATCGAAACCACCCCGAGCACGATGTCGCCACTCTGTACCAACGCAACACTAACGCCCCAAAGTGGCGACCCGTAGGCGAAGTTCGACGTGCCATCGATCGGATCGACGAGCCATACGCCGCCAATGCCAGCCGTCTCGAACCCCTCCTCTTCACCCCAGATTGTCGTGCCGGGGACGAGTTCAACGAGTCGCTCCCTGAGCATTCGTTCGACTCCTTGATCGGCTCGCGTGACGATGCTTCCGTCGGGCTTGAGCGTCGTCCGAAGATCCCCGCGATAACTCTGCGCCAAGCGACCAGCCTCATCAGTGAGTGGGACAAGGCGCGCAAGGGTCGAAGGGAGGTCGGTCACTCCTGAATTATGGGTGATGTCGCACAATGACACTATGAGTCTTGAGTCGCTGCGCCGCGTCCTCACCGAGGAATCGCAGGCTATCCTGGCCGTCGCGAACCGTCTCGATGGCCGATTCGCCCAAGCGGTCGAGTGGATCCTCCATGCGCCGGGTCGGGTCGTGCTCTGCGGTATCGGCAAGTCAGGACACATCGCCCGAAAAACCGCTGGCACCTTCGCCAGCACCGGAACACCGAGTTTTTTCCTCCATGCCGCCGAGGCGGTGCACGGCGACCTTGGTATGGTCACGCGGGACGATGTCGTTCTGCTCTACACCTACAGCGGCGAGACCGACGAAATCGTCCGGCTTTTCCCCTCCTTCTCGGCCATCGGTCCCAGGACTATCCTGATCACGGGGAGGCCCGAAAGCAGCGCGGGCAGGCTCGCCCACCTGGTGCTCGACGTTTCGGTCGAGAAGGAAGCCTGTCCGAACAACCTCGCCCCAACGACGAGCACCACCGTGATGCTGGCCGTAAGCGACGCCCTCGCGGTCGCCGTGATGGAGAACCGCGGATTTGGGCGCGACGACTTCGCCAAGTTTCATCCGAGCGGTGCTCTCGGCAAGCGTCTGCTGCTGACCGTGCGCGACGTCATGCGAACCGGCACGGATTTGGCGCTCGTTGGGCCCCAGGCCAAGGTTGTCGAGACGATGAAGGCCATTAGCGAGGCCGGGACCGGCGCGGCATGTGTGGTCGAACCTCACCAGGTCCTTATCGGCTTCATTAGCGATGGCGATCTGCGGCGCAGCATCCTCCACGATCCTGCCGTGCTGCACGCCCCCTCGGCCACCATCATGACCACCGGGGTCACCACCCTGCCTCCTGACCTCTTGGCCGCGGAGGCGCTCGAAGTCTTCCAGAACCTGCCCAGAAAGATCGGCGAAATGCCCGTCGTCGAAGAGGATGGCCGGGTCGTTGGCCTGCTCGTCCTCAAGGATTTGCTCCGCGCGGGGATCGTGTAGTCCCTCGTACCGCTGGCATCCTGCCGGCCTCCCGGTGCAAAGCTCTGGATCAAGGGAGGTGCCGGCAGGATGCCAGCGGTACGAGGTTACTCCCCGAGCGAATGGGTGAGGTCCACGCGCGAGTAGATCTCACCGCCGACCTCCTCGCGAAGTGCAGCAACCAACTCTTCCGTGATCTCATCCCGCAAAGCGGCGTCATCGGCCTCGACCATGACCCTGAGCATCGGCTGAGTGCCGCTAGGACGGACGTTGACGCGACCGCGCTCCCCGAGGCGGTCTTCGGCTCTCGCCAAGACCTCTGGGAATCTCTGAGCTGCAGCAAGAGATTCTTTGCTCGACACCGTGACGTTCACCAGAACTTGGGGCCAAGCTTCGTAAGAATCGAAGAGTTCACTGGATTTTCGCCCGGACAGGACCAGCACGCGCAGGAGTTCGAGGGCGGTGATGAGGCCGTCTCCGGTCACGCCTCGCTCGGAGAAAATCAGGTGGCCGCTCTGTTCGCCGCCAATGCGCGCTCCGAGGTCGCGCATCTGCTTCGAAACGTACTTGTCGCCCACAGAAGTCCGCACGAGACGAACCCCTTGCGATTCCATGTAGGCCTCGAATCCGCCATTGCTCATCACCGTGCCGACGACGACGGGCGGCTCGAGTCCGCCGTGCTGCGCCCAATGCGCACACCAAATCGCCATCGTGCGATCACCGTTGATGAGGCGTCCCTGATCATCGCTGAAGACGACTCGGTCGGCATCGCCGTCGAAGGAAAGGCCGATGTGCGCCGAAGACTGGACCGTGAAGTCTTGAATAATCTGCGGCTTGGTGGCTCCACCTTCGGCATTGATATTCATGCCGGTCGGCGACGTGCCGACGGTGACTACTTCGGCGCCCAGCAGCCGAATCATTTCGGGTCCAAGGAGGTGGGCCGCACCATGGGCTCCATCCACGGCGACCTTCAAGCCGGTCAAGCCCTCGGGCACGATCGAAAGCAGCATGCCCATATAGCGTTCGATTTCAGCTTCGCCGGGCCGCATCCTGCCCACCAGCGACCCGACGGGACGGTCGGCTTGCGGCTCGCCTCGGTGATTCTCGATCCACACCTCATCTTGTTCCGCGAGCTTGCGCCCGTCGGCAGCGAGCAATTTGATGCCGTTGTCCGGCGCAGGGTTATGGCTGGCTGAAACGACGACGCCCAAGCCGTACTGGCCATCGCGAAGAAGGAAGCTCACGACGCCGGTCGGAACAACACCCAAGTCCACGACCTCGACGCCACTCGACATGAGCCCGGCGCTGAACGCCGCCCTGAGCATGTCCCCGCTTTGGCGGGTGTCGAGTCCGATGAGCGCGCGAAGGGGGAGGCCCTTCTGGCCCAACAAATCCCCGGCCGCGCGGCCAAGATCGAGCGCCAACTCGGGCGTAAGTTTCTGGTTGGCCACACCGCGCACACCGTCGGTACCGAAAAGCCTGCTCACGATTTGCGGGCAACCCGGACTCGCGCGGGACGGATGACGCGCTCTGCCATCTGATAGCCCGCCTCGACCTCGTCCACAACCGTGTTGTCCACCACGTCGTCCGTCGCAGGAACGGTGGCGATCGCTTCATGGCGCTCAGGATCGAACGGCATTCCGACGGCGTGAATCCTCGTCAACCGAACCGACTCGAGCGCAGTCCGCAACTGCCGATCGACCAGCTTAACGCCTTCGGAAAGAGACTCCAGCGTCGCGCCGCTTTGAACGGCAGCCAGCGTCCGCTCGAAGTTATCGAGAACCGGAAGCAAGTCACGCGCCAAGTTCTCGGTCGCATAGCGCCGAATGTCCTCTCGCTCGGCCTGAAAACGCTTTCGCAGATTCTGCAAGTCGGCAAGCGAGCGCATAAGCTGGTCCTTCAGCTCGTCGCGTTCGCGCTCCAATTCGGCGATGAGATTCTGGGTTACCTCATCGACGTCTTGATCGAGTTCGTCCTCGAAATCGTCGGGGGCAGCATCCTTGATGAGATCGTCATCGAAGTCGGTTTGGTCCATCGGGATGTGGTGTGATTCAGACACAGGGTCTCGCTCCTTGGAAAAGGGGGATGATGGGCCAATTTTACCCTCAGGCCAGGGCACTACCAGGAGTCAGCGAAGCAAGATGCGCCAAACTGACGGAATGGTCGAGATCTCGATCGAGCAGCGCACGCTGGTCCTCGACGTTCAGGGAAGCCACAAGCTCTGGGCTCTCAAAAGCCGTCTCGAAATCCCGCTTGCAAACGTCCGCCAAGTCTACGCCGACCCAACCCCGGCGATGGGCTGGTTCGACGGACTCAAACTGGCAGGCACGGACGTGCCGAATGTCTTCCGCGCCGGGCTCTTTTGGCTGGATGGCGAACGCGTCTTCTACGATGTGCGAAACCCCCAGAATACAATCGTCATCGAACTGGCGCACGAACGCTACGCAAAGCTGATCGTCGAAGTCGAGGACACGAAAGCCGCCGTGAACCAGATCCAGGCCGCGCTGGCGCATGAAGGTGCGCATTGACCGGCCAAACCTGTCCCATCTGCAGGGCCGCCGTGGAGCCAAGCGCCCGCTATCCCAACTACCTGTGCCACACCTGTGCCGCCGAAGCAGCCGACGCATCGGGTCGAAAGCTCGAATTCAGCAACGAGAGCTTCTCCGGTGGCTATGTCGCTCGATACGCGGACGACAAGACGCCCTACGATTCGCACGAGTGCTTTGTCCGAGGTGTGCGCTGCCACGCCGATGAAGCACACATGGGCGGCATTGTCATTCGCCCCAGGTAGCCCCGCGTCCTTTGCTCGCGCCGTCGTCACCGGAACAGGCAACTACGTGATCCACCCGGGTCCGGGAAGCGCTTAGCTCCTGCCCAATAACACCGCCCCCCGGTCGGGCCACTGCCGACCGGGGGGCTTTTCCTTGAGCGGTGATCAGGTACACCTATCGGCGATCGGTGTGACCATGGAACCCCTCATCCCAAAGCACGGCGGATACCGAAACCTCAAGAGCTTCCAAGTCGCCCAACTCGCCTACGACCTAACCGTGGCTTTCTGCGATCGACACATCGACCGGCGCAGCCGAACGCATGACCAGATGGTCCAAGCCGCGCGCTCCGGCGTCCAAAACATCGCCGAGGGCAGCCAGGTTTCGGGGACCTCGAAGAAGATGGAACTCAAGCTCACCAACATCGCTCGGGCGAGCCTCGAGGAACTTCGGCTCGATTACGAAGACTTCTTGCGCCAGCGTGGCCTCACCCTTTGGAACCGAGACGACCCTCGCAGGCAGGCCCTCATCGATCGACGCTGCCGCACAGTCCAGGAATTCGAGCTTTGGGTCCAGGAGAGTGGACGCAGTGGACAGGGTGGACCGGAGGCAACCAGGGCCGAAGTCGAAGCCAATGGCGCGCTGGTGCTGATCAAAGTGGCGTGCAGCCTCCTCGACCGACAAATCGCCGCCCAAGCCCAGGCGTTTCAGGAAGAAGGCGGATTCACCGAGCGGCTCTACAGGATTAGGAAGAAGAACCAATAGAACCCATCCCCCAATCCACAACGTCCACCTCGTCCACCAACAAAGTCCACTCCGGTCCACCCAATCCCGGAGCCCCAAAAGAAGAGGACTGGCACCCAAAAAGCGCCAGTCCCCAAAGAAACTCTATGCATCCACCCTCCCACGGGTGGATGCGCGCCCTCGCCCTGCTTGCAATCTAGCGACGCACGAAGGCCTCCATCCGTCGGGAGGATGGAGGCATAGGCTGCGTGACGGGAGTTACGCCGCGACCGAAAGAGCCGTCTCGCCGCCGTCGCTGTACACGACCGCGATGTTGCTGTATCCGCTCTGCGAACCCGCGCGCTGGGCGTAGACTCGGTAGAAGACCTCGGTACCCGGGGTCTGGCCGTCGTGGGTGAAGCGGGTCTTCGTCGTGACATCCACGAAGAACCAGTCGCCGTCATTGCCGATCCGCGCCTCGATGACGAAGATCGTGTTGGCCACGTTGCCGTTGCGGTTCCAGCGAAGCTTGTTCTCGCCGTTGTCATAGCCAACTGCGGAAAGCTCCGTGGGAACGGTCACGGGGCCTGCGCCGCCGCCGCCAACGTTCAAGCCAAGATCGGCGAGCAAACTCAGCGGAAGGCTTGGGTCAGCGAGGAACTGGCGGGCGTAGCGCCGAAAGACCTCGGTCGTCTCCACGCGCGCTTCGTCCTTCATCGCCACCGCGCCGCGAGCCGCGTTCTTCGCGGTTTCGCTGGTGACGTAAGCAGTATCGAAGTCGCTGGCCGCACCGCTGATCTCGGTGAGCTCGCCCGCACTCAGGCCGAGCGCCACCGCGTTCGCCGTGCATACCGTCGAGAAGTTTAGGCCCCAGTCGTTGTATTGCGCGTCCGGGCCAGGGATATAGTCCGCCATCGGCGTACCTCCTTGTTGGGTCGGGGGGCATCCATGCCCGGCGTCGACTGGACCAGCGGCCCTTCAATGGTCTTGTTCCCGCTAAGATTCGCAGCGAACCCAGTAAGAATCCCAGTTTGCTTCCCGGTTATCGAGTTGCGCAGTGAGAACCTCTTAGCGGTAACGGATACCAATCAGGTTTCCAACAGAGTGAAGTTTCGCCGCTCGATCCCAAATGGAGCGTGATATGATGAATGTATGAGGTGCCGCCTGCCAAAATCTCTTATTCCCATGCGCCCTATGCCTCCATCCTCCCACGGATGGAGGCGGCGATTGGGTGTGATGATAGCGGCCGGAATAGTGAGCTCGGCTTGCATGGCTCAGGTGTCGCTCATCGGACTCGGAAGGCCTTCGAACGGCAGCGATCCATATCCCGTAGCGATCAGCGCGGATGGGAACATCGTCGTCGGCTATACCAATAGTCCGGGCAACGAACGCACGTTCCGCATCGTCAATGGCTCATATCTCAACCTAACGAACGTCATCGCGTACAACAATACGTTTCTGCGCTGCGACGCCACGGCGAGCACCATCCTCCTCACACCCAACGGAGTTCCCACGATTTGGCGTCTGGGCGGTTCCCTGGAGACGCTTCCTTCGGCGGCGCGTTCGGTCCGGGTTTCGGCCTTTGCGCCCGATGGGAGCGCCGTCTACGGTCAATATTCTGATCAGTCGGCAGCCGTCCGCTATCGCGCTTCGGACGGATGGACCGTGGTGCCGGGGCTGGTTCCCGATAACTCAATCAACCTGCCCGTCATCAGCAGCGTGGCGTCGAACGGCGCTATTGCCGGCACCCAGACGGTGGGCGTCCGCTACTTCGCTTACCGTCGGTCCCAGGAGTTTGGAATCGAGATCATCGGAGTCCTTCCCGGCGGTACCGGCAGCAGCAACGGAACGGCAATCTCATCCGACGGGTCTACCGTCGTCGGCGTGAGCGATTCTCAGTTCGGCGGGATGGCTTTTCGCTGGAAGCGCGGACTGGGAATCGTGGGGCTCGGATATGGCCTGTCAGGCGATTCGTACGCCACCGATGTCTCGGCAGATGGCTCGGTGATTGTCGGACTTCAGGCGATGCCAGTTTACGGTTACGATGTCTTCGTGTGGACTCAGGCGACGGGCAAATTCTCGCTGCGCGACTACCTCCAGGCCCACGGTGTGCCTTCCGTGATGGCTTGGAGTTTGCATCGGTCTGGCGGCGCCTACGCTGGCCCATACGTCAGCGATGACGGTCGAAAAATCGTAGGAAAGGGCCGGAATCAGATTGGCTTGGATGAGCCTTACGTCGCCAACATTGGCAACATCGGCGCACCCACCGTCTCCGGCCGCATCGTCTTCCTCGGCCTCGCCGCCATCGCTTCGACCCCGCCGAGCGCGACGATTCAGTTTCGGCGGCTCGATGGGTCGCTGGCCTATTCGGAGGTTGCCTCCCTCACCACCACCGGCCAGTTCGTCGTTTCCTCGCCGGTTGAACGAGGGAATTATGATGTTGCGGTCAAGGTCTCGCACTGGCTGCGCAAAGTCGTGCCGGTCGACACTGGCGAGGGGAATGTGTCGGGGCTTTCCTTCCGGCTGCTGAATGGCGATGCGGATGAGGATAACGAGGTCGGGATTGGCGACTACGCGCTGCTGTCGGGAGCCTACGGCACCTCGCGCGGCGACTCCGGATTCGTCGCCAACGCGGACTTCAATGGGGACGACGCCGTCGACATCGCCGACTACGCGATCCTTTCCGAAAACTACGGCCGCGCTGGCGATCCTTGATCCGCGGAAATCGTCCAATTGAACCTGGAAGTCCTTCACGGGCGGCGAAAAATCGTGCTGGCGACGATTCTTTTTCAATTTTCCACCGGGGAAAACAAGTTTTCCGCCAGGTTTTTTCATCATTCCGCGAAAGAAATCGTTCATTCCGCGACGGAAATTTGGACTAGAACGCTCCTTTTACAATTTCCCCCGTCCTTTTTCGAATTTCCCCGAAGGAAATTCAACATGGGAGCGTCCCTTGTTGAATTTCCTCCGCGGAATATTCGACTGGACTCTTTGCCAGAGCACGTTTCGCCGGGGTTTTCGTGGCTCGCGGGGCCTCCATCCGTGGGAGGATGGAGGCATAGGAGGCATCGGGCTGAGAGGTTTGGGCGCGCGGCGCCTCCATCCGTGGGAGGATGGAGGCATAGGAGGCTTAGGGCTGAGAGATCGTGGCTCGAGGCGCCCCCATCCGGGGGAGGATGGGGGCATAGGGGGCATCGGGTTGAGAGGTTGGGGCTCGCGTCGCCTCCATCCGTGGGAGGATGGAGGCATAGGAGGTATCGGGCTGAGAGGCTGCGGTTCGCGGAGCCCCCATCCGTGGGAGGATGGGGGCATAGGGGGCATCGGGCTGAGAGGCGGCGGTTCGCGGGTCGTCCATTCATGCGAGGAGGGAGGTTGTCGCGGTTTCCAGTCGAGGGGCCTGCGGCTCGCGGGCATCCATCCGTGGGAGGATGGATGCATAGGTGGTTGAACGCAATTGGAGGTGACCGCTGGAAGGTTCGTGTCGGCACAAAGTCCGGATCGATGGGTGGCCGGGGTGATGAATTGTGCACCCCGGCTCGGCCGTGCACGTCAGGCTTCCGCCATGGGTAAGCCTGGGGCGCACAATTCATCAGCCCGGTTCTGTCGTGCACCACAGGCTTCCGCAATTGCTAGCACCGGGGTGCACAATTCATCACCCCGGCCACCCGGCCGAGGGGTGCCGGCAGCAGATGACTACGGAGGACTGACCGGACGTTTCACCACCATCCGGATTGTCGTCGTGGCATTCGCGCCTGTCGCAAGAGCAGCGTTCACCCGAACGCGCTTCGCCACTGGGTCGTAGGTGAAAAGCGACTTCTGCCCATTCACCGTAACCACTCCGCTCGGCACGGTTCCCGCTGGGAGTTTGAGCCAGCATTGAGTGTTGAGCGCATTGCCGGTGAGGTTCTTCAACGTCACCTTGACATCCGCCGAGCTCTCCGTAGCAGTAGCGTCGACCCGGTGATTGCCGACCCGCAGGTTCTTGAACGTCATCGTCGACCAGCCGGTTGGCAGCTTCGGAGCGAGCTTGATCGTGTTCGCCGGGGCGTCGGGCTCGAAGTCGGCAAAGGCCATCACCGCGTCCAGGTAAGTGCTCATCGATTCCCAGGCATTCGGCCAAGCCGCCTGCAGCCTAAAGTCCGACTGACCCGGATAGAGAAGGCTGTTCGATGGCGCGATTTGCTCTGCCCCCAGACCGACCGGGCCGAGGTGCGGGAAGAGCGCGTCGATTCGCGACTTGTGATTGTCGATATCGGATTTGCCCGACGTGTGGTCAGCTCGTTCGGCGTAGTACAGGCCGTACCAGAGCGTGCTCAAGAACCACGGTCCGCCGTTCCAGTAGGTGTCTCCCCAATAGCGGTTGATGAGGTTCTGGAACTCGCCGCTGAAGTTGACGATGGGGTGGTTGTTGCCGTACCGATCCGTCCCCACTCCGTTCATTCGATCCACCACGTGGGCCACTCGCGCATCGGTTGGGCTAAAGACCTGGAACGGATAAACGAGTCCAAGCTGCGAGATGTCGGTGTTCTCCCCATCCCAGTCCAGCCGCGCGATCATGCCGTTGTGAATCGCGTTGGCCCGACTCGTGAACGTTGCCGCGTCGGCTGCGTTGCCGAGAAGCGTCGCTATCGTAGCCGCATCGCGCAGCCCTCGCTCGACATTGGCGTTCGAGTAAAGAAAGACGTCCCAGGAGTCTTCCCAAACATTGTTGCTGTACATGAGGTCGTAGGCATCCGCATAATACAGCCGCGAGTCGATCGCACTGTCGCTGCTGCTGGCGAATGCCGCATCCCGAGACATCGCGCCGTTCGTATTCAGGAACGCGTTGTCGCCGGTCGCGCGGTAGTGATAGAGCAGTCCCCACGGCACGACGGCAGTCTCATCGACTTGCGGCGAATTCCAAACGATGTAGCCGTCGGTGGTGTACTTCTGGTACCAGAACCCCTTGCCCCACGACTCGTTGCCGCGATAGGCAACTTCGCGCAGGAATCGGTAGACCTCGGACGACTCGGGGAAATGGCCGGTTCTCGCCAGCGAGATCGCCCCGTACACCGCATCGCGTGGCCAAATACACGGGTACGCACCGTTATGCATCCCCGCGATTAGTCCGCCACCTTTTCCATCGAGGTGCAAGGCCGTCGCAAGGAGGCTGCGGGTGAAAAGGTCGTCGTAGCGCTGCTCGGGAGTATCGACCGTTGTCCCGGCATCGAGCCAGTTCTGCCAGTAGGCGTCCGTTTGGCTGAGCATGGTCTGCATGCTGGTGCTTGAGAACCAGTCGATGGCGGGTGCGATTTGGTAGTTGTACGTCCCGGTAGCGTTGGGAAAGTTATCGAATCCGCCCGCGACCAGCAGGTTGACCTCCCGGGTTTGGCCCGGATTGAGCGTGACTTTGAGTCCAATCCAGCCCTGGTTGTTGTCGCTGCTCGTGTCGCGCCAGAAGTCGGTGGCGGGGGTTCCACTGGAGCCCCCTACGGTCGAACAGAGCTTCATCGCCGCTGCCATATAGATGGAAACGCTCTTGTCGTAGTTGCTGAATGAACTCGGGTTGTACTCGCCGCTGCTGCTCGTAAACCGTGGGACATTGTCATAGGCCACCATCGCCCCTCTTCCGGTATCCGTGTACATGAGGTCATAGCTGTCCCCGCCATTGAGCGCGAAGTCGCCGTAGGTGTACACGTTCACCGTCTTCGACGAAGGGCCGTTGTTGGTGAGGAGCATCCGCTTGACGTAGAGCCCGCGATTCGGATTCCCGCCTTGGTCATTCGGGAACGTGATGCCCTTGGGCGAGAAATCGACCTGCTGAACTTGGATGTTATTGCCCGCCGCCGTGAGGGTGGCCGAGGTTGCGACGGTGTTCGAGTTGGCGACGTAGGCTTGCGTCACGTTCGTGTAGCCAGCGCCATTCTCATTCGAAAGCCAGTAGGTCTTGCCGTCGACGCGAATGCCGGCCATCAACTGATTCACGTTCATCTGCCCGCGATGGCCCTGCGGAAGCCCGGGCGGGAAAGTATCGAGGCCGTCGACATAGCCCTCGTTCTTCGTTCCCATGCCTTGGACCAAACCAGCGGACGGATAATAGAAGTCGAACACCGTCCCGTTCTGGTCCAGCATCACGTTGGCGTAGTTGTTGCCGACGACCGCCTCTTCCTTCCAGAAGGAGACCGGGGGATAGCCGTTGGCGTGGTCCACGTAAGCCGCGCCGCGTCCTGGCCATGCCAGCTTGTTCACAAAACTGTACACGCTGGCCGGTGCGCTCGGGTTGTCGCAGACACCGTCAGAGCAGCCGGTGTTATTCGAGAAGATCTCGGGGCCGCCCGACGAGTGCCACGCCGAGATCTTGTATCGCACGTTCTGACCGTAAGTTCGGGTGCTCGAAGGAAGTGTCGCGCGCCACCAGTCCAAGGTTCCCCCCGGGCTGCCCTCGTTCCGGACAAACGAAATCTGCCCGGCCGAGCTGCGGAGGACCTGAGTCGTGCCGGACGGCACTCCAAACGCTCCGGACGGCGTCGAGCCATCGGTCGTGTAATAGAGGGCGACGTCCGTGTAGAAGAACGAATATCCGATCTTGGTCCACACGGTGATCACCTCGTCTTCGCGAGGCACATCCGGCTCCCGCATCGTGGTGCCGGAGGATTCGCCGAACACTTGGTTCGTGGCGACATGTTCGACGAGTTCTGGGGTTGCCGCAACCGAGAGCGGCAATACGAACAAGGTGGCGAGCGTCACGGATCGAATTCGGCTTGGTTTCATGGTCCTCTTTCTGAGCAATCAACTTGAGAATACGTATTCATGGTATCACAAGTTGGTCGCTGATTGGACCTGGTATTTGGGCAACTCCCACCATCCCGCCGTGGCAAAGAAAAGTCGGTTGCCGCACATTTGGCGGCAACCGACTCCTTGGGTCCGATTCGGGGTCGTTACTTGCCGAGGCCCTTTTCGATACCTTCGATGAACTTGGTGATGCCCTCGCGCTGGTTCGCCGGCTCGAAACTCGCGACGGCTGCCTTGGCTTTGGTGATGTAGTCCTTCGCTTCGGCCTCCTTGCCTGCTTTTGCCAATGACCGGGCGTGGTAGGCAAAGGCGATGGCCTTGCTCGCGTCGGGGCACTTGGCGGCGCAGTCGGCCGAAAGGTCGATCGCCTTGTTTCGAGTATCGGCGGACTTCGTGTTCAGCACGACGTAGGACAGCATGCTGCACCACGTTGGGGCGTCGATGTCGTCCAGCCTGCCCATATTGGCCTGCAGGTACTGAAACGCGAACTCGGGATCGCCGCTGGCGGCCGAACTGAAGGCGCGTCGGAATTGATCTGCCTTGTCGCCGGGAAGCTTGGCAACCATCTGCTCGAATTTGCCCATGTCGCCTGCCTTGGCAGCAGCGGTGAGGTCCTTGCTGAGCTGCATTTCGGCGCGGGCTTTGGCGGCGGCTTCATCGAAGGTCTTCTTGAACGCTTGGATGTCGTAGGTCTTGTTGAAGATTTCCTCGACCGGCTTGTCCATCTGCATCGGGTGGCCGATCCAGGCGACTTGGCCCTCTTGGTTCACGATGAACGCGCAGGGGATTCCGTTGCGGCCCGCCGCGCGCATCCACGTCGTCGAGATCGTGTCCTTCTCATCGTCGAGTGCGATCGTGTAGCGCATCTTGGCGTCGTTCTCCTGAACGAACTTGGTCACACGGTCCACGTGGGCCTTGCTGTTGGGCTCTTTCTCGCCATCCTGATTCCGATCCCAGGTGTTGACACTGATGAATTCGACCTTGCCTTTCCACTTGTCGGCCATGTCGCTGAGGTGGGGCATCGACTGGATGCAAGGGCCGCACCACGTCGCCCAGAACTCGACGACGTAGACTTTGCCCTTCTCGAACTGCTTGACCGGCCCCCCCTTGACCCATCCGACCGGGTTCATCGCGGGGGCAGGATCGCCGATGTTGAGGGGCTTGTCCTGTGCCAATGCCATCGCCGCACCCAGCAGGGCCGGCACGAAAAGGAATGCGCGTGAAAGTGCCATGGTGAATAGGGTACGCGAATTCCGGGTGAATCAGTTTCTGGTTTCATTGAGAACCCTCTCACGCAGTGAGAGGGTCGATCTCCGCGACGAAGGAGCAGAGATCGGGGAGAGTAATCCCTTCGGGCAATCGGCTGGGCTCTCGCCTTTTGGAATCCAGCCGTCTCACCTCTCCCCCAACCCCTCTCCTCCGCCGCAACAGCTTTCCTCAGCCAAAATCAGGAGGGCGCAGGAGAGGGGAGCCCGGAACCCTCTCACGGAGTGAGAGGGTCGATCTCCGCGACGAAGGAGCAGAGATCGGGGAGAGTCATTCCATGGGCAATCGGCGGGTCTATCGGGGTTTGGAATCCAGCCGCGAAACCTCTCCCCCAACCCCTCTCCTCCGCCGCAACAGCTTTCCTCAGCCAAAAATCAGGTGGGCGCAGGAGAGGGGAGCCGGAGGATACTCCCCCTGTGTCACGCGCTCGTACCTCGCGGTGAACGTCCCCCTCATTGGGAAATGAGGGGGAGCCGGAAAACTACAATCCCAATCTGCTCCACATGGCATCGACCTTCGCCTTCACATCATCCGACATCTTGATGAGCTTGGGGTAATCGCGGTTGAAGCCGTTCTCGCCTGGCCACTTGTGGGTGCAGTCGAAACCGATCTTGCCGCCGAAGCCTTCGGCGATTGAGGCATGGTCGAGTTGGTCGACCGGGCCGCGCGTGAAGAGGATATCGCGACCGGGGTCGCAGTTCGCACCGAGGCGGAAGAGGACTTCGCCGAAATCTTGGACATTGGTGTCCTCGTCGAAGATGAACACGATCTTCGTGAACGCGAGGCCGCCGAGGCCCCAGATCGCGTTCATCACCTTGTAGGCGTGGCCGGGGTACTTCTTCTTGATCGATACGAACGCGACGTTGTGGAAGCACGCCTCGACTGGCAGGTTCATGTCCACGATCTCGGGCACCGTGAGCTGGATCATCGGCATGAAGATCCGCTCGACCGCCTTGCCCATCCAGCCATCTTCCATCGGGGGCACCCCGACGATCGTGGCCGGGTAGACGGCTTTGTGACGCATTGTCACGCAAGTGACGTGGAAGACCGGGAAGTCGCCCGCGAGCGAGTAGTAGCCAGTGTGGTCGCCGAACGGTCCTTCGAGGCAGCGTTCGGACGGATCGACGTAGCCCTCCAACACGATCTCCGCGTCGGCGGGGACTTTGTGGTCGACGGTCTTGCACTGGACGAGTCGGGCATTTTCTCGGCGAAGGAAGCCCGCAAACAGCATCTCGTCGATGCCAGGCGGGAGGGGCGAAATCGCCGAGAACGTGTAGGCCGGATCGCCGCCGAGGACCACCGCGACCTCGATTCGGCGTCCCTTCTCACCAGCCGCTTCCATGTGCCGCATGCCCGTCTTGTGCATCTGCCAGTGCATGCCGGTCGTGTTTCGGTCGTAGACCTGGATTCGGTACATGCCGACGTTGCGCTTGCCGGTGGTGGGGTCGTGGGTGAAGACGAGAGGCAGGGTGATGTACGGCCCGCCATCCTCCGGCCAGCAGGTGAGGATCGGGAGTTTGGTGAGGTCGACCTCGTCGCCCTGCATGGCGATTTCTTGGCAGATGCCGCTGCTGACGGTCTTGGGCGGCACGTTCTTGATTTCTTTGAGCAGGCCAGGAAGCTTCCTGAGCGCGTCCATGGGTCCTTTGGGAATTTCTGGCTTGAGCAGCTCGCGGATTCGCTCGGCGTGCTCCTCGAAGTCGGCGCAGCCGAGGGCCATCGACATCCGCTTGCGCGATCCCATCGTGTTGATGGCGACCGGATGGGCAAAGGCCAGAGTGGCGCGGGCACCTTGCCCGCGCTCGTCAGCCTTGAATTGTCCCGTTTCACTTGCAAATTCGGCCAGCGCGGGCAAGGTGCCCGCGCCACTCTGGAGGATTGAGGCTTCCCCCATCACCGCGCTGCGAGGATTCGGGGTCCCGAGCCGGTGAGGTGGACCCACCGGGTTCTCGAACAGCAGGGCCGGTCCCTCTGCCTTCATCACCCGGTCCGCGATCTCGGTGATTTCGAGGGCAGGGCTCACGGGCTCCGAAATCCGCTTGAGTTCGCCTTGCGCCTCAAGGGCGGAGAGAAAGTCCTGGAAATCGCGGTAAGCCATGCCTAGGAGAGTCTACGCGGCTGGTCCGGGTTCCGGCACGAAGGCCGCCCTTTTCGATCGCAGCCGAACAGGCCCGGCGCCGACGCTTGGGCCCAGACCGATCCCGACCGGCAGGTATCATAGGGGGACACCCGGACGTAGCTCAACGGATAGAGCATCAGTCTTCGGAACTGAGGGTTGGGGGTTCGAATCCCTTCGTCCGGGCCATTTTGCGTCTGCATTTCCTCAGAGAACTGATGCGCGACTCGATCAAGGGCACGAAGAGAGCGTCCAAGACACCCGCACGGCTCAGGCTTGTCACCGGCTAAACTCTTCCCCTGTATGGGCCAATTTCTGCCTTGCTTCAAAGCGTACGACGTGCGCGGCAAAGTTCCAAGCGAACTGAACCCGGACATCGCCTATGCGATCGGCCGTGCCTACGCGCAGTGTATTCGGCCCAAGACCGTCTGCGTCGGCTATGATATCCGCCTCAGCGGACCCGAGCTCGGGGTGGCCTTGGCTCGCGGACTGAACGAAATGGGAGTCGATGTCATTGATCTCGGCCTCGTCGGCACGGAAATGGTCTACTTCGCAACCGCCCATTACGGCTACGACGGCGGCATCATGATTACCGCCAGTCACAACCCGCCGGAATACAACGGCATGAAGATGGTGCGGGCCGAAAGCCGCCCCATCAGCAGCGATACCGGGCTCCTGGACATCGAGCGAACGGCCTTCGAGCGCCATTGGGGTCCAGATGCAGACCGGCCCGGCACCATCACCAAACGCAACGTCTACGCCGATTTCGTCCAGCACCTTCTGACCTTCGGCGATGTCGCCCATCTCAAGCCGATGCACATCCTCGCCGACGCCGGGAACGGCGCAGCCGGAATCGCGATGGATGCCCTTATGCCCCACTTGCCGCTCAAGGTCGAGCGGATGCACTTCGAGCCGGATGGCCACTTCCCCAACGGCGTCCCCAACCCAATCCTCGAAGAAGCGCGCGCGGGTGCGGAAGCACGGCTAAAGGAAGGCGGTTTTGACTTCGGCGTCGCCTGGGACGGCGACTACGACCGGTGCTTTTTCCTCGATGGCGACGGCGCGTTTATCGAGGGCTACTTCATCGTCGGCGTTCTCGCCCAGGCCTTCCTGAGCCAGAACAAGGACCAGACCATCATCTACGACCCTCGATTGACCTGGAACACGATTGACATCGTAAACAAGATGGGTGGCCGTGCCGTGGTTTGCAAGAGCGGGCATGCTTTCATCAAAGAGAAGATGCGGGCCGAAGACGCGGTGTATGGCGGGGAGATGAGCGCCCATCACTACTTCAAGGGCCACTGGTACTGCGATAGCGGCATGATCCCGCTCATGCTTATCGCCGATCTGCTGTCCAAAACCGGGCGTTCGCTGGGCGAACTCGTGGGAGAGATGATCCGCAACTACCCGTGCAGCGGCGAGATCAACTCCGAAGTCGAAGATGTCAAAGCAACTCTCGCCAAGGTGGAAGCCGTCTACGCGCCGGGAGGCACCATCGACCGTCTGGACGGCCTGAGCATCGACTATCCGAACTGGCGGTTCAACCTGCGCGGCTCGAACACCGAGCCCGTCATCCGCTTGAACGTCGAGTCGCGCGGAGATCGCCCTCTGATGGAAGACAAGACCCAGGAACTGTTGGCCCTTATCCGCAGTTAGTCGCAGTGGAGGCATGGAAGAGTCGACGCGCGTTCGGGCCCGGGACTGGATCATCTTGGCGATCCTGGTCGTGGTGGGAATCGTTCTCGGCAAGATCCAAAATTCGGCTCGGGCTCAGGCGCGAGTTGACGCCATTTCCACGGCGGTTCAGACCCTGGTCGATGGACCTTCGTCGGTGTTGAGGCATGGCGCCGACAACGTCGACGAGTTCTGGACGGGGATCACCCACGCCTCGTCTTTGACAGAGGAGAATCGTCGGCTCAAAGCTCTCTTACAGAGCGCGTCGCTCTATGACGAACGCGTATCAGCGTTGCTCGCGAAGAACGACCGCTTGCGCAAGATGGTGGAGCTGCCCTCCATCGGCAACCGCAAGCGTATTGCCGCCGACGTCATTGCCTACTACCCGCACGAGAATCGGCTTCGAATTTCGGTGGGCAAGCGAAACGGGGTGACCCCGATGATGCCGGTGGTCAATCAGGACGGCCTCATTGGGGTCGTTCAGTCGGTCGAGGAAGGTCGGTGCCAGGTCACCCTCATCACATCGCCAACCCTCACGGTTGGCGCGGTCGCCCAGCGCGATCCGCCTCAGCCCGGCCTCTTGCGCGGTCAAACGCCAACGCGAATGCTCCTGGAGTTCGTCGACACCCAGTCCCCGCTCGAAGTAGGAGACAAGGTAGTGACCTCGGGCCATAGCGAGACCATCCCGGGCGGCATCCCCATTGGCCGCATCATCCAGATCGAGAACGACGCCGACTTCGGGTCTCGGCGAGCCCAAGTCTTCCCCAATGTGAAGGTGGGTGAACTCAAAGAGGTCTTCGTTCTGAAATGAAAGGATGGCCCGCTGTTTTCACCGGAATTGTCCTGCTCTGGCTTGCGGCGGTGCTCGAGCAGGGCCTTGCAGATCGTATGGCGGTCTTCGGAGTAGCGCCGAATTTCCTGCTCGTCGTTCTTGGTCCGATGGCGCTCTTATCGAGGCCTTCGGTGGGGGGAACGATGGGGTTCTTTGCTGGGCTAATCCAAGGTGCCTTGGCTGGCGCGAATCTGACCCACTACGTCATTTCTCGGGCCCTTGCCGGATTCCTGACCTCGCTCGGCAATCAGCTGGAAATCCGTTTGGCATTGGTGGTGGCGGGTCTCGCCTGCGCGGCAACGACTTTCATCGCCCAGGTACTGCTAATGTTCTTGGCTCCGCCCTCGGGCAGTCTGATCGCTTACCTGTTTGGCTCTCTGGGAATGGCGCTATACAATGGATTGCTGGCCATTCCCCTGTACTCTTTGCTGCGTCGGTGGTTCGGCCCAACGATCGTGCTGCCCTGAGGTAGTCTGCTGGTTCTTGGGAGCGAATGGGTGCTGGTGTGCCCCCCGGTCTTCAAAACCGATGTGACCTCGCAAGGGGTTAGGTGGGTTCGATTCCTACACGCTCCCGCCACGAATGCACGCTGACGTACAATATTCGGATGCCGCAAGAATTCGGCCCCAACGAAGAGCTCGACGCCCGAGCGAAGGTGGAAGCCGAAGAACTCATCCCCCTCCTCGAACGGCTCCATGATCCCCACGCGGTGCCGGAGGTCATCCAGGAAGAGCAGGTTACGGTGCAGGATGTCGCGGAGGCTACCGGATTACCCATCAATGAGGTCCTCGATGCGCTGGCCAAGGTTCGGGATGAGAATCACGAGGCGCGACTCGCGGCAAAGCTGCGCGAGCTCGAGGAGCCGATGTACCGGGTCGAGCGACCAGGCCCTTCGCCCGTAGATCCCCTCTCGACGCTGATTTCCCCCATTCGGCGCAAGGATTTCAGCAGCATTCTCGATCACCTGCCCAAATTCGACCCGAACAAGATCCCGCTTCGTCGCACCCTCAGTGAGACGCCCCATGAGAAGTCCGCCAGCGTCGTTGCACAAGCCATTCTGTGGACGATGTTCTTCTTGCTCGTCGCGGTGATGACCTACGGGCTTTATCGGCTGATCCGATAATTAAGAAGGATTGCCGCCGCGCATCTTGCACGGCCTCGCCGACCGAGCAACAATGCCAGCAAACACCAGAAGTTGGATGCCGACGCGTCGGCAGCAAGATGCTCGCGGCACTCTGGGGGGCGGCAAGCTACGGTACAATGAACCTAATTCGGGCCACGGCGGCCCTTTGAGGAGAGTGAAGACAATGTCGTCCCCCACCATGACTCCGCTCGTCGTCGAGATTGACGGAGCCGGTCAAGTCTTACGGAATTTGCCCATCGCTGAGCTCGTCGAGCATGCCGTCAAGAGCGGAGATCAGCTCTCCGCCACCGGCGCTCTCGTCGCCCGAACCGGAAAGTACACCGGTCGGACGCCCAAAGACAAGCACACTGTTCGAGAGCCAGGCTGCGAGGAGAAGGTCTGGTGGGAGAACAACAACGCGATGTCGCCCGAGACCTTCGCGAAGCTGGTCCAAAAAGCGAACGACTACATCAAGGGCAAGAAGCTCTATGTGATCGACACCTACGGCGGAGCCGACCCCAAATATCGCATCGCGGCACGCTTCATCGTCACACGACCTTATCACGCGCTCTTCATCAAGCAGCTTCTCATTCGCCCGACCGCCGAGGAACTGGCCACGTACAAACCCGAGTGGACGATCGTTGATCTGGGCGAACTGTCCTGCGATCCGGCGGCCGACGGAACCAAAGGTGACGCTGTGATCGCGCTGAACTTCGCGGAGAAGATGGTCCTGATCATGGGTACCCAGTACGCGGGCGAGATGAAGAAGTCTGTCTTCACGATCCTTAACTACCTCCTGCCGCTCCAGGGCGTGCTCAGCATGCACTGCTCGGCCAACATCGGAAAGTCCGGAGACACCGCGCTCTTCTTCGGCCTCAGCGGCACCGGCAAGACGACGCTGTCCGCCGACCCCCATCGCCACCTCATCGGGGACGATGAGCACGGCTGGTCGGACGAGGGCGTGTTCAACTTCGAGGGCGGATGCTACGCCAAGTGCATCAAGCTCAGCGAAGAAGGCGAGCCCCAGATTTGGAATGCTGTCAAGTTCGGCTCGGTCCTCGAGAACGTGATCATGGACGCAAACCACGTCCCCGACTACGACGACTGCTCGCTCACCGAAAACACCCGTTGCGCTTACCCGATCGAGTACATCGAGGGTGCCGTCCACCCCTCGGTCGGCGGGCACCCGAAGAACATCGTGTTCCTCACATGCGACGCGTTCGGCGTCCTCCCCCCGATCAGCCGCTTGACTCCCGAGCAGGCGATGTTCCACTTCTTGAACGGCTACACGGCCAAGGTCGCGGGCACCGAAGCCGGCGTGACCGAGCCGCAGACGACCTTCAGCACCTGCTTTGGTGCACCGTTCCTGCCGCTGCCGCCGAAGGTCTACGCCAAGCTACTCGGCGAGAAAATCGCTCAGCACGGGTCGCATGTTTGGCTCCTGAACACCGGTTGGACGGGCGGACCCTACGGCGTCGGCCACCGCATGAAGCTCTCGTACACGCGAGCAATGATTCACGCCGCGTTCAGTGGCGAACTCGATAAGGTCGAGTTCGTGACCGATCCGGTTTTCGGCCTTAGCATTCCGACTTCTTGCCCGCATGTGCCGAGCGAAGTCCTCAACCCACGCGATACATGGGCCGATAAGGACGCCTACGACAAGAAGGCCAACGAGCTTTTCGCGATGTTCCAGGAGAACTACAAGAAGTTCACGAGTTGATCTCTGGAAGAGAAGTCTCACGCCACAGACGCCAAGGAACGCGACGCCGGACCGACTCCCGTTGCGACCGTTGCGACCTTGGCGTGAAACTGCCCGGAGATCTCACGCCACGGACGCCAAGGAACGCGACGCCGGACCGCCTCCCCGTTGCGACCGTTGCGACCTTGGCGTGAAACTGCCCGGAGATCTCACGCCACGGACGCCAAGGAACGCGACGCCGGACCGACTCCCGTTGCGACCGTTGCGACCTTGGCGTGAAACTGCCTGGAGATCGCACGCCACGGACGCCAAGGAACGCGACGCCAGACCGACTCTCGTTGCGACCGTTGCGACCTTGGCGTGAAACTGCCTGGAGATCGCACGCCACGGACGCCAAGGAACGCGACGCGGACCGCCCCTCCCGTTGCGACCGTTGCGACCTCCGCGTGAGAATCTCCGGGTTAGAGCCTGTTCACGACTCTCTTGATCCCGTCTTTCAGATGTTCCTCACCGAAGTTGATGAGAATACCAAGGCGCAAATCCGACAGACGAAGATAGGTTAGTACGATCTTGTATACAACTGGGGGCACGAACTCGACTGATTTGATCTCCACGATCACACGTCCTTCGACAAGGAGATCGACACGAAAGCCATCCTCCAATTTGACCTCTCGGTAAACGAGCGGAATCGAACGCTGGCGCTGCACGCGCAAACCCATCTGCGTCAACTCAAAGGCCATCGCCGTTTCATAGACCGTTTCCAAGAGCCCGGGGCCTAACTCCGTATGGACGCGAAAGGCCGCATCCAAGACCTTCGCAGCGATGATGTTCTCGTCCATCGACATCGGCTACTCGTCCGCGCAAACGGACTCGGCGGCCTCCAAGGTCCAGCCGCCGGCGAAAACGGACAGCCTGCGCAGGAGCGTCTGCTCTTGCGGCGTGAGCAAGTCGTAGGACCAGTCAATCAGCGCGCGTAAGGTTTGCTGGCGCGGCAACGCGGTGCGGCTTCCGCCGGTGAGCAAGCGGAAACGGTCATCGAGGCGCTGGTTGATCTGGTCAACTGACAGAGCCTTGACCCGGGCCGCCGCTAATTCAATGGCCAGCGGGATTCCGTCGAGGCGATAGCAGAGCTGGGCGACCGATTGGGCGTTTTGGGGGGTGATCATGAAGCCAGGCTGGGCGGCCTGCGCCCGCTCGGTGAAGAGGCGCACGGCCTCGAATGCCGCAAGCGTGTCCGGCGAAATTGACTTGCGCGGATCAGGCAGGCTAAGCGACGGGACCCGGTAGGTGGTCTCTCCGGCGATATTCAGTCCCTCACGGCTCGTCGCCAAGATGAAAAGCTGCGGGCACGAGCGAAGAAGCTGGTCGCAGAGATTGGCGCAAGGCTCGAGCAGGTGTTCGCAGTTGTCCAGCACGATCAGGGTGTGTTTGGCTTTCAGGTGGTCGGCAAGCGTTTGGATGATGGGGCGACCCGGCTCCTCTCGAACCCCGATGGTGGCCGCGATCGCCTGCGGCACCAAACTCGGATCGCTCAGCGCGGCCAGTTCGACCATCCACACGCCATCATCGAACTCATCGAGCATGTCGGCGGCGACTTGAAGGGCCAGGCGCGTTTTGCCCGCACCTCCCGAACCGGTTAGCGTGAGCAGCCGCGTTTGCTTGAACAGGCGATCCACATCCGTGATCTCCCTATCGCGACCGATGAAACTCGTGAGTTGCTGGGGAAGGTTGTTCGGCAGCGCATCGAGCGAACGGAGAGCGGGAAAGTCTTCGGGAAGCCCTTGGAGGAGGACCTGGAACACGTTCTCCGGTCTTTGAAGGTCCTTTAGGCGGTGCAGCCCGAGATCTTTGAGGCCGATGCCATCCTTGAGCGTATCGCGGACCAATTCCTCAGTGGTCAGCGAGATGACAATTTGTCCGCCATGGGAGATGGCTCGCAATCGGGCGCAGCGGTTGACGGCCGATCCGTAGTAGTCGTCTTCGCGCTCCTGAGCCTCGCCCGTGTGAAGGGCCATGCGCACCTTGATCGGAGTTTTCGGCGACCAGGGCTCGTCCAGATAGGCCTTCTGCAGCCGCGTCGCGGCGATAATCGCGTCGGTGGCGCGGGGGAAGACGGCGAACAGACTATCGCCTTCGAGACGGCTCTTCACGATCTTGCCGCCCGATTCGGGGATGATCTGATTCGCGATTTCGTCGTGACGCGAGATCATGTCGGGCATCGCGTCGGGTGCCGCCTCCCACATCTTGGTGCTCCCTTCGACGTCCGTAAACAAAAAAGTGATCGTCCCGCTAGATCGTTCCACGTAACGTCATTCTAGCCGCCAAGCCCGGCCTCCCGTGCCAATTTGAGGTTAAACGACTCGGGTTGCCGGGCACATTCGTCACAATAGAAGGCGTAAGCAACTTACGTAAGGAAAATTCTATGAGATTGATTTCAAGACTGAGCGCTCTCATGCTGCTGGCATGTGTGACGGTGGCGGCCAACGCCCAAGATGGAACTTTGCGGGTCGGCAGCGCCGCTCCCCCGATGAAGGTTGCCAAATGGATCAAAGGCAATCCGGTCGAGAACCTCGACAAGGGCGTCTACGTCGTCGAGTTTTGGGCGACCTGGTGCGGGCCGTGCAAGACCTCTATTCCGCACATTACCGAGCTGGCGAAGAAGTACGCGGGCAAGGTCGCATTTGCCGGCATCAGCGTTTGGGAGCAAAAGCCTGACGACGTCAAGAACGTCGAGGATTTCGTGACCGGCATGGGCGACAAGATGGACTACAGTGTCGCCGTCGATGGCGGTCCCGCCATCATGGCAACCACGTGGATGAAGGCCGCGAACCAGAACGGCATCCCGACTGCTTTCATCGTCAAGGACGGCAAGGTCCAGTGGATTGGCCACCCGATGTCCATGGAAGAGCCGCTCGGCCAGGTCGTTGCGGGCAAGTTCGATGTCAACGAGCAGATCAAGAAGGATCAGGCCCAGGGCGAGATCGAAGAGGCGATGAACGCCGCGTTCACAGCATTCCAGAAGAAGGACTTCAAGACCGCGCTGGCCGGTGTCGACAAGGTCATGAAGTCGCATCCGGAAATGGAAGGACAACTCGCGGCGTTCCGGTTCGAGGTGATGTCGCAGAGCGGTGACCCCGCTTCGGCCGAGTACGGCTGGAAGATCGCGGAGAAGCACTACTGGAACAACCAGCAGAGCCTGAACCAGATTGCGTGGAACCTCGTCGACGACGAGATCAAGTACACCAAGAAGCCCGACTACAAGATCGCGGTCAAGATCGCCAAGCGAGCCAACGAGCTTGCGAAGGAGCAGGACCCCTACATCCTCGACACCTACGCCTACGCCTTGTTCAAGACGGGCGACGTGAAGAAGGCCATCGAGATTCAGGAGCGAGCCGTCGCCCTGCTTGTCTCGGGTGGGGAAATCCCGGAGGAGACCAAGAAGGAGATTCGCGAGCGACTTGAGATGTTCAAGAAGGCGCTGAAGAAGTAACGTCAGCCATTGCTCTTGGGCTGTGCCCTCAATCCTCGGCAGGGTTGGGGGCATTTTGCTGTAACCTAAGCGAATGGACGAGCCCCTGCTGCCGCCGCATGGCGGGTACCGAGATCTTCAAGCCTATCAACTGGCCGAGATCATCTTTGACGGTACGGTGGCGTTTTGCGAACGCCTGATTGACCGTCGCTCACGCACGGTTGACCAAATGGTGCAGGCTGCTCGAAGTGGCAAGCAAAACATCGCCGAGGGCAGCATGGTCTCGGGTACCTCGAAGAAGATGGAGATCAAGCTCATCAGTGTTGCCAGGGGGAGCCTGGAAGAACTCCTGGTTGACTTGCACGATTACCTTCGCCTGAATGATCTGTCGCTTTGGCCGAAGGACCATCCCAAGGCGGTCGCTATCAGGAAGCTGGCGTACCTGAAAGATAAGTCGTATATGACCTATAAGACCTATGTCGAGGAGAAATCCCCGGAGACCGCCGCCAACACCCTGATCTGCATAACTCACCAGGCCAATTTTCTTCTCGACCAGCTCAAAAGGCAACTCAGTGCGCAGTTCCTCGAGGAAGGCGGCTTCACGGAACGACTGTACCGGGTACGAACCCAGGCACGAAAGAACTCTCTCGATTCAAAGCAAATTGTAGATTGATGTTAATAGGACCAATAAGACTTATATGGCCCATGAGCGTGTCATTCGTGCAATCCTCAGGCTCGAATGAGTGAAGCGCGACGACTTTCATTTCTCGATGCCTTGCGAGGGCTGGCGGCTTTTGCGGTCGTCATCCAGCATTCGTTGGAGCAAACGATCGCCGGATTCACGCAGTGGGCCACCCACAACTTCAATCTCGGCACGTTCGGCGTCGTCTCGTTCTTCATCGTCAGCGGATTCGTCATCCCGTACAGCCTGGAGCGAAGCAACGATGCGCGCAAGTTCTGGGTGAGCCGCTTCTTCCGCCTCTTTCCGGCGTATTGGACCAGCCTTGCGCTCGTACTCATCCTCTTTTTCCTTGGTTGGTTGCCGCTTCCCGGTGATCAGGCCCAGCACATCGTCAAGTTCGCCTTGGCAAATATGACGATGTTCCAAGAGGCGTTCAAGGTGCCGCACGCGATTCCGGTCTACTGGACGCTTTCACTCGAGATGGCGTTCTACATCCTGATCTCGATCCTGTTCCTGCTGAAGCTGAACAAGCGGACGCTTGCCTTGGCCTGGCTGGGATTAACGGTGGTCTTCGTCGGATGCATGACGGCGTACTTCGTGCTTCATCGAAGCCTTCCGGCTGGGCGGCTCGGATTGCTTGCCACGTGTTTCGTTGGCACCGCATTCTTCCGCGTCTACAAGGGTGATCTGAAGCCAGCTCAGCTGGGCTGGCTCCTCGTCGGCACGGCGGCTTTGCTGCTTCCCGGAATGTACATTCGCTTCGAACTCCTGCCCAAGCCGCCGACCCCCGGCAGCCAAGAGGACTTTAGCTTCCAGGCCGTTGCCCTGAGTTGGATCGCTGCGTACGCCTTCTTTGGGCTCTTATTCTGGCTGCGCGACAAGGCGTTTCCCAACGTCCTGCGCTACCTCGGCGCGATCAGCTACAGCCTTTACCTCTTTCACCCGCTCGTGCTCGATTTGTTGCCGCGAACCCTGGCCAAGCCGCTGTGGTTTTCACTCGCGGTGGCCGGCAGCATCGGGATCGCGGCCCTGAGCTACCACTTCATTGAACTGCCGTCGATCGAGTTGGGGCGAAAGGTTGCAGACAAACTGAAGGCTCGCCCTGCCATTGAGCGGAGCGAGCCTACAACCGGCTAGCGGCGAATTACCTCGGTGAAGCGATCAGCGGCGTGCGGCCGTGTCGCTGGAAGTACTGCCATGCCTTGAGGCCACTTGGAATGCTGAGACCATCGAGGTTCGCCTTGTCCCACTTTCCTGCCAGGGCCATGGCTTTCGTGGCATCAGCATCACGATTGGCAGCCCCGAGAGCAGCGGCATTGGCATAGTGGGCGGCCGCATATTCGGGTCCTGCTTTGGTGGCGGCTGTCGTCATGCGAACCGCATCCTCGGTCTTGCCTTCCATGAGGTTCAACAGTCCGAGACCGGTGAGTGCCTCAAACGAGTCGGGCCGAGCTTCAAGCGCGGCCTCCAAGAAGGCACGTGCCACCAGCTGCTGATACTTGCGGTCGGCCTTGCGCGCTTCGTCGTCCTTGGCTGCGTCTCCGCGAAGTGAAACGGCCATCGCTTCGTTCGATCGCTCGATGAACATGTCGTAATTCGTCGGATCGGCCAGAACGCACTGCTGGAATTCTTCGGCCGCAACATCGAGGTTGCCAAGCTGATAGTTGACGGTCGAAAGATAGTAAAGCACCTCGGGTCGCTGGCCCTCGGTTTGGCCAAGCTGACTCGCGATCTTGCTCAGTGCCGAGGTTGACCCTCGTTTCAGCGCAAGGTAGGCCTGAGCCGTTCGAACTCCGAGATTCTCGGGGTCGTTGAGCAAAGCTTCTTTCTCGGCTTCCGACGACTTGTCGACGTCGCCCGCCTGCAGTTGCAGAATGGCGATGAGGGCATTGCCGTAACCATCGATCATATTGCCCTTGATGTACTCTTGCATCGTCGTGAAGGCATCCTTCAGCCGAGACGTTCGCATCTGTGCATACAGGAGGCGATTGGCGACCGCGGGCTGGCGAGTGTCCTTTCGAAAGACCGGAGCCAGCTGGTCGATGGCGAGGCTGTAGCGCTGTGCCTTGATTGCGAGATCAACGTACTGAAGGCGATTGGCATCCGTCACCGCCCCAAAGGCCTCAAGCTGTTCATCCAATATGGACTTCCGGGAAGCAACCGCCGACTTCAGAGCGGCCCCAATGACTTTGAGGGTTTCGGTCCGGTCCCCGGAGGCACGGCTGAACGTGTTGAACGCCTTCTGGAGGTTGATTGCACTGAGCAGTTCGAGCGCGGCGGGGTTTTTCGGCTCGGAGGCAAGGGCGTCTTCGGCGAACTTCTGGGCCTGGTCATAGACCTTCTTTCCAAAGTAGGCGCGCGCCATGGCGATTCGGGCGGGGTTGTAGTCTGCCTTGACCTTGAGGGCGGCCCGAGCCGAGGCAATTGCGCTGTCCCACTTGCTGTCAGTCAGGTACTCGTTGGCCTTGTCGACATGCCATGATGCATCCTTTCCGAGGCCGTTGTCTACCTTGAGGGTGAGGACCTTTGTTGCGCTCTCCGCTTCGGAGGTGTAGGCGGCGAACTTGATCTTGATGTCGCCCTCCTTCTCCGCGAGGGTGTCGAGCTTGAACTCGTAAGGCGTGCTGTCATCCTGATCGCGAAGGTCGTCGTTGACGTAGAACTCGACCTTGGTCACGTTGTGGTCGGCGATAACCGTGACCTTGAAGATCTTCTCACCTGCGATGGACTCCCCGTCCCTCGTGTCAACGTTGATCGTGATTCCGGCGAATGAAAGAGCGGCCAAGGCACACCCGATCACGCACGCCAATGGCTTAACGAAGCTGGCCCGCAACATAACGTGATTATGACGCTCGAACGCTCGGATAAATTCAGATTGAGCTAGATTAAGTTCTTGAGAGCCTCGCGAAGCGTGGGGAATCGGAAGGGGAAGTCGTGGGCTTCGGCGATTTGAGGGGCAACCCGCTGGCTGATCAAGATCAGATCGGGTTGTGTGCCGATGGCACGCGCTCCAATCGACAGCATGAAAGCCGGAACAGGCGGCGACCACGGACGATGGCACGCACTGCGCAGCTCTTGCATGAAGACAGCGTTCGTGACGGGGTTCGGAGACGTCGCATTCACCGGACCCTGAATCTCCGGCGTCTCGACCACCCATCGATAGAGGGCGAGGAGGTCTTGAAGGTGGATCCAGCTGATGAACTGACGGCCATTGCCCGCAGCGCCGCCGAGCCCGAGTTTCGTGAGTTTCAGCAAGGGCTCGAGCGCACCGCCTCCTCTGCCCAAAACAACGCCCGTTCGCATTTTGACTTTGCGGACAGGGGAGGCGACTTCGTCGACAGCGGCCTCCCAAGCTTCGCACGTGTCAGCGAGGAATCCCTTTCCCGCGGGTGAAGCCTCGCTCACCTCGAAGGTGCCGGTGTCGCCGTACCATCCGATGGCACTCGAATTGATCCAGACCTTGGGCGGGATCTTCAGGTCGGCGAGTGCGGTACCGATGGCGAGGGTGGAATCGACACGCGACCGACGAATCTCCTCTTTCGCCGGATCCGTCCACACCTGGTCGATTGGCGCGCCGGATAGGTTGAGTACGGCCTCCGCTCCTTCGAGTTCGCGCGACCAGTCGCCCTGCCGCTTGCCGTCCCAGGCCGCAGTTCGGATTTCGGAGTTGCGCGATCCGGATCGGGAGAGAAGCACGACTTCCCACCCGCTGCCGACGAAATCGGCAACCAGGGCTCGTCCGATGAACCCAGTGCCTCCGGCGATGACGACTTTCGGCATAAGTCCGCTAGTCTTCCATCCACTGCTTGACCAGAGTCTGTTCCACGCCCAGATTCTGAAGGATTCGAGCGACCACGGTATCGGCCAGGTCCTCGAGCGTAGACGGCTGGAAGTACCAAGCCGGGCAGGCCGGCAGAACGGTCACTCCTGCCTCGGCCAGGGTCGTTAAGTTGCGCAGCATGATCACGTTCATCGGCATTTCTCGCGGAACCACGATGAGCTTCCTGCCCTCCTTCAGGCACACGTCGGCAGCCCGAGTCAGAAGATCGTTGCTGATGCCAGCTGCGATGCGACCCGCCGTGCCCATCGAGCAAGGAACGATGACCATGCCGTCATGCCGGAACGAGCCGCTTGCGGGCGGGGTGAAGAAGTTCCTCTCGTCGAGCAGTCGGATGTTCTGCAGATCTTCGCCCAGCCACTCGGTGGTCGAGAACGGATTGCGACGCGGGGCGTATCCGAGTTCCGTTGCCGCGACCTGAATGGCTTGATCGCTCATCACCAACAGGATCTCGTCGAAGATTTTTGCCGCCTGACGCAGAAAGCGCTGTGCGTAGATCGCTCCGCTCGCACCAGTCACTCCCACCACCAACTTGCCCGTTTGCATCACCTCAATCTACCGCCGGGGGAGCGGATTGGTTCGATCAAGCCTCCAGACTTGCCGTCGAGATGCCGAAAACACTTCAGGCTCACGATGAATTTGCCGAGAAGTTGGATTACTCGATTCAGTTCGGTGAGGGCCCGGGTCATGCTCTTGCTCGCCGGCCTCTCGCTGGCTTTCGTCGCTGGAGTCTTTGCGTGGACGGTCAGCGAACTCAGGCGGATGCAGGCTGTTCAACGGGTTCAAGCCGAAGAGCGCTCCGGTCTGCTCACCCAACTGGTTGACTTGGAAGGGCAGGTTCACCGCAAGCTGGTTGACGACTACAGCTGGTGGGATGACACCGTAGAATTCGCCAAGACGGCGAACAAGGAATGGGCAACCACCAATCTCGACACCGCGCTGGATTCGTTCAACGTGGATTTGCTGTGGGTTTTTGACCGGGCCGGAAAACTCATCTATAGCAAAGCGCGAAACCCCGCGCTCACAAAGCAGATTGAGCCGCCAAGCTGGTCATCGAATGCTGAGTCTGCGGCCGCACGCACTTGGCATTACTTCGTCAAGCACAGCGACGGCATTGTCGAGATGCGCGGATCGATCGTTTTGCCTTCGAGCGACATCGAGAAAAAAGGGCAGGGTCAGGGCTATCTCTTCGCGGCCCGTGTTTGGGGAAACGAGCGACTGCAACTCCTTTCGAAACTTGCCGGCAACGAAGCCTCGCTTCGCCCGTCGGACTCAAACCTTCCCCCTTTTGAGCTGATCGACCTTGGGGAGACCCAGATCAACATTCCCCTGACTGGACTCGATGGCAAACCGGTTGCCTATGCGACCTTTGCAGGGCTCCGAGCCAGTGCGGTGGCAACGCGCAATAGCTTGCTCCTTACCTTCGGCCTAACGGTCGGCTTTGCCTTGGCGTGTATGGGGCTGAGCTATTTCTTGCTGCGACGATGGGTGGGGACCCCGCTGCACCTCATCGAGGAAAGCCTTCGCCTCTCCGATCCTGCGCCCCTGAAGGATCTCACCGCGAATTCGACCGAATTCGGCAAGATTGGCGGCATGGTGGCGATGGCATTTCAGCAGCGAGAGGACCTCGAATACGAGATCGCCATTCGCAAACGCACCGAAGAGAAGCTCCACGAGTCCCTCGCAACGATCGAGGCGGCAAAGCGTGAGGCCCAGCATCAGGCCGTATTGCTCGAATCACAGGCTGTCGAACTCGAAGAAGCACGAGACCATGCCCTCGCGGCGTCCCAGCACAAATCCGCATTTCTCGCCCGCATGAGCCACGAGATACGGACGCCCATGAACGGGGTCATCGGCCTCTCGGGGCTTCTGATCACCACCGAACTCGATCCAGAACAGCGGCAGTACGTCGAGACCATCAAGAATAGCGCTGAATCCCTGCTGGCGATTCTTACGGAAATCCTAGATTTCTCCTCCATCGAGGCCGGAAAGATCACGCTCGAAAACATCGAATTCGACCTTCGCAAAGTCGTGGAAGACGCGGGCGTCAACCTCGCGCAGCTTGCCCACCAAAAGGGCCTCGAACTGTCCATGCACGTCGATCCCCGTATGCCGACGAACGTCATGGGTGATCCAACCCGAATTCGCCAGATTGTGACTAACCTGGTCGGCAACGCCGTCAAGTTCACCACCGCAGGCGAAATAGACATCTCTGCGACGACCATGGGCGAGTCGGAAGATTCAATCTCGATTCAACTTTGCGTTCGTGATACCGGCATCGGCATACCTCCCGAGAAGGTTCACCGTGTCTTCGAGAGCTTCGCGCAGGCTGACGAATCGACCACCCGGCAATTTGGCGGCACGGGGTTGGGCCTAACGATCAGCAAGCAGTTCGTCGAGCTGATGGGTGGCTCCATTTGGATTGAAAGCGAACTCGGCAAAGGCACCGCCGTCATCGCGGAAATCCCGTTCCGTCGAGCGGAATCTGCGACCCAAGAAGCTCCCATCGCGCTCAACGGAAACTATCGGTGCTTAGTCGTCAGCCCGGAAGAGCGGACCCAACAGCGATGGTCGAGCCTCTGCGAATCCTGGGGGCTGGCCGTCTCCTGTGTCAGTACGGTCCCACTCGCCATCGAGGCACTAGAGTCTCTCGGTCGTCATGGCTTCAGCGTCGTCGTCGTCGACCGCCCAGACAGCGACGAAGGAGCGTTGCCGCTCGATGATCTCTTCGCTGCAGCCGGCACTATCCCGCTGGTGGTCGTCCAGCAAAATTTGCGTGATCGACCTGCCTTCGCCGCCCAAGTCCTGACCCGCCCGGTTGTCTCATCCAAACTGCGCGACGCGATCCGCCGCGCATTGTGCTTGGAAACTGCAAGTCCGACTTACACTGGAAACAACGACACCAGAAAGTACGCGGCAAGGGTCCTCGTGGCAGAAGACAATCCCGTCAATCAAATGGTTGCCAGAAAGGTTCTGGAAGGATTTGGCTGCGAAGTGGTCATTGCGCCAGACGGCGAGGCGGCAGTCGACGCCTTCCACAGTGAGCGCTTCGATCTCATCTTCATGGACTGCCAAATGCCGAAAATGAACGGGTTCGCCGCGACGGAAGCCATCAGGGCCGAAGAGGAAGTCGGTTGGCGCATCCCGATCATTGCAATGACCGCGACCGGAACGGAGGAAGACCGGCGAGCATGTCTCGCCTGTGGAATGGACGACTACATTGCCAAGCCCTTCAAGCCCGAGCACCTTGCAAACGCGCTTGACCGCTGGCTTGACACCGAACGAAGAGCCGCTTAACGCGGGAAGACTTGGGTGCCGAGCCAGTCGAGCAACAGCATGAGGAAGATGAATCCTCCACCCAGGTACATCGTCAGTTTGGAGATCGCATCGTCGAAGGTGGCTCTGCCTTTGAAGGTGGTGCGAATGGACCCGCCGCCGCCCGACATCGCATCACCTTTTCCAGTGACGAAAATGAGCAGGGCAAAAACGACCGCGACCAGCACGGAAAGGCCCAACACGATGTAATAAACGGTTTTCAGATCCAACGAAATGCCTCAGCCCAAGAGTTGGGCGGTCAAAAGTATACCCGGACAAGGTCATGGTAGCCCAATGACCAGGCGAGACCCTCGAGCACGAGCCCGGCTGCCAAGGATCCCATGATGATCTGCGGCATTCCGCTGTTCCAAAGCCGCAACCAGATGCTTGGAAACGCCGCATGAGCCTTCTGGTAGTTCGCAAGAAGCTGCTGACCCGCCTCGATCCCCATGTCGATCTGCTTCTTGTTTGGTCTACGCGTGGTCACGTAAAACTGGAGAAGTGACCCGAGGGGGCGCCAGAGGATGAGAGCCACGAGGCCACCGAGAAGAACGCGGAGTTCCTGGTCAGGAATCCAAGTGCTGCCCGCGATTCCGAGAAAGAGCATGGCCGCCGTAGCGAAATTCGTTCCGCAGCGCGGATGCACCCGTGGCATTCGCTCCACCACCTGCGGGGTCAGCGGCTCGCCCCGTTCGATGGCGTGAACGACCATGTGCTCCGCCGCATGAATCCCGGCCAGGGGCATCAGGCGGAGTCCGAGCATGAAAAACACGAAGGCTATCCCGCTCAATAGAGAAATCCGCAGGTCGGTCGAGATCGCTATGTTTCGAGTGAGAAAGTCGATGCCGTCAGCGGCGAGGCTTGAGACGAGGAAAAGGGTGAACAGCACCGCTCCCGTCACCATGAGGGCCCATTTGGGCGCGCCACCGGTGACCGCACCATTGGTCAAGTACACTCCGAACGGGGTGGCCATTCCCCCAACGAGGCGGGGGCGGGATTCGGCTTCCGAGGGGGCAATCAGGTCGCGGGCAGAAAAGACGCCGAGAACTTGGTTGGCATCATCCACGACCACGAGCCCGTCCGCACCCGTGTCACCGAGCAGACGCAGGGCGTCGGCGCAGGTCTGATAGGGAGCGATGGTCGGCAAATCGCGTTCAAGCGAGAGTTCCACCGGCGACAGGGGTCCGATGCCGCTCCCGATCGCAGAAGCAAGAGACTTGTTGGTCAGAGCCCCAACCAAAGTCCTTCCCCGAGCCACCGGAAGCATGGTCAACCCCTCGTCACGCAGTCGGTTAGCGGCCAACTGAAGGCTATCCTCGGCCTGCATCGGCTCAACCGGGCACATCAACGCGCCGACCGGAAAGTGTAGAGGATAGGATGTCATTGCCGAGATCAAGACGAAGTTAGGTACTCCGGAGCCGTCGCCAACGTTACCCAATCCGTCCCTGCGGCGTCATCGCAAGCAGATATGGAAGTCCGCGCCCCCTCCCTGTCCCTCCCCCGTCCCGGGAGAGGGGACTTGCTTGCCATTTGCGCCCTTGAGTTGCCCTCAGTTACGCGTTTGCGAGTCCAAGCAAGTCCCCTCTCCCGGGACGGGGGAGGGACAGGGAGGGGGCGCGCGCCACCAAGCACGCATCTATTCCGGAGCGCTGCTCCAACTCATTCCCGACGAAGAAGACGAATAGGAAACTGACGAGGACGACGAGGATGCGGTGACGTAGACCTCACCGCCGTTATGAACGGTCGTCGTGACGATCCTCTCGATATGGCCCGTTGGCGCCGGAGACGACGAAACTCGTCGCTCGATCCGAATTGTCTTGACATTGTCCGACGGCAAGACGGGCGGGACGAACGGCACGATGAAGACCTTGTCGCCATCCTTCAGTTGTCCTGGTGCAGATAGGAATACGAACCGATCTTCCTCGATCTTTCGCTCGGACGGCCGAGGCACCTGTGAACCCACCGTCTTCGGACGTGCCGACATCCCTAGTGACGCCAGCAAGCAGAAAGCGAAGACGGCGCTCCAGACCGTCGAGGCCTGTCGTGACGGGCGGTACTCGTCACGGCGCCCGATCCGTTTCAGGCGCGACAGTAGGTCGCCATCGGTTGCGGCGACCGCGAAAGCGGGGGATCGGCAAACCTCGAGTTGGAGCAAGGCGTTCGCGTAGGTCGCCGGGCAACCGAGTGCCGCCACCGCTTCATCATCGCAGCAATGCTCGCGCTCGATCCGAATCCGGCTTGAAATCCACCACACGGCCGGATGGAAAAACAGAAGCGTCTCGATCGCCCGTTGAATAAGGTTCATCAGGAAATCGAAGCGTCTAATGTGGGCCAGCTCGTGTGCCAAGACCGCGTCAAGCTGATCCGGAGTGAGACGAGCGAGCGTGGCGGCGGGAAGGTAAATGACAGCACGAAGCCAACCGGTCGTCGACGGGCTTTCGACTCTTGGAGAGATCACGAGGCTCACGACTCGCCGAACTCCCAGTCGCTCGGACATTCGGACGAGACTCTCGCGCACGGGGCGGGTCGGCGCGCACGCCGACCGCCGAAGCTGCCACTGAAGGTACGCCCATCCGCCGGCCAGTCGCACTGAGCCAATCGCGACGCCCGTGAGCCACAGCAGACCTGCCCACAAGCCGAGATCAGATGCGACACCCGCGCCAACCAGGCCAGAAACCCCAACACTGGGTTCAGATGCCGTCAAAGCAAGAGTCAGAATTGGGCAGGCGGCCATGGCCACCAAGGAAGCGTAAAGAACCGCGTAGCGTTTGGCCGCACTCGGGATCGCGCGAGCGGCGACAAACGCGAGAATGCCGAGAATCGCGCCTTGCCACAGAAAGTGGAGGGCGGCGGTTCCCAGCCGCTGGACCAAGTCGGAATCGAAGGGGAAGGTCATCCTTTTGCCTCTCGCTGCAGACGCTCAATCTCTTGGCGGATCTCGTCGAGATCTTGGGCGCTCGGTCGTCCCGACGCCAGCGCGTTCATGACGAGCGCTTTTGCGGAACCTCCGAAGGCCAGGTCGAGCACATCGCCGACCAGCCCGCGCTGAGCTTCTTCACGACTGGAAACGGCCTCGAATACATGAGCGCGAGCTTCGTCGTTGCGACGGACGAGCCCTTTGGCATGCATGGTTTGGAGCAGCTTGAGGGTCGTGGTGTAGCCCGTATCCTTCGCATCGCGCAGCTGCTCGTGGACGTCGCGCACGGTGCTTGGACCCTTCGTCCAGAGGACTTGCAGGATCCGCAATTCGGCTTCAGTCGGACGACCTGGCTCGCTTTCTCGGTTTCTTCTCAGCACGTCGTTACCTATTACGAAGAAAATCGTAAAAAGAGTTGCGGAGCATGAACTCTTTATCGAGTTCGCGCGTTTTCAGTATACTACGACAAAGATCGTAGATAAACTGAGAGGTGTGAAGATGAATTTCGGAATGCGACGATTCGCGATGATCCTTGGACTCGTAGTGGGGGTTTCGAGCCTCGCCCTAGCCCAGACTCACTCGGAAACGAAGACCGAGAAGCGGTCGAGCGGCAGTGCTCAGGCTTCGAGCCGGGCGTCAGCGAGCGCATCGGCGGGAGGCTCCTCTTCGGGCGGCGGCAGCAGTTCGTCGAGCTCGAACCAGAACTCGAAGGCCGAGGAGATTGTATATCAACTCGTCCTCGACGGCATGATCGACCAGCAGTCGGTTCATAACGAATCGACCTCGGTGGTTCAGGCCGGACAGAATTCGTTCTCCGAGAAGAGCGCCGAGAATCGCTCCAGCCAGACTGCAGGCTCGATTGCCGATCCCCAATCTGCCATTCGCAGCGCGGCTGCGGCGAGTGCCTATCGCATGCTCCGCGCCCGGATCGCTCCCGTGGTCAACCCTGGCGTTTCGGCCGGCGAGGGATGGGAGAAGACCCTTCGCCCGATGCTCGGCCGCCCCGGCGCGCGCTTGATGTTCACGTACGTCGGTCCGGACAAAGTCGGGAGCTTGAACGCGCAGAAAGTGACCTTCAGCTACGAGGAAGACGCCAGCGCGAAGACCGCGGCTCAGGCTCAGGGCACCTTCTGGATTGATCCCAAAAGCGGTTGGCCGCTGCGCACCGAGATGACGGTCAAGGGCTTATCGACCCAGTTCGGTCTGCTCGATGCCGAGGTGATTGAGACTCGCATCTGGCCCGAGCCGGTTCGCCGGGGTCGGTAACCAACTTCGAAGCGGTGTACGTGCACAGGCTGGCCGGGGTGATGCATTGTGCACCCCGGCGCCGTTGACTTCCGAAGACTCTCCGTTCCTTGGCACTACCTGGGTGCACAATTCATAACCCGGCCATCACTAATCCGGCTCTGCTAAGCTCTACCTATGACGGTTCTGTCTTCGGTGGTGATCGCGCTCGTCTTTCTGAGTCCCCAGGAGCGATTTGGCATGAGCACGGGCCAAATCCTCAAGTACAGTCCGGACAAGTGGATCGAGTTCTATGAGAACAGGGTTCGGAAGTTCGACCCGATCACCGACGGCGAAGCGGCTGCCGTCTATGCCGCGTGCATTCGCGAGCGCTATGGGCCCAAATGGAAGGCCCTCTCAACGGCCGACCGCCAGCGGCTAACCCAGATCGAGGTCCACGGCGCTGGGTTCAAGAACGAGTGCTTCGAGATTCAATATGCGACGGGTGGGGGCGGCACGATCTACAGTCATCTCCAACGCCTCACGGTCATCGATGATGCTCAGCTCATAGAGGCGCTCTTGATGAAATCAAGCGCACCGCTCAAGACCGAGGCCCAGGTTGCAGCCGCATTCAAGGACTCGGCCACGTGGCTGGATAAGCAGGCCAAGCCCAGCGCAGCGACCGTGGAGATGATCAAGGCGGCCGGTATGACAGCGACCGATGTCAAGAAGAAGATCGACCAAGCGCGTACCCATCTTGCCATCCTGCAGCGGCAAGTCAAGGGCCGCAGCCTCAATGAGCGTGCTCATGTGGCCGCTTATGTGAAGAGGTGGACGCAGCCGATCGTCGGCGAGTAAAGACCCAGCAGATCAGGGTCCTATCCAGGCTTCCCAATCGAAACCGGCCTCCGCAGATGGAAGTCGGTTTCACGCTGAAAGTCGGTGGCAACGCGGTAGCACAGGTCTTCCCGAATACAGGCGGCGATGGCCTGACCACCCAGGGGCGCACCGTCTTCGAAGCCGATCGGGAAGGCGAGGCTGGGCCAGCCGAGAAGGTTGGCGGGGCCACCGTCGCCTCCCATGTTTCGCCATGTCTGATCGAAGGGCAAGGTCGCAGAGACGGCTTTGTGATAGAAGACCGGCGTGAATACGACGTCGCACTTCTCCCAAATCGCGTTTGCCTTGAGCGCCTCGACGCGCATGCGCATCGCCCACAGGTAGTCGATGGCTTTCGTTTGGAGGGCAGCCGTGAACCCTGCGACCTGGTTGATGTCGGCGAGTTCTTGGAATCGCGGCCCCCGGATGTAGTTCTCAAATGAACTGGCTCCCTCGGCGTCGACGATAATGCCAACGGCTGGGCCATAAGGGAGCTGAGGGTACGCCACCTCGACGACCTCGTATCCAAGTCGCCGGAACACCTTGACCGCCTCGTCGTACGCCTTCTCACAAGCTTCTGCCTTGTTCTGGGTAAAAGCTTCTTTGAGCAAACCTATACGCAGTTTCTTCCGATCTCTGGACTTCTCGAGATTCAGCTTCGCACGGAGACTACTGGGATCGTTGGCGTCGTGCCCTGCGATGGCCTGGAGGACTGTTCCGCAGTCTCGTGCGCTTCGGGCCATCGGGCCGATCTTATCGAGCGTCCAGCAGAGTGCCATACCACCGTGGCGGCTTACCCGGCCATAAGTGGGTCGGAATCCGCTGCAGCCGTTGAACGCGCTGGGACACGTAATGCTGCCGCTCGTTTCGCTGCCCAGGCTGTAGCCGACGCAGCCGAGGGCCGTCGCGGCACCCGAACCGCTGCTGCTGCCGCCGGCCCAGAGGTTCTTATCGAAGGCGGAGAGGCAGGCGCCGGTCGCGCTGGCACCGGGAATGTTGTAGTTGCCGCCGCCTGCCAGCTCGATCATCGCCAGCTTCGCTACGAGGACGCCCCCCGCATCTTGGAGCCGCTTGACGGCGGTCGCATCGAAGTCAAACACCTGATCCGAGTGTCCCGGCGAACCCCAGCGGGTGGGGATGCCTTTGGTCGCGAGAAGGTCCTTGACGCCGAACGGGATGCCGTCAAGCGGTCCTCTTGCCAGGCCCTTGGCATGCCGCTGATCGGCGGCACGAGCTTGGGTCATGGCGAGTTCTTCGGTCAATTCCGCGACTGCTCGGTGGTCGTTGCCGAGCGACTTGAGGCGGTCGAGATACATGCCGGTGAGTTCGACCGAAGAAGCTTGTCTCGTGCGAAGCGCGCGACCGAGTTCATCGATTGTGGAATAAGGACTGATCATGACCCGGCTCCTTCGAACGGCGTCACAGGGAAGATCGTGCAGGGCTCGCTGCAGTCGGTGAGCTTGAATCGCAGGCGGAGGGCGGAGGTCGCATTATTGGCGCGGACCGCGTCCTTGGTTAGCTTTCTTGCTTCTTCGCTCAGGGGTTTGGCCAGCATCTTCTCGGCCCCCGCAACTTCGGCGTTGAGCAAGTCGGCGGCTTCCTGGGGTTCGGCGGTGGCGAGGGCGGGAAGGGTGGCGGCCAGCGCTCCCATGCCAGCCCGACGTGCAAAGTCTCGTCGCGAGATCTTCTCCATCGCCGTATTCTATCCGGTGGGACTACAGCACAGGTGTGTTACACGTTCAGATCCATCGTGGCTGAAGCACCAAAGACCGGGCTTTCGTGTAATCGAGCCAATCGGTGTACGGCCGCGATGCGGGACCCGTACAGCGAGAATGAGTCACTTCCATTACGGCGTAAGACAATATTAGCGTAAGTATCGTAGCCCCACGGCTCGTCACCCTGCGTTTTGCTTCCAATGAAAGCCTGACCAGCGATCTCAAGATGTCGGGGTGTCACCTGGTCAATGACGATCGACCAGTGCGAGATTGGCTCGACCGAAGGTATTGCGTGGAGAGCCTTCAGCCATCGCGCCACATAGTCAAGGCATTTTGCGAGGCTCCCGCTCGTGATCGTTCCCACCTCGCAATATGATACGGGCACCACGCCCTTCCATTCTGGTCTCAACTGCAGGGCAAGGTCGTTAAGGTCTGCGATCTTTACCGAATCGCTTGAAGATAAGCTGTATCTTTGCAACTGCGCCTAAACCCCAGTTGTGTAGTCGTCCGTCTCACCAAGCCAACGATTTATCCGGGTATGGGAAAGGCCCTTTCTCATCATCGGCGTGACTTCGTCGAGATAATCCTCAAGCATCTGTTCTCCATCAATGATATCGCCAAGTATCGGCACAAACGAAAGCAGCGACTTAACATCGATGTAAATGCGCTCGTCACACGGTCAACGCGACCAGAGCTGTCGAAGCGATATACGAGGTCGCTCAGGCCGCTCTGCTGAATCTTTTTAAGCTGACCGTCGAGTTTGTAGACGTAGTTCACGGTGCCCTGAGGCGTCGTCAGCTGCGTTACCTCGTTGGCACCGTTGTAAGTCCACGACGAAGTCCCGCTGGCGTCGACCATCTGCGTCATGCCGATCAGTCGGCAGCTCCTGAGGCATCGCTTCCACCTGTCTGGGAAGGAGGTGGCATAACAAAGTACACCGTTTGCCCGGAGTTCAAGTCCTTTTGAATCCCAACAATCAGATCCCTGTCAGTGGGCCGTACCTTTACTGCCTTGATTGCTGGAACGCTAAGAACCATAGATCGGTCATTCAACTTCATTGTTCCCAAAACACCCCTGTACCCAGAGGGCATTTCTTCCTCACTGAATGCCTTTTGTAGAGTGACTTGTCGTGCGCCAGTCGGACAACGGTATGTTAGCACAAGTTCACTAGGCCAACTCTCACTTGATTCAATCAGTCCCTGGATGACGATGCCATCCCGGTCGGCAGCAACGCGGTCCCTCAACCGGGTTGTCACGAACCTCAGCAAGGTCCCTTTGTTTATCCCTACCTGACCATCTAGCTCGGTAGGCCCTACCATGTAGGCAACAAACGTTGCGTGATGCTCTCCTCTTGAAAAAATACCGGGCACTCCGGCCTTTTTCCGAGCGGCCGTCATCTTACCCGAGATGCCATAACTGACCCGCCGGGTCAATTCGTCTTCTAGGTTCGAAGTGCTTGGCATTACTCGATGGGTACAGGAAGATGCTAGGATCAGCAGTCCGACCAGTACGAAGCACCTAGGATATGTCAATGAGAAGCTCCCACCATCTCTTGATTATGTTAAGCGGACCTTGCATCTTTGGCCGATTAATCTTTATCAGCTCATAGCCACGCTCTTCGCTGAGCTGGCCATTGTCAACTGCATCGGTGACGCGCTTCCGATATTCAATAAAGTAGTCCTTCTCATGTTTTGCCTGATCAATGGCATTGTAAAATTCAATAACAGCAGGCACAATGACGATCACCTTGATGCCCCCTTTGATAATGTGCCCAACTTCAGATGCAAAGTTCTTTATCGATTTGAATGCGTTCTCAAGCCAAGATGGAGCTAGTCCCGTTGGATCCGCCATAACCAACGGTCCATTCCCACAATACCCATACCAGTTCCGACCATCCTTGATCGGGTCCCTCGTCAAGAACCTTCCCGTATCCGCCTCGTAATACCGATGCCCCAGCAGCTTTAGGCCATGATCAGGATCGGTCTGGTAGCCGTATGGGCCGCCGTACTTGAACGCGCCGACCCACGTCCCCGACGACGACACCTGCTTACCAAACGCGTCATATTGCAGAGAAGCCGCAATCGTTCCGCCCGAGCCCGACTGCTCGTCGGAGTTCTTCAATCCGGAATGCATAAACGTCGAGGTCGACGAAACGCGAGAAGAAATGCCAGGCGTGTAATCCGTCGTCGTCCCCGAGATCGTTGACTTCAACAAGGACGCCGTAACCCCAGCCCCAGCCCGCTTGTAAGAAGTCGTCCCCGTCGAATCCGTCTTAGACACCCGCGTATCGAATCCGTTATAGCCAAACGAATTCGTCGTCAGCCCCGTCCGGGTAATCGAGGTCAGACGGCTCTGACTGTCATAAGCATAATCCGTCGTCCCACCCGAATCCGTCATCGAAGTCCGCCGCCCCCAATCGTCATAACCATAACTCTTCGTCACCGTCGACCCAATCTTGATTTCCTCCAGTTTGTCGGCATCGTCATAGAAGTAATCCTCAACCGTGCTGCCAACCGTGCGCTTCGTCCGATTGCCGTTGGCATCATATTCGTAATCCGCAGAATAGCCGGTTGACCAGTCCTCACTGATCAATTGATCGATGTCATCGTAGCTGAAGGTTTTTTTATTCCTCAACCCCCTCCCTTCCCAGGGGTTGAGGGTTTCGCCGCCCCGCTTCCAATCGCGTGGCAGACCCGCTCACTGAAAACGAGGCATCGGCCATCGCTCCCGCCAAGTCCGTGCGTCGCTTCCGCCACCAGATGTAGGGAATTCCCCATCAACCGAGATTACCTACCGTCACCATCTCAAAAGCAAGAGTGCGAGGGTCCTGATCCACATTGAAAGCAGGCGGCGAAACGCTCCATCCCTGGGGGAAGGGGATGGAGTGATAGAGAGCCCCCTCAACGTCGCTCC
>JAIBBE010000068.1 GCA_019694835.1 Fimbriimonadaceae bacterium | reverse complement strand
GGGATGACTCCTACATTGGCCATGAGTGACAGGTAGTCACCGCAGGCAGCCCCGTCGTTTCTTGCTGTCTTCTCGAACACGATCGCCCGGCACGGCAAAACGTTCCAGTGCGCCGGGATCTTGCCCAACCACTCCACCCCCGAATCCTTCATCGGCACGTTCGGGTCCAGGCCCTTGGTAACAGCTTGAGAGATCACCGCCTGGCGCTTCTCTTTCAGCAACTCGATCAGGCGCTTCTGTTCTTCGACCAGGGCATCGATCTTGGCGGTTTCGCGATCGAGGAAGGCGGAGATGACGGCTTGTTCTTCTACGGGCGGGAGGGGGAACGGCATCGATCCGACGAAGTCCCAGCTTGCCCGTGGCATCTTGGAGCCGAAGGTCGAGCCATCGATGATCGAGATGACTTCGCGGCTGCGTAGTTGATACCCGAGGAACCGTGGTTGCACCGCTCCGGATGGCCGCATCACGAGGAAATCTCCTACAGCCTCACCGTTCGACTCTGCAACCAGCGTCTTGGCCAAGTAAGGCCGCAGCTTACCGAACAGAACGTCTCCAGCCTTGAACTCGACACCTTCGCCTTCGAACTCTGTCTCTGTCGGGAGAAAGCGCCCGGTCCAGCCCTCGATGTTCTCCAGAGCCACGGGGTGCTCCCGACGGTCAGTCTTCTCTGTCAGCAGACGCGCTTGCCGCTTCAGGGGTTGAATGGCCCAATGGCTAGGCACCCGGCCTACCCACTCGACCCCCGAGTCCGCCAGGGACTGATAACTCTGTAAGCTCATGCCGACAGCCCCTCGATCATCGCCTTGATGCGGTCAGTGACCTTCTTCAGGTCAGCATCGATCTCGGCCAGCTCGCGCGGCGGCTCGAAGACGTAGAAGTGACGGTTGAACGGAATCTCGTAACCGACCTTGGTCTTCTCGTGATCGATCCAGGCATCGGGCGCGTGGGGCAGCACCTCGCGCTTGAAGTAGGTTTCGACGTCCTCCGACAGCGGCACGTTCTCGGTGTCGCGCAGGCTGCTGTCGGGCTGCGGCTTACCCTTGGCCTTGCCCTTCTCGAACAGCACTGTCTGCCCCTTCTCGTCCCGCAACGGGCGCTCCACCGTGATGGTGCGGTAGCCGAAGTCCTCGTTGCGGAAGATGCGCGAGATCGGCACCTTCTTGACTTTGCCGCCCTTGGGCGCCTTGGGCAGCGTCTCGCCATCCATCAGTACCTGGCGGCTGGCTTCCTTGCCCTCGGCGTCCATCACGGTGACAAGGCTGGCCTCGATGAAGTCGCCGAAAAGCTTGGTTACGGTGGCGATGTGCTCGTCGCTCATCTCCTTGCGCTTGCTGCCCAGGCTCTTGCGCATCTTCTGCCAGAAGTTGCTGGCGTCGATGAGCTGCACGAAGCCTTTGCGATCGTCGGGCTTGCGGTTGCTCAGCACCCAGATGTAGGTGCTGATGCCGGTGTTGTAGAACATGTCGGTGGGCAGCGCGACGATGGCCTCCACCAGGTCGTTCTCCAGCACGTGGCGTCGAATCTCCGACTCACCGGAGCCTGCGCCACCGGTAAACAGTGGCGAGCCGTTGAGCACGATCCCGATCCGGCTGCCGCCTTGCTTCTCGGGCCGCATCTTGCTGAGCAGGTGCAGAAGGAACAGTAGCGAGCCGTCCGAAACGCGCGGGAGGCCGGGTCCGAAGCGGCCGTTGTAGCCCTTCTTCTCGTACTCCTCGCGAATGACCTTCTCGATCTTCTTCCACTCCACGCCGAACGGCGGGTTGGAGAGCATGTAGTCGAACAGCTTGCCAAGCAGCCCGTCATCGCTGAGGGTGTTGCCCAGCACGATGTTGCTGATGTCCTGGCCGCGGATCAGCATGTCGGCCTTGCAGATGGCGTGCGACTCGGGGTTCAACTCCTGGCCGAAGAGCGTCAGCCGCGCCTTGGGGTTCAGCTCGAACAGGTACTCGCCGGCCACGCTCAGCATGCCGCCTGTGCCGGCCGTGGGGTCGTACATCGTGCGAACCACGCCGGGCTTGGTCAGGGCCTCACCGTCTTCGATGAACAGCAGGTTCACCATCAGTCGGATCACCTCGCGCGGGGTGAAGTGCTCACCGGCAGTCTCGTTGGAGAGTTCGGCGAACTTGCGGATCAGTTCCTCGAACACCAGCCCCATCTGCACGTTGTCCACGCTCTTGGGGTGCAGGTTGATGGCCGAGAACTTCTCCGTCACCAGGTACAGCAGCTTGGCCTTGTGCAGCCGTTCCACCGTGGCGGCGAAGTCGAAGTGCTCGAAGATCGAGCGCACGTCCGGCGCGAAGCCCTGTATGTAGCTGTCGAGGTTGGCGCGAATGTTGTCCTGGTCGCCCATGAGCTTGCCCATGTCCAGCGACGCGACGTTGTAGAAGTCGAGGCCAGTCTTGCGCTTGACGAAGGGCTCGAATGCGATGCCGGCCTTCTGCTTGTCAGCGTGCTCCTTGAGCGCCGCCTCCTTCGTAGGGGCCAGTACGCAGTCCAGGCGGCGCAGCACAGTGAAGGGCAGGATGACGCGGCCGTACTCGCTTTGCTTGAAGTCGCCGCGCAGAAGGTCGGCCACCGACCAGATCAGGGATGAGAGGGCTTGCTGGTTCATGTGCGCTGTTCTGCTTCTGCCTCGTCACAGGGCGAGACTGCTCCCTTGGTTGTCTTAGGCGCCACACACGCCATTCCGACTTACGGAGCGGAAGCATAGCAGCTTCGCACACACAAAATTCCGACCTATGGAAAAGAAAGCAGCCCTCGACTTGAGCGCCGATCCAACACGCTGTTCCGGATACCCAATTAATAGCCCGGCGATGCCGGGGCGCGCGCGGTGCCCCGGCGAAGACACCGACAACGACGGAGACGAGATCATGCGCGCACTTTCCTGGCTGGCCGCCGCCGCCGGCCTCCTGATGTCCGCGGCC
>JAIBBE010000228.1 GCA_019694835.1 Fimbriimonadaceae bacterium | reverse complement strand
TGCCGCTGGAGCGAGAGTTCGCGCGCATCCGTTCCTACCGCCCGCTGGATCTGACGGTGGGAGCCCAGGCGGTCGAGGTCGAGACGGAAGTCAGCGCGGCAGTCGAGAAGAAGATCGATCTCCCCGAAAGTTGGGTACGCGGACTGGTCGAGGTGCAATCGGCACTGATGTTGTCCCCCGTGACTCTGCGTCTGAGCCCTGCGTTCGTCGCAGACATCGTTGCTCGACTGGACGCCGAGAAGGAGAAGCACGGTCCCCGGTCGCTGAAGTTTCGACTCAACCCTAGCGAGCCGGTTTCGGTCGAGATCGAGCCTTGGGGGACGATCGTGGTAGACCACACCAGCGAGTACACGGGGCAGCGAACGGAAGAAATCCGTGTGTGGGGTCGTCGCCGGCTGCTGGTCCTGAAGGACGTCTTGCCGGATACCACTTCGCTCGAGGTTCGACTGCTCGGATCCGGCATGCCGTCGTTCTGGACTGTCTGTGTCGATGACGTCGAACTGACGGTAGGTCTGTCTGGGTGGACCGCTCTCGACTGGGCCGGCCGTGCACGTTTCAGCGCATTGATGCCTTCGGCAAACGTGTCGAACCAGATGATGACCCGGGCTGCTGCGTTGCTCAAGTCCGCGGGTCGATTGACGCCGGACCAGTTTGCGCGTTCGGCTGATGTGTCCGTGGCGGAGGCGCGCGGGGCTTTGCAGAAGCTTTGCATGCTCGGAAAGGCCATGTTCGATCCAGACACGTCGTCATTCCGATGGCGTGAGCTCTACCCAGAGTTCGATCTGACCAAGCTGTCGACGCCAGCTCTCGAAGAGCGCAAGGGCATCGAATTGCACGCTGGCGGAGCCGTGTCTGTCGAGGAAGACTCATTCGAGGAAGGACGCCGTAAGCGAGTCGCCCGCGTCGCAGATTCGACCGATCGCACCACTACGCTGGAGACGGACGCGGATGGTCGTGTGACCTACGCCGAGTGCACCTGCGGACACTTCCGGGCGAACAAGCTCCGAGAAGGGCCGTGCCGCCACATCGTGGCCCTGTCTTTGAGCTAGGTGGACAGGCCGTGGCATCGCAAGACCTCGCATTGAATCCGGACTGGAAGGAGCGAATCGCCCAGATCGGCAAGCAGAACTTTGTTCGCGAGGAGATGTTGCGGCTAGGCTTTGTCAGCAAGAAGCTTGGCGAAGAAGAACGCGCTCGGATTCAGGGGTTTCTGGATCAGGCCTACCCGCGGCTGAAAGAGCTCAGGAAGGATCTGGCCGAAATCCGCAGCCAGATCGAGGGCATCAATGACATCGAATCTCTCCTAAAGGAGGTTCGACGGGAGCGTATCGAGAGGGTCAAGCGGGAGCGCGAAGAGCGCAAGGTTCGCAAGGCCGAGGAGCAGGAGCGGCGGCGTCAGGCGTTGGCCGAGGAAATGCGCAAGACTCCGCGCTTCCTGGGACACGGCGTTTCGGCGCATCTGAGCTTCGCGGGGGGCGATGCGGTCAACCTCGCCGCCAGAGGACTCCCTCAGCCGGAGGACGTCGAACAGCTGGCGGAGTTGATGCAACTCGACCCCAGTGAAGTGCTCTGGCTCAGCTACGAACGCGCCGCCACGACGGTCGATCACTACACGCGCTTTGAGATCCCCAAGAAGTCGGGGGGACGCCGCCTGATTTCTTCTCCGAAGCCGAAGATGCGTGTCGCGCAGTCGTGGATCGCCGAGAACGTCTTGGATCTGTTGTCACCGTCGCGCCATGCAATGGCGTTCCGCCCGGGAACATCCATCGTCGACAACGCCTCACCGCACCTAAACGCGGCAATCGTGGTGAAGCTTGATCTCAAGGACTTCTTCCCCTCGATCGGCTTCACCAGGGTGCGGGGCTACTTCGAGTACCTGGGTTTCAACCCAGGGATCGCGACGATCCTTGCACTGATTTGCACGGACGCGCCGCGCGTGAAGGTGACGCTCGATGGTGCAGCCAAGTACGTGGCGATGGGCGAGCGAGGTCTGCCGCAGGGAGCATGTACATCACCGGCGCTGGCCAACCTGATCGCGACCCCCCTGGACAGCCGGTTAGCTGGCCTGTGCACCGCGCTGGAGTCCACTTGGACCTACACGCGCTATGCCGACGACTTGACCTTCTCGTGCCTTGATGAACGTGCCGACGTAGGCCGGCTGCTGAAGGCAATCGAACGGATCGTCGGCGACGAGGGATTCCGGATCAACGCCGCCAAGACCGCCGTGATGCGCGCACCTGGAAGACAGGTCGTCACTGGGCTGCTGGTGGGCGACCAGATCCGCCTTTCCCGCCGGGACCTCCGGTGCCTGCGCGCCTTCCTGCATCGCTGCGACAAGGAGGGAGTGGAGGCAGTCTCTCGTGCGATCGGAAAGGACGCGCTCTCCGTGGCGCGCGGGCACCTCGCATACGTCACGATGGTGATGCCCGGGCACGCCGCTGACATCAAGCGACGGTACGCTTGGCTATGACGAGCCGACGAGCGCCCGCAATCCTTAATTGGGCGGGCAGCAAGGCGCGTGTGGCCAAGGTGCTTGCCCAGCTCGATCTCCCGCGTTTCGAGACGTACTACGAGCCCTTTCTCGGTAGCGGGGCCGTGTTCCTCGGGTTGGCATCTGCTGGGCTGATCTCGAAGAGCTTCCTGTCGGACATCAACCCGCGCCTGATCAACGTCTTTCGTGCTGTTCAGATGCAGCCCAACGACGTGGTGTCTGGTCTGCGCATGCACGCTCTTCTGGATTCGGACGTCCACTTCTCAGCGGTACTGGGGAGGTTGAATGCCCGACCTGCCGAAGATGTTGTCGATAGCCAAGTTGCGTCGGACACGATCTACCTGCTCTCCCAGTCCTTCCACTCGACGTGGTACGAAACCCGCGACGGGCAGGTCTCGATGTCCCGGCGGAGGGACGCCGCCACCTTTCGGCCGCGGCATCAGGATGTGGT
>JAIBBE010000016.1 GCA_019694835.1 Fimbriimonadaceae bacterium | reverse complement strand
GGCCGGGGTGATGAATTGTGCACCCCGGTTCGGCCAAGCATTGAGAGGCTCCAGCGGTTGGCAGCGCCGGGGTGCACAATTCATCACCCCGGCCACCCAGAGACTCTTCCTTGCCATCTTGATGTTGAGGAAGAGGTGCAGGCGAGAACGAGCGATCACTGAAAGGCCGCGTGCTGGCGGGACGCCAGCGGTACGGGGGCTCGCCGGCGGGACGCCAGCGGTACAGGTACGGGGGGAATTTGCGTAAGTCGGCGATGTTCAACCTGATCGGGTTGGTGGTCGCTTGGCTCGTGCTGTTTGGCGTCTTCAGCTTCCTCGTTCCGAACTCTTTCCCCACCTTACGCAACCTCGAGACCCTCGCTCGCCAGAGCACGATCGTGGCGTTCGCGGCTTTGGGGATGACTTACATCATCATCAGCGGCGGCATCGACCTTTCGGTGGGTTCGGCGGTGGCACTGGTCACCGTCGTGACGGCGTGGCTGCTTCGTGAGGGGAGCGGGCCGTGGTTGGCGCTCGTGGGTGGGGTTTTGGCGGGGACTTTGTGTGGCTCGTTCAACGGGCTCTTAATTTCCAAACTAAAAGTCGGGCCATTTATCGTCACCTTGGGTTCACTGCTACTCTTTCGCGGGCTCGCGAAAGGGCTCGCTGGGGAGCAGAAGATCGATGCGAAGCTGACTTGGCTGAACGACCTCCTCACAGTCCTCCCCAAGGACCAGCGCTGGATGATCGTGCCGCTTGGGGTGTGGCTCATGCTCGCGTTCGCCTTCCTCATGGCGAGCGTCCTGCGCGGGACGACGTTTGGGCGATACGTCATTGCGCTCGGTTCCAATGAACAGGCGACGCGATATGCGGGAATCTCAATCGAGAAGGTCCGCATCGCCGTGTACGTGCTCGGCGGACTGTTTGCCGGACTCGCCGGGATCATGCAGTTCTCGCGGCTCACCGTCGGAGATCCTACGGTCGCGGTTGGGCTCGAGCTCGATGTCATCGCGGCCGTTGTCATCGGCGGGGCGAGTTTGAGCGGCGGCCAAGGCTCAATCGCCGGTGCGCTGCTCGGGGCGCTCATCATGACGACCATTCGCAGCGGCTGCAGTCAGATGGGCCTGCCCAATTGGGTGCAAGAGATCGTCACAGGGGCGATCATCGTCTTGGCGGTCGCCCTCGACCGACTGCGCCTGGCAAAGACACGCTAGCCCGGTTTACGCGCACAATAAGGGCTCATGGCTCGGAACGAGAAGGCACCCGTTAAGAAAGCTGATCGCGAAATCGTACGACGCGTGGCCTCCCTCTTCAAGCCCTATCGTCGCGAAGTCGTTCTGACAGTCATTTACGTGATCATCGGCGTGCTATTGGGCATCGCCCCCCCGTTTCTGATCGAGGTGATCATCGATCAAGGCATCCAGCAGCGGAATCTCGGCGTCATCGGCCTGTACTCGATCTACACCGTGGTGGCTGTCCTTGCCGGAGCGGGAATGACACTGGTCTATGGCTACACGAGCGTCGTAGTCGGCCAGAAGATCATGTGCGACCTGCGCAACAAGCTCTACAACCACCTGCAGGGCATGTCGCTCAAGTTCTTTACGGGCACGCGCACCGGCGACATCCAGACACGCCTGATCAGCGACGTCCAGGGCGTCCAGACGGTCGTGAGCTCGACGATCACGGACCAAGTCTCGAACATCGCGATCGTGATTTCGACGCTCATCGCGATGACCATCACCGACTGGCGTTTGACGCTGCTCAGTGTCGGAATGGTGCCCTTCTTCACGGTGATAGGCAACAAGGTCGGCGATTACGCCCGCGACGTGCGAAAGGGCACCCAGGAGCAGACTTCCGAACTGAACTCAATGATGCAGGAGACGCTGTCGGTCAGCGGTATCCTTCTCTCGAAAACGGCTGGCAACCAGCAGGTCCTCTCCGCCCGATTCGACAAGGAGAACAAGGAACTCGCGAAGTGGCAAATCCGCGCGATGATCCTGCAGTATCTGTTTTTCGGAATGATCCGGCTGATCACTCAGCTTTCGCCTGCGTTGGTCTATTGGCTCGCCGGCTGGCTCCTGATCTCGCATGGCGATACGTCGATTACCGTAGGAAAGCTCGTTGCGTTCACCGGGCTTCAGGTTAGGCTGTTCTTCCCGATGACCGGCCTGCTGAGCGCTCAGGTGGAGATTCTCAGTTCGTTCGCCCTCTTCGAGCGCATCTTCCAGTACCTGGACCTCGATCACGACATCAAGGACGCGCCCGACGCCAAGCCACTCCCGGTGAGCGAGGTTAAGGGCCGGATCGAGTTCAAGAACATCTTCTTCAAGTACGAAGAGGAGATGGAGGATTGGACGCTGACCGACGTCAGCTTCGTCGCTGAGCCAGGCCAACTCGTGGCTTTGGTCGGGCCGAGTGGGGCGGGCAAGACAACGCTGACTTATCTCATCCCCCGGCTGTATGATCCCGACGAAGGCTCGGTCTCGCTGGACGGCCATGATCTTAAGTCGATCAAGCTCGAATCCCTCTCCAAACTCGTCGGTGCGGTCACGCAGGAGACGTACTTGATGCATACGAGCATCGCCGAGAACCTGCGGGTGGCGAAGCCGGATGCAACCCAAGAGGAACTGGAGCAGGCGTGTCAGATGGCGGCGATTCACAGCCATATCGCGGGCTTGCCAGAAGGTTACGAGACGATCGTGGGAGAGCGGGGCTACAAACTGTCGGGCGGCGAGAAGCAGCGCCTGGCAATTGCCCGCGCCTTGTTGAAGAACCCCCGTATCCTCATTCTCGACGAAGCCACTAGCGCGCTCGACACCCAGAGCGAGCGACTGATTCAAGCGTCGCTGGGTGAACTGATGAAGGGTCGAACGACCTTCGCCATCGCCCACCGCCTGTCCACGATCCTCGCCGCTGATCTCATCTTAGTTCTCCAGAAGGGACAGATCGTCGAGCGGGGTCGGCACGCGGACTTGCTGGCTCTGGGTGGGCTGTATGCGAGGCTCTACAACGAGCAGTTCAGGTCGGAGACGGAGGCTCTGCTCCCCTCTCCTGCGCCCTCCTGATTCTGCTTAGGGATGACTCACGCGGCGGAGGAGAGGGGCTGGGGGAGAGGTGACGGGGCGAAGTTTTTGCAGTGCATAAGCCCCCTCTCCGGGCGCGGTACCGACTTAGGCAAAATCCCCAATCCGAGCCGAGGAATGGCACCTCATCAAGCTGGGTTGTCAGATCTCGGGCACCGTGGATGATGCGAATAATGGCAACCGGACTGCTCTCGTGACGATAGGCGATGAGGTAGTCGAAGACACGAGAGAACTTCAGGCTTCGGTCCGCGATGTCGTCGCGAAAGTGCCCAATCCCAGGCATGACCGAAAGTTCTTCAAACTAGCCGAAAAGGCGATCAGTCACGTGATCAGCTGCCGGCGGCTTGACTGAGCAATTTCGGCCCAGATCTCGATGAGATCAACTTCGGCCTTTTGGTGAGCTCGAACCTCATCCAGTTGGCCGATTTCGTAGCTGGTCGCAGGCGTCGGACACCCGTCGCCGGGCATCTTCCCCAGATATGAGGCGTCCCTGGTCGGCATCGTCGAGACCTTCTTGAAGCCTCACCTTCGTTTCTGCTACCCAGTCCGCATAGCTCCTCTCCCTCTCCTCAATGAGTCGCAGACCCTCAGAAACGACCTCGCTCTCAGACGCAAACCGGCCAAGCTTCACCTGCAGGCGAATCCTCTCGACGACTTCTTGGCTGATCGCAAGGTCCATTACACTATTCTACGTCAACCGTTGCCATAGACTTCTGGCTGAGAACCACCTGATAACGGCTCAAAGTCCTGGTGGGCGACTTAGTCTATCGTCCGTGTCAGTCTCGAACGCGTTCCAAGCCCGCAGGCGCGCAAGAGCGAGATCGAAGTCCGTGAAATCGATGTCGGCCGAAAAGTCTTGCGCCTGATCCACCATTCGGACGAATGTCCGCGGTTGCCCTTCTCGTGAGAGAACTCGCAGCGAGTCGATGTACTCGACCCTAAAGACCGTCGGGATGAGAATTCTCCGCTCCAAATGCGATACGAGCTCGGCATTGGCGACCGCGCGCGCGAGTCGGCCATTCCCATCATCGAAGGGGTGCACTTCCGAAACCAGAAACAGAAGGAAGGCGGCACGCTCGAATGGGGAAGGTAGTCCGCGCAACATTTCAAGCCCCTGCTTCAAGGTTCCTTGAACGAGACCCGGATCGACGAACAGCGTGCGTCCCGCCTGGTTGGGAACCTCTTTGAACTCGCCAGGACGCTTTTCTGGTCTACCTTGCATGATCGACAAGTGCCACGCTCGCAGGAGATTGATGAACTCCGCAAATGGAAGTGCGCTGACGCGAGTCTCCATTGATGCAGGGTTGCCAACTATGCGATAGGTGCCGAGAACATCGTGAGCATCGGCAGGGCGTGCGGACGGGATCTTGTTATCGAACACGATCTCCCGCGCCTCAGCTACCTCGAACTCGGTGCCTTCGATGAAGTTCGAGAAATAGGCGTCGAAGAATCCAAGGTTGTGAAATGGCGGCCCACTGACAATCGAATCGGGACGTCCAACCGTGGGCCACGACACCAACTTATCGAACAGGCTCTGAAAGAGCAACAGCCGGTTCGAATCGTAAGGCCACCCAAGTGACCGGGCTTGCGCGGATGGGGTCTGCAGCCTTGCCACACGTGTACCGAGCAGTGCCCCGATCATCGCATCGAGCCTCGTGAGTTCCTCCCCGAGGCCGAGGTGGGGAGCCAACTCCCGAGCGGCATCGCGGAGGTCGTTAAGGGTTCCGACGCCAACGAGGAGCAGCCTCTCAAGGTACGGTTCGATAGCGGATTCAGCGAGGAAGGGCGAGTTTTCCCCGTACGCTTTGCCAGAAAGGCACTCCATCAGCGACCTTGCCCGCGAACTCATCCAAAGGCCCGCGATGAACGGAGCATCGCCGGCAAGAGGACCAGGTCCCCTTAGCTGCCGGATGCGTAGGCCATGCAGTTCAATTCGCCGATCGTAGGAGCCACTTACGGAGACGAATCCGCTCGTTGATGGCCTGCCTTCCAGAGCCGTACGGTGGCTAACGACTGCATCCGGGCACAGGTGCGCTACAATCTGCCAGAGGTTGCGGCGAACGACCTCGGGTAGCGGATCTCGCAAGTTGGTCGTATAGAGCCCGCGTCGAAGTCGGCGCAATTTGCCGTGACGCAGTCCCGCTTGGACGAGATGCTTGTCTTCGACGGTTGATGCAAAGACCTCGGGAAGGCCGCTAAAAGAATAACTTGCCACGGAAAGTCGACTTCAAACGCATTTTTCGGAACAACTTGATGAGGAACTCCGGAAATTCGGAATAACTTACCAAGGAATACCCGGATTTCGGAACAACTTGCCACGGAACCCGAGAAGTCCCGACAGGGAGGCAAAAAAATCCGAGCCGGAAGGAGAGGACAAAACCGGCTCGGTCAGTGTGTTTGCTTCGTCTCTGTGTTTCTTGCTTTGGCGTTTCCGCCGGCTGCTCGCGATTTCTCTGCCGCAGCCTTATGCTTAATGTCTCGGAGGATTCGTCGCGACTCTTTAGGTCCGCAACGCTCTCTTCAACACAAATTGACGTTTTAAGTTCCCTTGGGCTTCGAGGTCTAGGGCTTTTGCCGGTGCCTCCTGAAGAAATCGAGGCGACAAGACGATAATTTTGCCAGGAAGGCCGATTACTCCTTGCAAAGGAAATGAACACGCATACATCGCTAAACTCAATCGAGGATCGGATCGTCCGCTGTCCAGTTAGCCTCTACGAAGTTGACCAGCAGACCGGTGAAGTTCGCTTCCTATCCCAGTTCAGTTCGTTGTCCTTCCTCCACGAGGGCGGATCCTTGATCCGGTTCATGCACCCGGAAGACCGGGGGAAGCTCCATGCCATAAGGGAGGAACTGGCATCGGGTCGGATGAGTCGAGGCGAACTCGACGTGCGCCTTGCCCCGGAAGATCAGCCCTGGCAGTGGTTCCACCTACGCGAGGCGATTGCCGACGAGAACCACTTTGCGGGGGCCTTGTTTGAGATTGATGATCCCACCTCCGCCCAACGGCTGCAGGTCGACGCCGAGCAGATCCTGATTCGCAGCGGGGCCGTGATGATGCGATGGGGCCCAGGCCCGGACTGGCCAATCCTCTTTGCATCTCGCAACGTTGACCAGTTCGGATATCGTGCCCACGAGTTGGTTCGTCAGCAGGCGCGGTATTCCGATTTCATCCATCCACAGGATCTGGCGGTGATCGACCTGGAAGCCCGGCGTGCCGCGGCCCCTCACGACCTGAGCGCGACTTCCGAGTACCGCTTGCGTTGCCAAGACGGGTCGTTTCGGTGGGTCGAAGAGTTGACGATGATCCGACGAGATGCCTCCGGGCACCCGGTCGAGTACACCGGCATCATCAAGGACATCTCCGATCGGAAAGCCTCCGAAGAAGCTCTGCGAGCCTCCAACGCTCGACTCACGGAGGCCGTCGAGGAAGCTCGTCGCAACGCCGATCTGCTCCAGAAGCATTCTGACGAACTTGCTCGCGCCCGTGATGCGGCGGTAGCGTATGTTCGGGCTCGCGAAGAACTCATTTCGAACGTGAGCCACGAATTGCGCACACCATTGGGAGGCGTCCTTGGCACGGCAAATCTCTTGCTGGACAGTCCTCTTACGGAGGAGCAGCACGACTATGCAATGATGATTCGAAAAAGTGCGAATAGTCTCTTGCGAGTAGTCGACGACATCCTCGACTTCACCCAGCTTCGGGCGAGCAAAGTGGAGCGTAGGATTCATCCGGTCGACCTGCTGGACCTCGTTGGCGAGATCTATGACGCTCAGCGACCGGCCGCGCTTGAGAAAGGGCTGGACCTCAGGCTGAGCCTGCCGACCAACCCCGTCACGGTCCTGACCGACGGGGTTCGTCTACGCCAAGCGCTTGTCCATCTCGTCGACAACGCCATCAAATACACCGAGTCGGGCTGGGTCGAAATCAAACTCCAGGTTGAGGCGTTCGCGACCGGACGGGTCATAGCGAGCTTCAGTATTAGCGACACGGGGCCAGGCATCGAGGAGTCCGGCATCGCTCATATCTTTGAGAGCTTCACTCAAGGTGAAGGAGGAGCAAATCGACGATTCGGCGGCATTGGGTTGGGATTGACGATCTGTCAGTACATTGCGGAAATGCTCGGGGGCTCCATCGGGGTTGAGAGCAAGCCGTCGGAAGGCAGCCGGTTCTGGCTCGAGTTTCCCTTCGATGTGGCAGCTAGCGTGTCTCTGGATTCAAGTCGCCGAGGAGAATTGCCGACAATGAACGATAGGATGATTGCATTGGATGCAAGTCGGTTAGCCGAAGTCTGTGGCGACGACCCGGAGTTTCTCTCCGCCGTTCTCAGCGAGTACGTCGCGGATGGAGCGAAGAATCTTCGCGCCCTTCGCGATGCGCTCGAGTTGACCGATGTGGATAAGGCCCTCACGATTCTTCATCGTCTGAAGGGCTCCAGTCGAACGGTTGGGGCCATCGAGGTCGCTGAAAACGCGGCCAGCATCGAAGCGGCAGTCCACGCAAATGGGCTCTCAGCACTGGAGCTTGAAATCGACCGGCTTGAGCAAGTATGGGAGCGATTGGAGTCGGCTGCGACGTTGTCGATGAATCGGGAGGCCGCTTGAAGATCCTTGTCGCCGAAGATGACCAGGTATCGGCCCTGATTCTCACGAGGGTTCTCGAAAAGTCCGGCCATCAAGTTGACCATGCGGTGAGTGGACGGCATGCTTGGGAACTCGCCCAGTCCGCAACCTACGATCTCGTCGTCTCCGACTGGATGATGCCGGAGATCGATGGTCTGGAACTGTGCCGCCTCATCCGATCACAGCTGAACAAGGCCTACACCTACTTCGTTCTCCTCACGGCCAAGTCGCAGCGGGAAGCGCGCATCGAGGCCCTTGCAGCTGGTGTTGACGACTTCTTGGTCAAGCCTCTCGACCGGGAGGAATTGCAGGCGAGGTTGGTCGCCGCCAAGCGAATTCTGGACATGCAAGATGAACTTCGTCGGCATACGGCAAAACTGTCCGTCACCATGGGCTATCTCGAAACTGCGAATCGCCGGTTCTCCGACCTGTTCATTGGCCTGCCGGTCGCTTCGATCACGTTCGACAATGACGGTCTTATCGTCGAATGGAACCGAGCTTCGGAAGTGCTCTACCAGAAACATCCGAAGGAGGTTTGGCAGGAACCGCTCGTTTCGGTCATTGCGGACGAAGATCACCGCGAATGGGCTGAGAGCTTCGTTGCACGGGCCCTTGCCGGTGAATCCATCGGCAACGAAGAAACCCAGTTCCACCGTCCCGATGGATCCGTGCGCCACGTCGTATACAGCACCTTTCCCCTGCGCAGCAATAGGGGAGTCATTCTTGGCGCCGTCTGCACTTGCAACGACATGACCGAGCGCCGACAGCTAGAACAGCGCCTGGAGGAGCAGCTTCGCCTTGCGAACGAACTGAACGAGTCGCTCGCCGAGAAAAGCCTCGAACTGGCGCGCCTTAATGATCAACTCGAAGAGTTGGCCACCACGGACGGGCTAACCGGGCTTAAGAACCACCGCTACTACAACGAGATCCTGGCGACCCAGTACTCCTTCGCGACTCGGACTGGCACACCGCTTTCGATCATTCTATGCGATATTGACCATTTCAAGCAGTTTAATGACAGCTTCGGTCATCCAGCTGGCGATCAAATCCTTCGGAACTTTGCTCGTCTCCTCGAATCAAAGGTCAGAAACGAGGATCTCGTTGCCCGCTATGGCGGTGAGGAATTCGTGGTGCTCTTGCCCGGCTCAGATCGAGAAGCGGCGATGAATGTGGCAGAGAAGCTGAGGACGGTCATCGAAGACGCCCCCTGGGACCTGCGCAAGGTTACCGCCAGTTTTGGTGTCGCCACGGTCACCTCCAACGAGATATCCAAGACGGCGGCTGTTGACAGTGCCGACAAAGCGCTTTATGCCTCGAAGCAGGCCGGACGCAACCGTGTCACCCATGCGGATGACCTGGCAGACCTTCTGCCGGGTACAAAGGCTGCATGAATATCAAATTGCTGCGCCGTCTGACCGAAGCCCACGGAGTGCCTTCCCAAGAAGAACAGATTCGCGAGATCGTCCGCGAAGAACTGTCGGGAATCTGCGAGATTTCCTCGGATGCGATGGGAAACATGATCTGCATCCGGCGCGGCAAGGGCAAGAAGGAAGGGGCCAAGAAGCTTATGCTTGCCGCACACATGGATGAAATCGGCTTTATGGTCAAGTTCATCGACGACAAAGGCTTCCTGCGGCTTCAGCCACTTGGCGGCTGGGATCCGCGCCAGATGGCAAGCCAGCGAGTTTTCGTCCATACCGCGAAAGGACCCGTGAATGGAGTCCTCATGGCGAGCACGAAGCCCAAGCACATGCTGACGCCCGAAGAGGCGAGCAAGCCTTGGACGGTCGACAACTTCTTCGTTGATTGCGGCATGGACGGTGACGAAGCGAAGAAGAAGATTCGGCTCGGCGACATGGTGACGATGAACCGAACCCTTCACCAAATGGGCAAATTGCTGACCTGTAAAGCAATGGACGACCGCGCGGCCGTTTACGTGATGATTGAAGCGGTCAAGGCTGCCAAAGACCCGAAAGTCGATGTCTACGCGGTCGCGACCGTGCAGGAAGAGATCGGACTGCGCGGAGCGGCCGCCAGCGGTTCGGCGATTGCTCCCGACATCTGCGTGGCCATCGACGTAACTCTCGCCAACGACTATCCGAGCATTCCCGAGCAGGATCAGGTCACGCGCCTCGGCCAGGGTGCGGCAATCAAGATCATGGATGGCTCCTTGATTTGCAGCCCCAAACTCGTTGCACACTTCCGCGAGGTCGCCGAGAAGAACAAGATCAAGCATCAGATGGAGATCCTTCCCGCTGGTGGCACCGACGCAGGTGGAATCCAGCGCTTGCATGGTGGCATTCCGTCGTTCACGCTCTCAATCCCGACGCGATATATCCATACGGTTAACGAGACCGTGCACGAAGACGATGTCGATGCCTGCGTTGCGCTGCTTGCTAAGTACATTGATGACGCGCACAACGGCGACTATCAATACAAGTGATCCTAGCTTTGGTCGCTACGGTCAGTCTTTCTCCACTGCTCAGTTATTCGTTAATCCAGTGGAGAAAGGAGCCATCCATGCGTATCGAAGACGCCTACAAGTGGCTTTATCACGCCACGCTCGGCGGCGAACACGCGGTCACTTCGATGGACCAAACCCGCCGCTGGATGGATCGTGAATGGGCTGGGTTGGGTTCTGCTTTGGTTCGAGAGCCATTGGAAGTGCCGCTCACGCCGGATGGTACTTTGCTCCGAGTTAACTTGCGGCCCTACAAGGCAAATGGCGGCGACCCGGAGATGATAACCGCGATGTTCTTCCTCTCCGCGCAAACCTTTCGCGGCGATAAGCGGGAGTTTGTCCAGGTTTGGCGCGAACTTGGCAGTTCGTTGAGACGACGGAACCTCGGCAAGATGAGTTATCGGGATTGGACTCGACTCGATCGCCAAACTCGCCCCAGTTATCCTGCGATTGACCATTCGGTTAGTTTTGTGCGGGCTGAGGTTCCTGCGTATCGTGTGTTGCGCAGAGAGGTGTGGAGCGGCGGAACCCCGGGTACCATGCATAAGTGAAGTTTCAAGTGATCTTTACTTACGACGAAGAGTATCAGGGCTACGTGGCTGATGTTCCCGCTCTGCCCGGTTGCATGAGTCAGGGTAAGACCATGGACGAAGCCGTTGCAAACATCACGGAGGCTATTAGGGGCGTCCTGAAAGCAATGGAGCGGAACGGTAACCCATTTCGCCCCGACAGCTACCCTGCATTCGTGGGCGAAATCGCGGTCTGAACGGTGCCAAAGCTACCGATTCTATCAGGACGTGAAGCGATCCGAGTCTTTGAGAAACTTGGGTGGCATGTTGATCATCAAACCGGCAGCCACGTGATCCTCCAGCGCTCGGACTATCCCACACTCTCTATCCCAGACCATCGCGAGTTAGCTCCCGGCCTGCTTCGAGGTCTCATTCGGCGCGCAGGTCTGACGGTAGAGGAATTTCTTGGTATATAGCTTATCTACTCGTCAGAGGCTTAATCTTTTTGTCATCTCATTCCAATTCGGCGGCTCCACCCCAATCAGCCACTTCACGAAGTAGTCCCGCCGCTTCCGCTCGCCATAGGGCCCGCCATCGGTATGGTCTGCGCCGGGGATGAGGAGGAAGTCGAAGTCCTTCCGCGCCTTGATCAAAGCATCAACCAGTTTGTACGTCGACTCCGGCGGCACGTTACGATCCTCCTCGCCAACAAACAGCAGCAGCCGACCCTGCAGGCGATCCGCGTTCTCGATGTTCGACTGCAGCGAGAAATGCGCGTCCACCGGGTAGCCCATCCACTGCTCATTCCACCACTGCTTATCGATCCGGTTATCGTGGCATCCACACGAGCTAACCGCGACTTTGTAGAACTCGGGATGGAACAGGAGCGCACCCGTCGAGTTCTGGCCGCCTGCCGAGGTTCCGTAGATTCCCATCCGGGCGATGTCTGCGCTCGGGTACTTCTTGGCGAGCTCTTGGAGCCAGAGGATGCGGTCCGGGAAGCCGGCGTCGGCCACGTTCTTCCAGCACACGTCATGGAAGGCTTTTCCCCGATTGTTGGTCCCCATGCCGTCGATCTGGACGACGATGAAGCCCAGTTCGGCCAGGCGGTGCATGTTGAAGAACGGACGGAAGGCCTTCGGCACGTGGGAGTCGTGCGGCCCGGCATAGATGTTCTCGATCACCGGATAGCGCCGGTTCGGGTTGAACTTGGTCGGGCGTACGACGATGCCGTGGATGTCGGTCTTGCCGTCGCGCCCCTTCGCCACGAACCGCTCGGGCAGCCGGACGCCGTTCTTGAGCAGCAACGAAATGTCGGCCTTCTCGAGCGTGGTCAACCGTGCTCCATCGCTTGTCCGGCGCAGGTCGTGAACGGGTGCTGCATCGACTCGCGACCAGGTGTCGACGAACGTCGATCGGTCGAGCGACCATTGGATCGTATGGGTGCCATCGTCGGGCGTCAAGACCTGGAACCCCTGGCCATCGAGTCCGACCCGGCACAAGGCGAGATGGTACGGGTCTTGTTTGGGCATTACGCCGTTGGCCGTGAAGTAGATCTGGCCCTTCTCCTCATCGATCCACTCGATGCCGCGCACGACCCACTCCCCGCGCGTGATTTGGCGAGGCACGAGAGCGTTGTCGGTGTCGAACAAATACAGATGCCCCCAGCCATCCCGTTCCGACCGCCAAAGGAAACGATGGCCATCGGCAAGCGGCCGAAGCATGATCCGGCCCTGATCGATGAAGGTCGGCGACTTCTCGGTGACCAGCGTTCGCACTGCGCCGGTTTCCATGTCGATGTCCACCACACGGTGCTCCTGATAGCCACGAATCGGGTACTCGAAGATCGCGGCTCTGCCGTCCCGCCACCACTGCAAATCGGGCGGACTGGACCAAGGCTGCCCGCCACCCATGATGGGGGCAAGATCGACCTTCTTCTCGCTGGCCGGTTTAACCGTTAGGACAAACGGCTCGTACTCGTCGAGCTTGTCGCCCGGCTGGTCGTACATCCTCGTCTCGATCTCGGCCCGGGTGCCGGCTCGGTTTGACCGGAGGACGCTGACCGTCTTTCGGTCGCCGGGCAAGAGCCGCCACGCGAGGATGTGATTGGAGTCTGGACTCCAGTTGAAGCGGGCGAATCCGGTCGAGGTTGACAAGACGGCCCATTCGCCATCCTTGGGTCTAATCTCGACTTTGCCGTCGCGAATGCGCGCTTCGGTCTGGCCATCGGCGCTGAGCCCGGAGCCTCGCGCGGGCCTGGGTGCAGGTGTCGCTTCTGCCTTGGTGATTGAGTAGTTGGTGAGGTCGACTCGGTAGCGCTCACCTTTGAAGCGAAGCGTGATCGAATCATCTTCAAACGCCAGTCCTTCGAGGCGGAGTTTCGCGGGATCGACCTTCTCCCCGACTTCCTTGGAGATGACCCCAGCGAGTCGCTCGTGGTCGAACGCGGGCTTCTTCGTGCCGTCTCTGGCGTCCACCATGAGCACTTGTCGCTTGCCCTCGGGAAGCTCTTGGACATACCAGAACCGCTTGCCACCCTCAACCCAACCGGGTGTCAGAGCCAAGTTCAGCACTGCGTCTCGGGCTCGCTCACCGAACTGGTCGGCGCGCTGATAGCGCTCCAAGAGGTCCTTCGGGTTCGGTCGGTCGGCGGGGAGGTCGGAGGTGGGATCGGCTCCGACGAGTCCACACAGGGCAAGGAAGATCAGGCCAGACGCCAGTCGCATGGGCGATTGTAGCGCGATGAATCCTCTAGCGGCCCGAAGCAATAATTCCGATCCCGAACAGAACGATGTAGAAGAGATAAACCGCGCCGCTCAGGCACATGACGACGATATTGAACGTCCGTGCGGAGTTTGCCGAGGGGTTACCCATCGTCATCGCCTTGTTCGCCATGACAAGCCCAACTATGGGCAGGACTGGGCAACAAAACGCGAAAGTCACCGCGCCCAGAATCCACGAAGCCGTGAGTTCTCCCTGTCCGGCTGCAGGTGAACCTTGTCCCGGCCTTGGGTAGTTCGAATAGCCGGGCGGCTGCTGCCAGTTTTGAGGCTGTTGGTAAGGCTGAGACGGAGCGTGGGGTGGTTGCGGGATCGCGGGGGCTGCCATCGGGGCCTGGGCTGCCAAGGCCACACCCTCGACGCGACTCAGGGTCATGCGCTCCCCATCTCCTTCTCGCTCGACCTCAGAGTCGGCAGCGAGTCGCCCTTCTGCCACCCACTGATTGAGCACCGAAACATCGGCTGGTCCGTAACGCTGTCCGTCGGGAGCGATCACGTAGTAGCGCATGGCTTCAATTGTGGCCAAATCAACCCCAATCCTTCCCTGAATGCCCGCAAAATTGGGCGGTTCAGCCCTGATTTGCCCCCGATCTGAGTCAATTACCTGCTGGCAAGGCGCCTTGCTTACGGAAAACCTACTGCGTCGAGTCGTTTGCGCTCGCAGGTGGAATGTTTATGAAGTGGCGACTACTATCAGCTTGGGGGCTCCTAGGCATCTCAACGGCAGTGTATGCAGGCCCAACGGGCTGCTGCGTGATCCCCATCGCCGATATTCTTCGGCATCGTGAAGGCATTATCGGCTATGCAATGAGTGGCACCGAACGGAACGTGGACAAGTCCATCGGACACGGCCACTACCTCTCGGTCGGACTCTTCGACCGAATTGAATTGGGCTTCGACAACGACTTCAACGGAAGCACGGTGTACAACGCCAAGATCCTGCTCTACGAGACACCGGAAACGGGTCAGATGGCCGTCGCGGCAGGCATCCAGAATTGGGACGGCAAGGGCTACAGCGAGCCGTACTTGGTTGGCCGCTACGATCTGCCCTTCTGTCGGCTTCATATCGGCGCGCTCAAGGATGATCGATGGCGATTGATTGCGGGAACGGACTTCCCGTTGTTTGGATCGTGCACGGGCGCCATCGATTTCATGAGCGGTCCGAGCGCGCGGATCTGGGCGAGCTTCTCGGCCCCGATCCCGGGCGTCGATGGCCTGGCTCTGACGCTTTACGGTGGATTCCCGATCGAACGGTCGGAAGGCATCCAATGGTCGGTTGACATCAGCTGGTCGTTCCGGTTCTAGTTTGGGACACCCTCTCACGCAGTGAGGGGGTCGATCTCCGCGATGAAGGAGCAGAGATCGGGGAGAGTCATAATCCAGGGCAATCGACGCCGGGCTCGGCGTCGCTGACGGGATTCCGCAAAGTCACCTCTCCCCCAACCCCTCTCCTCCGCCACAACAGCTTGCCAAGCCCAACGTCGAAAGGGCGCAGGAGAGGGGAGCCGGAAAACTACTCCCCCTGTGTCACGCGCTCGTTCCTCGCGGTGAACGTCCCCCTCACTGCGTGAGGGGGAGATTAAAGGACTCTTGACCCGTGTCCGGACCGCACGGTTGCGAGATTCCACGCCCCGTCGGTCCATTCCATTTCTCGCGCAACTGGCTCGTCGAGCAGGTTGAGGTTCGAATCGAGGTCGATGTGATCGAAGAGCGCGCCCATCGAGGCTCCGCTCGCGATCGCGACCGACGACTCGCTCATGCACCCGATCATCGTCTGAAGCTGATGTTCGCGGGCGGCGTCGACGATGCGCAGGGCTTCGGTGATACCGCCGCACTTCATGAGCTTGAGATTGACTCCATCAACCCGGTCGGCGAGCGGCTCGACATCTTCCGCGAAATGGCAGGACTCGTCCGCGAAGATGGGGAGGGGGCGGCCTGCAAAGAGGGCGGGGAGTTGGTCTTCCAGGCCCTTGGGGAGAGGTTGCTCCACATAGTCGCACCCTCGCTCAGCGAGCCAGTCGAGCATGAGTTTCGCCGCTTCAAGCGACCACCCGCCGTTTGCGTCGACGCGCAGACGGGTTCCGGTCGTACCGCTGGCATCCTGCCGGCCTCCCTGTGCAGTTTCTCCGTGAGCGGTGCCGGCAGGATGCCAGCGGTACGAAGCTTCCAGTACCGCATGGTAATTCGCCTGATCATGCGCGATGCCTTGAGGCGAGCCCAGCTTGATCTTCAAAGCCCGAGCACCGGTTCGAGCGAGGATGTCAGCGGCACGCTCCCGCACAACATCCGTCGGATTGATGCCAATCGTCACGCTGCTGACCACCTGCGTCGGAGCAAGCCCGAGAAGCTGGTACAGCGGCTTACCCTCCCGGCGAGCAAGCAGGTCCCAAAGCGCGCAGTCTAGTCCAGCCAATGCAGGAGCAGGCAGTCCGGCCTCGCGACCTTTCCGCCAGGCTTCGGCAATTCCTTCTTGGCTCAATTCGATGTCCAAACCCCGAACGAAGGAAGCAAGCTGGGCTCGCGCAGCCTCCGCAAAATCGTCGCCGTGTCCAGTCCCCGGCGCTGCCTCGCCCCATCCAATCACGCCGTCATGCTCGACTCGTACGAACAGGTTTTGCGAAGTCGCTTGGGTCCCTCGACTGATCGTAAGGGGATAGCGTTTAACCAATTGGATAACACGGGAATCGAAGGTCACCGCTTGAGACCCTCGATTTGCGCGGCGTACTTTTCCTTTACCACCTTGCGCTTAACCTTCATCGATGGCGTCAGCTCGCCGGATTCGATGCTAAACGGCTTGGACAGCAGGTCATGCCGCTTCACCCTCTCGAAGTCGGCCATCGTTTTGTTGACGGCGTCAATCTCGTCCTTGATGAGCTTGCGCACCTGCTCGTTCTGCACCAACTCGGCTTCATCTTTGAACTCGATCCCCTTCTCTTTGGCGAATCGCTTGAGATGCTCGAAGTCGGGGACGATGAGGGCGCACACGTACTCCATCCCGTCTCCAAAGAGCACCGCCTCTCCGATGTAGCTGCTCTCGCGGAGCTTGTTTTCAATGAGTTGCGGAGCGACATTCTTACCGTTGCCCAGGACGAGGAGGTCTTTCTTTCGGTCGGTGATCTTGACCTTCTTCCCGACCCACTCGCCGATATCACCGGTGTGAAACCAGCCGTCCTTATCGATCGCTTCAGCTGATGCCTCCGGCAGATTGTAGTAACCGAGCATGACGCTTGGGCCGCTGATGAGAATTTCACCATCGGGTGCAAAGGTGAACTCCACTCCCTCGATCGGCTCGCCAACGGTATCAGGGTTGTCGTCGTCGGGATGGTTGAATGCGCTCGCGGCACAGGTCTCGGTCAAGCCGTACCCTTGCAGGACTTTGATGTTAAAAGCCCCGTAGAAGTCGGCGACATGACGCGGAAGCGCGGCTCCGCCCGAGACAAAGAAACGCAATCGCCCGCCCATCTTCTCGCGGATCTTCTTGCCCACGATAGCGTCGAGAATTCCGGCAAACGGGGCGAAACCGCCGTTGCGACGCTTGATCCCCTGGGCCATCGCCCACTCGAACAGCTTTCGCTTCAACGGCGGCTGCTTGGCCGTCGAGTCGATCACGCGCGACCGGATCGACTCGAGGAATCGTGGCACGCAAAGCATGATCGTCGGTTTGACGGTCTCCATGTCCGACGCCAGCGTCGTGATCGAACGCGCATAAGCAATAGCCGCACCACACGAGATCGGGAGCACGTGCCCGGCGAACCGTTCGTACACGTGGCTCAAAGGGAGGAAGCTGAGGAACAGATCGTTTTCATCGACGGGCAAACTGCTTCGGATGCCATGACACAGGCTGGTAAAGGCGCGGTGGGGCAGCATCGCACCCTTGGGGTTTCCGGTCGTGCCGCTGGTGTAGATGATCGTGGCGAGGTCGTCGGGATGGATTGCTTTCATCCCCTCCGTCCACGCATCGTGGTCCATGCCGCCCATATGAGCGTCCAGTGAATCCAAGCCTTCCAGGGGCTTCAATCCGAGAATCCGGATGTCCGGCATTCCCTTGAGGCGTTCCGCCAAAGCCGCTGACCCCACAAGCGCGACTTGGGCTCCGCAGTCAGTGGCAATGTACTGGGCCTGGTCGGGCGGAAGTGTTGGGTAAATCGGGACGGTGACGACTCCGAGGGTTTGCGCCGCCCAGTCGGCCAGCGCCCATTCATAGCTGTTCTCGCCGAGGAGCACGAGCCGATCGCCGCGTTTGAGCCCGAGAGCCTGGAGCGCACTGGCATACCTCTCGACGTTGGCGAGATGTTGCTTGTAGGTCGTGCTGTTCCAGCCCGACTTGTCGTGGACCATCACTGCTGTTCGGTCGGGCCAGCGTCGGCACGAGTCGAGAAGCAGTTCGCCGAGAGTTCGCGCGGAGTCACTCATGGTTGCGGGCTATTGTATCTGACGGCGCTCGCCCGTTCCTAAAGGAGATATCGCTCAGAGTCGTCAGCGGGGAGAATCGGGTCGACCCGTAGAATGTTGAGGAAGATGCGTGTTGGAAACGCGGCGAGAACGCTCATCCAGAGCGAGGCCAGCCATGACGTCGTGTTTCCCACTTGCGCCGCATAAATCTCACCCTCGGCGACGTCCAAGTCCACCTCTTTCTTCGCCCAAGTATTGTCGAAGACGATGTGATGGCGGCCCGGAGCAAGATCGAGGTCGACTTGGGATCCGAAATTGAGCGAAGCCACCTGTCGGCCATCGATGATGACCAAAATGAACCGGCATCGCACGTCGCGGCTGGCCGTTCGTTCGAGGTGCAATCTGGCCGGCATGGGTACATCCATGATATACGCAGGGAGAGGTTAGGTCAACGTCGCATCGATTCAACTTTGGGCGACCATACTTGGGGCCAAGCATGATCGTCGCGGTTGGGTTGGATATTGTCGAAGTCGCTCGGATCGAGCGGGCCATGAAGAGGTCTCGTTTCCTCGAAAAGGTCTTAACCGAGAACGAGCGCGCCCTTTGTCGAACCCCCCAGCAAGTCGCGGGCCGATGGGCGGCCAAGGAAGCAGCGATGAAATGCATGGGGCGCAAGCTGACTTTCCGCCACTTCGAAATTCTCCGCGACCCGTCTGGCGCCCCGCACCTCCACTTCCGGAATGTGCCAGAGACGGAAGGTCTCCGAGCTCACGTATCGATTACCCATGAACGCGGGATGGCGGCCGCGGTTGTGGTTCTGGAACGAACTTAGCGTGCCGAAACAAGGAGGCTAGGCTAGGCCTGGCACGCTTGGTCCGGATCGACGCCCAATTCGGCGCACATCTCCAAGAATGCTTGCTTCCGGTCTTCCGTGACGGGGCCTACGAACCGGAGGAAGAAGTCGCGACGCGAGAAGTCCCACTGGGACGAGATCTTGCCAAATCGCGCATACAGGATCGCGACGGCTTGATACGAACCGTCCCCGACCTTATCGCGAGCCATGCGGAAGAGTTCCGCCTGCACGCGCGGGCTGTCGCTCTCGGCGGCCTGGTCCAGGGCTTGGGTGAGGCCGCCGTAGAACTCGGTATTGCGGAGACCCTCGATGATGCCGTCTTCAGTTGCCTTCGCGTCCAACGGGCGTCCATAGCGCATCGCATGCACCTTCAGTTCGGCGGAACCGTGGGCGCGTGTGTGGTCGATGAGGTCCAGAGACCGGATAGTGCCGAGGGCGTCGAGTGCTTCGAGGTCGCGCCAGTCCATGACCCCCCGACCGAGCATGATCCGCTCGACCTCTGCAATCTCCTTGGGGGACATTTGGGGAATGAGGTCGATGTCGTAGCCGATGCCATCGTGCCACTTCTCGTAGTCGATGTTCATGCTGGCGCGGAAGCGGTCGACGAGTTCGCTCATCTTCGTCAGACGCCAGCCAAACCGCATGCCGAGGTCAATTCAGGACTTAGGACCTTACGGATTCACCGCGATCCGCTCATCCATGCGCGGCTGCGCAAGGTCGAGTTGGACGTTTACCGCTCGCAACCGCCGACACAGAACGCGCGCGATATTCTCACTGAGTACCGCCCGAAGCAGCAGATCGGTCTCCATCTGCTTTCGAATGGCCTTGCCCGAAATCCTTGCCGCGACCGTCCGTCCGACCGCCGTCACCGTTGCCGAGCGTGGCTGATCGTCGATGAGTGCGACCTCGCCAATGATGCTGCCCGGTCCTACCTCGGCCACCGTTTCGCCGGAGAACGACTTGATCCGAGCTTCGCCTTCGAGGACCACAATCAGGTCGTTGTCCTTCTCGAACTGACGGACGATAATCTCGCCTCCGTCGTAAGTTTCGACCTTGGCCGAACTGGCCATGCCGAGTACTTGATCCCAAGAAAGCCCTCTCACGAGGTAGTTGTGTCGCAACACCTCGCACAATTCAAGTTCATGCACACTTTGATTCTAACCCGACTTTACGGGCAAGCGCTACCTTCTTCACGATTTCGCAACGAAAGTCGACGGGAATGCACATCCTAGGGGTAGCGTTGAGCAAGATGGTCGATCACGTGGTGATCCAATGCCCGAATTGCAGTCAGCGTCTGCGACTGCCTGACACCGACGCCGAGAAGCGGGTTCGGTGTGGCCGGTGCGGCCATCGCTTTCGATTTAGCCCACGTGCCGGAGTGCAATCGTCTCGGCGTCGAAATCTGCAGATCGCCGGCTGGGTTGCGGGGGTTGCCGCTGCCCTTTCCCTGGTCGTGTTCTTCTTCTTTACCGGGCGTACACCGAGGGAGCATGAAACCTCTCCACAGGTCAAGTCCACAGAGACGACGAAGTCCACAGCAAACCCAAAATCAGAGCCCGGGATTCTCTGGCGAATCGGCAACATCAGCCCGGAGTTCAGAGTCAGCGCGGCGCAAGTTCAGACGGCAGTTGAAAGGGCGGTTGAATTGTGGGAATCTGCTGCCGGAAAGCCGCTGTTCACCTTCGACTCGACCCGTGGCTTCCCCATTGATCTCGTATACGATCATCGCCAAGTACTCTGGAATACGCGGCAAACCGCTGAAGCGGAGATCGAGAAGCGGCGTCTTTCGGTCGGCAAGGCGGATCAGGAAAGCAAAGAAGCCGTCGCCAAGTTGGACGCGGAAAACAAGCGACTTCAGAGCCAAAAGGAAGCTTACGATGCCAAGCTCGATGACTTCAATCGGCGGGTAGAGGAGGTCAATAGCCAAGGCGGAGCCGCTCCCGAAGCGGCGTCGGTGCTGGATGAGGAGAGGAGGAGTCTTGACGATGATCGCAACCGATTACTGCAAGCCGTGCAGGCTCTCGAAAGGTTCAAAGTAGAGGTGGACCAGCTGGTTGAGCGACGCAACCAGCAGGCACAAGCCCTCAATCGCGCCGTCGAAGCCTTCAACACTCAGTACGGCAAGACTGCCGTGCAGCTCGGCCAATGCGTTCGGCGAGGGTCGGTGGTGGAGAGAATCGAAGTATTCGCATTCTCTGACGAGAACCACCTGGCGATCATCCTCGCCCACGAGTTGGGTCATGCGCTCGGAATCGAGCACGTCGAAGGAGACGGGGCGTTGATGAGTGCGGTCGAGGAGGGAAGCAAGGCTCCGACGCAACTCAAGCTCACGGCGCGTGACATCGGGGCGCTGCAAAAGGCGCAGAAGTCGAGTCTCGTGCTCCCCTCTCCCGCGCCCAAAGGCTGAGCAAGGAGGTTTCGGTGAGGCCTCCAACTGTGATCTTGACCGAAGTGCTGCCTTGTCGGCGGGTACGCCAGGGGTATAGGGCTTCCCGCCCGGCTTGCGGTGACATGCTACGGCCTATGATCACCGGATTTCACCCGATGTGGTGCCAGACATGGAACATGGACCGGTCGGTGGACTTTTGCCGCGACGTGGCCCGGGACGACCCAACTCCTCCAACAGTCTGAGCGAAACCAAGAGGGTGTGCCATATTATTGCCGCAATTTTGGCATGATGCCCCCCCCAAGCCATTGACTCCAGATACTCGGTTCATGGCATGCTCGATGCATCATGGTGCGCTTAAGCACTGTAGAGTTGCTTGCGACGGTGAGCTTATCTCTTTCACTAAGCTTCTTTGTTGTTGCCTATACTTCTAGCATCCCTAACCGCGTGTCCGGTCAAGGGCAGGATAGGTGGATTAGGGACTTATCCGGCTTGAAACTAAGTTTGCCAAAGGTGGATGCCCAAAACAGACGCATTGAACCCCGGCAAGGTACGACGAGTCTCCTACTAATTTCGTTGCCTCCGTGCTCAAGCTGCTCTGCCAAGAGCGCATCACCCTCGCTCTTTGCAGGAGTGCGCGAAACTGCGGTGGTCATAGTCCCTTCATTGTGGCGGGATCATTATGAGTGGCTACTCGGCGCTGATGGCATCTTGATTGTTACGAAGGACCAAATAGCAGGGCTTCCACCAGCATTTACCGAACGAGCAATACAGGTTTGTAGAGTTCGCCCCGATGGCTATGTGCTACAAGTACCATCAGGAATTGCGACACTAGAAGAGTTCATAAGGAGCCAGGCCCCATGAGACGAACTTCTTTTCGGGTAGATGCGTTCTCACTGCTTGAGGCCCTGGTTGCGATCGGGATAGTCGTATTGCTTGCGGCCTTGCTGTTTCCCGTCTTTCGTTCAGTCTATCAAGGTACCGCAGTGTCATCGTCTCAATCGCGACTGAGGCAACTTCATGTAGCCGTTCAATTGTACAGGGACGAATTCGATGGGATAGATACCTATGACTCGGCCCGGACAATGGCCTTACCCACATACTCCTACGTTTATGGGAGTCTTTTGGGCCTTGGCGTCAACTTCTGGCGCAGCCCATGCGGATACAAATCAAGCATTGAGCCTAATGAATTGAAGCTTGGTTACCAGTACTGGATAGACCATGGGCCGCATGGTGACAGTGATCTGCGAAAGTTCAAGCAGAACATGATCCTATTTTCAGACCCTCAATGTAACCCAGAAGGCACGAAGTTCTGGGCACCTTACACAACTAAGACTGCCCTAGGAATTTTCGTCAATGGCCGTGCCGTCAATATTCGCAGGCGTGGCGTTCCAAGCCCCGAATGGTGGGCTGAACCCGTGGAATGATGACAAAGACAACATGGAGAAACAGATGACTAAGTATGTCCTTCGAATCGTCGGTTTGGCAGTGGGATTAGCGCTCCTTATGACAGTGCGAGAAGCCCTGGCTGATTTTCCGACAGAGTATCCGGAAGACGGGGGCGATTTCCCCTGTGGGGATCAGCCCGCAAATCCTCCGACCATGCCCAATCCCTGCGTAGCTCCGGAAGCTAGTTGCACACCCCTATTGCCACCACCCACGAATTGGTCAGCCGGTTGCTGCCGCGCGTACGGCCTCTATCAGTGCGTTCAAGCCTACTGGCGCAATCAATGCTGCCGTAGTGGCTCAACATACTTCTGGGGTCACGCTTGGAAGGAGAACGCGCCTCATCTCTCTGAGTGCAATACTGGTTCGGGACTGTGCGAGTAGACACTAGGTCATCGATTTCCTCCAAATCGCGGCACAAGTGGTTGCTGTGGATCGCCTTGGTCGTAGTGCTGGGTCTAACTACAATCGGCTACTTCATGACGAGGCGACAACCCACTCTTGTCGAAGGAGCTGAGTCGATTCACGCGTGCATCGCACGTCAGGACACCGATTGCATTCTCAAATATTTCGATGACGAAGAGTACGCCAGGGGTAAGTTCGAGCGGGTAAAAGCTCGAAGCTTCATCGAGAAGATTATCTGGCCTCGAACGAGAGGCTTCGTGCTGAGTTCAGAACGACAATTGGACGAAATCAGGGGTCAGGGGCATATGTCGTCCATTGCCGTTTTCACGTCTCCCGATGGAAGAAGGTCTCGGTTTGAGGTAAGCCTTTTTGAGACCGAGGCTGGTCCAAAGTTGATTCCTGCAATCTCGACCCTCTACCTTTCGTCTCTCTATTTGCGGATGCCCGACACTGACTCTGCTGGCAAGTGGCGATATTTTGCGGATTCGCTGGCTTCGGACAAGGATGCCCTGAGTTCGACCGGCGTACTTGGATGGTCAGACATGGACCAACAGAGGCGCCCTGAAGCTTCATTTAAGACATGGGACGAGCTAATACGAGAGTTTCGAGAACGTGCTGATCGGCTCGCAAGTTCAAATCGGTAATCACCAAGCGTCATCGGTTGAGCCGCATCCGCCGCCGATGAACCCTAAAGTTGCTCACGCTTGACGATTCACCCATGACCGTGACATGCTACGGCTTATGATCACCGGATTTCACACGCTGTGGTGTCAGACCTCGGATATGGACCGGTCGGTCGCGTTCTATCGCGATGTCGTCGGGTTGGAGCCGGGGCACATCAGCCCGTATTGGAGCGACTTCAAGGTGGGCGACGGAATGCTTGGAATCCACCCGCCCCTCGAAGGCGCGTCCGCGCCATTCGGCGCGCCCTACCAAAAAGGCTGGTTCATCGGCGTTCGAACTACCGACATCAAGGCCATGCGTGCGCGCCTCGAGGCCGCGGGGGCAACCCTGTTCAGCGACTATCACGACATACCCGGCGCCGTGATCCTCGACTTTGCCGACCCCGATGGCAACGTACTGGAAGCGGTGCAGGTCGGCATTTCCACCAAGGACCTAGAGTAACGGAATCCTTTGCCGACTCGTAGGCGTTAGGTAGATCAAGCCATGGACGCGAACCTGCCTCTCCTTTCCCAAATCGTCGAGCCGACCGACCTCCACAAGTTCAGCCTCAAGGAACTCAAGCAGGTGGCCGACGAAGTGCGACGGGCCATTCTTGAACGGGTGAGCCAGACCGGCGGGCACTTTAGCTCCAACCTAGGCACGGTCGAGTTGACCGTTGCCCTGTACGCCGCGTACTCGCTTCCTCCGGACAAGGTCGTTTGGGATACGGGACACCAGGCATATCCGCACAAGATGCTGACCGGGCGTTTGGACCGCTTCGACACCCTGCGCAAGCACAAGGGGCTTTCCGGGTTCCTCAAGCGCGACGAGCACGAACTGGACTCCTTTGGCGCCGGGCACGCGGGGACCGCGATTTCGGCTGGCCTCGGATTCGCGGCCGCTCGCGACCGACTGGGAACGACGGAGAAAGTCGTCGCCGTCACCGGCGACGCTGCGATCTGTTCCGGAATGAGTTGGGAAGCCCTCAACCATGGCGGCGACCTCGGCACCGATATGACGGTCGTCTTGAATGACAACCGCATGTCCATCGCCCCCAACGTCGGGGCGTTGACGACTTATCTGCAACGCCTTCGCAGCCGACCGGTTCTTCAAGATCTGGCCCACCGAGCCAAGCGAGTCGCGGAGAGGCTTCCGTCACCGATGACCCGCGTCGCCGCTGGTCTGCGCCACGGCATCACCCACTACTTCGCGCCCGAGGACACCGGCACGATCTTCGAGGAGATGGGATGGGAGTACATCGGTCCCGTCGACGGACACGATCTCGCTACTCTGCTCGAGATTTTCCGAAATGTCCGCGAACTCAACGGGCCCGTCTTTGTTCACGCCCTGACGGTAAAGGGCAAGGGTTACGACGTGGCTGAAGAGGACGCCTGCAAGTGGCACGGCGTCGTTCCCTTCAATCTCGAAAGCTGCGAGATGGCAAAGGCAGCGGGACCCGTCACCTACACCCAGGCCTTCGGCGAAGCCGCGATCGAGTGCGCGGAGGAAGACGAGCGTGTCGTCGCGATCACGGCGGCGATGCCCGACGGAACCGGCCTGACGAAGTTCAGCAAGACTTTTCCCGATCGCTACTACGACGTTGGCATTGCTGAGCAGCATGCAGTTACGTTTGCTGCCGGTCTCGCCGCTGGTGGCCTGCGACCCTTCTGCGCGATTTACTCGACGTTCCTGCAACGCGGCTGGGATCAGGTGCTCCACGACGTTTGCATCCAGAATCTGCCGGTACGGTTCTTCATGGATCGGGCTGGGCTGGTCGGAGACGACGGCCCGACCCACCACGGTGCGTTCGACCTTTCGTACCTGACCTGCCTGCCGAACATGACGATCATCGCCCCGCGCGACACGACCGAACTGCGCCAGATGGCCCACTTCGCGGCGACCTTCGACCAAGGCCCCCTCGCCATCCGCTATCCGCGCGGCTCGAGCGATGACCGTTTGCCCGAAGCCCGCTCAGCGATCTCGTTCGGGCGCTCAGAGACTCTTTGCGAAGGGAACGACTTGACCATTGTCGCCCTCGGCTCGATGGTAAGCCCCGCCTGGCAGGCCGCCACAGAGCTTGCCGAGCGTGGCTTGTCGACGACCGTCATCAACGCCCGGTTCGTCAAGCCCATCGACGCCGACACGATCATCGACTCCGTGCGCCATACCGGACGCCTGATCACGGTCGAGGAGAACGTGCAAGCGGGAGGATTTGGCCAGCAGGTCCGCGACATCCTCCACGCGCACGGCCTTGGGCACGTTCCCCACACGATCCTCGCCTTGCCCGACGCCTTCGTCGAGCACGGCACCCAGCCCATTCTGCGGGCCTCCGTCGGTTTGGACGCGGCGGGCATCGTCGGGGCGGCGACGGCGTTGCTCGGTCAGAAGGCGTAGTCCCGGGACCTCACCTCCCGATCTCGTATCATTCCACCTCACCCCCGTGGCGCGGCCGTCCCGCCCGCGCTGCCTCGAACTTTTTCGGGCTAGTTTCGGCCCAACGAGTGGTGAGACCCGAAAGTAGTCCAAGCGCGGGCGGGACGGCCGCGCCACGGTGCCTCGATAGGAGGCCGGAGATGAATGAATACACTCAGATCAAGACCTTCGGGCCGGTCGACCAGACGGCCCTAGAGCAACTCGAGCGCTGCGCGGAGCAAGCGCCGTTCGCCGTCTTGTGCGCCGACCATCACGTCGGCTACTCGCAGCCCATCGGCGGCGCGGTCGCGTATGTCGACTTCGTCTCGCCAAGCGGCGTAGGGTACGACATCGGCTGCGGCAACAAGGCCGTCAAGACCAACTTGCTCGCGTCGCATGTCGACGTCGCAAAGGTCATGGATGAAATCGTGCGGCAAATCGGGTTCGGCCTCGGACGTCCGAATCCCACGCCGGTCGATCATCCGGTCTTGGAGAAGATCGAGAAGGCGGCGTTCCGGCCGCAGCGCAAGATGATCCAGAGCGCAGCGAATCAGCTTGGAACCGTCGGCTCGGGCAATCACTACGTGGACCTCTTCGAGGACGAGGAAGGAACGCTGTGGATCGGTGTCCACTTCGGCTCCCGCGGATTCGGACATAAGACGGCAAGCGGCTTTCTCGCGATGGCGGCTGGCGGGTCGTTCGATGATCCTGCGCCCGGCGGTGAAATGCACGCCCCGCCGACCTTGCTGCACGTGAGATCGGCACTCGGTGAGGACTACATCGAAGCGATGCACCTCGCGGGAGAATACGCCTACGCGGGGCGCGACGTGGTCGTGGAGAAGGTGCTGAGCATCCTCGGCGCGCGAAGTGTGGAGGAGATTCACAACCACCACAACTTCGCCTGGCTGGAGGATCACTTCGGGACCAAGGTTTGGGTCATCCGCAAGGGCTGCACTCCGGCGTTTCCGGGCCAGAAGGGCTTCGTCGGTGCCGACATGGGAGGAATCTCCGTGATCTTGGAGGGCGTCGAATCGGAGGACTCCGAGAAGGCTCTCTTTAGCACCGTACACGGTGCCGGTCGCGTGATGAGCCGAACCCAGGCGGCGGGTAAGTCGCGTTGGCGCAAGGGAGTCAAGGAGCAAATCTCGAAGGGCGTCGTCGACTGGGACGCGGTTCGGCTGGGCTTGAAGGCGCGAGGGATCGAGTTGCGGGGCGGCGGTGCCGACGAGGCACCTGAGGTCTACAAGGACCTCGACGACGTGCTCGAACACCACGCGGGCACGGTGCGGATTCTGCATCGGCTGAGGCCCATCGGGGTCGCGATGGCAGGTGCTGACGTGTTTGATCCGTACAAGGACTGAGATGGGTGGCCTTCCAGTTTGGAAGGCCACCCCAAAACATAGTATTGGATCTCGGGTAGTGTGCCGGAAACGTCTGGTCGCGTTCTTTGTCTTGGGTATAGATGGCTTCCCAAGGCGGTACGGCAGTAGGGTCTCGATTTGAGGTGATCTACGATTTCGTCATCTGTCAAGAGTTCGCACTTTTCATCATCATCAGTGCCTCGACGATGCTGAAATCGAAACATTGGCAAGCCATCATCGATAGCCCGGTCGTACTGGTCAATGTTGGCTTGTAAGAGACTTCGTGCGAATTCTAGTGGATCAGGTCCGGGCCGAGACCTTTTTGGAGTCGACTTTGGATGTGGATTCGGGCGACATCAGGAATCTCTTATTCGTGAAGTCAGCCGTCACCTTTGAATCACTAACTCATAACGCGTTCCCTTGCCGATCCCCGACTTTTGCAAAGCGCCCAGCGCGACCAGCTCACTCAAATCGCGACCGGCAGTCGCAGGTGATGCACCGGTGATCGTCTGATAGTTGCCCGCTGACAGCCCTCCCGAGAAACCCGATGGGCCTTCGCGGAACATCCGCAGCAGCACTTTTTCTTGGCGCACATTGAGTTGTCCTCTCAACGCATCAAACAGTTTGGTCTTCGCAAGGAGGAATTCGAGCCACGTAAGCGTTCGTTGTTGAGCCGCGAGGACGACATCGGCAAACCACAGGCACCATGCGGTCACTTCCATTGTGTGACTCGCCGACTCGAGAGCGGCGTAGTACTCCGAATGGCGGGCCTCGATCTCCGTGGCGAGCATGCTGAAACTCGGATGTCCGAGCCCTTGCGCCAACGCCTTCTCGGCGATTGCCCTTCCGATGCGCCCGTTGCCGTCTTCGAAGGGATGAATGCTTTCAAAGTACACATGCGCAATAGCCGCCCGCGCGAGGGGAGGAGTATTCGAATGCGAACTGTTGAACCAATGCATGAACTGCTCCATCTCGGTGGGCACCGAAGCCGATGGAGGTGCTTCAAAGTGCACGCGCTGTCCGCCAATTCGCCCGGAGACGATCTGCATTGGATCGGCGTGAGTCCGGTATGTGCCCACTTCCGTCTGCTCGGTGCGCCCCTGCATCAGCGATTGGTGCCACCGGAACAGGCTCTCATCCGACAGCGGATCGAGCGACGTGCGCAGGAGGTCCATCGTCATTTCCGCGATGCCTCGTTCGCGGTCGCCGATACGCCTTGGTTCCGTCTTGGCGCCAAGGTGCCTGAGGATGGATGCGCGCACGCTCTGACGATCGAGGATTTCGCCTTCGATTGCTGAGGTGGTCATCGCTTCGCCCGTCATCACCTCCGCCGTCAGCTCTTGCTCATCAGGTGGGGTCAGGTGCCTAAAAACCCCGATGAGCACGCCGCCTTGCCTCAGAAAAGTGGCTTCTGCATTGGCAAGGCATGCTTGGTCAACGCGGAAGTTGGGCCAATCTCGTTGCTGCCAGTTCCATTCCATGTGCGATATGCAACCCTATTATCGCTCATAATTCGTCGATTCGTGAGCGATAAACTGGCCATTTATCGCTCATCGAGCCTACGGGGCCGGGTTTGACCAAGGACCAGAGACTGCGCGAAGCTAGGCGCTAGTCGGGGAGGATTTCAGGCTCGTCAAAGAGCTTCCCTCGAACGTTGAAAACTCCAAGCGCAGCCTCGGCTGCCAATCGAAGGCGTTCCCAAGGCTCCGTTCCGATCAGTTCGGAAAGCGCGAGGAGGGATTGCGGCGTGTCCTCAATCACTCCCTTCCAGACGGCGTGGAACTCCCGGATCGCCGCCCGCTCTGAGGGAGAGAATGCAGGCTCCGTGAACCAATCAAGGTGGTCGCCGTCGACGCTATCTTCCCACATGCAAATCACCTCAGCCGGTACGTTAGCGATCGGCACGTTACGTTCGTAGGCTCGCTGTTCCTCATAGGAGGATACAATCTCGAAGTAGCAGATCAGCCCATTGCGGACCCGCTGTGCAAGTAACATCGGAGACGGTTCGTCCTAAATTCCATGATATCCTTCTGTGAGACTACCTCAGGTCGTTACCAAGTCTGCGCCCATTCAGGTGCGACGATCTCTTCGAACTTCTCCTTGGGAAACGCCACGATCGTACGACTTTGACCATTCCGCATGACTTCCACCAACTCGCTTCCCTGTCGAGCAACTTGGCGTTCACGCGCATCGTCTTCGACGCAGCTTCGATTGTGATGCTCAATAGTGATGCCACGCTTGTGAAGTTCGGTCCAACCGTAACGTATGATCTTGAACGGACACCCAGGGTCTATCCGCTCGACGACATCGTCGTATCGAGCAACTATAGGATTATAATCCGCAGCGAGTAGCCTAAGCTTCTTGTGTGAAGCAAAGTGCGCTGCCCTCCAGCTCAAGTGATGCTGCATAAAGAGCGCGTGGGCTGTGAAATACGGAACGTGAGAAACCGCAACGTATGCCTCAAAGCGCCGGTGATGAGCCTCGGCATAGTAGGCAACGTACTTGCCATCGGGAGATATGGCGAGCACGGATGCCCGCCCCTTAACGAACTGACCGGGAGTGAAGACGTCGCGCTCCACATCCCATTCGTACATGCGACTGAGTTTGCCCGACCAAGCCGCGATAACCACTCCGATGGGAGCATTTCGAGCGATGGCTAACGTCAGGGCATCCAAAGGTTTATTCCAGCCATCTAAGCAATCCAAGTCACAAACTATTCCAAAGATAAACTCCCCGCCCCGAGTCCAAAGCGAGGCGTGAAAGTCGCACCATGTCATCTACGATGGGCCTGATGTCTTCCGGATTACAGTCCATTTCCTCGGTAGCGGCCCCAGCGGTGGTAACCGGCGCGAGACGATCAGGCGGCAATGCCGCCAGTTCCGAGATCATCGCCGATGGAAGTGAGTGAATGAGTCTCGCGCCTCCATCGACCTCGAGCAGGCACACAAACTCATCCATTGAGTCCACATCCCATTCAGTGTCACGCACGATGGACCAGAGGGTGGAGAGTTCCAGCGGCGTGAAGTCTTTGTACTCTGCGCGATCGACAAAACCGCTCAGGTGTGGTGTCATAGGCGTTGGCTTCCTCGTCAATCGACACGAATATGTCGGCCTGTAGTCCCATGCCTGATGTTGGCATGTCGGGCCGACGTTTCGCGCACCCAGTCTTGGTGCATTCTCGCGGTCTGGTACTTTCAAAAGTCTATCTCGCGTGCACCAAGTCTGGGGGCAGTGATGTCCAACCTAGCACCAGCGGGCGGGCTTCCATTGACCGAAGGTAGCCTAAGACCTGTGAACAGTCGCGAACTCCTTGAGGAATACGCCAGCGCCACACCTCAGCAGATCGCCCGGGTTGAGGCCGCGCTCGAGGGAAGGTCGGACGCTGAACTGAACCGGTCCAAGAACGGCGAGTGGAGCCCGTACCGGGTGATCGAGCATCTCGTGTTGAGCAACGCGCCATATGTCGAGAAGCTTCGATTGGTCATTGACGCAACTCCCAAATCAGACGACCTTCTGCCCGTTCGACATTCGTGGCTCGGCCGAATGCTGATCAAGGGTGCCGGACCGAGTGGAAATGCTCCTGCACCCAAACCGCTCGTTCCCGGACCGGGGCCGAATACGCGCGACGTCTTCGACCGGTGGAAGGCTCAGCAGGAGCAGATGCTCGGCCTGGCAAAGAGCGCGGCGGAACGAGACCTCTCCTCCATCCGACTTGCCAATCCGTTCCTCAAATTCCTCAAAATGAACGTCGCGGACTGCTTCGCGATCTTCAAAGAACACACCGAGCGGCACGTCCGACAGATCGAAGAGCGCGTTCGGGCGTAGAACACTTTAGCCGTGGCACAAGCGTGGAAGCTCTATTACGACGGAGGCTGCAATCTCTGTCACACGTCCAAACTCCGAGTGGAGCGCTGGGCGGAGCGTGGGCAGATACCTCTCGAGGTCGATATCTTGCAGGGTGCCGCCGCGATCGAAAAGGGCTACGGTCAGGCGATGGTCCTCGAAGCGGATGGGACCGTCTATCAGGGGGCCGATGCGTGGCTCCGACTGATGGCCATTGCGCCCTGGTATCTGCGATGGATTGGCTGGATGGCCAAGACCCGATTCACCAAGTGGGTTGCCACGAGCCTTTACGGCATCGTGGCAAAGTATCGGTACAAGTGGTTCGGTACCCGGGCCTGCCAGATTCCTCAGAAGCGCTAGTCGTCGCCAAGCAGTCCGTAGTTCGCGCTCAGGATGCTGTAGTCGCCAATGTCGACCGCCTCATCCCCATTCAGGTCGGCAGAAGCTGACCAGTTCAGGTCACCGGGTGCGGAGTTGTAGGCCGATGACAAGACCGCGTAATCGGCAATTCCAACCTCGTTGTCGCCGTCGATATCGCCGTTTCTCAGGTTGAACGGGGCGGCCGTGACGCTTGAGTTCGTAATCGCGACAGGGTGTACGCTCCGAAGCCAGTGCGAACCCTTGATGGCGAGGTCATAGTTGCCTCGCAAGGCCGTGACGAAGCGAATCATACCGATTGAATCGATCGGGATTGAGTGGCTCTCCACGGGAGTCGATGAACCAGGGGTTCGCAATTCGACCGCCACCGTCTGAAGTTCAGGATCTCCGCCGAAGTCGAGGAGATTCACCGCCGCCTCCACGGTACCCGCCTTGGGCATTCTCGCGACCCAACCTCGTGGCTGACCTCCCTGAACTCCGGTGCCAACGACGACGGTGCCATCTGCGCTGATTCCGGTGGCGCTGTTGAGCACCCAGCCCGTGAGATTGAGTCCGTAGGTGGTTTCGAGGACCGTCTTGAGGTTTTGGGTGCCCGTTGCTTGGGTCCAGATCGTCGCAACTTCGCCCTGAGGACCGTTGGTCGAGCCGACTACGATGGTGCCATCACCGGAGACCCCGTTTGCGGATGAATCGCCATACTGAGCACCGAGTTCGGGAAGTGGCAGCATCGAACCGCCAGCGACGTAGCGGAACGCGCGCAGCCCGGTGAGGTCATCGCCAAAGCCAACCACCACCGATCCGTCACTGGAACAAGCCGTCGCCGTCGAGAAGGAGCCATCGGGCAGATAGCCAATGCCCTCGATCGGGCCACTGCCACTCCAGCGAAAAGCCATCTGACTGAACAGGTTGTCTCCCACCCCCACCACCCAGTTACCATCTGCCGAGACGGCAGCGCCTTGGGTGCTGAATTGGGTTACGTCTCCCGGGTATCCGGCGATCGCCAGCATTCCCTCGCCTGAGCGCCACCGAAAAGCGCGGACCCCGTCTTCAACATCGGACGTGCCCGCGACGGTGAGGCCGTCCCCACTGACTCCATAGGCGACACTGCTGGCGTAGGGTTCGACTGGCCATAAGTCACCCAGGCCCATCATGCCTCCCGTGGTCGTCCAGCGGAAGGCCTCTGAATACCCATCTCGGGTGCCCGAACCCACCACGACCCGACCATTTCGGGAAACGCCATAGGCCACGCTTGAGAAAGCGCCGCCATCAAGATCGCCCAAGCCCTCGATTCCCAGAGTGAGCGACCACCGAAACGCTTGAATTCCGCTGGAACTGTTGGAGAGCCCGACAACCCAGTTGCCATCGCCTGATACGCCGAGCGCACTCGCTCCATTCCCGCCAGGAAGCGAGCCGACACTGCGGAAGTCCGCGCCCGCCATAGCGAAAGCGGCGAAGCAAAGGGAAAGGGCAAGGCTCAGCGTTCGTTTCATAGAAGTTCCTAGCCAAGAGTTTAACACGCGCATCCGGGACGATGCCCTACAACAGTTGCAAATCGGTGTCGTACCCGCAAAAATACAGAGGAACTATGGAATGGCCCTCGACACGATGTCGAGGGCCATTCTGGACGATCGCCAGCGAAGCAGAATGCCTTATTTGAACTTCGCGGTGTCAACCATGTGTCGGAACATCTGCGCGTACTCCTTCTCTTGGCTCTTCCCCGGAATCTTCACAGAGAGCGCGAGAGCAAGGCCACTCTCCGCTTTCAGCAGGACATAGCGCCGGTCGGCAAAGCCTTCAGGATTGACGACTTCGAAACTCATCGTGGCGTAGCCCTGCTTGGACTTGCCAAGCCGGTACGGAGTCTCCTTACCCTTTCCCTCGCGCTTGATGAAGTAAAGACTGGTCTGATACAGCTCGTCCCAACTGGCTTGCGTAGGCCCAGCCGTCATCGCGCCGAACTTGCCGGAATCCGACTTGGTGGTGATGTCACGTGCGCCCCAAGGAGTTTCCTTGCCGACCGACCAACCCCGAGGGACCTCGAAGGAGTACTTGTCGGACTCGAAGAGAACGAAATCCGAAGAATCAAGCGGCGTGACGATAAGCGCGGTTCCCAATAGGGTGGTGAGTAGCATGATAAAACATACGTGTCCAGTGATATGTTCGGCGGCAACGTCTAGTGATCGCGCTAAACACAAGGAGGCCGGGGTGCTCTTAGCACCCCGGCCTCCTTTAATCCAGGACGATCAGCGCTCCGCGATCGGGATGAACGGGGCGTGGGTCGGGCCTTCGTAGATGCACTTCGGCCGGATCAGGCGGTTGTTGTCGAGCTGCTCGATAGCGTGGGCGCTCCACCCAGAGACGCGCGCGATCACGAAGATCGGGGTATACAGGTCGATCGGGATGCCAAGCAGGAAGTAGGCATAGGCGGCTGGGAAGTCGACGTTCGGATAGAGATTCTTCTCTTCCAACATCACCCGCTCCAGGATGTCGGCGATGTCGCCCCACTTCGTGTCGCCCTTTCGACGGCCAATCTCCTTGCCGACTTGGGTCAGGTACATCGCGCGGCTGTCGCCCTTCTTGTACTCGCGATGGCCAAAGCCCATGATCTTCTTCTTGGTGGCCAGTGCGTCGCGGATCCAAGCCTCCGCATTCTCGGGCGAACCGATCTCTTGAAGCATGTACATCGCTTCCTCGTTGGCACCGCCGTGCAGGCGGCCCTCGAGGCCGCCGATGCCGGTCACGATGCCACTGTAGAGGTCGCTAAGGGTGGCCACACAGACGCGGCAGGCGAAGGTCGAAGCGTTGTAGCCGTGCTCTGCGTAGAGCGTGAGCGAGGCATCCATAACCGTGACCGTGTAAGGATCAGGCTCGACACCGCCGCCCATGATGTAAAGAAAGTTCTGAGCGATGCTGTGCTCGGGCTTGCCCGCGATGGGCTCAAGACCTTGGCGAATGCGGTGCCCGTTGGCGACCATCGTTCCCGCCTTGGCGAGGATTCGCACTGCCTTGCGTACGTTGGCGTCATGGTCCAGGTTGTCCGCTTCGTAATCGGGGTCGAACGAAGCGACCACCGAGAATGCCGTGCGGATCATGTCCATCGGGTGGGTCGTCGTCGGAAGCTGCTTGAGGGCCGTGTAGACTTCCTGCGGCACGTTGCGCTCGCGACCGATGGTTTCGCGGAAATTCTCAAGCTCAGCTGCGTTGGGGAGCTTGCCGTAGATCAGGAGGTACGCCGTCTCCTCGAAGCTGCCCTTCTCGGCGAGATCGTGGACATCGATGCCTCGATAGACGAGGCTGCTGCGGTCGGAATCGATTTCAGAAATCGCAGTGACGCCGCCGATGACGCCTTCGAGACCGGGGCTGTAGTTGGGGTATGCAGTTGCACTCATGGGTGTTTTGCCTCAGGTTGGACTTCATTTGATTCTACTCGAACGAGGTCCAACCCGTTGGCCCGCACAGAGCCGCGAGGGTTCGTTGCTAGCTCCTGCGACCCCGGACCGGGAAGGCACGCTCAGAGGGCCGACCATAGCGACCGCCTACCGTAATGTCGCCCATCTTTACGACTTCGAAATCCCGCCCGCGCAGGCTCTTGAGCTCATTCAGATCGTCGTCATTCCAACGCGAATCGGGCGCACCGGAAACGAACCAGTTGGAGCCATTGTCGGCCAAGAACATGCCGTACTTCTTGAGCGCTCGCAGGATCACTTGATTAGAGGCCGAATAGCCCGAGATGTCCACGCTCGCTTTGAGACGAACCCGCATACCCATCGGCGGCAGATTGGCGCTCGTGTCGCTGCTGGCGTAGTGCCTCGCCGGATAGACGAAAGCACGCCGCGTGCGCTCTGCGGTGAAACGCAGGGCGTGGGCGATCTCACCTCGCTGAACCTCGTCGAAGCGCACGAGGCCAGGGAAGATTGGCAGGCCTGCGGCATCGGCAGAAGTCCAATAGGGCGGACGGAGCGCATTCGAGTCGAGTTGCCAAATCGCCCCTGATCCCGCGTGCCACTGGCTTCCTGTTTTCTCCGCAGCGTAAAGCTCGTAGAGTGCCCAGTTGTCGCGGTCGATCATGAGGATGTGGCGGTCTCCCCCATTTTCGATCGGCGGATTCGGGGGAATGGGGTAGGGACCCGCGTCGCTCTCATCCGCGTAGTCGAACGTGACGGCGGATTTGGCTTGTGACCCGGATACGACGACATAGGGAATGCCAAAGGGACCTCCATTCCAGTTCGCTCCGAAGTCAGGATGGAACGGCTCGTCGAGGCCAATACTCGCGATCAGCGTCGCCGACTTGGGGTCGACGGGCTCTTGGTCAATCGGGGTATTCCACGGGTTGTCCTCGGGGAACGGCCTTGCCCCGTTCATGTCGGCATTCGGTCCGAGGTCTGGCATGCCGCCGCCCGAGGTTCCCCCAGTGGTGCCGGTGGTCGAACCATTTGTGCTGCCGGTCGTTCCCCCATCCGTGCCCGACGTGGTGGTGCCGCTCGTCGAGCCGGTCGTCGTGGTCGTGCCGCCATCCGTGCCGGAGGTCGTCGAGCCATCCGTCGAACCCGTCGTGGTCGTCGTGCCACCGTCGGTGCCAGCAGTGGTGGTGCCGCCATCCGTTCCCGAGGTTGTTGAGCCATTTGTCGACCCCGTGGTGGTCGTTCCTCCGTCGGTACCGGCTGTAGTGGTGCCACCATCCGTGCCGGCCGAAGTTGTGCCGTTGTTTGCCCCTGTAGTCCCCCCGTCGGTTCCGCTCGAGTTACCGGACGAATCGGAGCCATTGGTGCTCGTGGCCCCACCCGTGTTCGTGCCGCCGTTGGTGTTGCCCCCCGTGGTCAGGCCGCCGGTGTTGCCGCCTGACGCACCACCGGTCTGAGTAAATCCTCCGCCCCCGGCCCCGGTGCCTCCGCAACCAATGACCAGCACGAACGCAAAGAACACGAGTAGAGGCACTGAACGTCTCATCTGCTCATTCTATCGGTATTTTTACGCGAAACAGGAACAATCTTCATTCGCCGCCGAGCGTGCCAAACTGGCTCTCATGATCGGATGCACCACTCTCGGCAGCCTCCCCACCCTCCGTGACTATCGTTCGCGCCGCGCCAGCAGCTTCGATCGCGCTGGCAACAACAGCGACTGGTGGGTCCTCGAACCCGGCCAAGAGACCACGCTTCTGGACACCCAGCAACCGGGCTGCATCAAGCACATTTGGATGACCGTCGGCAACGACGACGAATTCCCGCGACGCTTGATTCTGAGGGCTTGGTGGGACGGAGAGGCTGCGCCGAGCATCGAAGTTCCTCTGGGTGACTTCTTCGGGATCGGGCACGGATTGTTTAAGAACTTCATCTCCATGCCGCTGCAGATGAGTCCGCAGGATGGTCGGGGGATGAACTGTTGGTGGCCGATGCCTTTCGATGCCGCACGAATTTCAATTCACAGCGATTCCGAGCAGCAATGTAACTTGTATTTCTACATTGATTATGAGGAATACGATCGACAGCACGGACCAGAAGTCGCACGTTTTCATGCGCAGTGGCGAAGAGAGAATCCGACAGAAGGCTGGCTAACCGAGCGGCTGAATAACGACAATATATGGGATATTTGGTCACGACGACCGAACGTTACCGGCGATGATAATTATGTCATTCTCGATGCTGTTGGCAACGGCATTTACGTTGGATGCAATCTCAATGTAGATTGCTTCGAGCGGCAGGGCAATGACTGGTATGGCGAAGGCGATGATATGATCTTTATCGACGGCGAACCTTGGCCGCCGAGTTTGCATGGGACGGGTACTGAGGACTATTTCAATACCGCATTTTGCCCACGCACCGAGTACTGCGCACCCTATCATGGAGTGCATCATTACAGCGGCAACAAAGATTGGAATTGGAAAGGAAAGAACTCGATGTATCGTTATCATATCGAGGATCCTGTTCGTTTTCGTGAGAGCATCCGGGTGACGATCGAGCATGGCCACGCGAATAAGCTGATGAACGACTATTCGAGTACGGCTTATTGGTATCAAACCGAACCCCACGGTCCCTTCCCCGTGCTCTTGCCCGTCGCTCAGCGCATGCCACGCCCCAACGAACCCACCTTCCCCTGACCCAATGTACCTTCGCCGTCCCGGCGATCCAACCTGTACTTTCGCCGTCTCGGCGAATCCGGGCGTCCGTGTAGGTCCCTAATGCAGGAGGTGCGGCCGGAGCTGTTTGATGATTGAGAGCTAGGGAATCGCCGGGACGGCGAAAATGCTTGCCGGATTCGCCGGGACGGCGAAAGTACATTACTGGTCCCAGGCCCATGCCCACCCTGCCAGCCGAAATTCGTCGTACAATCCATGCGGAGACAACGAAACCTTAACCCTCGACCTGCGCCGTCCGAGCGCGAGAGTGCGTCTGTAGGGATAATGGCCGCGTTGGAACCTGCCGACGTTATGTCTATCTTCACAGACGGACTTCCTCAATTCCTCGACATCCTGCCGCCCGTCGTGCGGGAAAAGCTGCAGAACACGCCCGACCTCGACGGACTCGTCGAAGTCGTGCTGGACTATGGCCGGCCGGCCGAGGCCCGGTATCGCGATCGTGTCGATCGGATGCCGAACGTCATCGTGTCTGAGCACGACATCGATTACGTCGTCAAATCGATCGGCGAATTCGGCGAGGATAACCGCGCCGGCATCGAACGCACGCTGCACCGCATCTCCTGCATCCGCAATCGCCAAGGCAAGATCGTGGGCCTGACTTGTCGTGTCGGGCGTGCGCTCGAAGGCACCATCGACATCATCGATGACCTCGTGCGTTCCGGCAAGTCGATTCTGCTCCTCGGACGGCCGGGCGTGGGCAAAACGACCAAACTGCGCGAAGTCGCGCGCGTCCTGGCCGACGAGGTCGAGAAGCGGGTCGTGATCGTGGACACGTCCAACGAAATTGCGGGCGACGGCGACGTGCCGCATCCTGGCATCGGCTACGCCCGCCGCATGCAGGTCAAGAACCCGATTCAGCAGCACCAAGTGATGATCGAGGCGGTGGAAAACCACATGCCCGAGGTCATCGTCATCGACGAAATCGGCACGGAGATGGAGGCGCAAGCGGCGCGGACCATCAACGAGCGGGGCGTCCAGCTGATCGGCACCGCTCACGGGCAGACCCTCGAGAACCTGATGCTGAACCCGACCCTGGCCGACCTCATCGGTGGCATCCAGGCGGTCACCCTTTCCGACGACGAGGCTCGACGCCGTGGAACCCAGAAGACGGTCCTTGAGCGCAAGGCGCCGCCGACGTTCGACGTCGTGATCGAATTGCTCGACTACGACAAGCTCGCCGTCCACAGCGACGTCCAGAAGACAGTCGACCTGATCTTGCGTGGCGTTCCGCCCCGCCCTGAAATCCGCGTACGAACAGGCCCCGGAACGGTGGAAGTGCTGCAGAACGAAGATGCGCCGGACCTTGCGACACCGGGATTCAACGCCAAATTTCCCTCCCTGGCCCGTAACCCCGATCCGACCCAAGCCGAGCCCGAGAAGACACCGGTCGTGCCGATTCCACTCGAAGCGCCCCGCGAAATCCGCAAAAAGGAGCCTCGCGAGGCCAAGCAGCAGTCGGGAGGCGTGGTTCGTGTCTTCCCGTACGGCATCGCCCGCACGAGGCTTGAGCGGGCCATCCGCGAGCGCAAAGCCCCGGCCGTGATCTGCAACGACATCAACCAAGCCGACGCCATCATCGCGATCCGCACGACCTACGCGAATCGCCCCGCCAAACTGCGCGACCTCAACCGCCCCGTCGTGACCTCGATCGTCAAGTCGAACACCTACAGCCAAATTGCCAACGCGCTCGATGAGGTGCTGCAGGGCAACGGCGGTGATCGCGACCGTGAGTCGGAGGCGATGGAAGACGCGATTGCCGGGATCGAGCAAGTCCTGCACACCGGCCGCCCCGTCGACCTTGCCCCTCGCGATGCGAGGCTGAGGAAGATGCAGCACCACCTTGCGGAATCGAAGCGCCTGGCCAGCGAGAGCGTCGGCGACGAGCCGCAGCGGCGTCTGCGAATCTTGCCGACTCGGCTGGGGTAGGGAGGCGAATTGGCCCGCCCAACCTTCTTAACACCGTTTGGGACGGCTCAAGATCAGGCGGCTTACCGGCTGGTTTCGACTGGACCCGTCGGAGCGATGGGGCACTCGAAAACATTGGAGTCTCCAGTCACCGGGGTAACATTTCTGCATGAGCAACGAGACACAGGATCTTATTCGAATCTGTGAAGCGCTGCCGGAGCGTGAACGCGCCGAAGTCGCGGACTTCGCTCGATTCCTGCTCGCCAAGCACGATGACGATGCGTGGGAACGAATCATCGCCAATCCCGGCGGGCACCCCAAACTTGACACTTTCGTGCGCGACGCTGTGGCAGAGGGGAGCGAACCCTTGGATTTTGATCAGCTTTGAAGTCCCGGGTCACGCCTAGCTTCTGGCGCTCAATGTCGGTGCTGAGCGCAGCCGACCAACAGGCCGCCCAGCGCGCCTATCGCCTCTTTGCAGAAGACCCAGGGCATAACTCGCTACGCTTCAAGAAACTCTCCGGCCACCGCGACCTCTGGTCGGTCCGTGCCACGCTCAATATCCGCGCCGTGGGCAAACGTGACGGCGACACAGTTGTTTGGGTCTGGATTGGCTCTCATAACGATTTCGATAGTTTGTTTGGCTAAGAGACGTTGATGCAGGCTTGAGATCGCGATGAGCGGGCGTTGCCGCCAAACTTGCGTGAGGTTCGCCCGATTGGTGCGGCTTGATCTGGCTTTTTCAGATTTTCTCTGCCAACGCCTTTCCACTATAGATTCCGCGTATCATGGCGATATGGAGAAGATCATCATGCGAGTCGTCGCGGCGGTGTTCGTCGGAGCCACCGCAGTCCTCATCTGGGCGCAGGGCGGATCTACGGGCGCACCGACGACACCTGCGGGGCAACCGGCCCAAGCCACCAACCAGCAGAAAGGGGGCGTCAGCAATCCGCGCTGGGAGTATCGGGTGGAGTCGCTCGAACTCATCACCGGCACGAACGAGCGGTCGCGAAACGATCCGGAAGGCCTTCGTATGCGGCAGCAGGCGGTCATGGCGGGGATGGCGCGCGAGGCGGAACTGAAGAACACGGTCTTCAAGGCGCTTGGCGATGCGGGCTGGGAACTCGTTTCGACTTACGCCTACAACGACGCTTCCGCCGAGGAGATTGGGGTTCGCACGAACGTCCGCTTCGTTTTTAAGCGAAAGATCGGCGAAGTCTCGGTTTCACCGCCCGAAAAGAAAGACTGAGACCGGTCCGACCCCGTACAATAGAGACATGGTTGCCATGATTGCTGCGGCGCTCGTTACGGCGGGTGCCTTCTCGGACTTTTCGATGCCGAACATCGATGGGAAGACGACTTCGTTCAAGGCGTACAAGGGCAAGGTCGTGCTGGTCGTCAACACGGCGAGCAAGTGCGGCCTGACCCCTCAGTACGAGGGACTCGAGGCGCTCTACCAGCGCTACAAGGACCTGGGCTTCATCGTTCTCGGGTTCCCGGCGAACGACTTCAACGGCCAGGAGCCGGGTACGAACGCAGAGATCAAGCAGTTCTGCACTGGCACGTACAAAGTCACCTTCCCCATGTTCTCGAAGATCACGGTCACGGGCAAGGAGAAGTCGCCGCTTTATGCGTGGCTGATCGAAAAGAGCGGCCGGGCCGATGAGATCGAGTGGAACTTCGCCAAGTTCCTGATCCACAAGGATGGGACGACGGTCGAGAGGTTTACCCCGAAGACGAAGCCGGACGATAAAGCCCTGCTTGCGTCGATCGAGCGCGCTCTGGCCAAGTAACCTGTCCCAATGTACTTTCGCCGTCCCGGCGATTTCCCTCGGATGTGGTCCAGCCGTGGCTACCAGGAGGGGGTTCGCCAGTGTCGTCCGGGATACCTCCCCTCTCCGCGGTAGTTGAGTTCTCATTGCTACCGGTAAGGGAATCGCCGGGACGGCGAAAGTACATTGGGGCTGGCCTGATGTCTTACCGGCGCTCCATCACCCAGAACGGGATTTCGGTCCGAACCTGGAAACCCAGCTTCGCGTACATGGCGCGAGCAGCCAGATTCTCGGCTTCGGTGTGCAAGAACGGCGTGTCTCCCGCATCCTGGATGTGTTGCACGAGGCGCCGAATGAGCCGCGCGGCGTAGCCTCGCTGGCGGAACTCGGAATGGGTGCAGACGGCGCTGATTTCTTGATAGCCATCCATCGCCATCCGAATCCCGGCCATCGAGCAGAGCCGGTCGCCTTCCTTGATGCCGTAGTAGGCACCGAGCCGAGCCGTTCCTTCGCGGAAGTAGGCCGGATAAACGAGCGCGGTGAGGTCCAGCATCGCGGGGAGATCATCGTCCGAAAGCAACTCTGTTCCAGGTTCCTCCGCTGGCCGTCCACCCGCCCAAACGAACTGAACGATCGAGATATGGTTCTTGATCGTCCAGCACTCCGCCTGAGGGCGAAATTGGAGGAAACAGACGGTTTCGCCGGGCGTTGTGATGTCGAGTAGGGCCTGCTCGGCGTCATCGCTGGGCTCAACCAAGGCAACAAACGGGGCGACCTCGGGGGGATAGCGGCGGACGAGCGAACCGCCAATCGCAAGGTCCGCGTGACGCGAGGTGAGAGAAGACCAGATCGGATTATCGAGCCCGTGCGGGTCCATAGGGAGAATTCATGGTGCCCAGGAAAGGACTCGAACCTTCACCCCCTTGCGAGGACTGGCACCTGAAGCCAGCGCGTCTACCAATTTCACCACCTGGGCACGGCGGCGAGCAATTTTACCTCGCGAGGATAACTGCGTGATAGGACGTGATCCACCCTACAAAAACCGGGGCGGCAGACCGAGAATAACGCCATGCCAGCACTAGCGATTCCCAAAGGCGTGGATCCAAAGCTCACCGAGAACTACCTGCTCGACATTCCGACGGTCACGGATGCCTCCGTGTGGTGGTCTGATGGACGACTCTACGCTCATGTGACGACCTTCGACCCTCAGTTGACCGAGAGCGACCTGAAGCACGACTGCCTCAGCGATATCGGTATCCACCAAACTCCGCAGCAGATTACGCTTGTCGCCGAGCGCTCCTTCGCGGCTTAGGCGGCGACGGCTCGCTCCGCACGGCGGAGGAGGATGAGCAGAGTCGGCGCACCGATGAGCGCGCACACGGTTCCTACCGGCAACTCGATGCCGGGAATGGAGCGTTGTGCGGCGAGGTCGGCACCCAGGAGCAGAATCCCCCCGAGCAGCGCCGACCCGAGCAGCGACCGGCGCAGGTCGATCCCGAGCATGCCACGAGCGATATGTGGCGCGACCATCCCGAGAAACGCGATGATCCCCACCGAGCCGACCGCGACCGCGACCATCGCCGTCCCGGCGAGCAAGACGCGGTTTCTCAATCGAGGCACATCGACTCCTAGACGCTGTGCGGAGGACTCGCTCACTGAGAACGCATTGAGACGGCGGGTATCTCGAATGAGCACCACCATGCCAACGCCGAGAGCGATGGTCAGCAGGGCCAGGCGAGGCCAGAACATCGGCGTCATCGAGCCCAACAGCCACCTCAGCACTTGATTCGTGTCCTGCCCTGCCGCGAGGAGGACCAAACTCAAAACGGCCGCGAGCAGCGAACCGACCACCACTCCGGCGAGAAGCAATCCGGGGACGCTGATGGTGCCCCGCTGCCTCGCCAGTGCCATCACGAGCATCAGCGATGCAAGACCACCGATGAACGCACACGCGAGGCCAGCCAACCCAAAAAGAGCTCCCGAGAATCCGAAAACAAGGGCAATGCAGCCCCCCACCGCCGCCCCACTCGATACACCCACGACGTAAGGTTCGGCCAGCGGGTTTCTGAAGAGAGCCTGGAACGCGGCTCCCACCGACCCCAGAATCGCACCAACCATGACGCAGCCCAGGGCACGGGGCAACCGAATCTGCCAGACGATAAGGTTGGCCGGATCAGCCGCTCTGCCTTGGTCACCCCTGATGATCTGCTCGACGATCTGCCACGGGGTCATCCACATTGAACTTCCAACGCCGATGTGCAGCAAGAGCGCGAGCAGCAAGATAAGACCCAGCCCAAGAAGACGCCTCCTTCTCGCGAAGGTCGAGTGGCGAGCAGGGGGCGTGTTGCCGGGTGATTCGAGGTTAGCCAAGCTGAGGTGGAGGTCCTGCTGGCGGAGGCGGCATTTGGCCAGGAGGCAGTTGAGTCGGTCCGCGACCTTTTCGGCCCATCAGGAACGCAAATGCGATGCCCCCAAGGACGACGACGCCGCCACCGGCGAGGATCGGGATGAGCGGAAGGCCTGGTGTTTCGTCTTTGCCATCCATGATCGCCTTTTCGCTGACGCTGCGCGCCTGCTGAACCCAAGGCTGACCCGGCTTAAGCGATTCAATCTGAGTCAACTTCTCCTTCGCGGCCTTATAATGGTGCAGATCCATCAGGTCAAGGGCTTCCCGGTGGAGCTTGCTCACCGCGCTCTGATTCGGCTTTACATTGGCGCGAGTAAGAAACTCATTGACAATCGTCATCGGGACGACGAAGTTCGCGCCTACGGCGTCGGCCCCCGTTTTCTGGTCGATGAGGCCAAAAGTCGCCAGGCCAATGACGTTTCCCTTGGCATCCAGAACCGGGCCGCCGCTGTTGCCGCCGCGGATCGCCGCATCGGTTTGAATGACCTCCCAACCTTCCTTCATCTGTTTTCGCGCACTGACCAGGCCAGCCGTCAGCGAGGACTCGCTCACGCTCGAAGCGTCAAACGCGGGGAAGAAGGTCGCGTCGGCGGGGAAGCCGAGCGGGAAGATCTTGTCGCCAACCTGAAGGGCTTTGTCGTCGCCCAGGGCCAAGGTCGGCAGGTTGTCTCCCTGGATCTTGAGAATGGCGACATCTTTGCCCGGGATGGGAGTACCCATGGCTCCCGGAATGACCTCTGCGCGAACACCTTTCTGAGTGCTGGCAACGCCTGGAACACCCACGCTCAGTTGGACATCGACCGTTCGGTCGACATTGCTCATCCGCATGTTTGCAACGTAGAACTCGACGCACGCTTTTCGCAGCTTCTGCAGGATTTCGTCGTCGACCTGGCCGCCGAGTTCACCGGCAAACTCCTTGACGTCTTGATCGATGAGTTTGGCGAGGGCGTTTTCGACAAGGCCTTGCTTGAGATCGTCGCCTTCGGTCGCCACCACGTGCGCGTTCGTCACGAGGTAGCCGTCTGGCGTTACGAAGAACCCGGAACCGACCGCCGTGACCTGAGCATCGACGTTTCGGCTGCCGCCTGCCGCCACGAGGTAGTCAGGCCAATTGGTAAGCAGTTCCATGACCGCCGCTCGGATGATCTGGGCCTGGTCAGACGGGATTTCTCCGCGTTGAATTTTGTCGGCCAGACGCTGCTGAAGCAGCTGCTGTCGATCGGCCGGGATGGTCACATTCGGGACTTCAATCGACGCCGAGTAGTTGCTCACGATCAGCACCGTGGCCGGTTTGGCAAGCTCAGCCAGCCGGGTTGTCTTGAGTTCGGCGTTGGGATCAGTCTTCTTGGCCTGGCATCCGCCCAAGCCGTTCAGCGCGGAAAGCCCAGCAACCCCAATCAGAGCCGCAATTCGGAAGTTTCGCAATGCAGTCATCGTCATCCTCACGTTAACGATAGCACGAAGCAGCCTCGCACTTCGCCCCAATCAGTCAAAAGACGCGATGAGATTCGGGATTGGCGCGTTCTGGTGAGAAATCCCGTTTACTTTCGGGCTTGCGAACTCACGCCGATGATCTCGATCTTGATACTTGTGGCCTCAAATTCCAAGTCCTTGAGCTGCTTCCGCAGTGCTTTGAGAACTTCGACGGGGACCACGGTTTCGTGGACCGTCTGTGTCTCCGTGCAATAGAGGTGCTCGCTCTGGCTGAGATGCTCGCCTCCGAGTCGGCAGGCCAAGTATCCGTCGACAACCCCGATGTGACAGATGTGGTGAACTAGACCCACTTTAGTCAATGTCTCCAGAATTCTATAGACACTGACGACATCGATTCGCCCGCCTGCCGCGATGATGCGCTCATGAATGCCGTAGGCACTCAGCGCGTTGACGCTTTCAGCCAGGGCTCGAATGACTTGGACGCGAGGCATCGTGATACGATATCCCTCGGCTTTCAGGCGCCGAATACTTCGCTCTTCGAATTCTTTGGCCTCGGTCGCATTGACCCCAATCCCGTGTGAAGCGTTACTGTTCATCGCGGACTTCATAGACATTTTGCAAGACACCCAATAGAAACCAGATGGCCCCATTGTAGCCCAGTTTTTTCGGTTAGCCTTGACCTAGAGGCCCTCAACCGGGCAAACTTGACTCGAACCAGCCAAAACTACCGGCTCATCAGGTTTAATGGAACCTGAGTTGTGATATCCTACGGTAGCGGACTGACTTGGAGTCAGACGCGAACCAAAAAGGCCATCGGAGGGAAAAATGCAGTTTTATAACCTAAAGACTCGCTCACACGTCGACGTCCCGGAGAAGGATGTCCGGAAAATGAAGATGAAGCGAAAGACCAAATCCGGCGAGCAGATCCGCTACGCCCTGACCGCCGAATACGAAGGAGCGAAGCTCTTCAAGTTCGTGAACGAAGCCACGTTCAAGGCAACCGACGTCAAAGAAGTCTCGTAACACGGACTCACACGATTTTGCGGGCCGCTAGCGATGCCGCTAGCGGCCCGCTCTTATGAACAAGTGCCCGGAATGTACTTTCGCCGTCCCGGCGAATCCCTGAACGGGAATGGGGGAGGCGTGCTGTTGCCGTCTCGGCGAGACTATTGGCCCAACTTACAAGCCGCGACCAAGAAGAGCTCGTCAACCGGGTGATCCGCGAGGGCGCGGATGGTGGGGTCGCCAGTGAGGGTGGCCAAGAGCCCGATTGCCTCGACCTCTTCGCCTGCCGAGTAACGATCCATCGCATGGCGCAGCTTTCTGCTGGCCCTCATTTGCACCTTCAAGGAGTCGAGCAGGGCGCTGTCGCGCGACATGCCATCCAGCAGTAGCAGACGGTAGACCTCGGACTCGACCCCTAGCAGCCGAGCCATGCCGAGCAGGCAACGCCGCCGGGTGATGATCGAGACGCACTTCTCCGCCGTCTGAAGGATCAACAAAATGTCGTCGACGGTACCGACTGCACCCAACGCATAAGCGACCTCGCTCGCGGCTTCGTCGTCGTACCACTCCAAAGATTGCCTCAGATGGGGCGCGGCTCCGGAGAGACACAGGTCGGCGACCGCCTCCGCAGCGGCGATACGGACGCTCGGATGCTGATCGAGCAGACTGTCCGCAATGACTTCTTCCGCCTCGGATGCCTCGAGGACCCGGAGAGCCTGCAAGGTGGCGCGACGAAGATCGGGGTCGTTGGGACGTCGGGCCGCTTCGATGAGGTCAGGAATCGCGCTTCGGTCGCCGATCTTCGCCAGCGCCTTCGCCGCCGCTCGCCTGAGCTGTGAACGGAGGCTGCTCAGATAGCGGACCAAGTGCGGGATGGCCTCGGGATCGCCGAGATCGCCGAGAGCCTCGATCGTCTCCTCTTCAACGAGGGCAGGATGATCGGTGACTTGGTGGATGAGTTCCTTCACCGCGCGCGGATCGCGGAGCTTGGCGAGGGTACTGGCGGCTTGACGACGAATACGCGGAGAGGGGTCGTGGAGCGACTTGATGATCTCATCGCTCGCGATACCGAAGCTCTGGTCGCCGACGCTGGCAATCGCGCTCTCGCGGGTCGCCACGTCGCTGCTCTTGGAGAGCTGCTTGAGGGCTTTGTAGCCGCGCGGAGAGACTTTCGTAAGGTGCTTCAGGGTCGCGCGGATCGATGTTGAGCCCGCTTCGGCAACCGGAATCAGGAAGAAGATCGCGACCAGGCGCAGCGCCATCGTGACGCCGAAGATGATCTTGTAGGCGGTGTCGGGGTCGAACGAATGCCGCAGTTGGCCCATCAGAATCGCGCCGAGCATGGGCGACAAGGCGCCGGTGAGGGCCTGCAGCGCCATGCCGACGCCGATGTAGTTCGCCCGATCCTCCTCCTTGGCTGTCGCGAGCAACAAGTTAAACTGGCTGACAGATACTCCGGCCCATACCGCGCCACTGAACAAGTGCCCAAGGATCAAGATGATCGCATTCTGCGTGGAAGCCCCGGGCACACAGAACATCCACATGATGGGGGTGAAAAAGAGGCCGACCCCAAGGATCGCGACGATGGGCTTGTTGCCGTACTTGTCGGCGAGATAGCCCCACATCCGGGCCGTGAGCACACTGGCCACCGCCACCGAAATGCCTGTCGCCTGGATGATCGCGAACGGCATCTTTAGGGACTCAAGGGCAAACGCCGAGAAGAGGTTTCCGGCGAAGGCCTGGCCGAGGATGAAAACGAAGAAGAAGAGCAGAACCTTGCGGAAGGAACGGTCTTGGATGGGTGCCCGAAAGGCAGACAAACTCCCCCGCAACGTGGTCTTGATCGCGTTGTGGCGCGGCGTCTCCGCCATCTTCAGGTAGAACGCCATGCTAATCGCCGCGCAGACTGCGCCAAACCCGAAGATGACCCCGAATCCGGGGCCTTCCTGACTTTGTCGACGAAACGCGTCGAGGACCAAACCGCCCAGGAAGCCGCCCAGCGCCCCGATCACCGTCGCGATCATCATGCGGCGACTGAAAAACCATCCGCGCGAGTTCGCTGGCACGAGTTCGGCCAGCCAATCGTTGTAGATCGGATTGACGATTTGACTCGACGCCGAGGCTATCGTCACGCACAGAAACATGATCCACAGCTTCGCCTCGTTGGCGATCGGCAGAAACGGCAGCGCGATCAGGGGCAGGTACATCAGCCGCCAGATCAGGCCGCCAGGCAACACGAAGCGCCGGTAGAACGGAAACCCTCTGCCCCAGATAGCCCCAGGAATCTGGAGGAGCCCAAGGAGGCTGGGTACCGCCGTAAGAACGCCGATCCAGACGTCGGAGCCACCGAGGAACTTGATGAAACCGACGAGGAACGTGCCCGAGACGAGAGTCGCGAAAGCGGTCGCAAACGCGGCATCGAGGTTCGCGTAGCGTAAAGTACGGATCGCTTCCAGTCGGTTGGGCTGGTGCATCGGGGGCGACCTTCATTTTGGCGCGGTGTGAGTGGGGCGTGTGGGGCGGGCTTGGGTAGGTGGGGTCTCGTAGGGGCTCGTGGTTCAAAGATAGCTGGGGGGTGCAAAGTTAGCCGTATAATCAAGTAGACCATGAGCGACACGTTTACCCAGGCCTTCCAAATCGCGAGCAAGCTTCCGCCTAAGGATCGGGAGGCGCTTGGTGCCTTGCTGCTCCAAGAAATGCAGTCGGACAAGCGTTGGAGCGAATTGTTTGCGTCCTCTCAAGACCTGCTTTCGAAGCTCGCTGACGAGGCACTCGCGGAGCATAAGGCAGGCAAGACCAAACCCTGGGAATGAGAGTACCAAAGCCGTTCCCGGGCAGTTCTTTAACGACCCGTGCTTTCTGGGCGCGATTCAATACACTGCCGAAGGCCGATCAACTCCAAGCCCGCGACGCCCACCGTCTCTGGCTTTCGGACCCAAGAATGCCTGGTCTGCGATACAAGAAGGTTCATGCTGATCGCCCCATCTACTCTGTTCGCGTCAACATTAAGATACGCGCCGTTGGCATCCTGACTGGCAATGATATCGTGTGGTTCTGGATCGGTCCACACGACGAATATGAATCGCTACTGAAGGGTCTCTGAGCGTAGAGATCGCTACGCCGGCGCAGGTTCTGCCCGACTCTCCGGCACCGCACTCGGCTCCGCCTGCGGCAGCGTCGCCCGCCGAAACGGCCCGTCGAGCAAGCCCACCAGCGCTGCGCCGCCCATGCCGATGCCCATGATCAGGAACATCGTCAACAACGACACCATGTCGAGCACCAGGCCAGCCAGGGCAATCGCAACGGGCCGCACACACTGCGATAGCATCATCATCGACGAGTTCACCCTTCCGCGAAACTCGTCGGGAATGACGATCTGGAAGTAGGTGTTGATCGGGATGCTCAGGAATGGCAACGCAAGCCCCGCCACCAGATTCAGAAGCAGATACGGCCAGAACCACGGACTCATCCCCAACAAGCAAATGAGGACCCCCAGAATCACCCCGGAGACTATAAAGGAAATGCCCGCTTTGCGGATCTTCAGTTTGCCGACCATGATGCTCGCCGGGACCATGCCGGCCATAAAGGCAAACTCGAACCACGCCAGACTCGCGTACCCGTCGCCGAACCAGGCTCGATTGGCCGCTATGTGGACGACCATGAACGGCGCGATGAACATGTTGATCACCAGGCTCAGGGCAAGCGTGACCTTGAGAACGTGGTTCTGCCGAATAACCTGCAACCCGGCTTTGAAGTCGGTGAAGAGGTGCTTCTTCTCATCGAGATCGGTCCGCTCCGGTGTGAGGCTCGGGAGCTTGACCAGGCACAACGCGCTATAGATGAAAGTCACCGCATTGAACAAGATCGCGGTCAAGAAGAACGCATTCGGATACAACCCATAGAGCTTGCCGAGAAGACTGCCGGAGAGGCCGAGGCCAATGAGCGGCATAAGGCTGTCGGTCGCCGCGCTCAAGCTGTTTGCTTCGATCAGTCGCTCTTTGGGCACGAGTCGGGGAATCGATGCGCTCTTCGCGGGCAGGAAGAAAACCACCACCGAGGAGAGCAGGAATGCAGTCGTGAAGACGACCCACAAGGCGGGCTTGGGCTGGACGGCCATGTACCCGGCGAACGCGACCAGGATTGCCGCACTGATCATATCCGACCAGATCATCACCTTCTTCCGGTCGTAACGATCCGCGACGACGCCGGAGAAAGGCCCGAAGATCAGAAAGGGCACGGCCTGCAGGGCGCCAACATATCCCACCATCTTCGGATCTCCGGTGAGCTTGTTCACCATGAACAGAAAGATGAGGAAGTAGAGCGAATCGCCCAGAAGCGACACCGCCTGACCCACCCAGAGGCGGCGAAAATCGCGGATCTGAAGGATGGAGGGAAGTGCCACGCCAAAAGTCTGGCACGGCACGTTTGGGCACTAGGACCAGCGGCCTAGCCCCCCCGCCAAGTACAATGCACGCATGCTTTCTCTCGAACAGCATGAAGCGCTGTCTAAGTCGCGAGGGCGACTGGACGCTATCGGAGGTCATCTTTGACCTGGTTCGACTACAACACCAGATAGCCGTCCTCGAGCAGAGAACCCAGGAACCCGGGTTCTGGGATGACCCCACGTCTGCCAACAAAGACATGAAGGAACTCTCGCGTCTGCGAGACATCGTAGTTCCCTTTTCCGAGCTGCGCGCCCGCGAGCGCGAAATCGCGGATTGGAACGAGCTTCTCCAGCTTGAGCCCAACGAGGAATTGCGCGCCGAGACGGATGAGACCGCGATCCAGTTTCTCAAGGATCTCGACGAGTACGAACTTAAGACCCTCCTGCGCGGCGAGCACGATCATCGTAACGCGCTTGTTGAGATCAACGCGGGCGCGGGCGGCAGCGAGGCCTGCGACTGGGCGGCGATCCTCTTCCGCCTCTACAATCGCTGGGCCGAGCGGAAGGGCTACAAGATCGAGATCCTGTCGGAAACGCCGGGCGACGTGACCGGATATCGAGGCGTCCAAATGCTCGTTTCAGGGCCGAACGCTTACGGCTACCTGAAGTGCGAGAACGGCGTTCACCGTTTGGTGAGGATTTCGCCGTTCGATGCCGCCGCAAGACGGCACACGTCATTTGCACGTGTTGAGGTCTTGCCGGAAATCGAGGCTGAAGAAGTCAACATCAACCCCGATGATCTCAAAGTCGAGACCTTGCGCGCGGGTGGCGCCGGGGGCCAGCACGTGAACAAGACCGAGAGCGCCGTCCGTATCACCCATCTTCCCACCGGAATCGTGGTTCAGTGTCAGAACGAGCGCAGCCAGCATAAGAACCGGGCGAGTGCGATGTCGGTGCTCGCCGCCCGTCTCATGGAGCTTCAGAGAGCAGAAACCGAAGACCAAAAACGGCTCCTCAAAGGCGACGGAGGACCGGCTGCCTGGGGACGCCAGATTCGCAGCTACGTGATGCAGCCGTACACGATGGTTAAGGATCATCGCACCGGACACGAGACCGCCAACGTCTCAGGGGTCATGGATGGAGACATCGACGGGTTTATCGAAGCGTTCTTGAAGAAGCCGCCCAGCCCCGATTCGTACGTCGAGTAGCGCATGATGCAAACCCGCAACGCACTGGGACTGGCCCTGTCAGTTCTCGCGACGCTTGCAGCAGTTGGCCTTTCGATCGGCCTCATGGCGGCTCAGCAGACGACATGGGCCCTCGGCGTCCTATCCTTGGCACTGCTCGGGTGTTTGGCGGCGTTGCTGGTTGCCAAGGATCTCGCGGCCTCCAATCGCAGTTTTCGCGAGTCGAAGGCGCACGGCGAACTGTTGACCCGTCAGTTAGCTCAGCAACGAGAAGCCGTCGATGCCCTCGCCGACGGCCTCGACATCGCGATCTTCCTCTGCGATGGAAAGGGTGTCATCCAGTATGCCAATCGAATTGCCAGTGAGCTTTTTCGGTTCGAAAACCCCGTTGGCCGTCCGATCCTCGCCGTCACGCTCTCTCATGACCTTGAGCAGCTCGTCACCGAAACCGCGGGAGACCACACGCCGCACCGGACGGAGTTGACTTTCACCTATCCCGAAGAACGAGTCGCATTGGTGCAGGCTTGGGGCGAGCCGCCGGACTGGGAGAGGGTGTTCTTGTCGATTTACGACATTACCGAACTACGCCGCCTCGAACGAATCCGCCAGGACTTCGTTGCCAACGTGTCTCATGAAGTTCGCACGCCCATGACCACGATTCGCGCCATGTCTGAGACGCTCATCGATGACGACGGCCAAGACCGCGAGCTTCTGCACCGGTATCTGGAACGAATCATCTCCGAAGTCGATCGGCTCACCACGATCGCCCAAGACTTGCTCGTCCTGAGCAGCGCAGAGTCGGGGGTCGTACGAAAACAAACCTGTGATGTCGGTGCCGTGGTCCGGAGCGTGGTCAGCATGCTCATGGATAAGGCCACCAAGAAGGGGTTGCACCTTTCGTACAGCGGTCCCAAACACCTGTGGATCGAGGCCAATCCCGCCCAGATGTCTCAGGTCTTCATGAACCTCATCGACAACGCCATCAACTACACACCGCAGGGCCAGGTCGAGGTCGAAATTCTGGAAGGCGGCGACAGCGTGACCGCTACGGTTCGAGATACCGGAGTCGGGATCGAGGCGGAGCACTTGCCGCGCATTTTCGAGCGTTTCTACCGGGTGGACAAGGGGCGATCGCGCGCGACGGGCGGCACGGGTCTCGGCCTCAGCATCGTACGCCACATCGTTGAGGGACATGGAGGTCGCGTCGGGGTTGAAAGCAAGCTGGGCGAAGGGACGAGCTTCACGATTTCCTTGCCGGTGGGCGAGATTGGCGAACCCACGAACGCCTAGCCACCGAACGCGTCGATACCCAACATCTGCAGAATCGTGTTGATCTGCCCCTCATGGTAGGACATGTTCCATAGGTGATAGGTGACGTTATCGACGATCCGATGGTCGCCGCCCCAGGGCATTTCGGTTTCCAGCATCAGGTCGTCGGAGGGCAAGGCCTGAACAAACGCGATCAGCCGGGCAGTATCTTGTCGCAATCGGGCTTCGAGATCGTCCACGGTGTGAAGCTTGCGCCGACGCTCCAGATAATCCCTCCACTTGTCCTCGTTCCACTCCATCTTCCGCTCGTCGTAGAGCTCGAAGTGATCGCCGACGATGGTCGCGACCTCTTGTAATTGGTCCCGCGCGCTCCGCAACCCTTCTTGAGGCACCCAGTCGAGCTTGTCTTCGGGCACGAGCTTCACGGTCTTGAGGAACGACTCTTGCTGTCGTTCGAGTTGGCGGGTCAGCACTTCGGCGGCGGTCATGACTTCAGGTTACCCGTGCCCCCGATGTGCGAAACTTGGCCTCAGCCATGGCCACGCAAGACGAAGTGCGGAGAATTGCCTCGAGACTGCCCGGAGCCGTCGAGGGCTCCGAGCGATTTGGGTTTTCGGTGGAAGTCAAAGGTAAGTTCAAGGGCTTTGTCTGGAGTTGGGCGGAAAGGGTCGATCCCCGCAAGGCTCGCGTGATCAACGATGAGGTGCTTGCCGTCATGGTGCCGAACCTCACGACCAAGGACATGCTGATTGCCGCCGAGCCCGACAAGTTCTTCACCGAGCCGCACTACAACGCATTTCCCGCCGTGCTGGTTCGGCTGGATGCCATCGCTCCAGGGGAACTCGAAGACCTCATCGTCGAAGCTTGGCGCACCAAAGCTCCAGCCAGCCTTCAGCGAGAGTTGGATGGTCGAGGAGAATGAGATGCCGTCCGATTCTCGGGCGACACAGGGAGATTTCTTAACAATTCGTTAACGGCTTCCCGGTACTTTTCTGACGATGAAGGACTGGACGAAAAAGACGGGTGTCGCGTTGTTGGCGCTGGCCCTGGCAGGAATGATCACTACCGGCTGCGGGAAGAAGGAAGAAGGGGCCGACGGAGGCACCGGAACCACCCAAAGCACCTCTGGCGGCACCACTGGGACGACGACGAGCAGTGCGGAAATCAAGATCGATGGATCGAGCACGGTCTACCCGATCATGGAGCGAATGGCCGAGTTGTTCAACGAGAAGAACCCCAAGGCGAGGCCGACCGTCGGCACCTCGGGTACCGGCGGAGGCTTCAAGAAATTCGTCGTCGGTGAAATTGACATCGCCAACGCCTCGCGCGCCATCGAGGCAGAAGAGGAAGCCAAGGCCAAGGAAAACGGCATCGAGTTCGTCGAAATCCCGGTTGCCTTTGACGGACTTTCGGTCGTCATCAACCCCAAGAACACCTTCGCGGAGACCCTGACGGTCGCCGAACTCAAGAAGATCTGGGAGCCGGACTCCAAGGTGAAGAACTGGAGCGACGTACGCGCCGGTTTCCCGGAGAAACCGATTCAGCTTTTCGGCGCAGGCACAGATTCGGGCACGTTCGACTACTTCACCAAGGCCATCAACGGCGAAGAGAAGGCCAGTCGCGCCGACTACCAGGCCAGCGAGGACGATAACACCCTCGTGCAAGGCGTCGCCGGCGACGAATTCGCGCTCGGCTACTTTGGCTACGCCTACTACGAGAAGAACAAGGACCAGCTCAAAGTCGTGAAGGTCGATCCGGGCAGTGGCGGCGTCGCCCCCAGCCCCGAGACAATCGCCGATGGCACGTACCAGCCCCTGTCTCGCCCGCTCTTCATCTACATTAACAAGAAAGCCCTGGATCGCCCTGAGGTTATGGAGTTCGTGAAGTTCATCCTGACCGACGGCAAGAACTCTCTTGGCGAGGTCGGCTACGTTCCCCTGCCTGATGCGGCTTATGCGAAGGTCCTTGAGCGATTGGAAGCCAAAAAGACCGGAAGCGTGTTCAAAGGCGCTGAGGTCGGTGTCAAGATCGAAGAGATTCTCTCGCGCGAGTAAGATCGACACATGGCCAGGCCCATCGGGTTCCTCAAGACCGAGCGGAAGCCAGATCGAAGGGTCCTCCAGTACAAGGAGCGCACGATCTGGCTGTTCTGCCTTGCCTGTGCCCTGATTTCGGTCTTTACGACCTTTGGCATCATCGCCGTGCTTGGCACGGAGACCTTCCAGTTCTTCAACAAGGTCTCGATCATCGACTTCTTCACCGGCAACAAGTGGCAGCCGCTCATCAAGCCGGAGAAGTTCGGGGTCTTGCCGCTGATGTGCGGAACGTTCTTGATTACGGTTGGCTCAGCCCTGGTTGCCGTGCCCCTCGGAATGCTGTCAGCGATCTTCTTGAGCGAATTCGCGAGCGTCAAGGTGCGAAGACGCGTGAAGCCGATCATGGAGCTTTTGGCGGGCGTTCCAACCGTCGTTTACGGGTTCTTCGCGCTGAGCTTCGTCACCCCGATCCTGCGACAGATCTTCCCAAGCGTACAGATCTTCAATGCCGCTTCGGGCGCGATCGTGGTGGGCATCATGATCCTGCCGCTAGTTTCCTCGCTCTGCGAGGATGCCTTGAGTGCCGTGCCGCGCTCCTTGCGCGAGGCTGCCTATGCGCTCGGCGCGACCAAGATGGAAGTCAGCCTGAAGGTCGTGATCCCGGCTGCACTCTCCGGCATCATGGCCGCGATCATCCTCGCCGTCTCCCGCGCGATCGGCGAGACGATGGCCGTTACATTGGCTTCGGGCCAGACGCCACGCATGACCCTGAACCCCGCCGAGAGCATCCAAACGATGACGGCCTATATCGTTCAGGTCAGCAAAGGCGACACTCCGGCCGGATCGACCGGCTACCTCACCATTTTCGCCGTGGGTGCGACCTTGTTCGCAATCACCATGGCCTTGAACATCTTGGCGGTGCGCCTCGTTAAGCGCTACCGAACGGTGTATCACTAGATGCTAGCCGCTTCACCCAACACCCGGCGACGGCAGCTCAAGGCCAAGGCGTTCGGAGTGCTTTGCTTCAGTTCGCTGGTGATTGCTGGGTTGCTTCTTCTGGTTCTGCTCGGTTCGATTTGGAAGGACGGCGCAGGGCGGCTGAGTATGCAGTTCCTCACCTCGTTCCCCTCGAGCATCGCCAAGAACGCGGGCATCAAGGCGGGCCTCATGGGCACGCTGTGGGTCATCGCTTTGACGACGCTGATTTCGGTCCCGATTGGCGTTGGGGCCGCCGTCTTCTTGGAGGAAATGAATCCCCGCCAAAACCGATTCACCCGGTTTGTTCAGCTTAACATCGCGAATCTCGCTGGTGTCCCGTCGATCGTCTATGGCCTCCTTGGACTTGCGATCTTCGTTCGGCAGCTTTCGCTGGGCCGAAGTGTCATTGCCGGCGCGCTGACGATGGCTCTGCTCATCCTGCCGATGATCATCATCGTCTCGCAAGAGGCCCTGCGAGCGGTCCCGCGCTCCTTCCGCGAAGGTTCCCTTGCACTGGGAGCAACCCGCTGGCAGACGATCCGCCGCCAAGTCCTGCCCGCCGCCCTCCCGTCCATCCTGACCGGCATCATCCTCGCGGTCAGCCGCGCGATCGGAGAAACGGCCCCGCTGATCATGATCGGTGCCGTCACCTACCTCAACTTCACCCCCGAGAAGATCTCCGATACGTTCACCGTGCTCCCCATCCAGATCTTCAACTGGTCGAGCCGCCCTGACAAGGCGTTCGCCACCAACGCCGCCGCCGCGATCATCGTGCTGATGGTGGTGCTGCTCCTGATGAACTCCGTAGCCATTTACCTTCGCGCAAGAGCCGCGAAGCATAGCACCTAGGAACCGAGGCGACGGCCTAGCCGCACCGTTTGACCATTTTTCCGGTCTTTTTTGTACAATGGAACCCAGCTTTCGTCTGGGAGGGACTTTTACAATGAACTTGAAATGGGGACTGATGGGTGGCGCGTTGATGGCGATGTCCCATGCAGGGGCGGTCGAACTCACCTTCGACCCGAACAATGGCGTCATCGACATGTCGCGCTATGGACATCGGATCATTGCCGCCGATGACTCGGCGGGGCTCGTCTCGATGGCGGGTGGACCAGCACCCAATGTGCAAGTGCGCATGACCAGCTTCGATGCTGGATCAGGGCAGCCACTCGGCACCTTGATCTGGTGGGATTTCTTCTACGGAGACCTGACCAATGTCGCCATTCACGGGTACGGGGGGATCGGCGAAATCATGCTGGTTGCCGATCCAGGCACGACGGTCACCCTGGATCGGTTTCGCCTGGCGGGCTGGCCCCAGAGCGACCAAATCGGCGATCGGTTGCTAGTCATCAACGGGCTGGGCAACGCACTGGTCGATCTCAACAACTACATCGCACCCGGAGTAGGCTACCGTGAGGTCCCGGTGGGCGCAACAAGCACTTCCTTCAGAATTCTCTTTTACTACAACTGGAACATTGGACTGGACGACATCAAGTTCAGCGGCAGGACCGGTTCGCATCTCGTGGGCACGGTTCCTTTGGGAGATTGGAACTGGCCGCTATCTGGTATGCCGATCCAAGTCGAACTTCTAACACCGGGTACAGACACAGTGGAATTCACCCTGAACGTCGTCCTCGACGAGAAGGGCACATTCGCCGCCGATATCGCCGCCCTTGGCGAGTTCAGCCGGATGTTCGATGTTCGCGTTGGGGCCTCGCACTGGCTCAAACGGCGGATTCCCAGTGTCGGTCTCGGCTTCCAAACATCGGCCAAGGTGACCTTCGATACCTTGATCAATGGCGACATCGATCAAGACGCTGAGATCGGCATCGGTGACTATGCCCTCTTGTCGTCGAGCTACGGATCGACCGAGGGCGACCCTCACTGGGAGCCAAACGCGGACTTGGATGGCGATGCCGAAGTCGGTATCGGCGATTACGCCATCTTGTCTACTCACTACGGCGAAGCGGGTGAGTAGCTCATACAGACCCGGGATGGTTGGGCTGGGACGTGCGACAAAATTGTCCCAGCCCGTCCCCATGTCTTCAATCCTCTCCGACTTGGCCGAAGTTCGCGGACAAGATGGCGTAGTCGGCGATATCCACGGCGTCATCGCCGTTGAGGTCCGCAGTGCGACTCCAGTTTGGCGAGCCTGGGCTTGATCCGAACGCGGACGACAAAATCGCATAGTCCCCGATCGACACCTCATTGTCGTCATCGATGTCTCCCCCCAGCATCGAGAACGAGAGACCGCTTGCGCCGTCTTGGGTGGAGTTGGCCGCCGAACCAACGGCGAGGAACCCGGGAGCTTTGACGATCACCGAGCAAGCGCCGCTGGGAACAGCCAGACGCTCCGAGAACGCGCCGGACGGGCTGAGGACAGCCTTGCACTGCGCGAACAAGACCCCTCCGGCGGACTTAACCTTGATGGTTGCCTCCACCGACGAGAGATCGCCCTCGAACCCGTCGAGCTCAACCGTCCCGGAGAAAACGGGCCGGGGATTGAGAATTCCGTTCGAAACCAAGATCTGCCCTCGATCATTGACCTGTGTCGCCGCGACCGGACCCGTTCCGCTCACGTTGTCGATCAGGCTAGGCAAGTGAATGGCCTCCTCGTTGACCCAGAGAGCCGCCTCGTACACCCCGGTCAGATTTGCCCTGCCGGCGAGTACTCCGACGTTGTTGACGGCATAGAACTGACCCGAGTACGGCCAAACCCGATAGGATCCGTGCTGCCAGGTCGTCGGATGATCATCCGAGCCGTCCGATGTCCATCCGGCAATGAGGCCGTCGTTGTTGATGCCCTCAGGGTTCCACATCGTCGTCCCACTGGGCGCGGGCAGTTGGGTCAGTGTTCCATCCCAAACCCAACCCCGATCCTCGACCGAACTGTAATACGACCGCCCGATCACCACGCCAAGGTCGTTGATGCCTTTGACCTCGGCCTGCGTAGAACCTGGGAGATTGTCGATGAAAGCGTGGACGTTGGTTCCTTGCCACGCGCAGGCGAGGTTGACCCAATAGCCGTTCGGCAGTGGGTATGAAACCGTGCCGGCGGAAAGTCCCGTCTCATTGACGACTTGTGCTAAACCTCTTTGGAAGCCCGCGGGCAGATCAAACCCTTGAAGACTGCCGCCAACCCAGCGACACGGCTGTCCGCCGCTGTACCCGACGATCGTGCCCTCGCTGTTGCCGTCGTAGGCGCGCCCCATTGGCCCGGAGAGCACTTGGTCGCCCTGTGGAGTTCGAACGAACATGAACGGTGGGGGCGGTCCGAAAATGTCGCCGGGCTGAGTGCCGATCATATAGCCGTTCGACGTCATGCCCGTGAGTTGCGGATTATAGGGGTATCCGTTTGAAGGGGTGAGTTGGACGAACGTGTAGCGGACGTCGTAGCTGGCATGGGCCGCCAGAACAAGGCCAAGTGTCAAGGTCGAAATGAAGGTGCGCAGTACCATGCCGCCCATTGAACACGAGGCCAATAATCAACCACTAATCAAGTACTTTCGCCGTCAATCAAAGTACTTTCGCCGTCCCGGCGATTCCCCGAAGCAACTGATCAGTGGATTCGTCAGGAGCAGATGATTCCAGGTACTTTCGCCACTGACCAATGTACTTTCGCAGTCCCGGCGATTCCCCTCATGCAAGTGATTAGTGCGTCATCAAGCCCTGGATGCGCCCCTCCAGCTCGATCCGCTGATCCGCGAACCAATCCTCATAGGCATACTCGGGGAGCAACGGCTGCTCAGCCAATTCACGCAGGCTCTCATCGGGATTCTTCGAAGCGAGCAACAACTTGAGGTCGATCCAAAGGTCGGAACGCAGTCGAATGAGGTTGTGCCCCGTATCCACGATCGAGGTTCCGAGGGCTTTTCGAAGATGGGTCAGGGCATTCAGCAAACTCTGGCGGGCCATTTTCTCGTTCAGATCAGGCCATAGCGCACAGGCCGCTTCATCGTAAGTGGCGGCGGTACCGCTCCGGAGCACGAGATAGGCAAACAGGGCGCGACTCCGGGGTCGACCCCAGTCCTTATCGGTGAGGCGTCGCGCCCCTATCCAAACGACGAGACCCCCGAAAACCGATACCCGGATGGCCTGAGAACCCAGGGCGTCAAGAAGTCCGGCCTCGAAACTCGGGTCGGAACTGATGCTAAGGCTGCCCTGGAGGACGAGTTCAGCGTAAGGTGCAAACCTGACAAGAAGCACCCGCTCATATCCCCCTTCCTGCATCAGCCTTATTGCCGCCCAGCAACGTTTGGGTGAGCCCGAGCTCGCGGCCAGAATCACGGTCGCAAGGAACCGCTCAAACCCGAATCCGTGCTGTTCGGCAAGGGCGAGTGCCTCACCCGCCACTTCTTCAACGCGGGCCCTATCTCCGGAGATTAAGCATGAGTGCGCCTGCTCACACAGCCCCCAGCATCGCCAGAAGGGTTCGTGATGCACTCGTCTCGCAAATTGGTCGACGGTGGACGAGGTGGACTCAATGGACCCCATCGCTTCCGCCCGCAGGCGCGCCGCAGAAGCCAGCATCAGGTCGACCGATGTCGGAGTCACCTGCAGTTCGACCTCACGCAAGCGGGACAGGACGTCTTGCACAGACTCGTCGTCATAAGCCTTTCGGTGGCTACCGAGGGCAGAATTGAGCCTATCGAAAGCACTAAACACGAGCGCATCTCCCTTGGCCCAGGGGCTCACCCGTGCCTCGTCGAGATAGCCCTGAGCCAGCGCTGAAGCCTCCGGATGGCAGCTTTCGACCGCCGCCCGGGCGCGAATCCGGGCAACGTAGATGCGATCGATGTCGGGAACGTCGCCGCGATAGATTCTCACAATCTCATCGGCAGCTTCCAACATGCGGTCAAACCGACCCGAAAACCGATGAACTGATAGCGCTTGGTTGATCAGAGCGGTCAGGAGCGAGGTCTTGTCGGACTGCTTCTGCGAGAGATCCACAATAGATTCGAAGAGATTCGCTGCCAGGGGGTAGTCGTGCTGGGACGATATCGCGATGACCGCCCGCATGTTGGCGACCCGCAGCTTTTGCCGATCCAAGAGGACGGATTCCCTCTCAACGCGGTCAAGCAGGGCAATCGACTCCTGCCAGCGCCCGTCTTCTCGAAGGATCAGAGCCTCATCGATGCTCAAGTCCACCGCGGTCGTCGCATCTTCGCTCTGAAGACTCGATCGAGCGATTTCCAGCCAATCAAGCGCTTCCACGACCCGCTCTCGCTCCAGAGCTCGTTGGGCACGGTGGCGGGCGAGATGCGGGAACGCGGCGCAAGTGGAAGGCGAAAGTCGATCGTAGTAAGCGCTGTACGCGTGCTCTTGAACAGCACCCTCTCGGGACCACGCATCGAGTTTTCGGGCGACGAATGCTTCATCGCCGCGTTCCAGTGCTCGCTCGAACTGGTGCCTCCACGGGTCGAGCCCATCCTCTGGATGCATAGATTCAGTGTACAGAATCGGACCTGCGTCTGAATCGAAACGGCCACGCGAAAGGTAGCATCCTTGCGAATGGATGCCGCGCGTGAAATCGAGGTCCTGATCCGGGCCAAGTACCCCATCTTGTATGTCGTGTCTTGGGAGGAAGCCCGGGTCGAGGAGGCCGTTCGCGGAGTCTGCGAAAAACTCAAGAGAACCCTGCACACCTGGTCCGTGACCCAAGGCATGAAGCCCCAGGTTAATCGGACGAGCGGACCCGTCAAACCGGGTGGCGGACTCCCCGGTGAACTGGAGGCGCTTGCCCTCGCCCACGAAGCACCCGAATACACTGTCTTCCTCCTCAAGGATTTCCACCCTTACATGAGGGATTCCCGCGTCATCCGCTTGCTGCGCGACCTCTCGTCGCGGCTTCGAGTCAAAGCCCAGACCCTCATTCTCCTCGGCCCGGTGCTCAGTCTTCCGACTGAACTTGAAAAGGACGTCACGGTCATGGACTTTCCGTTGCCGGTTGCGAAGGATATTGGCGCGCAGTTGGATGCGGTGCTGGCGGCGGTCAAGGACAATCCAGCGATCGACACGAATGTGTCGCCCGAACAACGGGAGGTGCTCGTTAAGTCCGCCCAAGGCCTCACCATCGACGAAATCGAATCAGCCTTTGCCCGCAGCCTGGTCGAGCATCGCAAGCTCGATGTCGACGTGATCCTAGAAGAGAAGAAGCAGATCGTCCGAAAGTCGGGGCTTTTGGAGTACTACCCCGCCGTTGACCGGCTGGAGGATGTCGGCGGACTAGAACTGCTTAAAGAATGGCTGGGCAAACGGCGCAAGGGCTTTACCGATAAGGCCAAGGAATTTGGAATCCCGGTCCCCAAAGGCGTTCTGCTGCTTGGTGTCCAAGGCTGCGGAAAGTCGCTCGTCGCCAAAGCCATCGCTGCTCAATGGAACCTGCCGATGCTCAAGATGGACGTGGGGCGCATCTTCGGGAGCCTCGTCGGGCAGAGCGAAGAGAATATTCGCCGGGCGATCAAGGTCGCGGAATCGGTCGCGCCGTGCGTCCTTTGGGCGGACGAGTTGGAGAAGGGCTTCGCCGGCGTCGGCGGGTCAGGCGTATCCGACAGCGGAACGACTGCGCGAGTGTTCTCGACCTTCCTCACCTGGATGCAGGAGAAGACCAAGCCGGTCTTCCTCATCGCCACTGCCAACGACGTGACCGCCCTCCCGCCCGAACTCCTCCGAAAAGGACGTTTCGACGAAATCTTCTTCATCGATCTGCCCGACAAGAAGGAGCGCCAAGACATTTTCGCGATCCACCTGCGAAAGCGCAAGCGCGATCCCTCCAAGTTCAAGCTCGCCGAACTCGCCGCCAAAACGGACGGATTCAGCGGAGCCGAAATCGAACAGGTGGTCGTGGGAGGTCTTCTTGGCGCATTCGACGAAGACCGCGAGCTCAAGCCCGCCGACCTCATCAAGGAAGCCGCGTCGAGCGTTCCTTTGAGCGTCATGATGTCCGAAGAAATCGATGAACTGCGGACCTGGGCCCAGTTGCGCGCTCGCCCCGCCGCCAAGCGGAAGGAAGACTAGCTTGCACGTTCCGGTCTTCAAGCTGTGCCGACACGCGGCCCAATTGATTGACGGCACGATGATGCTGACCGCGATCATCCGCGTCGTCCGCCCGAACCACTATCCGGCTCCGTTTCCGCCCTTGGTTCTGGCAATCGAGATCGAGTGGGATCCCATCGATGCCGACCGTGAGCTCATCACGCGAATCCTCGACGATGACGGGCGTCTCGTCTGGCAGCTTCCGCTCTTGGCCGATGTCCATCGGGGGCCGAGCGGAGCGACGGTCAGCGACTGGCTGATGCTTAATATGGGGGGCGTCTGCCCGATCGATCGCCCTGGCGACTACTTGGTTGAGTTAGTCGCCGAGGACAACGTGTTGAATTGGACGCGGGTTCGTTTTGCGACGATTTAGGTACTGAGCAGGAACGGCGAGCGGTTTCACCTATCCTCGGCTAAACTAAACCTACACGAATGAACGAATTCGAACGCGAACTCTTGCGCCGCATGACGCGGCGGACCTTCTTCAAGGAAATCGGCTACGGCATCGGCGGCTTGGCGTTGACATCGATGATGTCGACGCCCCTCCTCGCCGCTCTGCAGCAAGAGAAGAAGCGACAGGACCCGCTCGCCCCTAGGATTCCGCACTTCGCGCCGAAAGCCAAGTCGGTCATCTACCTTTTTATGGCGGGCGCGCCGTCGCAGATCGACATGTTCGATCGGAAGCCGATGCTGCAGAAGTACGACGGTCAGGACTGCCCCGAAGAGCTTCTTAAGGGCGAGCGATTTGCGTTCATTCGAGGCAAGCCCCGCCTGCTCGGCTCCCCATACAAGTTTGAGAAGGTCGGCAAGTCGGGGCAGGTCGTCAGCGAACTCCTGCCCCACTTCAAGGAGATTGCCGACGAGGTTGCGGTGGTGCGATCGCTGAGCACGAGCCAGTTCAACCACGCGCCGGCTCAGCTCTTCATGAACACCGGATTCCAAGTCCCGGGACGACCGAGTATGGGGTCGTGGCTGACCTATGGACTGGGCTCCGAGAACGCGGATCTGCCTGGGTTCGTCGTCCTGATTTCAGGTGTGAACAACCCCGACGGCGGCAAGTCGTGCTGGGGAAGCGGATTCTTGCCGAGCGTTTATCAGGGCGTGGAATTCCGGTCAAAGGGCGAGCCGGTGCTCTTCGTCACCGACCCGGACGGTGTGACCCGCGAGATTCGGCGCGACACCCTTGATGCACTGCGCGACCTCAACCAGATGCAGCACCTCGCGGTGGGCGATCCCGAAATCGAGACCCGCATCGCCCAGTACGAGCTTGCCTACCGAATGCAGTCCAGCGTCCCCGAACTCATGGAGATCGCGAAGGAGCCCAAGGCGATCCACGAGATGTACGGCACGGACCCAGGCAAAGCCAGCTTCGCCAACAACTGCCTCCTCGCTCGTCGGCTGGTCGAGAAAGGCGTTCGGTTCGTACAGCTTTACCATCGCGGCTGGGACCACCACGGCGACAGCGAGGGCAACGACATCAAGCACGGTCTGCCCGAGATGTGTCGCCAGATCGACCAGCCAGCAGCCGCGCTGATCAAAGACCTCAAACAGCGTGGACTCCTCGACGAGACGCTCGTGATCTGGTCGGGGGAGTTCGGGCGAACGCCAATCAACGAGGGCCGGGGCGGCTCGCCGTTTCCGGGTCGCGACCACCATCCGCGCGCGTTTACGATCTGGATGGCGGGCGGCGGAGTCAAAGCGGGTCTGTCGCTCGGCCAGACTGACGAACTCGGCTACAACGTCGTCGAGGACCCAGTCGATGTCCATGACCTGCACGCGACCATCCTCCACCTGATGGGACTTGACCACACGAAGGTCACCTATCGCAGTCAGGGTCGAAACTTCCGCCTGACCGACGTGTTCGGGAACGTCGTGACGAAACTCGTCGCCTAAACCGCCGTGGAACAGCCTTCGAACAAAGCAGGGCCGGAGGGGAATCGCCGGGACGGCGAAAGTACTTTCATGGTGCGCTGGCTATTCGCGTTTCTTAGAGCACGGGAGTCGGTGCATCCGGGTCGCTGGTTTGTCAAAGCTTGTCGTCCAATGCCACCCCTTCTGTTCGCCCTCTTTCTGGGAATCGGGTGGTGGGGTGCGGGTGACGGGCAACAGCATGACCCCCCGGGCAAGAACCAGCCCGCAACCCAGGGCGACCCGACCTTCACCAAGGACATCGCTTGGCTGCTCGCCAAGAAGTGCCTCAAGTGCCACGTGCCCGATGGCCACGCGCCGTTCTCGTTGATCACCTATGCCGAGGTTAAGAAGCGGGCCGGGCTGATTCGGCAGGAAGCCATGGTGCGGCGCATGCCCCCGACCGATGGCACCTCCGACTACGGCATGGTCGCCTCGCAAGACGCCTTAACTGACGAGGAGATCGTGATGATCCAAGAGTGGGTGCGGCTCGGGATGCCGGAGGGCGACGCCAAAGATGCGCCGCCCGAGTTCAAGCCTCCCACCGATTGGGCGCTCGGCAAGCCCGATCTCGTGCTGTCCCTGCCCAAGCCCAAGCCGGTCCTCGATGAAGGGCGCGCGTACTGGATGGCCTACTCGCTTCCGGCTGGAAAGCTGTTCGGCAAGCGCCTCCGCGCGGTCGACGTCCGGCCGGCGGCCCCCAAAGCGGTCCGCCAAGTCGTAATCGCCCAAGACCCCAAGCGAGCCCTCTCGAAGAAGGACAAGGGCGGCGGCTTCGAGACTTTCGGCTCCCTGCGCCCAGTCCTTCGCACCTCGCTCGACCTCGTCGCGACCTGGGCGCAAGGCTGCGACCCCTGGTTCCCCCGCATGGCCCCGTTCGATGTGACCTCCAAAGACCTTGCCGTGCAAGTTCTCTACCAGCCGACCGGCAAGCCCGAAGACGCGAACGTCGAGATTGCGTTCTACTTCTCGACCGAACCGCCCTCGGGGGTGAAGTGGGTCAACCTCACGATCCCGAGCTATACGATCAATCCCGAGGACAGCCCGACCCTCACCCAAAGCTACACGGTGCCGAGCGACAGCCTGCTGTATGGCCTCTACCCCGAGGCGCGATTCTACTGCGTACGGATGAACGTGACATTGAAGACGTCGAGCGGAGATGAGTCGACGATCCTGTCGATCTACACCTGGGACCCGTATTGGGCGGGGAGTTACCTGTTCCGGACCCCGGTCGGCCTGCCGAAAGGGTCGAAGGTCGTCGCTGAATTCCTCTATGACAACAGCAAGCACAGCGGCCTGAACAACGGCAAAGAGCCCAAGCCGATCCCCTTCGGCAACGCCCTGAACCAAGAGATGTTCGGCCTCGCCATGCTCATTGGACCGGCGGGGAATTAGCAGCCGTGGAACAACCTTCGAACAAAGCGGGGCCTGAGGGGAATCGCCGGGACGGCGAAAGTACATTTGACCTCGCGATATTCATTGGTCCCAAGAGTTCGGGGTCGAACATGGCCGCACTTGCGGGCGCATGCAGCTCCGGCGAGCTGGACGCCCAAGTTGTGCGCGTCATTGCCTCTAAGGCTGAGGCACCCGGTTTGGCGCGGGCTGCGGCGCTTGGTTTGCGGACATCTGTCATCAATCCCATGGATGAGAACTACGGACAGGAGTTGCTTGACCTGGCTAAGGCCGACCGGTGGGATCTGATTTGTCTCGCCGGATACCTTCGCTTGTTGCCGCTCGAGGTGCTTGCGGCGTTTCCGGACCGCATTCTCAATGTACATCCGTCGCTACTGCCGAAATACGGTGGCAAGGGCATGTACGGACGGCATGTCCACGAGGCCGTGATCGCAAATCGGGAACTCGAATCCGGCTGCTCCGTACATTTGGTCAATACACGCTATGATGAAGGTCGCGTCCTCGTTCAAAAACGGTGTCCGGTCATGCCCGATGACACGCCGGAAACGCTCGCCGCACGGATTGCCCCCATGGAACACCAAGCCTACATCGAAGCCGTGAGGATGCTGATCGCCTCGTGAAGCCTGAAAACGAGATCACCATCGAGCGGCACGGGCCGATCACGCGCAATGCGCATTGGTTCGTGGTTGCGCTCTTGTGGCCCCTGATGTTCCTGCTCGGACCGGTGAAGGTCGTAGGACGCTATCGCGTACCCAAAACGGGCGGGCTGCTGATTCTGTCGAACCACCTCGCCGACGTGGATCCGGTCGTGATTTGGTACGCCAGCCGCCGCCCCATTCACTTCATGGCCAAGAGTGAGCTCTTTGAAATGAAGATTCTCGGCTCGTTCATTCGGCGCTTCAAGGCCTTCCCCGTTCGGCGCGGAGAGCCGGATCGCCAAGCGATCAAGCACGCGATCAAACTGCTCAAGGCGGGCGAGTGTGTGGGTATTTTCCCGGAAGGTCAGCTCAGCGAAGACGGGCGGCTTCAGCCGATTCTGCCCGGCATCGGCCTCATCGCCAAGATGGCTGGAGTCCCGATTCTCTGTGTCGGCTTGCGGGGAACGCAGCGAATCATGCCCTACGGCACGACGACCCCGCGACCCGCGTTCGGCGGCGTTTCGGTGGAGTGGGGCGAGGTCAAGCAGTTCCCCAAGGATGCCGAAATCGAGGAGATCGTGGCCTGGGTCGACAGCCAACTCCGGAATCTCACTGACCAATTCGAGACCTGACCCCTTCCCTAACCTCTCCGTTGTCCGCTACTTGCCCTCGGCGCCTGCGCCTGAGGTCGTGCCGGTTCCCGCTCCCGATCCTGGACTTGGCCCGAACGAATTCTGGCCCTTTGCCTTGAAGTCAACCTCGCCCTCGACATAGATCCTCATCCACTCTCGAGGTTCGCCAAAGAGCTTGGGGGCTTCGCTGCGCGGTGGGGGCGAGTAGGGGCCGTTCAGGTTTTTGCCAGACTTCTTCACTTCGTAGAGGAGGATCGTGCTGTACGGTGTGTCGATCTCGGAGAGCTTCTTGCCCGAAAGAGCCGAGTTGAACGCCATGCCCGTGACTTCATTTTCGCCCACCTTACAGCCCCATGGGCCGTTCAGGGGCATCTTCTCGAACTTGAATCCGCTCGGCATGTCCTTTCGAGCACCGTCGAGCGAATCGACCTTTGCGTAGTACGAGCGGATGTCGTCTTCCCAGGTCGCCGCGTTCGGAAGCTTGCCGTCGTGGTCTTTCGCATAGTTGCGCATCGCCTGGCGAACTTCGTCGTAGGCAATGGCACAGTTAGCCATCGGCATAACCGTGTTCTGGAACAAGCGGAAACAGCTCCAAGCCCCGACGACGCCGAGGATGATGAACAGCAGGCAAGGGACTCCGATGACCAGCAAGATGATCATCAGCGTTTTGTTGCCGCTGCGAGGCTGCGGCTGACCAACCGGGGGCGCGTTGTACATGGCGTTCTAGTTTACTGACGTTGGCGCATTGGGGTTTCGCCGAAGATGAACGAGGCCTCTTCGACAAATGTCGCCCCTGCGCCGCTGGCCCTGTCTCCTCGCCGATCTTGAACTGGACGTTTCAGTACCGATGCGTTGGCCGTGAAGCCTGTTCCGTCCATGGAGTGCTCCGCCAAATCCGCACGGAACCGTCGTTGCCTGCCATCAAGATGCTTCTACCATCAGCACTGAATTCTCTTAATTCACTCGCGTACCGCTGCGGCCTGCCCAGATCAGCATTGGAGAGATCAAACACTTCATCTCCGGTTGCCACATCGAGGAGGCGGCTTTCGTTAGTGGCCATGGCAATGGCTCGTTCACTATCGGGCGAAAAGGTCACATTAAAGTGGTTGGCACCTCGGATGCCTACAAGTTCTGCACTGTTGCGTAAGAGCGCTGCAGTGCCATCGGCCGCGATCATGGCCAGCGTCTTGCCGTCCGGCGAGAAGCGCAGCCAGTACACTTCGTTGGGGAGCTTGGCAAATCTGTGAATCAGTTGACCACTCTGTGCATCGAAGCGGCCCATCCACGGACCAGACCCTTCCTCGGAGTCGGCCATAGAAAGAGCCAGTGTCTTTCCATTGGGAGCGACGGCCATCCCAATGACATCGGCAGGGGCATCGAATTCTCCAACGGTGGCTCCATCAGCGGTAGACACGACGATGATTCTCCTCGGCGCGGTGCGTATGGCAAGCCAGTTCCCGCCCGGTCCGAAAACTGTCATGGGTGTTGTCGTACGATGCGCCTCGAAGCGTCGCAGGACCGTCATCGAGTCGTCATCAACAAGGGCAATACGACTGACCTCTACCCCAGGAACGATTTGGTAGACGATTATGCGACGTACGCCAGTAATGGGACGGAGCCTGACTGGCCCCTTTTCGAAAATGCGGAGTGCCCGCTCAGGTTTCAAAGTCGACCGATTAAGACGAAGCAGTTCACCATCCTTGGTATCGACGAAGAGACGATCGCCTGTACCGAATCCGCCAACCCAACCGCGTAGCGCAAAGATCGGATGATGCGTGGAATCGAATCTTCGCCTAACTACGTCACCGGTACGAGGCTCGCGGACAACGATCGTGCCGCCTTGATCAACGGAGGCAATTCGCGAACCATCCGAAGACGTCATGGCAAGGACGACTGGAAGGCTATGGTCGCGGTAGGCCTCGGTAGCACGTTCAGCGTCCATTCGCCATCGGCGACATTGGCCTTCTCGATCCAGCCCATACAGAACCTGTCCATCATGTGAGAATTCCAGGGATTGGGCCGGTGATACGAAGGCCGGAAACACACGCTCTCTCTGGCCCGTCGGCAGCGAGTAAACGGTCACCAAGCCGTCACCACATGCCAAGGCCAGTCTACTTCCGTCTGGAGAAAAGGTAGCCGCGTCTACGAGAGCCGCTTTGCCGGGCAACCGAGTCACTACCCTGCAATCGGATGACCGCCGGACAATACCAGGCTCTTCATTGAACCCGTAGGCTATAAACATTTCACGGTCCTTGCTCAAGGTCAGGGTGCCCGAATCCGTTTGTTGAGGGATATCCGCGCGAGCTAGGATTTTGCCGGTTTCGCTGACTCGAAAAACATAACCCGAACCCATAACGAGGAAGGATCCGTCGGTCAAGAACTGAGCATCGAGGGGGCGGGCAGGCAAGCTGACAGAGCTAAACTCCTGCAGCGTATCAAGATTGGCAAGCACCACCGTTGAGGCTCCAGCCTGCGGGCCGGTGAATTCCAGTTTGCTGGCTGACTTTAGCAAATTTCGCCGCCTCGTATCGATGCTCAGGAACCGCTGGTCCGTGGGGGCCTGTTGGAGAATCCGGCCGCTGTCCACGACTTGTATAGTATTGCCGGTGTCCCGCTCGATTCCCGCCGAAGCAAGGGCGAGATTGCCTTCGACTTTTAGATTCCATCCTGTCAGCCCATCTCTTCGCAAGAGTATGGGAGTTGGACCGGAGAGATCGTAGACCTCGTTGCGACAGCGGGCGACCACCCTTCCATCGGGGTCAACGCTCAAGGTGCTCAAAGGGGGCAGTTTCGCAATGGGTTCACCGGCGTCGATGAGCATCGCCAAGTGCCCCCACTCCCAGCCCCGAAACGGGTCGTGACGTGTCTTCTCCACCTGTTCGACGACCCTCATCCACTTGTCAGACTTGATGGCCAAACCAATCGACGCCATTCGGCCAATGTAGCTTTGGCGAGCCGCTTCGATGTTCTTCTGTTTGAGTTTGGCCAAGGCCGCAGCTCGATCGTCGGAGAGCTTCCAAAACATGAACGCTACGACAGAGAGGATTCCAACGAGAACAGACCCTAGGGAAGCTGCTCGCAAGAAGGCCCTTCTGGAGGCGGTACGTATTCGTCTAGATTCGGCATCCGGCAAATTTTGACGACGCCATGCCTCGTCAAAGACGTTCTGATACAGTCGATTCCGGATGTGGAGGATACCGTTGGATTCGACGGCGATACCCGATAGTCGCAGAGCGGTAACGATAGGATTTGGCTCCGGTGCCTTCAAGCTGCCCGACTTCAAGATGCGTCCGTACAATTCCAGCACTTGCGAACGTCGTTCATCGGCACTACGGCCCGCGATATCAGCTTCCAATACCCGGCGCTCGACGTCAGCGAGATTGGGCTCGCGCTGCCTGGCCTCTGGCGATAAGAACATCTTGGTTACGATCCGGTCAACATCAGCAGGAGACTCCAGAGCCGAGTCTGTAATCATTCGGTTGCAGATAAGCTGGGTAAGGTAAGGGTGACCGCTCACCCACCAGTAGATACGCTTAATCAGTCTTATGCCCTTTTTTCGGTCTGGATTTAGGACAGCCGCGTAAGCCATGGTATCGTTCAGTTCAAAATCCGTAAGGTCGACTCGAGTACCGATGTTGAAGGGAGATATGGTCGGATTCTGAATGAGTTGTCCTGGCGTTGCCACACCTGAGAGGCAGAAGGTGAGTCGCCTGAAATCCCTGTCGGTTGCACGGCGGTTGTGACATTCGCGTATGACCCCAAAGAACTCATCAGCCGAAAACGGCAAGCCTCGCACGAAATCCACCTCGTCGATAAAGACGACAATCGGTCCAGTGGAATGCGCCAACAGGACCTGGCTGATGGCGTCCGAAAACCGGGCAACGGGTCCAATTTCAGGGTGCTCGCGCCAAAAGCACAGCGCCAGTGCTCGGAGGCCCAGCTTGTCGGCGATCGCAAGGAGCAGACCCGCGTACCACTGCTCAAGGGTCAGATTGGAGCCCAATCGCTGCAGGTCGAGGGTGACCGCGTGCGCACCTTTGTCCCGAAGCTGAACGATGGTTCGAGCAACGAGCGACGATTTGCCCTTCTGTCTTGAGTCGAGCACGTACATGTATTCGCCACTTAGGAGCGCCAACAGCAGATGATCATCCGCACGACGCCGTATGTAGCATCTCGCGTTGGGATCGAGGGCTCCACCCGCTCGAAAGAATCTCAGCGACTCGTCCACCCTTCTATCGTACACGAGGTATGCGCATCTGGCGGATCAGAGATGAGACTGTCACAATAGGGCTGCTCATGAGAAAAGCTCTGATCGTTTATTCCGGCGGACTCGACACGACCGTCTGCATTCCCCTGATGCGCGAGCAGGGCTTCGACACCCTCGTCACCGTGACCGTCGACGTCGGCCAGCCGCAGGAAGACGTGCAAGTCGCGGCAGAACGAGCCCAGCAGATGGGGACCGAGCACCATGTCGTGGATGCGAAAAATGAATTCGCAACCGACTACTGCATGCCCGCCATCGCCGCCAACGCCGACTACTTCGGCTACCCCCTCAGCACCGCCATCGCGCGGCCCTTGATCGCCAAGAAGGCGGCCGAAATCGCGCATCAGGTCGGCGAAGTCGAGGCGTTCGTTCATGGCTGCACGGGCAAGGGCAACGACCAGTTCCGTATCGAATTCGGCTTGCGCCTCTTCGCTCCCGACATCCCCATTCTCGCTCCGATTCGCGAGATGAACCTGACCCGGACCTGGGAGATCGACTACGCCGAGCGGGTGGGCGCGCCGATTGGGCAGAGCAAGGATAAGATTTGGTCGATCGACGAGAACCTCTGGGGCCGCTCTATCGAGGGCGGTCGTCTCGAAGACCCGAACTACGAGCCGCCGGAGGAGATTTTTCAATGGACCGCGTCGCTCCAGAACGCGCCGAATGAGCCGGAGACGATCGAGATTGAGTTTCGCAACGGCGCTCCGATTCGTGTAGGCGGCGTGAAGGGTTCGGCGTTCGAGGTTCTGACCGAAGCCAACCGCGTGGCCGGAAAGCACGGCGTCGGACGCATCGACATCATGGAAGACCGCATGATCGGGCTCAAGGTCCGCGAGAACTATGAGTGCCCCGGCGCGACCCTGCTCATCGCCGCCCACCGCGCCCTCGAAGCCCTCGTCACGACCCACGCCGAGCGCGCCTTCAAGGCCCAAGTCGACGCCCAATGGGCCGACCTCGCCTACAAAGGCCTCTGGTGGGACCCGTTCATGGAGGACCTCAACGCCTTCAACGCAAGCGTCCAAAAGCGCGTGACCGGCACGGTCCGGGTGCGGTTGTTCAAGTCGAGTTTGCAGATCTGCGGACGCGACTCGGATTGGGCGCTCTACAGCGAGTCGGCGGCGTCGTTCGACGACACGACGAGTTTGGAGCAGAGCCAGATGACCGGCATGGTCCGCACGCACGGCATGGAGAGCCTGCTGTACGCGCGGTTGGCGAGGAAGTAGACACCCGGTACGGCTTGCGCTTGGCCGGATCACCTATAGGATGGGCGGCTTCGATCGAACGGCACTCCAAGCGCGGGCGGGACGGCCGCGCCACGCCCGGGGCGTGTATTGGCTAAACTCGGATCATGTCTCGTGACTTGACCCGTCGTGATGTTCTCCGTGCTTCCGCTGCGGTTGCCGTAGGCCTCGCCGTCGCTCCCGCCGCCTTGGCCAGCCAGAAGAAGCCGAGCGAGAAGATTCGGTTTGCGATGATCGGCGTCGGGGGGCGAGGTGGCGCGCACCTCGAACCTGCAAGTACGCACGGCGAGATTGTCGGGCTGTGCGATGTCGATGCCCAGACCCGCGCGAAGGCGATGATGAACTACCCGCGCGCGGGGTCGTTTGCCGACTTTCGGCAGATGCTGGAAACGATGGACAAGCACATCGACGCCGTGGTCGTCGCGACGCCGGATCATACCCACGCTCCCGCGGCCGCACTGGCGCTGCGGATGGGCAAGCACGTGTACTGCGAGAAGCCGCTGACCCGCTCGATCCACGAGGCGCGCGTCCTTGGAAAGCTCGCCAAACAGGCCAAGGTCGCGACACAAATGGGAAATCAGGGCACGTCGACCGACGATCTGCGCCGCGCTGCTGTGGCGATTCAAAAGGGCGCTTTAGGCACAGTCAAGGAAGTCCACTGCTGGACCAACCGCGCGGGTGGCTGGTGGCCGCAGGGCGTCGAGCGACCGGTGAGCGCGCGATGCCCGAAGCACGTCGACTTCGACCTCTGGCTCGGTCCATCGCCCGAGCGGCCCTATGCGGAGGGCTATCACCCGTTCGCCTGGCGCGGCTGGTGGCATTTCGGCTGCGGTGCGCTCGGCGACATCGGATGCCACTGCATGAACCTGCCGTTCATGGCCCTCGACTTGCGCGACCCGATCGCGATTCAAGCCCAGACCTCCGGCCACAACAAGGACAGCTTCCCCGCGTGGTCGATCGTCACCTACGAGTTTGCAGCGCTTGGCAACCGGCCTGCGGTCAAGCTCATGTGGTACGACGGCGGCAAACTTCCCAGCCCCGACCTCGCTCCCGGAATCAAATACGCGGAAAACGGCTGTGTGATCGTCGGCGAAAAGGCCACGCTGTACACCGGCGGTGAATACGGCAGTGGCAGCGTCCTGGTCGGAGGTGCGCCGCTGCCCGAAGTGGAATTCGAGAAGTCGCCCGGCCATTTCGCCGAGTGGGTTGCCGCGATGAAAGGCGGCAAGCCTGCTCGTTCGAACTTCCCCGACTACTCGTCGCTCTTGACCGAAATGGTCGTTTTAGGCAACCTCGCGGTATGGGCCGACGGTCCTCGTTTGGAGTGGGACGCCAAGAAGATGGCGGTTAAGGGCGCGCCTGAATACGACGTCCTGATCAAGCCGGAATACAGGAAAGGTTGGGAACTATGAATGCCCCCTCTCCACTCCGGTGGAGAGGGGGTTACGGGGTGAGGTCCGGATTCAGCCGTTCAAGAAACTCCTGTTCTGAAATCACCGGAATCCCCAATTGCTCGGCTTTCGCCAGCTTCGATCCCGCCCCAGGACCGGCGACGACGGTGGTCGTCAGCTTGCTGACCGACCCGCTCGCCTTGCCGCCCAGCTTGATCACGAGCGCTTCGGCGTCCTCCCGAGTCATGTGCTCCAACTTGCCCGTGAAGACCAACGTCTGCCCGGCAAACAAATCGCCCACCGGAGCTTCGCCCTCGACCGGAGAAACGCCTTCCCCTAGTAAGCCATCGAGCAATGCTTGATTCTCGGGCTCCTCGAACCACTCCTGAATTTCGCTCGCGGTGCGGGGGCCGATGTCGGGGACGGCGAGAAGCTGTTCGTAATCGGCGTGTCGGAGGTTCTCCAGAGTGCGAAACTCACGGGCGAGGTCGCCCGCCGTCCGGTCGCCTACGAAGCGAATCCCGAGGGCGTAGATGAAGCGATTGAGGGGCCGAGTTTTGGAATCCTCGATTGCGGCAAGGAGCTTCGTCACGCTCTGCTCTCCCATCCGATCCAGTTCGACGAGGGCGGCGCGGTATTGGTGCAGGCGAAAAACACTGGGCAAATCGGAGAGGTAGCCGAGCTCAAGGAACCGGACGATCTGCTTCTCGCCGAGGCCCTCGATGTCCATCGCGAGGCGCGAGGCGAAGTGGATCAGCTTGGCTGAGACCTGGGCCGGGCATTGCCGGTTCGGGCAGCGAATCGCGATGTAGCCCTCGGCTCGCACGAGTTCCGTCCCGCACTCAGGGCAGATCGTCGGCGGTTGGGGACGGGGTGGGTCGCCGATCCGCTTCTCAAGGACCGCACCGACGACCTCGGGGATCACGTCGCCCGCGCGCTGGATGATCACCGTATCGCCTTCGCGCACGTCCTTGCGGGCGAGATCTTCGTAGTTGTGGAGCGTCGCCCGGCTGACGGTCACGCCGCCGACAAACACCGGCTCCAATTCAGCGACCGGGGTGACTGTCCCGGTGCGTCCGACCTGGTTGAAGACTCTCACCAGCGTCGTAAACGCCTGCTCGGCCGGGAACTTGTAGGCCGTCGCCCAGCGCGGTCCTCGTGCCGTCATGCCAAGCGCGTCCTGCTCGTCGAACCGGTCGACCTTCAGGACCGCACCGTCGATCCCGAACGGAAGCGCTGGGCGCATGGATTGGACCAGTTGGGTGAAGGTCCAAAGTTCGTCGAAGCCCTCGCAAACCCTGCCTTCTTGCCGGACCGCAAAGCCAAGGTCGCGGAGTTTGGTCATGAGCGCGCTTTGGGATTCCGCCAGATTCTCAGCCGGGATGGCACCGTAGGCGAAGAAGTTCAGCTTTCGCTGGGCGGTGAGGCGGCTGTCGAGTTGGCGCATCCCCCCGGCGGCGGCATTGCGTGGATTGACGAACGGGGACTCGCCCCGAGCCTGGCGTTCTCGGTTGACTTCGTCGAACACAGCCCGGAACATCACGACCTCGCCCCGGACCTCGATCGTCCCGGGGATCGGTTCGGTCAGGCGTAAGGGGATGCCTCGAACGGTTCGCGCGTTGGGCGTGACGACCTCGCCCGTCGTCCCGTCTCCCCGCGTCGTGGCGCGGACGAGCAGGCCGTCTTCGTAGGTCAGGCTCATGGAGAGGCCGTCGAATTTGAGTTCGCCGAAGTACCGGACTCTCTCCCGGCCAAGCCCCTTGCGCACGCGCTCATCGAAGGCACGGAGTTCATCTTGACCGAACGCATTGTCGAGCGACAGCATGGGGGCGCGGTGACGGTGTTGCTCGAATCGGTCGAGCGGGGCGACACCGACACGCTGGGTCGGGCTGTCGGGTGAGCGCAATTCGGGGTGCTCATCCTCGATTCGCTTGAGTTCGTGGAACAGCCGGTCGTACTCGGTGTCGCCGATCTCGGGAGCGTCGAAGACGTAGTAGAGCCGGTTATGCCGTTCGATTTCCCCGCGCAAGAATGCCGCCCGCTCGGCCACGTTCATCGGCTGTAACTTTACCGTTTCGGGCCTTCGGCAAGGGGCTCAATGTCTGTACGTAGGACGATGGTAACCGCCGGAATGGAGCAGGTGGAAAACTTGGCAGAATATCGCCTGCGCCCCGCTTCTTTACCGTGGCATAATCCCTGCGAGCCGCAACGTCGCGGATCGCGCCTTGCAAAGACGCCGGCAGCGGGTTCGTCCGCGCGGCGTTTTTTCATTTGCGGCGTCGGAATCGTCCGGCGCTCCGCTGACTTCCCAGGAGGGGCCGAGAAATGTCGAATCAAGCTGTATCCGAAGCGCTTTCGCAAATCCATGCCGAGAATGCGCAGTTCGTCGACGTCCGCTTTACCGACCTGTTCGGAATGTGGCATCACTTCACCATTCCCGCCGATAATCTCCACGAAGAAGTCTTCGAGGAAGGCCTCGGCTTTGACGGATCGAGTATTCGTGGATTCCAAGCGATCAACGAGTCGGACATGCTGCTCATTCCCGACCCCGAGTCGCTGTTCTTCGACCCATTTCCGGAGCACAAGACGGCGGTCTTGGTATGCGACATTGAAGACCCAATTACGCGCGAGCGATATTCGCGCGATCCACGCTACGTCGCGAAGAAAGCGGAGCAATACTTGCGCTCCACAGGCATCGGCGATACGGCGTTTCTGGGCCCCGAAGCTGAGTTTTTCTTGTTCGACAGCTTGCGCTATTCGAACGGCCCTCAAGGTGCGTTCTTCGAGATCGATAGTGAGGAAGCCTACTGGAACAGCGGCAATGAGGATGCAATTGGATACACACATCGTCCGAAAGGCGGCTATTTCCCCTGTACCCCCGCCGATAAGCTCCACGATGTCCGGTCCGACATGATGCTCAACTTGGCAAGTGTGGGTTGTGAGCCCGAGATTCATCACCACGAAGTCGGTGCGGCTGGACAATGCGAAATCGACGTTCGTTTCAATACTCTTCTTCGTATGGCTGATAACATGCAGAAGTTTAAGTACGTGGTACGCAACACCGCATCCCAATACGGAATGGCGGCGACCTTTATGCCCAAACCGGTCTTCGGAGACAATGGCAGTGGCATGCACATTCACTTCTCGATCTGGAAGAACGGCGAGACCATCATGTACGATGATGCCGGCTATGCGGGCCTCTCCGAATCGGCACGCTTTATGATCGGCGGTATCCTGCACCATGCGCCCGCCCTACTCGCTCTTTGCGCACCCACGACAAACAGCTATCGCCGATTGGTTCCGGGCTACGAAGCGCCGATCAATCTGATCTACTCAGCTCGCAACCGCTCGGCATGTGTTCGCATTCCGATGTTCAGCAAATCGCCGAAGGCCAAGCGCATCGAATTCCGCGCCCCAGACCCCAGCGCCAATCCTTACCTCGCGTTCAGCGCCGTGATGATGGCCGCGATTGACGGGATTCAGAACCGAATCGAGCCACGCAAGCCGATCGACAAGGATCTGTACGAACTGCCACCGCTGGAGAAGGCCGACATCCCGCAGACGCCTGGATCGCTGCGTGCGACACTGCATGCACTGAAGCAGGATCACGCATTTCTGCTCAAGGGTGACGTGTTTACTGAGGATCTGCTGTCCACCTATATCGCATACAAGTTGGAGCAGGAATGCGACGCCATCGACCTGCGCCCCCATCCTTATGAGTTTTATTTGTACTCAGACGTTTAGTGAAAGAGTGCATCCATCCGTGGGAGGAGGGATGCATAAACTCTAAGTGATCAAGCCTCCTTTGTTCTAAGAATGGGCCTTGTTGCATCTAGTTAGATGCAGAAGATGGGTGGCCGGGGTGATGAATTGTGCACCCCGGTTCTGTCAAGTAACTGATCAGCTTATCCAGGTGACAGCGCCGGGGTGCACAATTCATCACCCCGGCCACCCAGAGACGCATTTTGCCAACGGGGCTCGGCTCGAGTCTGCTGGACTTGGCATCACGTACGTAATCTCTAGTCGACCAATATCCTTACGTGATCGAAGCGAACGCGATGGCCTTGCGCTCCGCTCGTTGAGCGAATGCGCACCCGAATGGACCCGACGTTGTTGATAAACCGCCGCACGTTCGTACCCATTACCGAACGACGAATTGTATCGGTCGCTCCGAATCCCGTAAGATTCGGCATGTTGACAAACGAGTCGGATTGGAAGTTGTACAAGGCTACCGAGAGATTACCGCCAGGGGATCGCTGACCTTCCACGACAACGGTGATGCGTCCCGGATTGACGGCTCCGAGAACGGGGTTGAGTCCGTTGAACCGCGCTTCCACTGTGCTGTTACCGCCTCCCGAAGGAGCGCCAGCAATCGTCATTCGAATATTGTCGCTGAAACTTACGGCGACAGGATTGACCGATAGCAAATCGGGAAATCCGAACGTGGCCGTAGTTCCAATGATCGGAACATTGATGGATGCGGTGGCCTGTTGGGCGCCGAGAAGAGCGAGCGCGCTCAGAGTGACGAGAGTAGTAAGGGTTCTTTTTTGCATATCCGTTTCCAAATGAGGATTGCGTCGTAACGCGATCTCTTTGACGGATATGCTCTTGACGGAGACGAGGCACTCGGGCCCGATGGCTCATGCCGAACGACAGGTGCCTTTCGGAGCTATTTCTTCTTGCGCGCGCCCATCGAGCGGCGCATTTTGCCCAATGCCCCGATTGCGAACAGTATGGTCGTAATGATCTCCAGCTTGTGCGCACTGCTCGTCGCGATGCCGCCCAGCGTCGAGGTGACCCCACGCGCCTGAAGCGTGACTTCCTTGGCACTCGCGACTAGATCTTCGACCTTGCCTGACACCGTCTCCACGCGCTGGCTGAGGGAATTGACCTTCTGGAAGAGAGCACTGATCTTCTGAGCAACATAGATCGCGACCGCGATCAACACGATGAGCAGCAGCGAGCCGAGCACAAAGAAAACCGCCGAAACGACCAGCCACCAGGTTGGGATTTCCATTACTTCACCACCTTTGCCGAGAGTGTGATCGACTGGTTCGCGGGAAGGGTCACCGGCACCACTGCCTCTCCCCGCAAGCACTCGTACTCTTGGCCAAGCACCATGAGTTTACGCCCCCACATTCCCTTGAGAACCACCTCGGTTGAAATCGTCTTGTCGGCCGGGTTTTCGATCTGAATGTCGACCCATGTCTTATCCTGCCCAAGCCGGAGTTCTATGATGCGACCGAAACCCGTGTGGAACTCGGCCCCGATCTGCCTCAGCACGACCCGTCGCCCCAAGCCATCCCAAGGTCGGACCAAGTAGCTGTCCTCGTCGGCATTGAAGTGGCATCCGAACGTAAAGACGCCGAGATTTCGGTTCGGTAGCACATACGCGCCAGCCCCACGAAGGTAGTGGTAGTAGCCAAGGCCGCTCGCGCCGGTGTACGGGTTGTAGCCGAAGTGCTTGGAGCTCAAATCGGGGCAGAAGCACATGCTTGCGGCACCGTCCGAACGCACCAGCGCCCACGGACCCATCAGCCCACCAAACGCCAGCCGCATATAAGCATCGGGCAAAGCGAGGTAATCGCGATCGAGACTGGCGAAGAACATCAGGCTGTTCGGCATCGTCGTGTGAGCCAGGCAAGCCTCGCCTCGATCGATCAGTGCGCGCAGGGGCGTCGAATCGGCCCCGTCCCAGCTCCGCTTGTCGCTGCCATACCACCACCAACTCGGAGCCAAAGAGCGGGCGGCGTACGCGCACCGCATCGTCCGTTCGAGATGCTCGTCATCGTCAAGGTAGAGCGCGGCGTGATAAACCTCTTCGAAGCCCGATGTGTCCAGCACACTCTCGCCCGCGTAGGGGTATTGCTGCTTGACCATTTCGCGGGCCTTGCTTCGTACCTGCCGCTCAAGCTGCTCGAAGGTCGAAATCTGCTCTTTGCGGAGGTCCTCGAGCATGTCATAGATGCGCGCATAGCCGAGAATGCCCACGGTGCGGACGTAATGCCGCCATCCGAACTGGAACATGGCGAGGGCAGTCGAGGCGGCGGCTTCTAGATAGTACTTCGCGTCGTGACGGGTTTCGCCGTAGGTCGCCGCGATGCGATACATCGCGTAATACAGGTTAAAAACGTCCGGGTACGTCAGCGGACGGCCCGAGTAAGTGCCCATCGAGGTGCTCGTCGCCAAGACGCTCGCCACCGACATGTCCCCCGGGTTTTGGATCGCGTTGAGCAGGAACTCATCGACGTAGTCGTCCAGGATCTTGATCTCGGCGCGCTCGGGATAGTGCGCGTTCTTCTCGGCGAGGAACAGGGCGTCCGCGAGCGAGCATTCGATCCCGCTTGCACCCTCATACTCTTCCGAGTCGAGCACCTTTTCGCCCGTGACGGTGTTCGTGAGGAGAATGGCTGCGTCCAAGCGCTCGTTTTCGGCCCGGAACACCTGGTTGTCAACAATCCACTTCGCCCGCTTTCGGATGAGGCTCTCGATCGGCTCGGTGAACATCAGGTGCGCATGGCTGAGCCTGCCGTCTTTGTCTTCGAACGACACGCGCAGCGGACCCGGCTCCTTCGGCTTGACGAAGCAGAAGCTGACCTCGTCGTCGGTATCCGTCTCGATGGCAGCTTCGCGAGAGACGAAGAAGCGTTTGACCGAGGTCCCGGCGACTTCGAGGCCGATGCCAACATCGATGGGCGCGACCGCACTGGGCAGAACGCGCATCGTCGGCCGCTCCAGGAGGGCCAAGGTTTGATGGACGCCGTCTTGCTTGTCGCGGTCGGTCGGCACGAAGCGCATTTGGAACGTTCGCGAATCACCTGCCTCCAAGATCAGCGACGAATGCTCGTTGAACCAGCCGCGCCAGCCTTCCCGGTCGATGGTCGCGCGGGAGTAGATGTAGACGACTGGAATGCCTTCCCACTGGTGCGGCGTGTTCAGAGAGGCGGGAATGTGGGCAAATAGCTCCCATCCGGTGCCGTCTCCCGGGAAGATCAAGAGTCCGGGCGGTTCGGCCGTCATCCGTTGGGCGAAGACCCAGCTGGCGGCACCGCCGATGAATTTGTGGATGTACAGACGGCTCGTCCACAACCGCTTCAGCTGCTCATCGCTCCATCCGAAGCCATCGTAAAAGTTGTTCAAGGCAAGCGGGAAGCCAAGCTCACCGATTTCGATCGTCTTCTTGCCTCGATTGCGGATTTCGAGGTCCCATACGATCTGGGGCAAGACACCGGCAACCTCATAGAAGCGTCCGGTGGCCTGGATATCTTCGAGGAACGGGAATTGATAGTCGAACGCAACGCGATCTGCTTCGAATCCTTCCTCTTGATCGAGATCGAAAAGCGATGTCGCGACCGCGTTGCGGCTCGACATCCAAGGTTGATGGGGGTCAGTTCGGGCGGAAATGAGGATGGTGCCGGGATAGAGATCTTCCGCATTCTCTTCGCCAAAGCTGAGGGGCGGCAGCACGAATTGGAAGTCCTCGCCCTCGTCGGGCAGAGCCGGATCGGAGGCCCAAAGCTGGAAAATACGCCCGCCTGGCCCAAACTCCATCGAGATGAGGCTGCCGGTAAGGTCTTGGCGGTCTTCGCCGAATGGGTCCATGGGGGAACTGGAGAATACCGCGAACCGGCGCGGTGTCGTGCCAAAGTAGGGCGATGAGCGGACGTCTGATCTCCGTCGCCGGCCCGATCGGCAATCTGGGCGACCTCTCGCCGAGGGCGGTGACGGCGCTCACGGAAGCCGATTTCTGGCTCGTGGAGGACTCGCGGGTCAGTGGAAAACTCGGCCACCACCTGGCCATCAAAAAGCCGATGCGGTTGCTCAACGAGCACACGGGGCCGGGCAAAATCGCGGAATATGCCGACGAGATCGAAGCAGGATCGACGGCGGCCCTCCTGACCGACGCGGGAACGCCGGGAATCAGCGATCCCGGTGCACTCTTGACCGACTTGTGCCTAGAAAGAGATCTCGAGGTCGACGCGATTCCGGGTCCCAGCGCGGTGACCACCGCCCTGATGCTCAGCGGATTCTTCGCCCAGCAATTCGCCTTCTTGGGCTTCCTGCCGCGAAAGGAAGGGGCGATGAAGGAACAACTTGGGGCATTCGCCGATTCCACCCTGACTCTGGTCCTTTTCGAGTCCCCCTTTCGCGTTGAAAAGCTCGCTGAGGTCGCTTATGCGGCGCTTGGCTCCAGAAGAATCGCATTCTGCCGAGAATTAACGAAGATGCACCAGCAGATTTGCCGGGTTACGCTGCCCGACATGCCGACGGCCTCGACGATGCCCCGCAAGGGCGAGTTTACGGTTGTGATCGAAGGCAAGCGTCGAAAAGCGTGACAGCAGGCAATCGAACGGGTAAAGTAACGGCGAGGTTCGTATGAAAGTTTCGCAGGGAAGCGAGAAATTGAACCCGAGACCACTCCTCGTGGTCCTCGCGGTGTGGTGTTTGGTCCTGATGGCCGGGTTCGCCCGTGCCCAAGACCCCACGTACCGGCTTCAGCCAGAAGACATTCTCACCATCCAGGTTTACAACGAAGCTCAGGTGAACGCCCAGATTCCGGTAGGACGCGACGGCAACATCAGCGCTCCGTTCGTCGGCACTGTCTATGTTCAGGGCAAAACCACGGCTGAAGTCGAAGCGGAACTCAAGCGGCTCTATATGGAGAAGCTCAAGCTCCGCAATCCGATCGTCTCGGTGACCATCTTCCGCTATCGCCCGGTGAAGGCGAGTGTCTTGGGAATGGTGAACCGGCCTGGCGTATACGACATGCGTCCCGGCGATACCGTGCTCACCCTGCTCAGCTATGCGGGCGGCACGATTCTCGAAAGCCAGTCCGGCAGTTCGCGAGCCAATCTCAAGCGCGTCACGCTGCGAAGGGCAGGTACGAACGAACTCATCCCGATCGATCTCAACTCGATGTTGAGGAAGGGCGACCTGACGCAGAACTACAAGGTTGACGATGGCGACGAGCTGACCGTCCCCGAAGATACACGCAACCGCATCGTCGTGCTGGGTGCCGTGCAGCAGCCGGGAACCTTCCCCTACAGCGAGCCGATGACGGTCATGGACGCGATCGGCTTGGCCCGGGGTCAAATCCGATACGTGTCCAAGTTCAGCGAGATCGTCGTGATCCGCGAAAAAGCCGGGCTTCCGGGGAGCTTCCTCCGCATCCGATCGGACATCGTCAAGTTCGTGAAGAAGGGCGACACCGCTCAGAACTTCATGCTGGAACCGGGCGATATCGTCTACGTGCCGGAAACCAAGACTCCGGACTGGGATCGATTGGCGAACATCGTCAACTCGCTCTTCTTCCTCGATCGCTTCTTCCGCGACAACGCGATCTTCAACATCGGCGGCTAGGTCGTATGACGGTGGGTGGCCGGGGTGCACAATTCATCACCCCGGCCACCCGAAATCCCGTTTTTTCCCAACACGAGTTCGCTTCGAGTTCGAACTTGAGATTGACGAACAGTGCTTCAGTGGAATTTCTGGAAGCCACGCTACCAATTCAGCCGAACCTGACGTAGCATTGCACAGCCATGTGGATTGCCAACGCCCAACAGAGCCGCGAGCTCGACCAAGCCGCGATGACCGAGTACGGCGTGCCGGCGGTCGTGCTGATGGAGCGGGCCGGTTTGGCCGTCTTCGAAGTCGTCCGCGAATTGCTCCCCGAAGGCGGACGCGTGACCGTTATGTGTGGCAAAGGCAATAACGGCGGCGACGGCATGGTGGTCTCGCGACTGGCCTTGGAGCAAGGGTTTCACGTCGACTGCCTTGTGGCTTGCCAGGAAGGCGAGCTTTCTCCGGACGCACGAACCCAGCTCGCGATCGCCCGAGCCCAAGGCGTTCACCCGATCTTCCACGACGACGCCCGCTGGATTCGCAAAGCCGACTGCCTTGGCTGCCGTGACCTCGTGGTCGACGCACTGTTGGGAACTGGAGCCTGCGGCGAGTTGCACGGCCCGATTCTCGAAGCGATCCGGATCATCAACCGCAGCGGCGTCCCCGTCGTTTCGGTCGATGTTCCCAGCGGGATCTGCACCGATACCGGCGGCGATCTGGGCGAGAGCGTTTGGGCGCTCCGAACCGTCACTTTTGGGTTCCCCAAGCCATTCCTCTTTCAGGGTCTAGGCTTGGAGCACGCGGGCTACTGGACTGTCGCTGACATCGGCTACCCGAGCGCCCTGCTGACTCAACCCACCGACGCTCGGCTCGTCAGTCCGGATTGGGTCCTCTCGCTGTTGCCCGAGCGGCTGCGCGCGAGCCATAAGGGCGAGAATGGGCACATCTTGATTGTCGCGGGAAGTCGGCGGATGCCAGGGGCGGCATCCCTCGCCGCCCGCTCGGCGCTGAGATCGGGGGCGGGATTGGTGACGGTGGCGGGCGTCGAAGAAGTCTGCCACGCAGTCGCTGCCAACGTCCCAGAGGCGATTCTGCTCCCTCTGGAGTCCATGGATGGCGTGGTTCATCCCGATGCCGCCATGCAGTTGCTCGATCGCCAGCACAGCTATCACGCCGCCCTTTTCGGACCCGGGCTCACTCATGATGCCGCCGTTCGCGAGTTCCTGGGCCGGGTGTGGGCACAATGGGAAACGCCGAGCGTGATCGACGCCGATGCACTGAACTCCGTGAGTCACGGCGTTCCCCTCCCGGAGATTGAGTGTGTTTTGACGCCTCATCCGGGCGAAATGAGCCGCTTGCTCGAAAGCAGCACCGCCGAAATCCAGTCGGATCGATTCCGAACTGTTCATCAAGCAGTCGAAAAGTTTAACAAAACGATTCTCCTCAAGGGACCCTACAGCATCATCGGCGACGTCGAACAGCCGCTGATGGTGAACTGCACCGGCAACTCGGGCATGGCGTCCGGGGGGATGGGTGACGTTCTAGGTGGGGTCATCGCGACCCTGCTGTCCCAAGAGTTGCCTCCGTATTGTGCAGCCACCTGCGCTGCCTACTGGCACGGACTCGCCGGGGACCTCTGTGCATCTGAAATTGCGCCGATTGGATACGTGGCGAGCGATGTCGCCAACGCCTTGCCAAAGGCACGCGCTAAACTAACGGCGTCGTGCTAGGTAAGTTCGCGGGCTGCCTCTTCGTCTGGTGGATCACCCAATCTGCGTGGGCCGCCGGATCCCTGACCGTGCAATTCGAGAGCCCCGCTCCGCGAGAACTTTGGTTTTCAGCAGACCTCCCCACCGCTGCACCAAGCGCTTCGCAGAAAACGGATGAAAAGTCCGTGGTCCTTCCTAACGAGGACGTTGGCGCAAAAGATCGGCTGTTCGTCTGGGACAAAACGAGTGGGTTGCTCGCCGAACTTCAGCTTTCGGGCAAGAAAGGCTCTTCCGAGGTCCTGAAGGTCGGACCGTCAGCCTTCAATCGCATCTTCCGAACCACCGTTCGGGTCGAGCATGGAGGGAAGCCTGTCGCGGGGGGAATGGTGCAGGTCGAGGACGGTGAGCGAAAGCCCTCCGTCTTTCTCGCACCATCGGATAACGGTGAAGTTAGCTTCTATGCCTTAAGACTTGGACAAATCAAGGTGGTCGTTCAAGTCAAGTCAGGCGAGCAGACCAAGACCTTGCCCGCCCAGATCTTCGATCTCACCAAGCCGACCGAGGCCAACCCGAAACTGACGGTCGCCGTCGCCGAGGACGTTGCGGTTGTGGAGCCAGCCGGATCAAAGACGGCAGGTTCCAAGGCCGACGAAACGCCGAAGAAGGCCGTCGAAACGCCGCCCAGTCGGCCCCTCGGCACGATCGTGGTGTATCTGTTCGGATTGGCGATCGTGATCGGCGGGGTTTGGTTCTTCCTGCATTACGCGAAACAGAACCCCAAAGTGGTCGAGGACAATCTGAAGAAACTTGGAGTGGGACTGCCCGATCCCAATCAGGACGGGGCAACGGTCGACCCGATTCCGGTCACCCCGCAGCCGCAGCCGATCCAGCCGATCATCCTCGATCCGAACGCGACCCCTGATCCGGTCGCCGCTCCTGTACCAGTTGGCCCCCGTGAACCTGTATTGATCGGTCCGGGTGGTCAGCGTTTCGAGCTTGCCGAGGGCTCTTCAATAGTGGGTCGCGAAGCGGGACTGGCGATTTCCCTGGTTGGGGAGTCCAGTGTCTCTCGTTCACACGCCGAACTCGTCCGTCAAGGTGAACGGCTGACCGTTCGCGATTCGGGCAGCACCAACGGCACTTATGTCAATGGCGTCAAGCTGACCGGCGAGATCGACCTTCGTCCTGGCGACTTGGTACAGTTCGGGGCAGTCCAAATGCGGGTGGAAGGGTAATGGGCAAGATCTTCTTGACAATGTTGGCCGGAGCCGCCGCTGGCCTCGTGGCGTGGCTGATCTGGGAGCCGCAGTTTCCTGCCTCGGTTGCATCGGCTCAATGGGGTGAGGTCGAGCAGCGGTTCATCGCCACCTTGGGTGCGCTCGTTGGCCTCGCAGTGGGTGCATCGCGGGGATGGATGCAAGGCAGCAAGGTCCACATGCTGCGCGGTGCTGGCGTCGGCCTGGTTCTCGGGATCGTCGGCGGCTTGCTCGGCTACTCCATTGGCGGTGGCCTCGTCAATTCGATCTTCGGCCCCACGATTTTCATGGGAACGGAGCCTCTCACGAAGGTCATGCTTGCCCGCATGATCGCCTTTGCGCCCTTTGGACTGATGCTGGGCGCATCCGTAGGTGCCGCTGCGCTTTCGACTCGCCAAGTGGTCGTCGGCTTGATTGGTGGTGCGCTGGGGGCTGGACTGGGCGCGGCCATTTTCGACGTTCTGGGCGCGGCTCTAGGGCCAACCATTCAGGCCGCGAAGGGAGGCGACGAGGTGGGTGGTGTGTCTCGTGCGGTAACCGCCGTTCTCATCGGAGGCGGAATCGGCCTCTTCACGGCCCTGCTCGAACGTGCAACCCGCCAGGCTTGGGTTCGACTGGTACTGGGACGGAACGAGGGCAAAGAATGGCTCATCGACGCGCCGCAGACCTTCCTGGGCCGCAGTGAGCGTGCTCACGTGCCGCTGTTTGGTGATCCCAACGTCATGCCCATGCACGCGAGCATCGTCCGCCAGGGACCGAACTACGTGCTCGTCGACGGCGGCTCGCCGATGGGCACGGGATTGAATGGTCAACGGGTCGGTCAAGCTCATCTCAATTCAGGCGACATGATCCAGATCGGCACGAACAACCTGCAGTTCATGCTGCGCTCGGGTCGACCCGTCCAGAATCCCGGAGTCGAGCGCTTCCAACCCCAACCCATTCCGGCCACCCCGCAGGGGATCGTCGTCGGCGGGCAGCCTGTCGCCCCGATGGGTGCGACCATGACGATGCCCGTCGCGGCTTCGATGCCAACGCCTTCGGTGAAGGCGCCGGTCCTCGTTGCCCTGTCCGGTCCGCTCAGCGGCCAGCGATTCGATGTGAGCGGACCGATAGAGGTGGGCCGCGAATGCTCGGTGATTCCGATGAGCTTCGATACCATGGCCTCCCGCCGCCATGCGGCGCTTACCCCGGGACCAGCCGGACTCGTTGTCAGCGACTTGAACAGCACCAACGGCACCCTGGTCAACGGTCAGAAAGTGAAGAGTCACGTGCTTAAGACAGGCGACACCCTGCAGGTCGGCTCAACCACTTTCCGGGTGGAATAAACCCCGAAAGTACTTTCGCCGTCACGGCGATCCCCATAGTGTTCTCTCTGTACTTTCGCAGTCTCGGCGATTCCCAATAGTGCTCTCTCCGTCCCGGCGACTCCCAATAGTGCTCTCCTCACTCGAATCCGCCAAGAACCAAGTCCGGACCAAGGCCGAGTTCGTCGGTCTCGCCGCCGTCATCCCGCAGGTCGCTGCCGATGCTGTAGAGTTTGTACTCCGCGCCCACGGCCGAGAAGCGGAAGGGGCGACCGGAATAGGGATCGGTGGTCAAAGACTTCGGAAGGGCCGCAAAGGAAAGGACTGCCTTCCCTGATTCTCGGATGGACCGAAGAACGATGGCGTTGAGAATGAGCAGGCGCACGCGGGCAAGGGCACGGTCGCTGAGATCGATTACCGGACGAGCCGACCGAAAGAAGTGTCGGGACAGGCGCTTCCACGGACGGCCGTCCGAGGCGGGGAGCGGTATCGGTCCCCTTGCTTCCGCAGGTTGCGAGGCACGCTTTCGCAAGAGCGCGATCTCAGGATCGATTTCGTCGGCGAAGTTTTGGAAGTACTCGACCCGCTTTGGGCCGTCCTTGTCCTTCATTTCTTCAAGGTAGCGAATCGGCTCGCGAGCGTCGGGCCCCAACTGCTGCTTGAGCTCGCTGTAATCATCTTTTCGATATGAATCTTGAACGAACTGAACGGCAGCGAGCATTTGTCGCCGTTCGTTTTCCAGCATTGAGGCAATAGGAGGCTTGTCGGTAAGGACCTTTTGGAATGCTTCGATGAGTCGAGTGAGGTCAACAGGGCTTAACGTCGGCAAGGCGGGAGCAAGCGCCGCTCGGCATTCGTCGACAATTTGGTATCCGAGCGCTGCGTCCCCGACGTTTCCCGCCGTTAGATCGAAGCCAAATTTGGTCCCGATGGCGGCTATGCGAATCGCCTCATCGGGCTTCTGTTCGTTCAGGGCGTCTTCGACCTTCCAGGCGAGCGATCTCCCAAGGAGTCGCCAGCCACGCTGGTAGGTCGGTGCCTGATCCGGTCGGAATGAGCGGTCTGGAATGGTGCACGGCTTGGATGCGGCGGCCATGAGCGTCTTCGTGGCACCTTGCAGGCGGGCGGCCAGTCGTTTGCGCTGGCCAAAGGTGAAGCTGACCCGATTGATGTCCTCCTTTCCGGCTGACTCAGCTTGCTGAGCGGCAAGCACATAACCATCGTAGGCATTGGCGGACTTGGCTTGAGCGGCGTATTCCTTCGGGGGCTCGTACCATGTCGGGTAGGGCGGGGGTGCCTTCTTTCCACAACCTGACGCCACTCCTGCGCAGACGAGCAGAAGCAGGGCACGCCTCAAGGCGCAGGGTGCGGCCGATCCGTGGCTCACACGGCAATGCTACCCGCGGTTCGGCGGGCAAGCGCCAATTCGAGAGCCTGCTCGATGTGATGGACGGGATGGAAAGTCAGGTCCTGCTTCACCGCATCGGTCAGCTCATCGAGATCAACCAGGTTGTCTTCGGGCAAGATGATGTGACTGATCCCGGCCCGATGAGCGGCAAGGACCTTCTCCTTGACCCCGCCAACGGGCAAAACGCGTCCCCTTAAGGTCACTTCCCCAGTCAAGGCGACGTCTCGGCGCACGGGCTGACCGGTGAACGCCGAGACGAGTGCGGTCGCGATCGTGATTCCCGCGCTCGGTCCATCTTTCGGGACGGCACCTTCCGGCACATGGACGTGGACATCGAAGTGAAAAGGGCGCTCGGGCGAGAAGCGGCGCTCGTTGGAACGAACGAAGGTTACCGCCGCGAGCGCCGATTCCTTCATAACGTCGCCGAGGCTTCCGGTCATCCGAACTTGGGGCTGATCACCGAACGGCTCCATTAAGCTGACTTCGATCGTTACGAGGTCGCCGCCGAATTCCGTGTAGACAAGCCCAGTCGCAGCACCGATCTCGTCATGTTCGCCGCGTGTTCCGTAGCGATGTCGAGGCTTTCCGAGCATCTCCGTGAGCACGTCAGCGTCGATTTTGACGGTCTTTTTTGACCGCTCCGCGATTCGACGCGCCGACTTTCGACAGAGTGTCGCGATCTCACGATCGAGGGATCTCACGCCGGCTTCGCGAGTGTACTCGCGGATGACGGTGCGCAAAGGTTCGCGAGTAATCTCGAATTGGGCAGGTTTAAGGCCATGTTCCTGGCGTTTTTTGGGTACGAGGTAATGCTCGGCGATATAGAGCTTCTCTTCCTCGGTGTAGCTCGGGAACCGGATCACCTCCATGCGGTCGCGCAAGGGAGCCGGAATGTTCTCCAGCAGGTTCGCGGTCATGATGAACATCACCGCGCTGAGGTCGAACGGCGATTCGATGTAGTGGTCGCTGAAGTGCGTGTTCTGCTCGGGATCGAGGGCTTCGAGAAGGGCGCTGGTGGGATCGCCGCGAAGATCGGCGCTCATTTTGTCGATCTCGTCGAGCATGAACACTGGGTTGCGGGTGCCACAGTTCTTGACGCCCTGGATGAGCCGGCCGGGCATTGACCCGATATAGGTTCGGCGGTGCCCTCTAATCTCCGCCTCGTCCCTCACCCCGCCCAAAGAGACCCTCACGAACTGCCGACCCAATGCCTCTGCAATCGATCGTCCAATGCTGGTCTTGCCGACACCGGGTGGGCCGACGAAGCAAAGAATGGGTCCGCGAAGCGACTTGCTCAGTTGGCGAACGGCAAGAAAGTCTAAGATTCGGTCCTTGACCTGAACAAGACCATAGTGGTCGCGATCGAGGATCTTCGCCGCGGCCTTGACGTCGAGCCGGTCTTCGCTGAGCTTGTCCCATGGCAGCGAAGTGAGCCAGTCGAGGTAGTTCCGAATAACCATGCCCTCAGGCGAACTCGCAGGGGCCCTCTCGAATCGACGGAGTTCCTGCAGCGCTTTGTCCTGAGTCTCAGGCGACATGCCGCAGGCCTCGATCTTGCGCCTGAATTCCGAACCCTCTTCGCTCTCGTCTGCCCCAGTGAGTTCGTGCTGGATGGCCCGAAGCTGCTCCCGCAAGTAGTACTCACGTTGGGTGTTGCCAAGCTCCTGCTCGACCTTGGTTCGAATATCCGACTGGAGTTCGAGGACTTGCCGCTCGGAAATCAGGAGTGTGACCAAACGGGAAAGCCGCGACACGGAATCGAGGTCTTCGAGAAGTTCCTGCTTGACCTCGGGCCGGAGGTTCAGGTGGTTGGCGATGATGTCGGCGAGTTCGCCGGGTTCCTCGATAGCGGGCAGCATTTCGAGTGCCTCAGGCGGAACCTGCTTGCCCAAACCCGCGATTTCGTTGAATGCGTCGATGCCTTCGCGGCGGAGAGCCTCCACCTTGGTGCCGCCACGGGAAACTTGGGAGAGCTCTTCGATGGCGGCAACGAAGAATCCGCCCCGATAGGCATAAGAATGAACGCGACTGCGCGCTAGCCCACGTAGAACCACGCGCATCGTGCCATCAGGCATCGGCAGCACCTGCATGACTTCGCTGAGTGTGCCCACGTGGTAGAGGTCGGCGGCACGTGGCTCGTCAACGGTGACGTCCCGCTGTCCAACGACAAGCACGCGACGATCTTTCCGCATCGCGCTCTGCAAAGCCCGAACCGACAATTCGCGACCCACGAGGAGGGTGTTGATCAGGTTTGGGAAATGCACGTTGTCGCGCACCGGCAACACGGGCGCGTTCCGCGTCGCCGGAGACTCCACCCGGCTCTTCGACGCTTTGCTCATCCGTCTCACCTTACCACGGAAGTTGCGCAAATCCGGCCCGTTGAGATGTCGGTTTTCGCTCGTTTACTTCGGACATCAGGTATGTGCCTTCATAATGGACTCAGATGATCAAGATGATCGCGCTGGACCTCGATTGGACCCTCTTGGACTCCCAGCGCCAAATCCCTCCCGAAAACAAAGCTGCGATCGCTCGTGCTTTGGATCAAGGCATTGTCGTGGTGTTGGCCAGCGGACGAAACGCTTCGAGCATCGCTCAATACTGGAACGACCTTGACCGCCAAGGCCCAATCGTCAGCTGTAACGGAGCCTATGTCCTAGACCACGATGGCAAGGAAGTTCATCACGAGGCTCTCGAAGCTGAACTCCGAAACCGACTCATTAGTTATGCCGAAGACGCCGACACCCATGTGGCCCTCTACAGCCGGGGCAGAGTGATGATCGCGAATTCGAACGATTGGGGGGATCTCTACGCGGCGCGCCTCCGCAATCTTGTTCCGGAGCGGGTCGAAAGTTCGGTCATGCGCGAGTTCGACGCGACGAAAGTTCTCTTTGTCGATGATCCGGAGCGCATACGCACCCACCAAGACCTGCTCGGGCCTGAATATGGCTCGATCACCTACATGACGGTTTCGGAGCCCGAATACCTCGAATTCATGGCCCCGACTGTGGACAAGTCGGTCGGCCTGCGGGTCTTGAGCGAGAAACTAGGCATTGCCCAAGGCGAAGTGGCGGCGATGGGCGATGGCCAGAATGACGTCGAGATGGTGCAGTGGGCAGGGTTTGGCGCGGCCCCCTCGAATGCACGTGAAGAAGTGAAATCGGTTGCCGATCGCATATTTGCGTCCAATGATGAGCTTGGAGTGGCTCAATTCATTGACTCAATCGTCTACAATCTGTGAGAATAGGACGGACCCCGTTATGAAAGGAATCTTACGGTTAGCTAGTTCAGCGCTAGCATTCGTCGTCGCTTCCGCCGCCATGGCCGGAACGCTGACCGTCACGTCGCCAAACAATGGGGACTTCTTGGGCAAGACCAACACGCTGAGATTCAATATTCGAAACTCAGTGGTGCAGGTCACGGTGCGGGCGACCGTCACACGCGATGCGAATCCGAGCGAAAAGATTACGGTTGAAAAGCGTTTCACTCCCGACGGGGACGGCAAGATCACGGGCGATATCGCGCTGAATTTCAACGAGGGTACACCCGAGGGCAATTACACGATCAAAGTCGAGGCGATCGAACCGAACAACGCCTATAACACGGAGACCCGCAACGTGGTGGTCGATACCAAGGTCCCTGAGTTTTTTGAGTTCAATCCGATCACGAACAGCTTTGTAAAGGGCGTCGTCCCGATCCGAGTGAGGCTTAATGAGCCGAATCTCAAAGAGTGGCGGGTTCAGATCGGAAGCCAAGATATTCCAAACAACAGCGGCAACCAGCCCAACTTCACCGTCTTCTGGGACTCAGCCAACGTACAGAGAGACGGCCAGCAGACCATAAATATTAAGGTGGATGACGAAGCCAACAACTCGGTGACGAAGTCGATCACGGTCACCTTGGACCGAATCGCGCCGGTGATTCAGGTTCTTGGGCCAACAGCGACGCCGGTCAATCCGGGGACGGACATTCCGGTCGCCATCAACATCAATGACCAGTTCGAGCGTTCGATTCTTCAACCCGGCGTTACGGTCGTGGCGAAGACCATGGATGGTCAGTTCATCGCCAATGTCGCTCGAAAAGGCACACGAACGTCGGGAAATACCCTTCAATGGACGGGCCGCATCAAGTGGCAGAACAACCTTCCGGGTAAATTCAAGATTGTCGTCACGGCAGTGGATCGCGCGGGCAACCGCGGAGCGTCCCAGGAAGTCGTGGTGACGATTCGCGGAAGGGGCAGGTAACGGAGAGAGATAGGGAGCTAAGCGTATGGATGCAAGGAAGCTAGGATTGGCGGCGCTCAGCGCTGCAATGGGCGCGTGCGCACAGGCGCAGGTGCCCGATTTGGTGTCAGCACTCGATGCGGGCGGGCGAGCGATGGGCATGGGCGGAAGCATCTACACTGCCGGTGCCGACACGTTCTCGTCATACAACAACCCTGCCGGTCTCGGCTATGTCACCGATGCGACACTCGGCCTCAGCCTGCGGAACCTTCCTGAAAGCGACACCACGGTGACCACCGACTTTCGGACCCCGCAAACCGAAACAACGTATCGATCCGGCTCCAGGGCCATTACTCATGTCGGCATCGCTTATCCCTTCAAGGGACGAAACGGGCGGACAAACGGGACCCTCGGCATTGCCTACACGACCGGCGGCTATATCCGCGACTTTCGCAGCGGCACCGACCTTCGAGACGGCGACTTGGTGGTCAAGGACTATGCTGAGCTCAACCGGGTTAAGTCCGATTTTTACACCGTCTCTTACGGCAGCGCAGGTTCGACGTTTAGCTGGGGATTGGGGGTCGTGATGACCACTACCAACGTCGAGAACCGGATGTTCTACAACATCTTCGATGCCGACAACCAGAATCGAGGCTTCGTCGATACCGACAATCGCGACACGGCCAATGGCGTGGGCGGCATCGTCGGCATCCAGTTCGTCCCCCAGGGCGGCAACATGAGCCTCGGCTTTAGCTACCGAACCCCGATCGAACTCAACGGGAACGACAGCACCTCGGGCTACTACGACAAGATCCCGGGGCGACTCTCGGGCGGTCTTGCCTATCGAACGGGCGGATTGCGCGGGGGCAAGGACTTCGTGATCTTCGGCCTCCAGGCTGATGGCTACATCCAAGGCAACAAAGACTCCGTGCTCACCCGGAAAGACCAGTGGGTCATCGGCGGCGGCATGGAGTACAACTGGAACTACGGCAACGCCCTGATTCCGATCCGATTCGGCTTCAACGCAATCCCCAACGGCGGGGACGGCCTGTTCAGGGATCGCAACACCTTTACGTTCGGCATTGGATACCGCCCGTTCGGGAGCACCGTGGGCGTGGACTTCAATTTCGCGTCCAGCGGAGAGGGCGGCGGGATGGACATGGCGGTCGGCTTGACGTACCGCTTCGCAGGCAAGTAAGAGAACAAAGATGAAGTTATCACGGACGATCTGCATCCTTTCTCTCTTCGCTATCGGCCTTGTAGCTCAAGCCCAACCCTGGGCAACGGCGTATGAGCAAGGCTTGGAGGCTCTGCGGGTGCAGAACTGGAGTGCCGCTCGCGCCGCATTCCTCGAGAGCACGAAGAGCCGCCCCGTTGACTCCGCCAAGGGCACCACCCTCGCCGGACCGGTGACGGAGCGAAAGCAATGGCGAGGCGGATCGCCGTATTCCGCCAATTTTGCCGCTGCCTATGCTGGGCTCAAGCAGTCCTTCGCCGTTCGTGACGAAACTGAGCGCACCGCCCTGCTCAAGCAGGTTGCCAGCGAATTCGAAGAGCTTCTCAAGAAGAAACAGAACAGCAAGGAAACATTTTACTTCCTCAACATCGCGTATTCAACCCTAAGCGATCGAGAGGGCCTGGACCAGTTGGATGCGCAATTCACCAAGGTTCGGAAGAAGCTCAACTGGAAGATCGACGCCGAACTCATTGGCCCGGAAGACATGGCCGCCATTGAGGACCTCGCCAAGGTCGACGCCTCGACGACGCGATCGACTGCCGCGATTGATCTCAAAACGCAGACCAATCCGACCAACCCAACGGCTCCTGCAAAACCCGAGAAGACCAAGCCCGAGCCGCGCAAAAAGGAACCAGACCCCGCCCGGAGCGAGGAGCCCGTTCGCCAGAATCCGACGAATCCAGCCAACCCCGTCATTCCCAAACCCGAGAAGCGCGTCACCAACCCAGGGAACGAGCCTCCCACGGTCGATCCGTCCACCCTCCTGCCTGACGGAGGCACGAGCGGAACCGGGGTAGCGGGCAAGGTAGCGACGATCCCAACCAAGTTCGCCCTCATCATCGCGAATTCACAGTGCAAAATCGCTGATCTCGCAGCGCCTGACTTTGCCCTGAACGACGCCGCCCTCATCAAGGACACCCTCACCCAGAGTACGGGTTACGCCGAAGAGAATATCGTGGTTCTGGAGAATGCGTCCGCTGCTCAAATGCTGGCGGCAGCCGCATCCCTGGCCGACCGGGTGCCCGAGGACGGAACGGTGACGGTCTACTTTGCCGGCGTCGGCGTCAACCTGGATGGTAAGGACTTCCTGGCCGGAGTTGGAGCGGAATCGGCGACTGATTCGGCCAACATGGCCGCCAAGATGGACCTCTTGCGGCCGTTCATCTCCAAGGGAGCGCGGATCTTCGCGTTCTTCGAAGCCAATCGCCCCATCCTGAACGGACGATTCTTTGGTGGAGAGGCGCCCTTCGTCGGCACCGTTGCTCAAGTGCAAGCCACCATCCCCGGGGGCTCGATCTACAGCGTGATCAAGGGTGGAAAACCGGTCGGCGTTTTTGCCAACGCGTTCTCTTCTGTTTTGACCGAATTCAAGTCGAATCGAATTCCGATTCTCGAATTTGCGTGGCAGGTATTCTATCGGATGCGTCGTGGTAATACGGGCGTGGAAGGCGGTGGAAGCATGCAGACTCCAACCCTCCCCATCCTCACCAATATTGCTTCCGACGCCAAATTCTAACGAGAGGACAACCCGTCGCGTCGAAGCGGCCGGTCAGAGAGGGAACCGTTGTCGTACGTGGAGTTAAACCCTCGGTCCGTGGCCATTATGCGGGCCATGGCCGGGGATCGAGCGGATCGATACATCGGCGAGGTGTGGCTACCGTCCCTCGAACACGCCTCCCGGGCCGAGTCCTCATCCCTCAAAGACATCCGCGCCGCCTTTGCGTTGCCCTACAACTGCGTGAACGCGTTCTTCGCCCACTATGCGTTCGCACGTCGAGGCAAGGACCGAGATGAACTGGCCCAAATGGCCACGCAAGCCCTGCGCCGCACCTGCGCGCCTGCGGACTTTGCCGAGCTGTTGGCCGAGCCGGATGGAAATCGCGTTTGGGAGAACTTCTCCGCGATCTGTGAGGAGCGCAAACGAAAGAACTCCGAGCAGCTTAATCGCGGCCTCATCGCCGGAATCGTCGAACTCGCGCAGGAGATCTACCAGCTTGACAGCTTGGGATCGATTGCGGGCTGGATTGTCCGGGGCGTCCTGCAGACCGACCATATCGAGCCCCAGTTTCTCCGCATCGTGGATATCCGAGGCGTCGGGCCAAAGACAACTTCGATGTTCCTCCGAGACGTCTGCTATCTCTTTAATCTCGAAGACCAACTCGACCACGCCGATCGGCTCTATATCCAGCCCATCGACCGCTGGCTCCGCCTTGCCGCCGCGATCATCGTCCCCGAGATCGATAGCGAATCGGCGGTCGACTGGGTCATCGCGGGCAAACTGGCGAAGTACACTCGCCATGCCGGTGTAAGTGGCATCCGCTTCAACATGGGCACGAGCCACTTCGGAGCACGAGAAGTTCGCGATCCCGAGCGATGGCGTCACTGCATCGACGACCTGCTTGACGCGGGCGCAAGGACGAACGCCTAATGGACCGGTCGCCAGAGATTCGCCAGGGTTACGACGCGATCGTGGCCGAACTGAAGCGCATTGGTTTCTGGGATATCGTTGAGCCAACGCCAGACGCCTACGAGAATATGGGGGCCTTCGGTATGAACACGATGGCGTTCGCCCAGTGGTTGCGCTATGTGTTCATTCCCACGATCGGTGAGCGCCTCGACAGCGAAGGCCCGTGGCCCAGCAGCAGCATGGTGGGCGCCCATGCCGTTCGCGAATTCGACGGTCAGCACGAAACCAGTAACCTCGTGACGCTGCTCGTTCACTTCGATAGCCTGTTCTGATCGGAGTAGACTGGACGGCGGATGTCGGCTGCACCCGCCCTGCCCAAACCCATCAACCCGTTGCGACGGCTCGTCCCCGAGTTGCGGCCGTTTCTGCGGCTTCAGGTCTGGTGCCTCGCCCTCACCATCTCCCAATCGATCTTTAACTTCTTGCCCCCACTCATCCTCGGAGATATCGTGAATAAACTTCAGAAGGGCGAGCCGATTAACACCTTGCTCTATCTTACGTATGTCGTAGGATTTGCGACCGGCGCCGGCTTGCTCGGCTATGCCCTTGGCGTCGCGACGAGCATGCTGGGGCAGCGGTTCCTGTTGGCAACGCGCGAGAAGCTGTATCGACATATGCAATCGCTCCCCATTGCGTACTTTGATCGCAACCAAACGGGCAAACTTATTAGTAATGTAATCAATGATGCGAGTACGGTTCAGTCGCTGATCACCAGTCACCTGAATACCATGGTGAGCGATGCCGTCCAGCTCCTGCTCGTCCTCGTTATCCTGTTTACGATCAGCCCATTCCTTGCATTGCTGAGTTTGTCCATTACACCCATCTACATTCTCAACTTCTCTCGATTCCTTAAGCCACTGAAAGAAACGAGTGAGGATATCCGCCGAACCCGGGATGTCATGTACGGCAACATGCAGGAGAAGCTTGCCGGCATTCAAGTCGTGAAAGGCTTCGGACAAGAGCGCTGGGAAGCCCGTTCCTTTATGGGCGTCACTCGCGACCTGATGGGATTGAATGTTCGTCAGGGTGCTCTTGGCGGCGGACTGTGGACGATTGCCGATGCGCTGGGCGGTATTGGACAAGGACTCGTCATGTACTACGGTGGACTGATGTGCCTTCGCGGCGAAATGCTGCCGGGAACGCTCGTTATGTTTCTTATGTATTCCATCGGATACATTTATGGCCCAATCGTGAGATTCCTCGTCGTGATCGATCCGATTGCAAGAACGCAAGCGGCACTTCATCGCATCTTTCGAACGCTCGATACGCGAGCAACCATCGCTGATAGGCCCGATGCGCCCGCCATGCCACCGATTGAAGGTCACGTTCGCTTCGAGAATCTCATCTTTGAATATGAGGAGGGCAAGCCTGTTCTCAACGGAATCGATTTAGCCGTTGATCCGGGCCAAATGATTGCGCTGGTGGGCTTCTCCGGAAGCGGGAAGACGACACTCGTCAATCTCCTCATGCGTCACTACGATCCGACCCAAGGCCGAATCTTGGTAGATGGCATCGATCTGCGCGACACTCAGCTTCTCTCTTACCGCCAGCAGATCGGCTATGTGATTCAGGAGAGCATCCTCTTCAATACGACAATTCTTGAGAACATCCGCTATGGACGCATGGATGCCACAGAACACGAGGTATTCGAAGCCGCGAAAGCAGCGAACATTCACGATACGATTGTTGCCTTGCCGGATGGATATGAAACGAAGATTGGTGAAGACGGCGTCTCCCTATCGGTAGGGGAGAAGCAGCGACTGGCGATTGCCCGTGCACTCATTGCCGACCCTAAGATCCTAATCCTCGATGAAGCCACTTCTGCATTAGACAGCCAAACCGAAGCGCTTCTCCAAGAAGCCCTTGATCACCTGCTCGCTGGCCGTACGAGCTTTGTCATCGCCCATCGTCTCTCGACCATCGTTAAAGCCAATGTCATCGTGGTGATGGAGCAGGGTGTAATTACCGAACAAGGAACGCACGAAGAACTTCTTGCCAATGATGGGCTGTACGCCAGGCTCTATCGTCAGCAATTTAGTGCCGCGCTTAACGAGTCTGCTTAAGGTATTCGGTATAGGGCAGACAGCTAGCGCGCTCCGGATGTTCGAAGATTTCAAGAGCATGTGCGAGCGCAGCTGCAGTATCGATGCTCGTGACGCAAGCGACACCCGTCTCGATGCATGCGCGACGGATGCGGGCAGCTTCAACTTCTTGCTGCAGGGCCACACCCGGCGTGTTAATCATTAAGGCCACATCCCCGCCGAGAATCAGTTCCAGTAGATTTGGAGAACCTTCTTCGATCTTCTTGACTTCCGTACTGCGAATGTGCGCCGCAGTAAGCGCTTCGTGGGTCCCACGCGTGCTGGCAATCAGATATCCCTTCGCCACCAAATCCCGCGCGATCTTGATGGCGGCTGGCTTATCGGCATCGGTAACCGTCAGCACAACGAAGCCGGTCGGCTTAAAGTGAATGCCACTTGCCACCAGCGCTTTGTAAAGGGCCGTCTCGTAGGTGAAGTCGATCCCAAGTATCTCCCCCGTAGACTTCATTTCCGGTCCCAAACTCGGCTCGACCCGGGAGAGCTTTTGGAAGCTGAACACCGGAGCCTTGACCGCATAGAACCTCGCCTTGGGCAATTCCACCGGAACAGCAAACGCCTCCTCCGGCAAGACCCGATCCGGTCCCAGTGCGCCCCCACCCCAGAGTCCGCTTGCGTAACCTAAGTCCGTAAGTTTCTCGCCCATCATACAGCGCGAGGCAAGCTGTACCATGGGCACGCCGGTGATCTTGCTTAGGTACGGCACGGTGCGCGACGCACGGGGGTTCACTTCGAGAACGTACGCCTGGCCATCAACTACGACGTACTGAATGTTCATCAGCCCCTTGACGCCAAGCGCGCGAGCGATCGCACACGCAGACCGAACCATCTGAGCTTGCACATCATCACTTAAAGAAACGGGCGGATACACCGCCATGGAGTCGCCGCTGTGGACTCCCGCCCGCTCGATATGCTCCATGATTCCGGGGATCAGGGTCGATTCGCCGTCGGAAATGACATCAACCTCGGCCTCTTGGCCCAGCAGGTACTTGTCCACCAAGACTGGCTGTCCCGGATTGGCGTCCTCAGCCTCGCGATAGAACCCGATCAACTGTTGGTCGTCGTAGACGATCTCCATCGCCCGGCCACCGAGGACGAAACTTGGCCGGACGAGGACGGGATAGCCGACTTCATTGGCGACGATCCGTGCCTCGTCCAGCGAGCGAACCGCGCGGCCCCTTGGCTTGGCGATTCCGAGACTGTTTAGAAGATTGTCAAACTGGTCGCGGTCCTCGGCCATCGCAATCGCGCTCGGACTGGTCCCCAATACGCGGACCCCGGCGCGTTCCAGTCCTTCGGCGAGATTGATCGCCGTCTGCCCGCCAAACTGCACGACCACGCCGTGTGGATTCTCGTGCGCAACCACATCGAGGACGTCTTCCAGGGTGACCGGCTCGAAGTAAAGCCCGTCGCCGGTGTCGAAGTCGGTGCTGACCGTCTCCGGGTTGTTATTGACGATAATGGCGCGGTACCCGAGTTCCTGCAGGGCCCAAACGCAGTGAACACAGGAGTAGTCGAATTCGATGCCCTGCCCAATGCGGATCGGGCCGGAACCAAGGACGAGCACGGTATCTTTGATGGCCCAAAGGGTACCCTCGCCTCGCCCCTGGCTTCCGAGTTATCGAGCAAGGTGCGCTTGCTGCAAGGAAAGCGATCCGGGTGGCCCGAGTGATGAAATTGTGCACTCCGGCGTTGCCAAACACGGAAGCAAGTCAAGGCTTGGTCGCACCGGGGTGCACAATTTCATCACCCCGGCCACCCACTTTGGAATCCAAGCCTTGTCATTGCCGTGAATTCCTTCCGAGATCTCAATACAGTGTCTCGACGCCGATGCAGTCCATGATGATCTCGAACGGGCGCGTATCGTTGCGCCGGATGCGGACGGACATCTGCCCGAGAATGTCAATGAACCGCCCCGCCATCTGAGGCGAACTGAAGTTGATCTCGAACCGGGTTCGTGTCGGATTGTTGGGGAGCGTTGCCGCACCGATCCGCGCCCAGCTTCGAGAAGCTATGTTGAAGGCCTCGACCTCTAAAGGACGTCGCGAGAACCCATCGACATGGATGATGGCCTTACGGCAGAAAAGGCCGATGACGGGAAAGGTCTGGAACTTGCAGGTGACGTTGAGCGAAGCCGGGAAGGTGTTCCGGGTCCGAATCGGCACGACGCTGCTGTCCGCGACCATGAGGCTGGGCATCACGCTTGGAAACACGGGCTCGCCAGTGACGATGGTGGCCTGAATCATCAGGGACGGTACCGCATGAGCGGTGCTAGCTCCGGCAGCGAGGGCAAGAAAGGCGAGGGGAAGGGTGAGTTGTTTCATGGTGGTCTTCTGCCTGTTTGACCACTCCCGGTGTCCCTCACCATCAGGCCATAGGGCCGATTGCCTCATGCCGGGTGACAGGTGTCTTTAGCTGTAGTCAAAACGCGTTACGAAGCGCTGCCCGCACCAAATTCGTGCGGTAAGTTGAAGCTGGCGTGGAGTCACTCAGTGGTTGGATTCGTCGCTGCGAAAAGTGAGACCTGCTGAGGGCGATCGAGCCGAACCGCAAAGGTCCACGCGAGGTCGGCGCTATGAAAGCATTCGCTTGGGTTCTGTTTCTTTTCGGATTGTCTCTGATTGGGTTCCCCCACTCAGGATCTGGAAAGCCTCTTGCGCGCCAAGTCCTCACGGTAGAGAGCATGACGAAGAACATGACGACCGATCTGATGGCTCGAAAGCTCAAGCCTTTCGAGAAGAGCGCACTCTACACGCTGCCTTCGGGGGCCTCTCTGGCTGTTGGGCCCGCCGAACGTCTTGTGAATCTGGTGAAGGACACCGGCGGCAGATCTCTCGGCTACTGTCTGCCATACAGCGACCAACCGTCAGATCTGCCCAAAAACCCATGGGTTGCGATCACTAAGGTCCGCGATGGAAGCGGCAAGAGCCTTGAGGAGAAGCTATTCGAGCGGCTTCGTGGTTCCCAGAACCTGACTCCACCCGAGGTTCTTTCGCTGGCGCTCGATGTGACCGGAAACGATTATCCGCTCGCAACTCTCACTGCTCATAACCTCCTCAAGGAGGTGGCATATGCGCAGGCAAGCATGGTTATCGGATGGGATGCGAAGGCTGGGCCTACAGCAAAATCTGCGAGGGTAGTCAAGCCCGACCAAGTTCTTGATCACCTGATCAACTTGCGGCCTCGCGGCGACCGTTTCTTTTCGGACAAGGACGGACCCTGGTACCACATCTATGGCATTTTCTTCGTGGGAGCAGTGGCTCCTCCAGGTACCGATCGACTCTTGGCGGAATCCGAGAATGCGCTCCGCACGCTCAAATTCTGGGCAACACAGGACGAGACGAAGAAGGCCATCAACACCGCTTCGGCGGCGATGGGCAGCGCGTTGGCTCTCCAAGTTCAATACGGCATCCCCGTACCGGCTGACCTTTCGAAGCTCTCGACAAGCCATCTGGATGAACTGCGCAAGGGCTTGCAAGAGCGACACAAGATGCTCACCCAACTCCTCGTTACGCTTCAGTCGGCTACGACGAACCCTGAGTTTGCGAACGCCTATCGTGGGATGCTTGCGGCTATGTCCGACGCCGTTAAGCGCATCGATCGAGAGCTAGTGAGCCGAGGGAGCTCAATTCCCGCTAGCAAAGGGGCCTGGAAACTGGTCGGACACCGATCGGTGGAACCTAAGCCAATCGATCTGGTTGCGCCTCGTTACGCGCGCTTTACGTTTGTTGCTTCACCGGGATCGATGAATCTGGCTTACCTCTGGAACAACTTGGATCTGTCGGACCATCGTGGATCGACGGTCTTCACCTGGCGCTTCGACCGCGAACTCAACCGACTCCGGCCCGGCGAGAAGTTCCAAGTCTTCGGAACCGTTGTCTCGGCAGGGGAACGACCTCGGGGCTCCGGTGGCGTGAGTTGGCAGCCCCCAGGGTTGCCGTCTGGGGTCGGACACGTCAGTGGAATCTCGGTGGGAGGTGTTGAGGTGCACCAAACTGGAGACTCCGGTCGCATCCAGGCCGAGACGACCGTTCCCAACCATGATCGATTTCCTAATGGGTTGACACTCAGATTCGCCGTCTACTGCGGCGGCGAGGCAAACTTTGAATACGTCTTCGATTGGGACCCCGAGGGATAGAACGGTGCCGCAGGGCACCCGACCCAAGCTTTGGGTGCCCGAGAAGCCGCGACCTAAACCCCCGCCGCGACCGGCGAGAAGGTGAACGACCCCTCGCGGAAGTCCACCTTCACCGTCTGACCATCTTTCACATCGCCCCGCAAGATGGCTTGGGCGAGGGGATTCAGAATCTCCTTCTGAATCGCTCGCTTCAGCGGCCGCGCGCCGTAGACCGGGTCGAATCCAGCCAGCGCGATCTGCGAAGTCGCCTCGTCGGTCAGGTCGAGCGTGATGCGGCGCTCGGCCAACCGGTTCGCCAACTGGTCAATCTGAATGCGCACGATTCGCTTGATTTCGTTCACACCCAGCGAGCGGAACACCACGATGTCATCGAGTCGGTTCACGAACTCGGGCCGGAAGAAGCGCCGAACCTCCTCCAAGACTTTGACCTTCGTGTCCTCGAACTCCTGATCGCTCATCAGCGGGTCGGCGTAGTATTGGCTTCCCAAGTTGCTCGTCAGGATGACGACCGCATTGCGGAAGTCGACCGTTCGGCCTTGCCCGTCCGTCAGGCGTCCATCGTCGAGCATTTGCAGCAAGACGTTGAACACTTCCGGATGCGCCTTTTCGACCTCGTCGAGCAGCACCACCGCATAGGGACGACGTCGAACCGCTTCCGTAAGCTGTCCGCCCTCTTCGTAGCCGACATAGCCGGGAGGCGCGCCGATGAGGCGTGCAACCGAATGCCGCTCCTGATACTCGCTCATGTCGATCCGGACCATCGCCCGCTCGTCGTTGAACATGAACTCAGCCAGCGCACGCGCGGTCTCGGTCTTGCCAACTCCCGTCGGACCGAGGAACAGGAACGAGCCAATCGGGCGATGGGGGTCCGCGATGCCGCTGCGAGCCCGACGAATCGCGTCCGCCACGATGCGCAAGGCTTCGTCCTGACCTACAACCCGCTTCTCAAGCTGGTCTTCAAGGGTGAGGAGCTTGGCCATTTCGCCCTGCATAAGCTTGCTGACGGGGATGCCCGTCCACTTGCTCACGACCTCGGCGATGTCCTCGCTGTCGACCTCTTCCTTCAGCAGTTTGCCGCTCTCCTGAATCTTCTCGAGCTCGGCGGTTTCGGCTTCAAGCTGCTCCAGCAGAGCCGGGATCCGGCCATGCTGAATCTCTGCCGCCCGCGCCCAGTCGAGGTCGCGCTCGGCTTGCTGAAGCTGATTTCTTAGGCTGTCGAGTTCCTCTTTGATGCTGCGCGTGCGCTCGATTTTGTCCTTCTCGGTCTGCCAAACCGCCCGCATCGCGCTCGCCTTTTCGTTGAGTTCGGCGAGGCGCAACTGGGTGGTCGCCAGTCGCTCACGACTGGCTTCGTCATCTTCTTTTTCAAGCGCTGCCTTGTCAATTTCGAGGTGGCGCACCTGGCGTTCGACCTCGTCGATTTCAGCCGGGACGCTGTCAATCTCGATCTTGAGTCGGCTGGCCGCCTCGTCCATCAGGTCGATGGCCTTGTCGGGCAGGAAGCGATCGCTGACGTATCGGTTGCTCAGCGTCGCGGCAGCGACGAGTGCGGAATCCGTGATCCGGACGCCGTGGTGGATTTCGTAGCGCTCTTTGAGGCCGCGCAGGATCGAAATCGTCTCCTCCACGCTCGGCTCGCCGACGAACACCTGCTGGAAGCGTCGCTCCAGCGCCGCGTCCTTTTCGATGTACTTGCGGTACTCGTCCAGGGTCGTCGCCCCGACGCAGCGCAGTTCGCCACGCGCAAGCATCGGCTTCAGCATGTTTGCCGCATCCATCGAGCCTTCCGCCTTTCCCGCGCCGACGAGGGTGTGCATCTCGTCGATGAACAGAATGATCTGCCCCTCGGCCTGCTTGATTTCGTCGAGCACCGACTTGAGTCGATCCTCGAATTCGCCCCGGTACTTGGCACCGGCGATGAGAGCACCCATATCCAGTGCAATGACCGACTTGTTGCGAAGCCCCTCGGGCACATCGCCGCTGACGATGCGCTGGGCGAGGCCCTCGACGACGGCCGTTTTCCCGACGCCGGGTTCGCCGATGAGCACCGGGTTGTTCTTTGTACGACGGCTGAGGACCTGGATGACGCGCCGAATCTCCTCGTCTCGGCCAATGACCGGGTCGAGTTTGCCGCTACGCGCCCGTGCGGTGAGGTCGATGCCGAACTTCTCAAGCGCCTGGTAGCGGTCCTCGGCGCTGGCATCGGTGACCCGTCGCCCGCCTCGGATGTCGTCGATCGCCGCTTCGAGGGAGTCCTTGGTGACTCCAGCCGCTTTGAGGAGCCGTCCCGCCGCGCCCTTGTCGTCAAGGATCGCGAGGAGCATGTGCTCGGTCGAGACATAGTCGTCCTTCATGCCCTCCGCGATGCGGAAGGCCTCGTTGAAGATCTGCTGAAGTCGGTTGGTGATCGACGCGCCATGTGCGGCTGCGCCGGAAACCTTGGCCTGGCGCTCGAGTTCGGCTTCGAGGTCGCGCGAGAGTCGGTCGGGATCGACGCTGAGCTTCTCCAGCAATGGCCGCACCACCCCGCCTTCCTGGGCGAGTAGGGCAAGTAGCAGGTGCTCGGCATCGATCGCTTGATGCTGAAAATTGGCCGCCCGGGTCTGTGCGTCCTGGAAGGCCTCCTGGGATTTTATGGTGAGTTTGTCGAATCTCATTTTAGTCTATTACTATCAAATGGTTTGCTGCTCTATACTACAAATCGCGATCCAGATTGGTTCCAGCTAGATGAGCGCTGCCGTCACTTCGCTGCAAAAATGCCTTCCCTGCGGGGTGAGTTTCAGCCTCGCCCCGGTCTGAATCAGCCATCCCCGGGCCTGCAGTTTTTGGCTAGCAACCGGATCAACGCCGTCCGCCTCAACCCCCTCGTTGAGCCGAATCCCCAGCATCAACCGCTCGATTTCTCGCTCCCGCGAGCCGATAACTTCCTCTTCGCACCACAGTTTCGTCCCGCTCTCAACCGCCTCGCAATACCGCTCGGGGTGCTTCATATTCGTATAGCGAATCCTCTCCCCCCCCGTGGCGCGGCCGTCTTGCCCGCGCTGGCGAAGATCCTGGTCAAGGGTGTGGCCGGGGTGATGAATTGTGCACCCCGGCTCTACCAAGCTCCCCGGGTCTTCTGCTATAGGCCGCTCCGGGGTGCACGATTCATCACCCCGGCCACCCAGAGTTGTGACAGCATGTGGGGAAGCTGGCCCCGCTACTAAAGGTTCCTCCAAGCGCGGGCGGGACGGCCGCGCCACGGGGGGGGAGAAACAGCCCACGGCGCCGGGGCCGTAGGCGAGGTACTCCTCACCGTGCCAGTAGCAAAGATTGTGACGGCACTCCCGACCCGGACGAGCGAAGTTGCTGATCTCGTACTGGGCATAACCGGCCGCCGTCATCCGGGCGACAGCTTCGTCATACATCGCGACCTGCGCCTCGTCGTCCGGCAGGTCGAGGAGGCCGCGTCGGTGGAGTTTGTAGAACCGCGTGTTCGGCTCGATGGTGAGGCAATACAAGCTCAGGTGGTCGGGCTGGAGACTCAGGGCAAGGTCGAGATTCTGCTCCCATGCCCGCGACGACTGACCGGGCAGGGCGAACATCAGATCGAGATTGAGATTCTCAAATCCCGCCTCGCGAGCGGCAGTCACGGCACGTCCAACATGCGCTGCCTGGTGCACGCGACCAAGCCGCACCAAATCCTCGGGGACAAAGCTCTGCGCTCCGAGGCTGATCCGGTTGAACCCGGCCTGCCGCATCGCCCTGAACTTCGGCATGTCCACCGTTCCCGGATTGGCCTCGCTGGTGATCTCAGCCCCCTCAATCGGCGGGTGGACAGCCAAGACAGCCTCGATCAGCCGAATCAGCAACGCCTTCGGAAGATAGGTCGGCGTCCCGCCACCGAAGAAGATCGTTTTGGCGGGGCGACCGCGCCACGGACTGCGCTTGATCTCAGCGACCATCGCATCCACCGTCCGCGCCATGATGTCGCCTTCCATCGCGTAGCTGTTGAAATCGCAGTAGCCACACTTCGAGGGGCAGAACGGGACGTGGACGTAGATCGCGACCGGAGTCACGTCATCATTGTGGCCGTTTTGGGGGCCCGGCCCTCCTCCTCACGCGCAAATGATCCCCCAAAATCAGTTCGGGTAGATCCATTCTTCGAGGTCTTTGCGGGTTAGCCGGTAGGTTCCGGGCGTCGGATCAACACGGGCTTCAACGATTTGGCGCTCGATGAGGACCTTGAGCTCGGCCAGTCGTTCAAGCGTGTCCGTCGTCTCCAGCAGACGCTGCTTCTCCCGGTTGTCGAGAGTCAAATAGTTCGCGATGACGAAGGAGAGGGCCGTCGGATCAGCCGGAAATTGAATCTGGATATTGTAGTCGGGCCTGCCAAAGAACCCTTCGATGAGGATGCGGAAGCCTTCTCTGACATCCATTGACAGCGACTCTGTTCGAGGGTCGTCTTCGACCTCAAGTTCGAACACGGGTTCGACCTGGCCCACCAGATAGGGACCCGATTCGTCGAGCTTTCGGATGCGAAAGCGGCGCTCACCGTGAACATTCACGTCCAAGCGACCGTCGTCATAGGTGTTCAGGCTCGTCACGCGCACGGCTGTACCGACCATAAAGGGTTCGGCCGTTCCGCCCACTTCGGGCCCTGAACGAATGAGGACGATGCCGAACGGATGGTCGTACTTCACACAGTGGTCGATCATCTGCCGGTAGCGGTCCTCGAAGACGTGGAGATTGATCGACGCGTACGGGAAAAGCACGGTGTTGAGGGGAAACAACGGCAGTTCTTCGAGGTGCTGGGCCATCCCACCGTCATTATGGCGTCCGGGGCGCAGACCTGAAGTCCGGCAACTCGGCGGGGCAGGTCAGGGAACCTACGGGGTATCTTAGGGGCAGGTGGTCGTGTGCCAATCGATTTGAGAAAGGACAGTGCTGAAGGAGACGGGTTGTACGTGGATCTAAACGAGTTGCAGCAACTGCTAGAGCAAACCAAGGCGGAGCTCCAGCGGCAGAAAGACAAGAGCGAGCAACTCGAACGAGAGCGCGATGACCTGCTGTCCAAGCTCAACGGGCAGGCTACGGCCGCTCGTGCGGACTCCGGCGTCGACGTCACGCCGATCAACGAAGCCGATGTCACCTTGCGGCGGCTCGTCCAGCGCATCGCGATGATTCTCCAGGCCGAGAAGATCGTGATCATGTTCTACGACCGCGAGAAGGGCGAGCTTATCGGCATTCCCCCGTCCTTCGGAGTCGATGAAGAGCACCTGAAAATTTTCCGTATCCGCGCTACTCACGGCATCAGCGGCCTTGTGTACCGCGAGGGTGAGCCGGCCATCTTCCATAACGCCGACGCGGACCCGAGGGCAAAAGAAGACCCTTTTGGGCTCCTGCACGTGCAGAACGGCATCACCGTTCCGCTCGTTATCGAGAAGCGCGACGAAGAGAACCGGGTCATCGACCGCACGACCATCGGCGTCCTGCACGCGTTCAATAAGCGCCACGGCGATGACTTCAACGATGAGGATGTGCGCCTGCTCGAGCGCATGGCGAAGAACGTCGGCTCGATCATCGCCAACCTCCAGCTCTACCGCGAGGTCGTCGAAGAGCGCGAAGAACTGCTCCAAACCTTCGAGTCCCTCAGCGCGGGACTCGTGCTCGTCTCGCCCGAAGGCCGACTGAGTCAAATCAACGCGACGGCCCGCGCGGTCTTCGGTCTCGATCAGGGCGCGATGGGCAAGCCCGCCGAAGATTCCATCAAGATCGACGCGTTTCATGAGGCACTGCGCGAGGCGGCTGGCCAAGCCGAAGGCGTCAAGCGCGAAATGCACGTCATGCTCGGCAATACGGAGCGCACGTACGAGATTCAGGCCGCTGCGGTGCACGGCGAAGATGGCAAGGAAGTCGGCGTCGTTGCGATCATGAACGACGTGACTGACATCCGGAACATCGACAAGATGAAGTCGAGCTTCGTTGCCATGGCCTCGCACGAGCTTCGAACGCCGCTGACTGCAATCAAAGGCTTTTCCAGCACGCTGCTCGAAGGCATCGACCAGGACATGTATTCGAAGGAAGACCAGCGCGAGTTCCTAGGGATCGTCGTTCAAGAGTGCGATCGCCTGCGCCGCCTCATCGACGACTTGCTCAACACGAGCCGCATCGAAGCTGGCGAATCGCTCAAGCCAAACTATTCTGAAGTCGATATCAACGACCTGCTCGATAAGGTCACCAAAGTACAGCAACAGGCAACCCACAAGCACGTAATTGCCGTCAAGAAATACAACGAATTGCCATCACTCATTGTCGGCGATCAGGATAAGCTCGATCAGATCCTGACCAACTTGATGAATAACGCGATCAAGTATGCGCCCGAAGGCGGCGATATCACGATCCATGCCACCAACGAGGGTGAGACATTGCTTATCGGTGTCGAAGACCAAGGCCTCGGCATCCCCGCCGACCACCTCGGCAAAGTCTTCGAGAAGTTCCACCGTGTCAACAACGAGGACAACCGTAAGATCTATGGCACTGGCTTAGGGCTTTATCTGGTGAAGCACCTCGTCGAGGGCGTCCATATGGGCAAGATTTGGGTTGAGTCAGAAGTCGGCAAGGGCTCAACCTTCTGGTTCCGAATTCCGGTCAAGCTAGATATTGATCAGGCGAAAGAGATCAATAACTAGGAACAGATAGGACTCATAGAACTGTTAGGTTTTTTGAGTCCCATTGAGTTGACCTTCTACTTGCAACCCAGCTTGGGACCTCTGCTAGGCCAACGAGATAGATTTTAGCCGTTCGACCACCTTTCGTCGAACTTCGTCGCCTCTATCGCACTCCATCATCACCTTCTCGATCTGTTCAAGATGGGCGGCGATTTCATTGGCGTCTGCATTACGAAGGAGAAGCGATACAACCGGGCCAACGTAGGCTGAATACTCGCTTCGAGCGAGTGGCTCATCGTTTACGCCAATAGGATCCCACTCGTCCCATAAGATTTGATCGACTTCGCCCATCAGCCGTCTCACTCGATCACGGGTCTCTTTGTCCATCGGCATCTTATCCCCTCAACAGTACCCCCAGCGCAGCCAGACCTTTCTCCAGACGCGTCGTACGAGCCCGGCCTGAGAACACGTCGTACTGCCGAGCCTCGATCCGGTCTAAGATCCGGGAATACAGCACCCGCGCCAGCCGCACGGCAGGACGGGCGTGGGATGGCAACAGACGGATTGACGGATCGGCCTCGGCGTAGAGCGCCCGCGCCCGTGCGATCTCAAAGCGCATCAAGTCGACAAAGCGGGGGGTCACCCGCCGAGAGGCAATGTCTGACTCGTCGAGTCCAAACGTAGCGAGGTCCTCCATCGGTAAGTAGATGCGCCCTCGATCCAGGTCCTCGCCGACATCGCGGAGGAAGTTCGTAAGCTGCATGGCCTCACCCAGCGCCATCGCTCCCCGCCGAACCGAATCGGACGAAGGTGCCCCGATCGCGCAACACATCATGAGGCCAACCGTCGCCGCGCTGCCGCGCATGTAATCGCGCAGGTCCCCATAGGTTGAGTAGCGGGTCGTTGTGAGGTCTTGGGCCATCGCATCCAAGAACAGAAGCGGTTCCTCTAGGGGGATGTGGCACTCGCGCATCGTGTCGCAGAACGCCCGGAGGACGGGATGGGTCGGACAAATGCCCTCATGGCCGTGCAGAAGTTCAGTGCGGTAATCCCGTAGCTTGTCTTCCAGCGCTGTCTGATCCAGAACGCCGGGATTGTCCACCCACTCGTCAGGAACGCGGACGAAGCCGTAAAGGGCATCGACGCGACGCCGAATTGGTCCGGGGAAGCGGCGCGAGGCAAAGTAGTAGGTCGTCCCAAACTGTCGGTGCAGTCGCCGACACTCGGCGTAGTCCGACAGGCTTGCGAAGGGCCCTATTTGCGCTTTGGAATCCGACGCATGTCCCATCGCTCGTTGACACTGTCCGTGCCCCGCGCCAGCAGCGTGAAGCGGTTCCGATTCTCCCGGATGTCGTGGGTCAGACATACGAGATGATCTACTAATGACTCGCGGCAAATATCAGCATTGACTGATGATCCTATGCGAATAAACGCCTCTGGGCGCTGATGAATGGCCATTTCATAACGAATGGCCACCGGAACCACGGTGGCGTTCGCATGCTCAGCCACAAAACGAAGTGTAGCGCCAAACGGCAGGATTTCGGGCGGATAATGAAGCACCCCTTCGGGGAACAGAACCAAAGATCGCTTGTCCTCCCGCATCAGCCGGATCGTTCGCCGAATCGTCGCTGTTCGCACCTCCGGACGATCAGCCGGGAAGGGCATGCCGCCGACCTTCGCGAACAAGGGGAAGGCGTCGAACTCCTGAATCCAGTCCAGACACCGGATGCCGAGGTGGGTGACGAGGTGAAACATCAAGTAGCCGTCAAACCAGCCGTGGTGATTGACGGCAAAGATGTAGGGTCCTGCGTCCGGGTCAGGCTTGAAGCTGTCTTGGTGCAGGAATACGCCCTTGAACGACTTGCGGACCGAGCGCCGGATCATCGCTCCGACCCGCCTCCCGATCCACCCCTCTTCCTGGGCCGAACTCATGGCTGTTCTACGCGTGCAACTCGACTTTCACGCTCTCGGCGATAGTTCCGACCAGTTGGTTGTCCACGGCTGTCTGGGCCAGGAGCAGCGCGTTCTTGATCGCCTTGGCCGAACTCCGACCATGGCAAATGATGGTCAGACCGTTCAGGCCAAGCAAAGGCGACCCGCCGTACTCGGCGTAATCCATCTGCTTGCGAAGGGGGGCCATGACCTTCTTGAGCGGGGCATAGATCAGCTTGGCCAGCACGTTTTTGGGCACCTGTTCGCGGATCGTGCTCACGATCAGTTCAGCCACGCCCTCGCTGGTCTTGAGCACGATATTGCCGACGAACGCGTCGCAGACGATCACGTCGCAGGGCTGGAAGAACATGTCTTTGCCCTCGATGTTGCCGCTGAACCAGTCGTGCTGGGCAAGGAGTTGGTAGGCCTGTTTAGCGAACGCGTTGCCCTTGCCCTCCTCTTCGCCGATGTTGAGCAGGTGGACCTTCGGATTCTTGCGGCCCATCACTTGGCTGACATAGGCGCGTCCCATCAAGGCGAACTCGACGAGGTGCTCGGGGTCGACGTCCGGGCTCGCGCCGGCGTCAAGGAGGATGAAGCCGCCGTGCTTATTCGGGAAAGGACTGGCGATCGCCGGACGATGGACGCCGGCAACTTGCCTCCAGCTCAAGAGACTCGCTGCCGTCGCGGCTCCGGTGTTGCCCGCCGAGATCATGGCCCCCGCGTGTCCCTCCTTCACCAGGTTCGCCGCGACGACCAGGCTGGAGTCCTTCTTCTTGCGCAGGGCGTCGAGCGGCTTTTCCTCCATGCCGATCACTTCGCTCGCGGCGTGGATGCGGATGTTTGCCGGGCAGGGCTTCGGAAGGAGACTGTCGATCTGCGCTGGGTCCCCGACGAGAAGGATGTCGTGGTGGATGAGGGGAGCCGCTTCGATCGCGCCGTGCACGATTTCGCGAGGGGCATGGTCGCCCCCCATCGCGTCAAGGGCCAAACTCACTCGCCGGAATCTCCTTCGGGCAGTTTGAGATTGGCCAGCTTCCCAAACTCGGGGCGAGCCGCTTCGCTCGACCGCTGGGCCTCGCGAGCGGCGGCCTGAGGGCAAGGCTCATCCCAGCCGTGTTGACAGAGCGGCTGCAGGGGAAGGTTGACGACGAGGCCCTGGTGGATCAGGTTTTCGACCATCAGCGAGTTGCCCTCGAAGAGAGGATAGTCCTCCTCTGCCGCGATCTTCGCATAGTCATCCTGGGAGAACATGCTCGGCGTACCCTCGACCGGGAACTGCTCATCGACTTCGTAGACGACCTCCTTCTCGAGGGGTGCACCACAGCGCGCGCAATCAACGATGCAGCGAGCTTTGAACTCGCCGGTGAGGAGCAGGACGTTGCCGGTGCTGACGGCTTCCAGGTACCCCGCGCAGGGTTCCAGCAACTCGACTTCGCTCTCATCGGGCATCTCGGTCGAAATGTCGACAGAAATCGTGCGTCCCGGATGTTGGAGCGCATCATTCAAATCGAGCAGGTCGTCGCGTTTCATGATGCTAGCCGATTGTACCGCCCGGGTGCTTTGGGGACGGGTGACGGGTCCGGCCCCCATCTCCTGAGCCCTCGTGCTTGCAGTTGCGTATGATTTGCGTGGCGGAGGAGAGGGGTTGGGGGAGAGGTGACCAGAGCGCAACTTCAATCGAGAGGCCGCGCGCCGGCAGGTTGCCAGCGGTACGGGGACCGAAAAAACCGGAGATTCCTGCCACAAATCGGGGCTTTTGGTTCTAAGATAGAGGTGTTTCTACTCATCTCTTGCTTTGCGCGGCTCGCGCCTCGGGAGGAAATATGCGCACTCATAAGAATGCCTTCACGCTCATTGAGCTCTTGGTCGTGATCGCGATCATCGCGATCTTGGCGGCGATCCTGTTCCCCGTCTTCGCCCAGGCGAAAGCGGCGGCAAAGAAAATCGGCTGCCTCAGCAACTTCAATCAGGTCACGAAGGGCATGATGCTCTACTTCTCGGACAACGACGACGCCTTCCCCCATTCGAACTCCGGCAGCATCAACGGCCCGGGCTGGGGATTCGGTGCCTCTCCATGAGCCCCTACGATCAGCCGGTGCCCCGAATCACCCTCAAATCGCCTACTACTGGCTCTCACGCTCGAACCTGGGCCTCAACTACGACTTTCTGAGCCCTTGGGTCTATGTGCCGACGACACGCTATGTTGGCTCGATGCCGACCTTAAACAGCGAAATCAACGCTACCGGCTCGACCATCATGTTCGTCGATTCGATCTGGTATCGAAACACCAAATCTGGCCGAGTGGAAGGCGGGGGCAACTGGGTCGTCGAAGCTCCATGCGTTCGCGACTCTGCCGGTACTTTCCTGATCCCGCCCAAAGCCCTGCCTTATTGGCAGAACTACGGCACCGGCTGGGCAGTCAAATACCACCGGCAGGCCGCCTTATAGCTGGCTTGAGTTCGGCGGCACGTGGCCATTCCACGGGAAGATGATGAACGTTTCGTTCGTCGATGGCCACTGCAAGAGCTATCGCCTGGGCAACCTCACGGCTGGCTGCGACGTTCGCAGGAACTTCGCCGGAGCCGCGTTTGATGGTGACAAGTATCTGTGGGATCTGAGATGAAGAAATTCATGCCTGTGATCATCGTCGCTGGCGTATTGGCGGTCGGATTCTTGGCGTTTAAGCTGTTCGCGAACGCCCCCGTTGAGGGCGGCGTCAGCAACAACGAACTTTCGAAAGAAATCCCCCAGCCCAAGGCTGACTCGCCAGACTTTGGTCCGCTCCCCGATCAATACGTGATCGGGAAGACCCCGGGCGGCCCGGGGACACCGGGCGGCAATCCGACGGCAGTAAAGGGCGGCAAGTAACCCGGACCCCTCTCCACCGGAGTGGAGAGGGGAGATTCGATCAATTCAGGCGCTGCTCGATCGACGGCGCGGGAGGCGGGGTAGCTTGGCGGGTGGATTGGAGCGTGTCCATCGCGATCAATTGCGACTGCACCATCTGCTTGAGCTCATACACCTCCGCCCGAAGCGCGGCGATTTCGGGGTTGGAGACGGGCGCTCCTTGAGGGGCGTTCTGGCCGTTGCGACCGTGGATGATTTCGGCCATCTTGCGCTGATGATGCGTGAGAATGGCGACGATCGGGATCATCAGCATCACGATCGGGATGCCGACGGCGATGGTCTCGGTAAGGTCAGCAAGCAGGTTGAGCGTGTTCATCGGCTTGCGAACATTGTACGACGATTCCCGCCAATGCGTTGGGCCGCCTAGGTCCGAATGGCGGTAGGATGCGGCGATGATCGTCGAAGCCGTGTGCTGCTCGGTTCGGGATGCCGTGTTGGCGGAGAGCGCCGGGGCGCATCGCATCGAGCTTTGCTCGGCCTTGGAAGTTGGTGGCCTTACCCCGAGCATCGGAATGACGGAAGCCGTCTGCGAGGCGGTTTCGATCCCTGTCATGGTCATGGTGAGGCCGCGCGCTGGCGACTTCACGTATGACGATTCGGAGTGGCGGGTCATCCTGGCCGATGCCCGTGCGCTTCTTGATGCTGGGGCAAGCGGCCTTGTCTTCGGTGCCCTGGTTCATTCGGCTCCGAACGGTCCCCTCTCCCACTCCGGTGGGGGAGGGCTAGGGAGGGGGTCCGGGTTCCGCATTGACCCTCGTGCAGCCGAGGTTGCCGCCCTTGCCCCGGGTACCTGCACGTTCCATCGCGCGCTCGACGCGGCAGCCGATCTCGTGGCGACCGCAGAAGAGGCGATGGCGATCGGATACGCCCGTGTCCTGTCGAGTGGCGGGAAACCATCTGCCTTGGAGGGCGCCCTCCGCCTCGCTGAGATGCAATCGGCGGGGGCGACGATCCTCGCTTGCGGCAAAGTCCGGGCAGCCAACGTGGCGGAGATCGTGGCGCGCTCAGGGGCCACCGAAGTTCACCTCGGCCCTCGGCGAGCCGTGGGTGAGTCCTTTCTCAACGAAATCGCCGCGTTCGGCGCCCAGACCGAGCTCGACGAGACGGAAGTTCGAGACGTGCTGAAAGCTCTGATGTAGCGTCGACGGGCTACAATGAGCGTTGGCGACCATGACGAGACTCCTCCTCCGTTGGATCATCCTCGCAGTCGCGATCGTGATCGTGGGTCACATCGCGAAGTACGTTCATCTCGCCTTCGTCGTCGATGCGGACGAGGCAACGGACTGGCCACGGTTGCTCTTGGGCGCCGGTGTGCTCGGATTCCTGAATGCGACGCTGGGTGCCCTACTGAAGCTCTTCACCTTGCCGCTGAACTGCCTCACCTTTGGACTGTTCTCGCTGGTGATCAATGGGCTGATGCTGCTCCTGGCCTCCCAAGCCAACCTCGGCTTCTATGCCCGTGGATTCGTGCCGGCTCTGGTGGCGAGCATTCTCATTGCCATCGTCGCGGGCATCCTGAACGTCTTCCTGCCTGACCCAAAGAAATAGCATGATCAACCGCTATCGATGGCGGAGGATGCTCGCACCCACCGCAGGACTACGCAGTGCGCTGCTCATGGCGCTGATTGGATTCCTGCTCTTTGCGCTCGGTTTCGCGATCAGTTTCAAGGCGTTGGTCCTTCCCGTCATCACCGGCGCCGCCTCGTGGTGGCGAGGCGTGATGGGGCTGTTCGTGGCCAAAAGCGACATCGACACGGCGAATCACGTGATCGGCGGAGGCTTGCTCATTCTGGGCTTCTACCTCACGTTCACCGGGGCACGGACGGTCATCCAGAGGGTCGCCGAAACGCTCAATCCGAGCCTGCGAGGGGGCAAGGTCGTCGATGAGCTCCGGCGTCGCCAGATGCTGGCACAGGGACCGAAGATCGTCGTCCTCGGCGGAGGCACCGGTCTGAGCACGCTGCTGCGCGGACTCAAGCAGTACTCGTCCAACATCACCGCGATCGTCACCGTCACCGATGATGGTGGAAGCAGCGGACGACTGGTCCAGGAGATGGGCATTCACCCGCCCGGCGATATGCGCAACTGCCTCGTCGCCCTGGCCGACGCAGAGCGGGATCTTACGGACCTCTTCCAGCACCGATTCAAGAACGAGGCCGGGTCGCTGAGCGGGCACTCGATTGGGAACCTGCTCATCGCGGCTCTCGTCCAGCAGTCCGACGGAGACTTCGAGCAGGCCCTCAAGCGGGCCAGCAACGTTCTCGCCATTCGTGGCCGGGTGGTGCCGTCCACTCTCTCCCACGTGAGCCTTCGAGCGGTGATGGAAGATGGGCGCGAGATCTGCGGGGAAACGAAAATCGTCGAGGCGGGCGGGCGGATTCAGCACATCTACCTCGACCCCGCCGAGGCCGAGCCGCATCCCGAAGCCCTCGAGGCAATCCGCGATGCCGACCTCATCGCCATCGGTCCCGGAAGCGTGTACACCAGCGTCATCCCCAACCTCCTCGTGCCGGGCATCGCGGAGGCCATCGCCGAGTCGGAGGCGATCAAGGCCTACGTCTGCAACGTCATGACCCAGCCCGGCGAGAGCGACTCCTTCTCCGCCGCCGAGCACATCGTCGCCCTGCAGGCCAATGTGAGCACGAAAGTCTGCGACATCGTCCTCGTCAACACCGGTGTGCCGAGCCAGGCCGCCATCGAGAAATACCGAGGTTCCGGCCAACACCTCGTCGCCGCCGACGAGGACCGGATTCGCTCGCTCGGCTTTAGGGTCGTGACGGGGAATCTGATGAGCGAGTCGGACTACGTGCGCCACGATCCCGTCCGCGTCGCCGCACGGCTGATGGACTTGCTGGAACGCTAGCCCCTCAGGCGTGGGCCAGTTTCACCGAGTTGCTGCCCTTTCATCGTCGCCCTCGGCGTTGCCCTTCCCCTGGCCTTGGAGCGAGGCTCGGGCCGATCATAGGTCGAATGCGGTGGCCCCCCCCGGTGGCCACTGAGGGCGAACCCACTCTGTACCGCTGGCGTCCCGCCGGCATCCGGGAACTGGGCAGGAAAGGGAGGCCGGCGGGACGCCAGCGGTACAGGGTGGGTTCACTCCTCTATGCCGCCACTCTCCCCCGGTTGGATGCCCGCCCGCGGTGGACTTACGCGGTGTGCGGAGCCTCCATCCGTGGGAGGATGGAGGCATAGAAGGCATGGGATGCAACCCTTACCTCCTTGACGAGTAGGCACAGAGGAAGTTGACAGCCGCACTCATCAGGCAGTCATCGCGAGGAAGACCAGGGCGGAATTCGAAGAAACTCGTCCCGTAGCAACGAGTATCACATTACTGACTGAGGCTATTACCAGCAAGACGCCGCTTGTGCGCTGGAATCGGCGCAAACCCGCCTCGGGCATTCGCCTAAGCGGACTCATCCCGTAACCCCGGCGTGCGGCCAGAGCCGATTCAGCTCTGCCATCAGGCTGCTGAACTGCTCGGGCGTGAGCGCTTGCGAGCCGTCGCTGAGGGCTTTCTTGGGGTCGGGGTGCATCTCGATCATGACGCCGTCGGCCCCGACCACCATCGCCGCCTTCGCCATCGGGGCGACGTAGCGCGCCACCCCCGTTCCATGCGAAGGGTCGACGATCACGGGGAGGTGCGAGAATTCCTTGAGGACGGGGACGGCGGAGAGGTCGAGGGTGTTGCGGGTGTAGGCTTTGTCGATCGGCATGACGCCGCGCTCGCAGAGGATCACGTTGGGGTTGCCTTGGCTGAGCACGTACTCGGCCGCAAGCAGGAACTCGTCGATGCTCGCCGACGGGCCGCGCTTGAGGAAGACGGGCTTCATGCTCTTCCCGGCCTCGATCAGCAACGGGAAGTTCTGCATCGAGCGCGCCCCGATCTGGAGGATGTCGATGTACTCGGCGACCTTCGTCACCATGTCGCCGCTCATGACCTCGCTGATCGTCACGAGGCCGGTTTCTTCGCCGACCGCCTTCATGATCTTGAGGCCCTCTTCGGCGAGGCCCTGGAACGAGTAGGGCGACGTGCGGGGCTTGAACGCGCCGCCTCGCAGGACGGTCGCGCCAGATTCCTTGACCATCTTCGCCGCCGTCGAGAACTGCTCGTACGACTCGACCGAGCACGGGCCGCCCATGACGGTGAACGTGCCTTCGCCGATTTTCACACCCTTAACATCGAGGGCCGTGCGCTGGCGGTGGAACTCGAGGCTCGCGAGTTTGTAGGGTCGGCTGGTGTGGGTGACCTTGCTCACCCCGTCCATCGCGCTGATGCTCGCGTCGAGGTTGACGCGCTCGTCCTGGTTCAGCGATGCGGGGATGCCAATCGCGACCCGATCCTCGCCCGGAAGGACCAGCGGCTCGTGCCCGGCCGACCGAATGACGTCGCATACCGCTTGGATTTGCGCTTCATCCGCGCCGAACTGCATCAAAATGATCATGCGGAGAGGATACCGGTACCAGGGTCGTTCATAATCGCGACATTGAAACTGTGCGTCTGCATCGTGCACAACCGGGATCGCAACAAGATCACCGATGAACTAGTCCGGGCCGGATTCAAGTTCACCGTGATCGGCTCGACCGGCGGCTTTCTTCGCGAAGGCAACACGACCTTCCTCATCGGCATCGACGACGAGGACCGCACGTCATTGATGAAGCTGATCGGCCAGAACTGCAAGACCCGCGAGCAGCTCGTCAACGTCTCCCCCTTCGACGCCGCCCCGGCTGGTGCGTTCATCCCGACCCCGTTGAAGGTGCCGGTCGGGGGTGCGGTGGTGTTCGTTCTGCCGGTCGAGCACTTCGAGCGGTTTTAGGTGTTACGGACCTCACCCCCTGGCCCCCTCTCCACCGGAGTGGAGAAGGGGTTGTGATTGGGCGACGAGTGGAGAGGGGGTTTGCGATTAGGCGACGGTGACCATCTCGCCGCGCTTGTTGACGGCGTTCCAATCGATGACTTGGAAATAGGCGTCGATATACTTCGCTCGCGCGGTCTGGAAGTCGAGGTAGTAGGCGTGCTCGTACACGTCCATCGCCAGCAGGAGGGTGTGATTCCAGATCGGGAAGGTGTTTTGGGCGTCGCCGATGTAGTTGAAGACGCGCTTCTCTTCGTGATCGTAAGCGAGGTAGACCCAGCCGCGCCCGGCGATACCGGTGGCTTTGAAATCGGCCAGCCACTTGTCGAAGTTGCCATAGGCTTCATTGATCAGTTCAGCGACCTTGCCGGTGGCAGGGCCGCCTTGGCCGCCGATGGTTTCGAAGTAGATGTTGTGGTTGATGTAGCCTTCGTAGGCGAACGTGTAGTCGACCTTCAGGGCCCGCATTTGGCTGTAAATCTGGTTGGCCTTGGCCGGGTCGACTTCCATTTCGGCGAGCGCCTTGCGGATTTCGTTGGTCTTGTTCGCGTAGCCTTGCCACAGCTTGAGGTGCTCATCGTGGGTCTTGCGGCTGATGCCGACGCGCTCGGTGGTGTACACCTTCTCGGGAATGGCCTGGGGGACGGCGACGAGTTTGGGTTCCATAGAATTCTCCTGGGTCAAGACATTGGCCAGCACCGGCACGCCAGACAGGGCGAGCCCTGCGGTCGCGCTCGACGCGAGAAATTGGCGTCGAGTTAGATTCGATGCGGTTTCCATAGCTTTTATACGGGCTCAAGGGTACCCGCCTCTCGAACACCCCGGGGCACGGCAAAAGGGCCGAGTGCATGCACTCGGCCCTTTTTGGGACTTGCTGGCAGTTCGGGCTTAGCCGCCCTTTTTCTCCTCCGCCTTCTCTTCCGTCGGCGGCGTCACGTTGGGATTGGTCGGCGTGCTCGGGGCTTGGGCGGAGGTATCGGCTTCTTTCGCCTTGTCCATCGCCGTCTTCCAGGGATCCTTGAGGGACGCATAGGCGATCTGAATGTCCGCCTCTTTCATCCGGTCGGCAATCCGCTTTTGCAGGTCGGTGGCTTGCTGGCCGCGCTGAAGGGCGAGATTGCGTCGAATCTGCTCTTTCCGATTCTCATCCAGCGAAACCGGGCGCTCCTCTGTCTTTTTGTCGACGTAGAACTTGGTCTGGCCACCCTGGAACTTGACCCAAGCGGTTTCCTTGAGTTCCGGAGTCGACTTGATCAGCTCCTTGATGTTGGTGTCCGGACCGGTGGGAAGCTGCTCGATCACGTTGACGGGAAACTTCGCACCGTTTTGGGCGACATTCGGCACCTGACTCAGGCGAACCGCCACGTCCGCAAAGGTCTGGCCGCTGGCGAGCGCTTGATCGACCTGTTTTTTAGCGGCGTCGTCGCGCACATAGATGAAGGTTATGTCAGCCGTGGCGGGCTCGACGAACTGCTTGGGATTGTCCTTGATGTACTGATCGACATCCTCCTTCGTGACCGTGATTCCCTTGGTGATCAGCCGTTCCTGGGCAAGGTCTTGGGCGATGCTCTTTCGAATCGTCTTGAGGTCGAGGCCACGCGCATTGAGTTCTTTGAGGAAGGACTCGTTCAGCGTCGTTTTGAACTTGATTTCCGCCGTGACTTCTTCGTCCGTCGGGTAGACGCCTTCGTCTTTCGCCATCTGGGCGACGATCTTCTGCATCACGAGGTCTCGGAGGGCCTGAAATGCCAGCGTTTCGTTGATCGGAAGCGCAGCGACTTGGTTTTGGACGACCACTTGGGCTGTCGGCATGATTTCGAGGTACTTATGGAACTCGTCGACCGTGATGGCATCGCCAGCTACGGTCGCCAATCGGTCGGAACTTCCACCGCCACTATCTTTCGAACCGCATCCTGATAAGCCGGTTACGGCCACCGCGAGCAAGGCCGCCCATAGAATCTTCTTCGTCAAAATCTTGTTTCTCCTCGTACTATTACTATCTCTTTGGTTGGGCTCAATGCTACCTTTTCGGCTCATCCACCGAGAAACCCCACCGCTTTAGAACGCTTTCGACGCAGAAGTCGTGCCATTTCGCGGAATTCGCCTATTCGCCGAGCGATTTGAGGCGCGCCAAGCGGTCTGGTTCGTTGGCCGAAAGCCAGGGGTCCTGGGAGAGTTTGGCGAAGGCAGCTTGAAAGTACGGCTTGGCGCGCTCCGGTTCTCCTTTGGCGAGCCAGAGTTCTCCTAGTTCTTCGGCGACGTATCCGTCGTCATGGCCAGCGGCGGCCAGTTCGTTCTGAATCGCGAGGGCATTGTCGAACCGCCCAAGCGAGCGCAGAGCGCGGGCAACCGACCACTTTGCGATTCGAATCGTCTCCTCCGTCCCATGCTGCTCGCGAAAGGCCAGGGCGTCGACGAACATCGCGTGGGCTTCTTCTAGGCGACCCAAGTCATGGAGGCTCCATGCCGTGTTGTTGAGCAGACTGCCGAGCCATTTCTGCGCCCGTGGGTCGGGAGAAGCCTTGGCCATGTCGATCGCGCGGAGGTTCCATTCCAGGCTGGCACTTCCTTCGGTCGCGATGCCGAGCATGTGGGCGGCGTCGACCGCGTAGTAGTCCATTCCCGGCTCCTTTGCTGCGAGATCGAGGGCCAGTTGAAAAGGGGCGATGGCTTCTTGCTTCCGCCCCGAGGAGTTCAGGACTCGGCCTTGTTCCAGCAGTCGGCGCACCGCGACACGAGGGCTGGTGGCTTCGGGGTCGAGTGCGTCAAGAACTTGCTGGGCCTCATCGAATCGGCGCTGAAGACCCAGAGTTCGGGCGATTTGCGTCGAGATTTCGGCCCGAATTTCGGGCGATTCGGCGTGGATGAGGGCCTCGCGGAACCGAACTTCGGTGGCGGCCGGGTCGCTGAAGTCCCAGAGTGCATCGATTTCGGCGCTGGTCATAGCTTGGGTTTACCAGATCGGCACACTCCCTCTCCCACTCCCGTGGGGGAGGGCTGGGGAGGGGGGCTCGAGTGCGGCAAGATTTTGTCTTGTCACCTCTCCCCCAGCCCCTCTCCTCCGCCGCCAGATTGAAGAAAGAACAGGAATTTTTGGGGCGCTGGAGAGGGGAGCCGCACAACAATGCGCATAGAAAAGCCGGAGTTCGCTTCGTGAACCCCGGCTTTCAAGATAGCGGCTTAGCCGATGCGGGCTCGACTGCGAACCTTCTGAACATCGCCAACCGCGAATCCCTTTGCGGCAAGCTCCTTTCGAGCCTCAGCGGCGGAGTCCTTGCATCCGAAGAAATGGTACTTGCCGTCGGCATAGACCTTGAACTTGGCAAGGGTGCCAACTTCGTTGCAGCAACCCTTGTCGCCACGAGCCATCGGCTTGGCGGCGGTGGACTTGCAGCATGCCTTCTTGCCCTCGGCGGCGGCCATCATCTTCTGGGCCTCGGCCATGAATTCGGCTTCGCCGTTGGCCTTCTTGGCAACGACCTTGCCGGAGCAACAAGCACCCTTCGAACCATCTTCGCACTGGGCGAAAGCGAACGAGGCGGCGAATACGGCGAGAATAAGGCTGAGTGTCTTCATATGAGTTCTCCTTTGTCGGTTCTAGTTAACGACGGCGGCGGCTCCGGTCGTTCCCGTGATGAACGCGCCGTGCATCGTCGTCGGCGGATAACCGGGTACGGCCGCCCCGACAAGCACGGTGCCGCTGTAGCTGCCGGTCCTTCCGTCGAGCGTTCGGACGTTCAGGGTCACCCCGTAATATCCTTCCACGAATGACCGACCGTCATTGCGACTGAAGTAAGTGTATCCGTTTGCGATGTTGTGTTGATACATTCCGGTGGCAGAAACTGAGCCTCCCGGCTCGGTAATTGTTACAGAAATAAGCTCCACGGGCTCGGCAAACCAGTGCATCAGGACCAAGTTCGCCGGGCTCGAGCCGTCGAAGGCGTACTGGAATGCCTGGCTGATAATCGCCTTGGGCAACCCCGCATTTTCTGCCTCCAAGCTCGCTCCTGCCGGAACGTTGTTATTCCTGGGGAAAGCGACCGCCGCTAGTTTCTGGGTTGCTTTGAATGTGTCGTACGACCACCAGACCATGCCAGCGGGAGCTGGCGAGGTCACTTTCGGCCATCCCGTGCCGAAGCTGTTCTGGACGAGGAAGGCTCCGGGGTTGGCGGGATCACCCATCGTGTCGTCATAACCAACGATGAGCTGACCATGGCCAGAATTCGGGATCGTAGCCGTCGAGTAGATCACGCCATCCTGAAGGGTCGGGCCGGCACCGTAGCCCTCGAGAACGAGGCCAGAGAAGGCGACCGCCTGACCGTTTGCGACGTACTCTTTGATTCGATCAACGGCTGCCTGCGGATTGCCGGCAATGTTGATGGTTGCGTAGCTGCCGAGCCGAAACTTCGTGTCCGACGGCGTGGGAATCCGGATCGAATCCAGGTAGACGCAGTTAGCTTTGTACGGGACAGCCTGAGCCGTTGGTGCGCCCCCAGCGATCAGCGTTTCAAGGTAGATAAGGGCTCCCGAACCCGACGGACAGGCCTTCTTCTCCACGTGGTGGGCCCACTTGTACATATAGGCGGCGCTGACCTGATTCTGCGGCTTGCTGGCATCGAAACCCGCCCCATTGGCGGCGGTGTAGGTGCCGAGGCCATAGCCAAACGACTGGGCCTCGCACGATCCCGGGCTGCCAAGGTGCTGATTCGTACCTTGCATCGCGATGCTCGGCAGGTTGTCCAACGTTACCGCCAAAGGAGTGAATCCGCCACCAAAAGCTCCGGCAGGAAGCGCCTTGGGCGCGCGCCCGAACTCCTCGCTGTCGAGAAGCGAACCGTACTGGCCAAGCGTATCGGGCAAGTGCATCCCATCGTCGCCAGTGAAGTCCCGTTGAATACCTGCGCAGCCGGCGAGGCCCAGCAAAGCCGCAATCGGCCATGTACGGCCAAAACTCCGAATAACTTTCTTCAATCCAATCCTCCGCTCATCCCTGAATGAGTTCATTTTATCTCTTGGGGCGGTTGACCCGCAGTCAGAAGTGCTGGCCATGTTGCCAGGTTCGCCGCCAATTCACCGGGGAGCGCGGGCACCGCCGCGGTCGACTCCGGCGACACGCGCCCGCCAGACGGTAACCTCGCCGCTTCCATGTCACGTGTCAACCATCAAGATATCCGCATCGGCACCCTCGCCGGAATGAGCAACGGCGCCGACTACATCCGCAAGATCCTTCCCCACGGCTTCGAATCCTTCGAACTGACCCTCTGGGCCCACATCGGCGACATTTCGCTGCCCGAATACGCCCGCGAAGTCAAGGACGTCATTGGCGACCAAGCCGTGATCAACGCGGTCGGAATCTATGGCAATCCGCTCCAAGACGAGAAGACGGCGGCTGATTGGGAGGTCCTCATCAAGGCATGCAAGTACTTCGATGCAAAGGTCGTCTGCGGATTCGCCGGTGCCCTCGAGGATCGTCCGGTCGATCAGAGCATGCCGAAGTTCAAGGAAGTCTTCGGCCACCTCGCCAAAGTTGCCGAGGGCGAAGGCGTCAAGATCGCTTTTGAGAACTGCGACATGGGCGGAACGTGGCAGTCTCCCAAATGGAACATTGCCCACGCGCCGCGAGCTTGGGAAATGATGTTCAACGAGGTCCCCGGCGACACGCTCGGCCTCGAATGGGAGCCCTGCCACCAGATGGTCAGCCTCATCGACCCGATTCCGCAGCTCCGCAAGTGGGTGGGCCGGGTTTACCACGTCCACGGCAAAGATGCGACCGTCTGCAAAGACGTCATCCGCGAGCAAGGAATCCGGGGGGGCGTCGATGTCGTCTATCACCGCACCCCGGGGTTTGGCGACACGAATTGGACGGACATCATCACTATCCTTCGCCAGGGTGGGTTCACGGGCGCGATCGACATCGAAGGCTGGCACGACCCGATCTACAAGGACGAACTGGAGATGACGGGGCAAGTGCACGCGTTGAACTATCTCAGGGCGTGTCGTGGCGGCCCCTACGTCGCGAACCCTTAGGCTCCGGACTATGCCTCCATCCTCCCACGGATGGAGGCATAGTCTGGACTAAGGGAGGTACGAAACTCGCCTCGAAACCCAGCCCCCCGGTTTCACGTACAATGGGGGCGTAGGCGGAAGGAAATCATGGGCATCCTCATTTGGGTTCTTCTCGGTGTTGCGGTTTTGCTGGTGGTCTGGATGATCGCCACGTATAACCGGCTCGTCTCACTGCGCCAGCAAACGATGAGCGCATGGGCCCAAATCGACGTGCAGCTTAAGCGCCGCTATGACCTGATCCCTAATCTGGTGGAAACCGTCAAGGGATACATGCAGCACGAACAAACGACGCTCCAGCGGGTCATCGAGGCCCGAAATAGCGCATTGAGCGCCAAGGGAGTGCACGAAAAAGCGGCGGCTGAGGCCCAGGTCACGTCAGCCCTCACCGGCATCTTTGCCCTGTCAGAGGCCTACCCTGAGTTACGGTCGAACGAGAACATGCTGTCGCTTCAGGAAGAGCTCAAGAGCACCGAGAACAAAATTGCCTTTGCGCGGCAGTATTACAACGATGTCGTGACGACATACAACACCAAGATCGAGAGCTTTCCAGACAGCATCTTCGCGGGAATCGGCGGATTCAAGTCGCGCGAAATGTTCGAGCTGGATGACGCGGCAGCGCGTGAGCCGGTCAAGGTTCAATTCTAAGTAAGTCCGGGGATCGATGCCGGTTATGCATCGATCCCTCTTCGCATCTTAACTTCCTTCGATTAGGCCGCTGCTGCTCGAGCGACGGCTTCCTTGATACTGACGTTGATCTCGAGAAGGCCGACCTCGGGGATATTCATTTGGATTACGATGGCTGGGATATCCAGTGTCGTAATCTTCACGTTAGATCCACGAATAATCGTCGGCGGTGTGATATCAGCGGTAAACCCCGCTTGCGCAAGGAGCGTGATGCTATTGCCGCTGATCATATTGCCGAGTTCGGCAATCGCTGACGCTGCCAGTTTGTCAAACGTCACGACGGGCTGACCCAGCATTCGAGACGCGATCTTGTCGGCTGTCATCATCGACATGCCATAGATCACTTGACCCTGGATGCCGCCGGTTACACCGCAGACAATGTTGACTTGCTGCGTTGTAAACACCTCGGGGCGAGCCGTGAGATTGCCTCTCACCGGTGTCAACCCGAGCATCATTTCGATAACCGATGCCGAGGCCTGAACGAAAGGATTGATGTACTCTACCTTCATGGTAAATTCACCCTTCCTTACGCTGCCAGCAGCTTGTTAACGGCTTCGACGACTCGGTCGGGCTGGAAGGGCTTCACGATGAAGTCCTTTGCGCCTGCCTGAATCGCCTCGATGACCATGCCCTTCTGGCCCATTGCCGAGCACATCACGACTTTTGCATTCGGATCGTGCGACTTGATTTCCTTCAGAGCGGAAATGCCGTCCATCTCGGGCATCGTGATGTCCATCGTCACCAAATCGGGTTGAAGCTCTTTGTAGAGCTTAACCGATTGGGCACCGTTCTCGGCTTCGCCGACAACTTCAAATCCGTTCTGAGTCAGGATGTTCTTCAGCGTGACCCGCATGAAGAGAGCATCATCGGTAATTAAGATGCGTTTCGCCATTTGTTTTCCCCATTGCTGCCTTTCGCATAGAAGAACGGAAGCTTCGTTTCGAGCCCCAGTTCTTTGTACGTGAAGACACGTTCCGTACTCCCGACGAACAATATCCCATTCGGCTTAAGCGCAGCGACGAACTTCTCGTAAAGTTGGTTCTTCGCGTCATCTGTAAAGTAAATGACGACGTTTCGACACATGATCATGTCAAACCCGCTGTCAAATCGATCTTCGAGCAAGTTGCCCGTTTTGAAACTGACGTACTTCTTGAGTTCGGGCCTCGCCAGCCATTCGCTGCCCGACTGCAGGAAGTACTTCAGTTTGTACTCCGCCGGGACACAGCGCATATCGGCTTCGGTAAAGCGGCCCTCGCGTGCTTGGCTGAGTGCGGCTTGGTCGATATCTGATCCCACGACCTGATGTCGCCCAGGAAAGTGAGCTTCGAGCAGAGTCGCCATCGAGTAGGCTTCTGCACCATAGCTGCAGCCCGCACTCCAAATCTTTAGGCCATTGCTTCGACTCAAGAGGTCAGGGATGACCTTATGTCGCATTTCGAGCCACTTCTCCGGGTTGCGGAACAGCTCGGAAACGTTGATCGCGAGCTTGTCCATAAACCACGTGATGTTCTCGGGCGATGAGTCGAGCCACGTCCAGAAGTCAGCAAGGCTGTCGACCTTGCGCGCTTCCATCATGCTGAGAATGCGCCTTTGGAGCTGCTGAGCCTTATACTTGTAAAGATCCAGCCCCGATCGGCGCTTCATCGCATCGTAAAAGGTCTTCCAGTCTTCTTGCTTAGGAAGCATGGGCTACCCTCCCGACCAGCGAAGCTGAAATCGCGTGAGCCATCTCATTGATGGGGAATTCTGCGTCGATGCCACCAGCGATCATCGCCGCGCGCGGCATGCCGTAAATCATGGCTGTGCTCTCGGCCTCGCCAAACACGGTTCCGCCCGCTTTGCGAATCGCAACCGCGCCATCGGCACCGTCGCGACCCATCCCCGTCAATACGACACCGACGACTCGCGGTCCGTAAACTTTGGCGCCGCTCTGGAACATGAAATCTGCGGCTGGCTTGACCCCGTGAACCCGTGGACTATCTTCGAACTCGATCTTGCCACCCTCACCGATCACCATGTGCAGCCCCGCTGGCGCAAGGAGTGCCAGACCCGGAGACATGACATCACCGGCTTCGGCTTCCCTACACTCAATGGTCCCGAGGCCCTCGAGTCTCTGCGCAAGGCTCTTCGTAAACCCCGGCGGCATATGCTGGACGATCGCGATGGGAGCTTGGAACCCCTTCGGAAGAGCCGCGAAGAGCGCCGAAAGCGCCTTGGGACCACCGGTCGAAGAGGCAATAAGGACTACTTTGTTCGTGCCGTGCCGCGGCGCGGCCACTTTCGGAGTAATCGCGAACGAGCGAGAGACTCGCGCGTGCTTGATACCGCGAATCTTGTCGAGCAGTTCGTCCTTGGTCGCGAGGAACTTGAGACTGCTGCTGCCTTGCGGCTTGGCAAAGATCTCGGCAGCACCGAGTTCGAGCGCCTTGAGCGTCGCGGCGGCACCTTGAGTGGTAACGCTGCTGACCATGATCACGGGCGTGGGTTGCGCCTTCATGATCTGATCGAGAGCCCAGAGGCCGTCCCGGACCGGCATTTCGACGTCGAGCGTGATGACGTCGGGCTTGAGCGTTAGGGTCTGAGCCAATGCCTCTTCGCCATTTGCCGCGACTCCGACGACATCGAACTCGTCGGTCGACTTCAGCCAGTCGGTGAGCACACGCCGAATGAACGGCGAGTCATCGACGACGAGCACGCGGGTCCTGCTCATGCGACCTGCAACTCCGAGAAGAGTGATTCGTAGCCTTCGTAGGCCATGACAAAAGTATCGGTGATCTCGTCGAGATCCAGTAGTGTGAGCCCCAGTCGATCCAAGGCTTCCTCGCAGAATCCGTATTGGAGACCATCGCCGCCGAGACCGAAGCCCATCGTCATCGTAAGGTAGTCGGCTATGTGGACGCAGTCCACGACCTTGCAGTGCGGGTAGCAGAGGTTCGGCTCGTGGTGATAGCGAATCGCGTTCACAAGGGTGTCGGGCAGGTTCCACTGTTCGGCCATGTACTGACCGACCTCGGTGTGATCGAACCCCAACACCTTGCGCTCGGCCTGGTCGAACGTGAGCCCGTCTCGGTTCGCCAGCGCGATGAGTGCCGCGACTTTGTTTTCGAGCCAGATCGAGAGGGCAACTTTTCCCAGGTCATGCAAAAGTCCAGCCGTAAAGGCGGATTCGACGCTGGGTAGCTTCGCTTTTTCAGCGATCGACTGGGCACCAATGGCGACACCGAACGAATGCGTCCAGAGCTGTCGCGGTCCGAGGCAGTATCCAGCCAGCGGACGGACCATCCACGGATAGGTCGAGGCGACCATGGCCAGGTTGCGAATCGAGCGCATGCCGAGAACGATGACGGCTTCAGATAGATCGGCTATCTTTCGCGACATCCCGTAGTAGGCGCTGTTCGCAAGGCGCAAGACGCGAACGCTCAAAGCCTGGTCCTGGGCGAGGATATGGGCGACGCTTCCAGCAGAACTGGTACTCGAATCGGTCTCTCGAATGACGCGCAGGGCGGCGGCCGGAATCGACGGGAGGTCCGGCGTCTTCCGAACGAGATCTTCGATGGTGATCATGGAAGATGCCATGGTTATCGCCCCCTCAAGTTGCACAGCAACTTCTCGCCAGCGGAAACGGTCCGGACCCGCATTTCACCTGTTCGGGTGCAGACCGAAACCGTTCGACCAGCGTTTCCGCCAATGTCGTGGGCAAGCACGCGCAGCCGAAGCTTCTTCACGAGTTCCTCGACGGCTGCGCCATTTCGGGTTCCAACATCCATTCGGTTTTCGGCGCTGGCTCCAAACTTGAAGACCTGGGCTCCGCCCGCGTAAGCGACCACGAGTCGCGAGCGCTCGGCCCCCATTCCCTCCATGCTTTCGAGGAGCGCCGGTATTCCTGTATCGGCAAATTTGCCGGGCTTCTCCAGGGGCTTGCCCGGGAACATCTCGGGGAGCATAATGTGGATCATCCCAGCGACTTCAGTCTTGGGATCGAAAGCGGCAAAACCGATGCAGCTTCCCAACCCCAGGCACGTGAAAAGGGCCGGTCCTTGATGCACCTTGATGTCGGCGAGGCCGACCAGGGTTTGGGTGGCGGTCATTATGCCGCCTCCGGAATCCCGAACCGACCAAAAATGGTGTTGAGGCCTTGCAGGCTCGGTATGCAGACGAAGAAGCCGTCAACCGATTCATCGTCCGAAACGAAGATGCGCGTCGCGATGGTTAGGGCAACCGCATCCATCATTTCCGCTTCCGCGGTGATGCTCGCCATGATCGCGCCCGCCATTTCAATAGAAACCGCAGGCGGTGTCGACATCAGGCGCAGATTCGTCCGGTCGGAAATGGCATTCAAGAAGTTGCTGTTGACGATGTTGCCAATCTCCAGCAACACCGAACACTCGAGTTCACCGACACCGGTCCAGTCCTCGGGAGCCGCGCCTAGGAGCAGGTTCCAGAGGTACACCCCGCTCTTCCAGGGAAACAGGAACGCAATGTGGCCCTCGGCATCCCCCTCGAATGGCATGTATACACCCAAGGCGATCATCTCCTCGCCACCCAAGAGCTCCGGGATATTGGAGATTGCTAGAGAACTGATCCCTGGCACGCTCATCTGGAATTGACGGCCCGTCATGCCGGACAGCGCCGTGGTCGCATGCGTGAGGCCCACCTTGGCCATTTCTTGGACCGCCGAGAGTTGTTCGGCTCCTAAAGTTATCGAGTCGCTCGCCATAAGTTTTGCCCTTGAAACCAATTGGGAGCGAATCAAGCGATCCATCTCACCACTCTCTGCATTCCACGCAACCTCAGTTCAACGGGCCAGTAATTTTGCGAAACACTCGCTCATCGGGGACCCTTTGGTGGGCCAAAGGCGGTAGGATAGACGAAGTTTCGGATGAGTAGGCCCAGCATGAGCATGGACGCGAGCGCTCCCTACATCCTGTTCGACAAGGTCGAGGTGCGCTACAGTGAGCTGGTTTACGGCTTGCGCAGCCTCTCGCTGTCGATAGCGCAGGGGGAGTTCGTGTTTTTCGTCGGACCCACCGGCGCCGGTAAATCAACGGTGCTGAAACTCCTTACGCGTGAAGTTCGACACACTTCTGGCCTGGTCCAGTTTGCGAAAAAAGACCTCGGCGTTCTGAGAGACTGGGACATTCCGCTTCACCGACGCCACATGGGCATCGTGCCACAGGACTTCGGCTTGCTTCCTCGAAAGCGGGTTTTCGAGAACGTCGGCTACGCCATGCGGGCTATTGGCAAGACTCGCCGCGAAGTCCGTCACAAGGTCCCCGGAATTCTGGAGAGCGTCAACATCGGCCACAGGGACGACGCTTTCCCCAGCCAACTCAGTGGAGGAGAGCAGCAACGGGTCGCGATCGCGAGAGCCCTCATCAATGATCCGATGCTGATCGTCGCCGACGAGCCAACCGGCAACCTGGACCCGGCTCACAGCATGGAGATCATGGACATCTTGCGCCGCTTGAACGATCGGGGCGTCACCGTCCTGGTCGCGAGCCACGACATGGCGGTCGTCGAGAAGATGCAGAAGCGCGTGGTGACTCTTCACGATGGCGAGATTGTCTCCGACGAAAGGGCTGGCGTTCCCCAAGAGGAACCCGTCCTCGCGGCTGCTCTCATAGAATCCGAGGCCCCCTCGGATACCGCTGGCGTCCCGCCGGCATCCGCGACCACGAACGGTCTAGCAAACTTTGTCGGAACGGACAATCAAGATTCGAACGAAAGCCGGATGCCGGCGGGACGCCAACGGTACGGCGGGGAACCGGAATTCAACGAACCGGACCCCGAAGAAGAAGTGCTGGCCAGGCTGACGCAGGTCGAACCGGAAGAAGAGGAGCAGGTTTGATGCTGGACCGACTCGAGTTTTTGGTCGGCGAGGCGTTCGTTGCGTTGCGCCGCAATACCTGGATGACCTTCGCCGCCGTGACGACCGCCGCCGTCGCGATCTTCTTGCTGGGCTCACTCGCCTTTGCCTACCGTGGGATCAACGCCTATGCCCAATCACTTCCGGGCATTCTCGACATGCGCGTCTTCCTCAAGGACGGCGTCAAAGGGCCGGAGATTACGGCAACCGCCAACCGAATTCGCGGGCTGCCCGGTGTTGCGGCGGTGTACTGGATTCCGCGAGATAAGGCATGGGCGCTCAAGAAGAAGGAAGACCCAACGATTCCCGCCGATATCGAGAATCCCTACCCGCATTCGTATAAAGTTGTCCTTAAGAACATTAACAATGCCGACGAGGTAAAGCGATACGTCGCGTCGATGCCGATCGTGGCCAAAGACGGCGTCGTCTACCTCGAAGACCTGCAGCAGTTACTCACTCAGGTCTTGGTCCTCCTGAGGACGACCGGCATTGGCCTGGGCGGACTGATGCTGCTCACCGCTGGCGTGCTGATTTACAACGCGATTCGGCTGACCATCGTCGCGCGTCGCCAAGAGATCCGCATCATGCACCTCGTGGGTGCGACGAAAGCGACGGTTGTGCTTCCGCTCCTTATCGAAGGGCTGCTTCAGGGGGCGGCGGGTGGACTGTTGGCGACGGGACTGATGTGGGCGGGCCATCGCGCGTTTTCGGGCATGCTCGAAAGCTCTACCAACCTATTCCGCCTGCCCGACTTCTCGGTTGGATACTGGCTTCTGGTTCTGGTCGGCATAGGGGCCGCCTACGGGTTCGTCTGCTCGTTGCTGGCCGCACGGGGACCGATGGAGTTGCGCTGGCTCCAAGCGTGGAAGTGGCGACGCCACGACCGTCTCGCGGCGGAGGCCGAAGCGGCATGAGGCTCAACCCTCGCTGGCTGGCCTGGGCCATGGTGGCTTTATTGGCGGTCGTCCCCATCCAGTTTGCCGACGGCCAGAAGAGCAGGGCAAAGAAGGTCCAGACCCTCAATAAGAATCTTAAGTCGGTCAAAGAAAAGAAGGCGGCAATCCAATCCCAGCTCAGGCAGACCAAACGTGCCGCCAAGGAAGTCGTCTCCGACATCGCCCGGGCCGATGAGCGCCTCGGATCGCTCGAGGACCGGGTCGCCGACACGCAGAACAAGCTTGAGAGAGGTCGGGTGGAGCAAGAACGGCTAACCGGAGAACTTAAGGTCGTCAACGCTAAACTCGGGGCCAAGAAAGTCGAAATGCGGAAGCGGCTCAAGCACGAATATATGCGCCCGAGCGGCAGTGTGTTGACGGCCATCGTCAAGTCGGAATCCCTCGGTGAACTTGCGAGCCGGCGAGCTTTGCTCGAAATGGTCGCGCGCAAGGACCGCGAGCTCTTCGACGAAGTGAAAGACCTTTGTCTCGAAGCAGAGCAGAAAAAGCGCCGCCAAGATGCGCTTGTCCAGGAGATCGCGAATCTCGTCGCCCGGCAAAAGGCCGAGCAGGCGGAACTGAAAGTCGCGAAGAAGCAAAAAGAAGGCTACCTCGTCGAGCTTCGCGAGCAGCAGAGCGAGCTTCAAGACCAATACGACGAGCTCGAGCAGGAGAGCCGTAGCATCGAAGCTCAGATCCGGGCCTACCAGGCAGCTCGGCAGAACAGCGGCCAGGCTGTGACCGCGTTCCGGGGCTCGCTCATGATGCCGGTCTCAGGCGGTCGTGTGGGCAGCGGTTTCGGGATGCGCTTCCATCCCATTCTCAAGCGTTCGAGGATGCACACCGGCGTCGACATTGGAGCCGCCAGCGGCACGCCAATCAAAGCGGCCGGACCTGGCGTCGTGATTTCAGCGAGCTATCGCGGCGGCTACGGGAACTGCGTGATGATCGATCACGGTGGCGGCCTCAGTACGCTGTACGGGCACTGCTCGAAGCTGTATGTGCGCGCTGGTCAGACCGTTAAGAGGGGCCAGGTGATCGCGGCGGTTGGGTCGACCGGACTCTCCACTGGTCCCCACTTGCACTTCGAAACCCGCATCAATGGCCGGCCGGTGAATCCGACGGGACGACTCTAGATGAACACGGACCGCATCCTTGAGCGACTCGACCGGTTCGAGATCGAAGTCCCGTCCTGGGGGTTTGCCGACACCGGCACGCGCTTCGGCAAGTTCCTTCAGCCCGCTGCAGCCCGCACGATCGAGGAGAAACTCGAAGACGCGGGCACCGTCCAGCACTTTACGGGATGTGCGCCAAGCGTGGCCGTCCACGTGCTATGGGACCTTCCAGCCGACCGTGATCCCAACGACATCGCTGCCCTCGCTCGGGAAAACAACGTTCGGATTGGCTCCATCAATCCAAACCTGTTCCAAGACCAAATCTATAAGTACGGCAGCGCCGCCAGTCCCAACCCGATAGCCCGCGAGGCGGCCGAGCATCACATCCTGGACTGCATCGAACTCGGTCGAAAGCTCGGCTCCAACCTCCTGAGCCTCTGGTTCGCCGACGGCACGAATTATCCCGGCCAGGACGACCTCTTCCGCCGGAAGCGGGCGATGCAGGACGCTTTGCAGCGATGGCACGGTCTGATGCCCGATTCGATGACCATGCTCATCGAATACAAGCCGTTCGAGCCCGCCTTCTACCACACCGACATCGCCGACTGGGGGATGGCGGCGACGTTTGCCCGCATGGCAGGCCCGCGGGCCAAGGTGCTCGTGGATACCGGGCACCACCTTCCGGGCACCAACGTCGAACACATCGTCGCCTTCCTGCTCGACGAAGACTTGCTGGGCGGCTTCCACTTCAACGACCGAAAATACGCCGATGATGACCTCACGCTGGGCAGCATCGATCCGTACGCCATCTTCCGCGTCTTCGTCCAAATGCGAATTGCTGAAGAAGTCCACGGCATCGACACTGGACACGTGGTCTACATGGTGGACCAGTCCCATAACCTCAAACCCAAGGTCGAGGCAATGATCCAAACGGTTTGCACGGCCCAGGAGCTATTGGCCAAGGCCTGGAGGGTCGACCTCGCCTCACTCCTGGAGGCGCAGGGTCGAATGGATATCGTTGGTGCCGAGCAGATCCTGCGGACGGCATTCTTTGCGGATGTCGCGCCGCTCCTGGCAGAGTGGCGCGCCAAGCATGCCCGAGATCCCGATCCACTGGCGGCGTATCGGCAGTCCGGGATCGAGCCGAAGCGGGCAGCGGAGAGGACGGCCCGCCATAGACAGTCAGGCGGATCGACTTCCGGGAGTTATGCCTAGGAAACAGAGTAGGTTTTCTGGAAAAATCTAGCCATTGCTCACTCCGCCACACTCAAAAATTGCGATTGACATAACCTTCGCAAGTGTTTGTCCACGTTTTGGTACTGGGTCGGGGCACAATAGCTCTTGTCACTCGGGCGCGATGGGGGCAAATCTGAGGCGCGCTCGGAGGTGTTGCTTGTTTTTTCGGAGAATAGGACTTGGTTTTCTTTTAGCGCTAGCGTGTGCGCCGATCGCGAGTGCACAAGCCAGTTTCACGTGGGCCAGGCGGTATGCCGGAAGTTTTGGAAATGAGGACATCGCTCGAGACTGCGCGGTGGACTCGCTGGGCAACGTGTACATTACTGGCTCGAGCGTCACGGGCTACAACTCGTCAACGAACACCTATTACAGCGACGCGGTGATCATCAAGTACGATGCCGCGGGCAACGTACTCTGGCAGCAGACCTTCGGCGGCAACGACACCAAGGTCCAAGAAGGCGTAGCCATCCAGGTCGATGCGAGCGGATCGGTCTACGTGGCCGGCAACGAAGATTGGGACTTCTTGACCCTGAAATATGACACCAACGGCGACCTGCTTTGGTCGAGCGTGTTTTCCGGACCCGGATTGATCGACACCGCAGTAGACCTGGCTGTCGATCCCCTCGGCTACGTCGTCGTGACAGGCTCCAGCGATCAAGGCGACTTCCTCTATCAGAATTACCTGACCCTGCGCTATTCACCCACAGGCAACCTCCTGTGGTCGGTCCGCTATACCGGGTCGGCCGGGGGGAACGACTTTGCCCGTGCGGTGAGAGTCGACGCCGGAGGCAATGCCTACGTCACCGGATTTTCCGAGGGCAACGGTACCGGCTTTGACGTAGCCACCGTTAAGTACGACCTCTTCGGCGATCCCGTATGGATTGCCCGCTATGGGTATGCCGGAGCCGGAGACGACGGCGGATCAGACCTGATCCTCGACCCCGCGGGAAACGTCTACGTCACGGGAGCGTCGCCGCGAACAGCCAACGACGAAATCCTCCTGCTCAAGTACAACCCAGCGGGCATCGAGCAATGGGTCAAGCGCTACGTCGGATCGTCAGGGGGCGTGGATTCGGGGCGCGTACTCACCGTGCATCCCGCAACGGGTGACATCTTCTTGAGCGGATACTCCTTGAAGACAGGGCAAGGCTATGACTTCCTTACCCTTCGATACAACCCTGCCGGCACCCTCCTCTGGTCCAATCGGTACGACGGACCAGCCCACGGGTTCGATGTGCCGGAGAGCATTACGGTCGATGCGGCGACCAACTGCTACGTCGCCGGAACCTCCACGGGTACGACAACCGGTTACGATTATGCGATCGTCAAGTACAATCCGACAGGCAGTCAGCTTTGGGAACGACGCTACGACGGCGGAGCAAACTTGAACGACGACCCGCACGGCTTGGCCATCGATAGTCAGGGATCCCTGGTGACCGCAGGTGCCTCGCAACAATCGGCGAACGGCCCGAACGACATGGCTACGGTGAAGCTGGTGCAATCGTTCTTGGTCAATGGGAGCGTCAACCTCGGCGACTACAGCGGAGACCCGGCAACCCTCCAGATCTTCGTCGAAATCAACCCTGTCGGAAATCCTAACCCGGTCGAAACGGGCATCGCTGTCCTAAACTCGACAGGCACCTTCTCGTTCTCGACATCCCGCAGCAGCGGCAACTACGACGTGTACGTCAAGGCGAGCCACTGGTTACGAAAGAAGATCGCCAATGTCGCCTTCGGAGCGAACGGCGTGAGCGGCCTCTCGTTTAGCCTCCTCAATGGCGACTGTGACGGCGACAACGAGATTGGGATTGGGGACTACGCCATGCTTTCGGCTGCGTACGGCTCAAATCTGGGCGAAGGCAATTACAACATCTTGACTGATCTCAACGGTGACGAATCCGTCGACATCGCGGACTACGCGATCCTGTCCGCCCGATACGGACAAACCGGGGATTAAGCCTGAAAGCCAAGTGGCCGGGGTGATGAATCGCTCAACCCGGCTGCCTACGACCCTACATTCGCATCACGAGCAGCGTCAGCTTGGTTGGCTTGCCTTCCTCGCCCATCGGAACCCCTTCGACATTGAGTTCCTGCTTGACGAGTCGCCCGTCGGTGAGGCTTAGCCAGACCGTTCCTTCGGCGCGGATGGGCTTCGATCCCGAAACTTCCCAACTCTTAATGCGGACTTTCATGGCCTCATAGGTGCCAATCTTCTCGGCGACCACGGCCGTGTATTCCTGCTTAATCGCGATTCCCCCTTTGGGGGAAAGCTGGAAACTCCAGGACTCGCCGTCTTTGACGGGATTGGGGGGCACCACGATCATTGTGGCGTAGACAAAGCGCGCTTCCTTGGACGAGCCTCCCACGAGCTCGACGATTTCGCCTGTGGGCTTCAGAATCGTGACTTGCTTCTTCGAATCGGAGACGTCGACTTCTTGACCATCGACCTTGAACTTAACGGCACCCAAGAGGTGCTCGTTGGTGAGGTTGCCGTTCTCATCGACTTTGGTGATCCGGTCCTCGGCGCGACCCGACATCTCAAGCTTCTGACCCCCGTCATCGAAGATCATTTTGATTTCGTAGCGGGCAGTGTCCCCACTCCGAGCCTTGATCAAAAGTGAGCGCTGTGCTGGGAGGAGGAGGCCGAGCAGGAGAGGCGCAATCGTCACGGCAGACGCTCCACCGTGAACGAGAAGTCGACCGGTCGCGGGGCATCACGGAGCGGTGCGCTCTTGAGTTTGCCTTCGCACTTGACCAGAGCGCCGTCCTTCGTGTCGATCCAAAGCGTTCCATCGCTCGAAGCGGGGTCGGCGCCCTCGGTCTCGCGATAGGTCCATTTGATCTTAGCCGCCTCCCAAATGCCGACTTTGTCGATGCTCATGAGCTCGAAGTCCGCCTTGCCGGAAACGGCCCCGGTTTTCGCGTCCGCCTTCGACTCGTAGCTCCACTTGTCACCCACTTTGACGGGACTGTCCGGCGCCCTAAAGGCATAGAGGGCATCGAGCCGGTACGAGGTCGCGTCAATCTTCTCGCCATTGATGGAGACGAGTTCGCCGTTCGCACGCCGTGTCGCCGTTGTGGCGTCGGAATCCGGTGTCGTCATTTCGTCGGCGACACCCTTGATCTTGATCTTGGTGTCTTTCTGGACGGTTTGCGCCGTGAACGTCCCGTCATCGTCGACCCGAACGACCTTGAGGTCGCTGATGCTCGTCGTCTTATACTCCAGGTCTCCAAAGGCGACGTCCATCGTCACCTTGTACTTGGCCGAGTCTCCAATTTTGGTGACACGCTTTAGCGAGTAAGTTTGCGCGGTCCATCCAGCCAACAGCAGGATGAGCAATGGTCCAAGCAAGGCGGAGCTTCGAATTTTTGACATGACGGTCTCTCGCTATTGTACTTAGGACGGACAAAGGCTGAATACGCTTCCACTCCGCCGCGATCTAATGTTGCCTTGACCAGGTTCAAAGCAGGTAGCATGGCCAAGCATTCATAGGAGGAGTACCAATATGAAGCGAACGCTCTTATTTAGCTTAGCCATCGTTTCCACCTTGGGTGGAGCTGGAGTCCTGGTTTCGAGCCGAGCAGAGGCCGGCCCGACCCCACAGCCACCACGCTACGTGCGCCTGCAGTCCATCTCGCCCGGCATTGCCGAGGGTGGCCACATCAATGTCACGGGCACAGTCCGCGGCGGCCGGTTCATTGGCGATGGGAGCCAGATCACCAATGTGGCCGCAAGCTCACTGTTGCCAGGTATCTATGGTGGACTCTATCAATTCACCAACCCGGGCAACGTGTGGTTCGGAAACGGATCGAATCTGACTGGCGTAGTTGCCGAGGGTCTTGCTGCCGGTACCTACGGCAACGCTTACACCCTGAACAACCCGGCCAACGTGTTCTTCGGCAATGGTGCCAACTTGACGGGTGTGGTCGCCACTGGGCTGGCCGGCGGCGTCTACAGCAACATCTACACGTTTAGCAACGCTGCGAACACGTTCAATGGAGTCCACCTCGGCAACTTCGTTGGCGACGGATTCGCTTTGTTCAACCTCAACGCCGCCGCGTTGACCGGCGTCGTGCCCGACGCGAACCTGCCGACGAACATCGCTCGGCTGATGACGAACAATGCGGTCAACGATGCATCGGATGGATTTAAGGTCACGCAGAGCGGGGCAGGAAATGCTGGAAACTTCATCATCTCGAACCCCGCCTCTTTCGCCAGCAATATGGTGGTCGCGACGAACGGCATCGGCAGCGGCGTCACTGTTCAACTGACCAACGCTGCGAATGGTGCGCGCGGTATTGACGTGCTGCAGGCGGGTGTTGGACCGGGCGTCTTTGCAAGCTCGGCCGGCGGCAACGCCATCTGGGGAATCACAGGCTCCATATCAGCAGCTGGAGTTATCGGTGACAACACATTTGGTGAGTCCGTCGTAGGCCGATGTACGCAAGGCCAGCCTGGTGTTGGAGCGGTCGTCGGACGAAACGACGGCGTTGGCGGTTACGGTGTTCGCGGATTCGTCACCAAGGACGATGCGATCGGTGTGCTTGGACAATCCGGCATCTCCGGCAGCAAGGCTCACGCCGCCCGGTTCGAGAACGTCAACGCGGCCAATGACCGCACCGTGGTCAACATCGTTCAGCATAACTCCGCGATCGGCCTTGCCCTGGCCCTCGACGTCACCGGCAACGCCAACGTCAGCGGCAACCTATCGAAGGGCGGCGGCGCGTTCAAGATCGACCATCCGCTCGATCCGGCCAACTACTACCTGTACCACTCGTTCGTCGAGTCGCCAGACATGAAGAACATCTATGACGGCGTCGTCGCCTGCGATGGAAACGGTCGCGCGGTCGTCGAACTTCCTGACTACTTCGAAGCCCTGAACAAGGACTTCCGCTATCAGCTCACCTGCGTGGGTGGCTTCTCCAACGTCTACATCGACCAGGAAGTCGCGAACAACCGCTTCGTCATCGCGGGCGGTCGTCCCGGCCTCAAGGTCAGTTGGCAGGTCACCGGCATCCGCAAGGACGCCTACGCCAACAAGCACCGCATTCCGAATACGGTGCCCAAGGCCGATGAAGATCGCGGCTACTACCTGCACCCCGATGCATTCGGCCTTCCGCCGTCGCTGCGCATCGGCTACCAGGATCCGCAGGTCAACGTCAACCCGAATCTGCCTTCCAACCGAGGCGTCGGCAACTAGGATCCCGGACACTTCGCTGACGGCCCCGCGAGCGCTTCTCGCGGGGCCTTTTCCTTGCGCTCGACCTTGCCAGTGCTTGGCAAGGAACCTGGGCTTATCGCGCAATTCCAAGTATCATGGAGAAGTGGAGAGGGATGCGATGGATTCATTGGCGACCTCGATCCGTGAGTTGCTCGCCCGGCAAGTACGGGCAAAGCAGCAGGAAATCCTCGACGCGATCCACACGCTTGATTTGGCCAACGCGGAGGTCAGTCTCACCCAACTCAAGGCAATTCTCATATTGCAGGAGCAGATCGAAGGTCTGCTTCCGCCCTTGCTCCCGTCGGCGCCAACAACAGGCAAACCACACGCACCACAACGGGTCGTCGAGCCCAAGCCAGCGGAGAAGCCCGAGCCGATACCGGCACCGGTCGCTCCGGAGACTGCGGCAAAGGTAGGTACCAGACCGGTACCGGCCAAACTTCAGCCAGCAAAACCGAAAGTTGCCCCCAAAACTGGGCGCGACATCGGGCGGCGACGAACCGAATTCCTGGCCGCCGTTCGAGCCGCCGAAGCAACTCCGGGCAACTTTCGCGAGGCATTGGGAAAGGCCCTGATCTGCTCCGGCCGAGGTTGCCTCGAAGAAGCCGACGAGCGCGATCATCAAACCGTCAAAGGCGAGGTTCAGCGAGTCATCGAAATCTGGAATGAGCAGACTCGCGAGAAGGAGTTCTTTGGCTGTAATCTTGGTAGACGACACTCGCCCGAAATCTGGTTTGAGCTCGCCGACGATTACCGAAAGCTGGACGTCGTACAAGAGACAAGGGACTTCCTCGAAACGAATCCAGCCGTCGGCGAAGAGGGCCGCGTCTCACTCATCGACCGAGCAGCCGCTGCCGAAACCCTCTTCTACCGCGTCAACCAGGAGAAGGGCCTCGGCGTCTCCGATTCCCAGCAGCGCGAACTCCACGCTTGGCTGATGGAACAGCAGGTGACGGTGAAGTGGTGGCGCGAAGAATCCAAGGGGGGACCCTCGACGCGTGAAGTCCGTGAAGCGGCCAGCGAGTTACCCGAACTCCTGAAACGCGAGAAGAGCCGCGCCGCCCAGTCAGCGGCCAAGGCTAAGCTCCTGTCCTTCTCGGTCGCTGAACCCGGGCCTGACTTCATCCGGGACCTTGCCGATCATCTCGAAGCGTGCCTCGCCGCTGGGGTCCGACCCGCTGACAAGTCTCTCACCGGGTTCGCGATGCCCTTCGTTCACCTGCTCCAAGAGCTCAATCGTCGAAGCCTGGATACGCTGCTGCGTCACACCGAAAAGCAACTCAACGCGGTCGGCACGCGCGTTGACCTCGAGCTCTTTGACCAGGAAGGTTACGGCGAGCCATCTGAGGAGGAACAAGCCTTGCGCAAGCTCGTGGAAGGCAAGACCATCGCGTTCATTGGCGGCAACAAGGGCCAGGAGAAGCGGCGCCAAGAACTGATCGATCGCCTCGGGCTCAAAGACCTCATCTGGCCGGACAGCGAGGACCACACCAAGCCCCGAGCCTTGCGCACCGCTGCCGACAAGGCCGACATCGTTGCCCTGCTCATTCGGTTCTCGAGGCACAGCTACAAGAGCGTCCTCGACTACGCCAAGGAATCAGGCAAGCAGACCGCCACCATCACCAGCGGCCTCGGCATCAACCGCATCGTCCACGACTTGCTGCGGCAGTTGAGTTGAGCGCTACTTGGCGGACGCCATCTGCTCAACGAACTGGACGAAGTACTTCCGCGAGTCCCAGGGCCCGGGCGCGGCCTCGGGGTGGTACTGGATGCTCATCGCGCCGAGATCGGGGGCGCGAATGCCTTCGACAGTGCCGTCGTTCAAGTTAAGCTGCGTCACCACCGCGCCGGTGCCTCCCAGCGAGTCGGGATCGACGGCATAGCCGTGGTTCTGGGATGTGATGGTCACCGTGCCGTCTTCTAGATCCTTGACCGGGTGGTTGCTGCCCCGGTGGCCGAACTTAAGCTTGAAGGTGCTGCCGCCGAGGGCGTGGCAGAGGAGTTGGTTGCCGAGACAGATACCGAAGATGGGCTTCTTGCCGAGTAGCTGCTTTACCGTCTCGATCACCACTCCGAGGCGCGATGGATCGCCGGGGCCGGGGCTGAGGAGGATGCCGTCGGGATTCCACGCCAGAATTTCTTCGGCGGGCGTCGTCGCAGGCAGAACGATCGAACGGACGTGTAGGGCGGCAAATCGGCGCAAGATGTTATGTTTGAGCCCGCAGTCGAGGACAACGAGGCGATGGCGATAGCCTTCACTGCTCTCCTCAATAGGCTCGCGCCCCGAGTAACCCCACGCGTACGGGGCTTTGGTTGTCACGTTGAAAACGAAGTCGGTCTCGTCGTATTGCTTCGTTGATCGAAGCCTTTCGAGCGCTTCGTCTGGGCTGCCGTGGGTGATCATGCCCATCGCGACGCCGCCGCTGCGAATGTGCTTGGTGATCGCTCGCGTGTCCACGCCTTGAATGCCCACCATGCCTCGCTCTTCGAGGAGCTTATGGAGGGTCTTGGTCGAGCGCCAGTTCGACGGCAGGTCGCAGGCCTCGCGCACGATGAACCCCGAGGGTTGAAGGCGGTCGGACTCGAAGTCGTCTTCGTTGATGCCGTAGTTGCCGATGAGCGGATAAGTCAGAAGCACGATTTGCCCGGCGTAACTGGGGTCGGTCAGGATCTCCTGATACCCCGTCATGCCGGTGTTGAATACGACTTCCCCCGTCGTATCTCCCACGGCTCCGAGGGTGCGCCCCTCGTAGACCGTGCCGTCGCTCAAAACGAGTGTGGGCAAGGCAGACAGAGGATACTCGGAATCCCCGGGAGCGCGGACTTCAGTCCGCCTCCGGACTCAGGACTTCAGTCCTTCGAAGCGCACACTGAAGATCCGATGCATCAAAGATCTGCATCGACACCCCTACGCAGGGTCGAAGGGTGAAAAGCGCGATCAAGCTCGCGCACTCCCAAACATAGAAGCGCAAAGCTGGAGCGAACACAAAGGCGAACCGATAATGTTCTTTCGGCGTTAGCTCGGATTGGATACTTATGTTGAAGTTGGTGATGAAAGGTGATCAGTCGGGTACAACCTGCCCCGTGAAGGCATTGTCGGTTGGAATTCTCCTAGCATCATTGCTGGCAGTGAACGGGTGTGGCGGCAACGGAAAGTCGAGTGAGCCCCCAACGACTGCGCGCATCGAACCGGCCACGGTGACCCTAAAGCCCGGAACTACCCAGCAGTTCACCGCCTTCCTCAACGGCAACACCTTCCCGCCGATTACGTGGAGTGTCGACGGTGCTCCGGATGCGGGCACGATCTCGGCGAGCGGCAAGTACTTCGCCCCCACTACCGCTGGCACTTACACCGTCCGCGTCGCCGTGACTGGAAACCCATCCATTTCGGGAACCGCGTTGGTCACGATCACCGAAGGGGTTCAGGTTCAGATCACGGCACCGGCAACGATCCCGACGATGAGCATCAAGAGTACGCTCGACTTCGACGCAACCGTCAGCGAAGCCACGAATCCAGCCGTCACGTGGTCGGCAAGCGCAGGCACAATCGACTCAGCCGGGATCTTCACCGCGCCAACCACTCCCGGCACCTACACGATCACTGCGACCAGCGTCGAAAATCCCTCGCGGACCGCATCGAAGCAAGTCATCGTGGTCACGAACCCACAGGTCACCATCGATGTCGAAGGCAAAGGAACCTTCGTGATGCAACTCAACACGGATCAAGCACCCAACACGAGTGCCAATCTGGTTTCGCTCGCCAACAAGGGCTTTTACGACGGCATCATCTTCCACCGCTATGAACCCGACTTCGTCATTCAGGGCGGTGATCCGCTGACGAAGACGCTGCCGCTCTCCGATCCAAGCATCGGAACCGGTGGCCCGGGCTACACCATTCCTTTCGAGAGCAACCCGCTTCTGCACAAGCACTACGCTCTGGGAATGGCGCGTTCCAACGACCTCGACAGCGGCGGCAGCCAATGGTACATCTGCTTGAAAGATCTGCCCACTTTGGATGGCAATTACGTCGTTTTTGGACGCGTGACGTCGGGATTTGAAGTCGTTGACGCACTCCGACGGGGCGATAAGATGCTCAAGGTCACTGTCGGGCCCTAAGCCAAGCCTAAATCTCGCGGCTATAATAGTTTCGATGTCGATCTCGCTGGACGAAGTACAGCACGTTGCGCGTCTGGCGCGACTGGAACTGGATGACGCCGAACTCATGGCGTTCCAGGGGGAGCTCAATGCGCTCCTCGGCCATTTTCAGGACATTCAGGGCCTTGAGGTCGCCGACATGCTTCCCAAACCGCACGCGGTGAGTCTGTTCAATGTCTTCGGCGAGGACATCGTTCATCACGGCCTGGATCGTGAACAAGCTCTGAGAAATGCGCCACGAACGCGGGCAGGCCTCTTCTTGGTGCCCAAAATCATCGAGGACTAGCGTGGACCTCATCCAGCTTTCCGCCGCAGAACTCGGGCGACGGATCAAAGCCCGCGACGTTTCTGCCCGCGAAGTCACTGAGGCATTTCTCGACCAGATCTCTTCGTGTGATGACGCGATTGGAGCTTTCTTGGCGGTCGATCCCGAGGTGACCTTGGCCGAGGCGGACGCGGCTCAGGCATTGGTCGACGCCGTTAACGCGGGTCCGCTGGCGGGTGTTCCGATCGCGCTAAAAGACAACATTTCAACGCGAAACTTCGACACGACCTGCGCCTCGAAGATCCTGCAAGGGTACCGACCACCCTATGATGCGACCGTCGTCGAGCGCTTGCGCCAGCAGGGCCTCGTGACGATCGGCAAGACCAACCTCGACGAGTTCGCGATGGGGACATCGACGGAAAACTCGGCCTACAAGGTAACCCGCAATCCGGTTGACCTCGAACGGTCGCCGGGGGGGAGCTCGGGGGGCTCGGCGGCAGCGGTGGCGGGGTCGTTAGCGCCTTTGGCCCTCGGTTCAGACACGGGCGGTTCCATTCGGCAGCCAGCCGCATTGTGCGGCGTCGTGGGATTCAAGCCAACGTACGGGAGAGTCTCTCGCTATGGGTTGATCGCGTTCGGCAGCAGTCTCGACCAGATCGGGCCCTTCGGTCGAAATGTAGAAGATACAGCCCTTCTTGCTAGCGTAATCTCTGGCCACGACTCAGCGGACTCGACCTCGCTGCCCGACGCGCAGATTGACACTCGCGAACTGAAATCCGGTTCTCTCAAGGGCCTTCGTATCGCCCTCCCCAAGGAGCTTTTCAGCGACGCGGCTCAGCCCGGAGTGCTAGAGGCCGTTCACCGCGCACTTGACGTCTTGCGAGCAGAGGGAGCAGTTACGACCGAGATCTCCCTCCCCTCGATCGCCTATGGCGTGACGACGTATTACATCATCGCCCCCGCCGAGGCTTCGAGCAACCTTGCGCGATTCGACGGCGTGCGATTCGGGCCCCGACATGAGGGTGAAGGCCATGTGGGAACGGTGGCCGCGACGAGAGGACACTTGTTCGGTCACGAAGTCAAATCGCGGATCATGATCGGGACCTACGCGCTCTCGGCGGGCTATTACGACGCGTATTACCTCCGGGCGCAGCAGGTTCGAGGACTGATGACAGAGGAATTCGAAAGCGCGTTCGCCGACTTCGACGTTGTGATGTCGCCGACGAGTCCGGTCGTCGCCTTCAAGATCGGTGAGCTTGCGGGTGATCCGATGGCGCTCAAGCTGCTTGATTATTGTACGATCCCTGCGAATATGGGTGGGTTTCCTGGCCTTTCTTTGAACTGCGGAACCTCTGAGGGTCTGCCCGTTGGACTCCAATTGATGGGACCGGTGATGGAGGACGAAACGCTGCTGCAGACTGCGTACTGCGTCGAGCGCGCGCTCTCCTAGCCCATTCGTGGAGTTCTTGAGAGCCCTGGGTGGCGCGGGTTGATGAAATTGTGCAACCCGGTTCTACCGCTTACTGCTGATTTTCGGCTATTGACAGCGCCGGGTTGCACAATTTCATCAACCCGGCCACCCCATCCAACGATAGAAGGCTGGCTTTAGGCCTCTTCCGTCGCAACGGCGCTGTTGGTCCGGCGGAACCGGTAGATCAAGAAACGGATGAGCAGGAACAGCAGGATCGCGCCGACGATATAGTCAAGCCAGTGCATGTAATCCTGAACTTTCGTCCAGTTCTCGCCCAGCTTGAACCCAATGTACGCCCACAAGTAGCACCACGGCAACGACCCCAGCAGACTGTAGAGCAAAAACAGCTTGAAATCAGCTTTGTAGATACCCGCCGGCAGCGAAATGAAGGTCCGCGCAATGGGCACGCAGCGAAGGAACAGCGTCGCCTTGAGTCCGTACTTGTCGAACCACTTCTCCGCGTGATGAACCTCCTTCGGTCGAAGGAGGACGTATTTGCCGTACTTGAGGAAGAACTCTTTACCGAAGACCGCTCCGAGGCCATAGGAGATCGCACTGCCCACCACCGAACCGATCGTTCCCGCCAGGGCGACGAAGTGGAGGTTCAGTCTTCCCTGCCATGCGAGCATGCCGCCAAAGGGCATAATGACTTCACTGGGAATCGGGATGTTGGCGCTGTCGAGGCACATCAGCAGCGCGATGCCGGTGTAACCCATCGAGCCGATGACACCCTCCGCCCATAGACGAAGCGATTCGATGAGACTGCCAAGCACGGCGTATTGTGACATACGGGACGGGAAGCATCGGGAAAAGCTGGGGATGCAAAATCGGGCGTCGTGGCGGGGGAAAACAACCGAGTCCAAACCTTAACGAATCCGGCGAAATCCACACTGTTTTCCACTTTCCGGCAAGAATGCCAATAGTCCCGGTTTGAACCTGGAGTGTGCGCTTTTTGAGCGTGAGCCTTGCACTTTCCCCGAGGGTTTTCCACCGAAAACTTCTCTATAAGAGTAACAATAAGTGAGATATGGAACTCCTGGCTTCTGAGAAGAGAGCGGTGGGTAAGGGTGACCGCTTCGGCGTGTCTCATCTCAGGGTCGAGAACTTCCGGAATCACGTCGAAACTCGCATCGAGCTCGACCCCGGATTCAACCTGCTGTACGGCCAGAACGCAGCCGGCAAGACCAGCATCCTCGAAGCCATGCACCTGCTCTCGACTTCGAAGCTGCTTCGAGGCAACCGCGATGCCGAAGCCATCTATCACGGCCAGGATCGAGCGGTGGTCGATGCTGAACTCATCGGAGCCGGGACGACGCTTGGCGTGGTTCTCACGGCAGGAACTCGCAAGAAGGCGCTCCTCAACAGCATGAACCTGCCTAGGGCCGCCGACCTGATCGGGCGGCTGCCCTGCGTGTGCTTCTCCAGCGCCGACATCCCCATCGTCGCCGATCAGCCAGCGGACCGACGCATGTTCCTGGATATGGAACTTTCGCAGCTTTATCCTGACTATATCCGTTCGCTGACGATCTACAAGCGGGCGGTGGAGCAGCGCAACGCTCTGCTCAAAGCCGCGCAGGAACGGCCGCAGCCAGACGCCGTTTTCGAAGCCTGGGAAACGGAAATCGCCTTGCACGGAGCCCGGATGCGGGAGCACCGGCGAGAGTTCGTGGCCGACCTCGGGCCGCGAGCGGCGGAACACCAATCCGATCTTGGTTCCGGTGAAGCTCTGCAACTGGAATTGCAGCCCAGTGACCCAAGCCAAAGCGCTGATGAACTGCTGGCCGTCTTGACGCGCGGCCGGGGCGCGGAGATTGCGAGGGGTTCGACGCTGGCTGGTCCCCATCGCGACGAATTGCTCATCTCGATCAACGCTCGGGAGGCCCGGACGTACGGCTCGCAGGGTCAGCAGCGAACGGCGGTTATCGCGATCAAACTCGCGGTCCTCGACCTCGCCACTGCTCGCCATCGCGCCACCCCGCTCCTGCTTCTCGATGATATCTTCAGTGATCTCGATAAGAAAAGGAGGCAGAAATTGATCGAAACCGTGCTTGCCGCTCAGGGTCAGGTCGTTCTGACGTGCACAGACCGTGAACAAGCGGGGGAAGAAATCACGCATCGTGCGCGGCACTTCCACCTGGCGGGGGGTACGGTGATTCCGGAATGACGAGAGGTGAGTGCTTAGTGGCGAGGAGCGAGTGGCGAGTAGAGAGACCCATGATGGTGTCTGCGAATTCGCACCAGAACCTCTCCCCCATCCCCTCTCCTCCGCCGCCAAGACACGGGAGGGCCGAGTCTCTCGGGCGCAGGAGAGGGGGGCCTGGTATTCCGCGATGATGAAACGGGTGGCGGATTTGATGACGGGAGCGATGGAGCAGAAGGAGATTCTGCGAACGGCCCGCGCCCAAAGCGTGCTGCGGCGATGGTCGGAGGTCGTCGGCGCGGTACTGGCTGAGAAAGCGGTTCCCGAGCGCTTCGAGCGGGGCACGGTGTGGGTCGCCGCGACCGGTTCCGCCTGGGCCCAAGAAATCTCCCTCCGCAAAGAGCTCATCCTGGGGCGAATGAATGACATGGCGGGCGAAAACCTGTTCCTCGACCTCCGCGTCGGTGCCCGCGAGCCCCGCCGCAACCTCACCGAAGGCCCGGCCGAGCCCGACGCCGAGTAAGGTTCACGATGAAGCGGGAAATCGAGGGCCGCCCGTTTGTCCTCTTCGCCGCTGGGTTGATCATCGCGACCGCTTGCATCTACTCTCTCACCAATCTCATTTTCCTGGTGCTCGTGTTCTGTCTCCTCGCCGATCTGAGCGCGAAGCGGGTGTCTAAGGCCCAGTGGATCTTCGTCGCAGGATGCCTGGTGGCTCTGATCCGGCCTCCCGTGGTCGCGGGTCCTTCCTTGCTCGAAACGAAGCCCTTCGCGGGTCAAGTCGACCTGCTCTCGATGCCCGACGACGGCCAGTCGCGTCAACGGGTTCTTGCCTCGACCGAACATGGCCGCGTGATCCTCTCGGCGACGAAGCGGACCGAGATGAGCTTGGGCGACCGGGTTTACGTTGTCGGCGATCTCAGGCCGCTCAATGAAGCCTCTGAGCCCCGGGAGCGTGCGCGAGGAGCTTACGCCGAGCTAAGGGCGATCACCGTCACACCCATCGACCGTGGCGGGTGGTTGTTTCGGCAGGGTCTGGCGATGCGGCGCTCTTTCGTGGAGTTCGTCGGCACTCACCTCGACCCTCGGGCGGCGGCGGTTGTTGACGCGGTTTGCTTCAACCAAGATGCCGAACTAACCCCCGAGACGACGGACGCGTTGCGGCGGACGGGGACGATCCACATCATCTCGACTTCCGGCCTGCACGTCATGCTGCTGGCGTACTTGGTCCACGCCGGTCTTGGGGTCTTGCCGATCCCGAGAAAGGGCCAGGTCTTCATCCTGATAGTCCTCCTTTTTCTTTATGCGGCCGCAGCCGGATTCCGAGCACCTGCTGTGCGGGCGTCGCTGATGGCCTCCATGCTCAGCTTTGCTTATCTGGTCGCGCGTGAACCCGACCCCATCTCCGCACTGGCTGCTTCGTCGGTCGGCATCCTCCTCTTGGCCGGGACCGAGCATGTGCTCGACCTTGGATTCCAAATCTCGTTCATCGTCGTAGGCAGTTTGGTCCTTGCCGTTCACGCGTGGCGCGACCCTCCCGAGGCCTTCTTGCCGATGCTGTGGGACCGCCTCAAGCAGGGGGCGATGGCGTCGGTGCTGGCTTGGCTGGCGTCGATCCCGATCATCGCCTATCACTTCGGCCAGATCTCTCTCATCGCAGTTCCGTCGAATCTCCTCGTGGGCTTCGCGATCCCTTTCATTATCGGCTTCGCGCTGTCCGGCTGGCTCGTCGCCAAGCTGAATCTGGCGATCGGGCTTGGGTTTCTCTTGCCCGCCCAGTTCCTTTCGGGCTATCTTCTGGCGGTGGTGGACGTACTAGGCTCGTTTCGATATGCGGCAATGGTGACGCCGCCGTTTTCGGGCTACTGGCTGCCCGCCCTGTACGGCGTGGCGTTGATTCTGTGGAGGCCCCTCGCGCGTGCGGCCCCTTAGCGGCGCGGCCATCGTTGGAGGGTTGCTGGCCACCGGATTGGTGTGCGGGCGGATGCAGAACGCGTTCGAGTCGCGCATCAGTTTCGTCTCGGTGGGGCAGGGCGACTGCACGGTCTTTCAGCATGAGGGCCGGACGGTGGTCATCGACGTGGCGGCGCGGACCGACTCGTTCGACGCGGGTGAGCGGCTGGTTGCGCCCGAGCTCTACCGGCTCGGCGTGAGCACGATCGACATCCTGATTCTCACCCATCCCGACTCCGACCACGTCGGCGGCCTTCCGAGCGTCGCCCGCCGCTTTGGCATCGGCAAAGTCGTGATCCCGGCCCGATTCCGGCATCACAAGGACATGAACGACTGGCTGCGCCGGGCAGAGATTGAGCCTAAGTCGGTGGTTTGGCTCGAACATGTCACCGAGATCAAACTCGGTCCGTACCGCCTGACGATGGACGCGCTGACTGATGAGGATCTGGTGCAAGACAACGACGGCTCAATGTTCTGTCGGATCGTGGGGCCCAAGTTCAGCGCCGTCTTGACCGGCGACGCCTCATCCGACGCCGAGCGGCGGATGCTGGCCAAGGGCGGCGATTGGAGTGGGCAGATCTTTAAGGCCGGCCATCACGGCAGCCGCTTTTCGTCGAGTGCGCAGTGGCTGGAAGCGGTCCGTCCGACTGTCTGCATCCTCAGCGCGGGTCGGAACAACGTCTACGGTCACCCGAGTCCGGACGTGCTGTCGCGACTTGAGCGGCTGAATATTCAGGCCTTGCGAACAGATCGGGATGGAACCATCACCTTCGATTTATCGGTCTCGGGCGCGAGGCGCTCGAAGCGGTAGCCCTTTTCGCGGGCGAAGCGGATGAACTCGGGGAGGACATGGAGCGTTTCAAGCACACCTGCGTGAAGCTGGATGACCTTGCCCGGGGCGAGGCCGGACTTGAGTCGCCTTAGGAGCTCCCTTTCGCCGGGTCGTCGGTAATCGCTTGGGTCGAGGGCGGTTTTGGTGACGGGTGTTCCGTCCAGTCGCTCGATTCGCGTCGATCCGGGCGGTCGGTAGAGGTCTGCGCTTGCGCCGAGTTGTTCCAGCGCTTTGCGGCACCGCTCGATCTCGGGCGTTTTGGCGTCGTGGTTCCATGAGTGGATGCCGAGCCCGTGTCCTTCTCGGAGGGCCCTCTCAAGCACGTCGCCGTTGCCGCTCACGTTGCGTCCGATGCAGAAGAGCGTCGCCGGTACGTCTTCGCGCCGGAGGATGTCGAGGAGTTCGTCGTTGCCGTGTGGGGCGGGGAAATCATCGAAGGTCAGGTAGAGGACCGGCCCCCTCCCTAGCCCTCCCCCGCCGGAGCGGGGGAGGGGATCCTCTATCACTCTTTGGATGGCCCTCACGAGGTCGTCGGAGCGGACGACTCCGCTTTGGCTCCACGCGAGTTTGCCCTCCGTGTCCAGAAGCAGCGTCATCGGGATCCGGTCGAGGTCGAAGGTTCGCTTAAGCAGTCCCTCTTGGTCGAGGAGGATTGATCTTTCGCCCTGACCATCGGCGGACTCTCGCCATCGACCGTCTATCGAGACCGTCAGGAAATCGACCGGGAGGCCCTTGCTTCGGCTTCGGGCGGTCTCGATGCGTTGGCGCTGTTCCTTCCAGGTGTCGCACCAGAGGGCAATCGCGTTGATCACCGTCACCCGCCCCGGCTTCCACGCGACCGTGCCACCGCCGACGGTGGGAAACTCGAATGGAGCCAGTCCGCCTTGTACCGCTGGCATCCTGCCGGCATCCGGCTCCCCTCTCCTGCGCCCGGGAAGTGTGGCTATCGCGGGTCTTGGCGGCGGAGGAGAGGGGTTGGGGGAGAGGTTGAGGCGGAAACTGGCGGTGATTGGGAGGCTGAGTGCCGGCAGGTTGTCAGCGGTACGGGGACCGGATGCCGGCAGGATGCCAGCGGTACAGCAGACGACCGCGATGAGCGGAGGGAATATTCGCCCCATACGTGCCAGTTTAGAACGCGCGCGAAGCGGCGCCGAGCCTTAATCAAGCGCAAAGGGGCTAAATTCCAACAAGCGATGCTCGTTTTTGGTTTTTTTGGCGGATAATGAACGGTATGTTGATTTGGGCTGTTGGGTTCGTTGTGGCGTCGTCTGGCACTCCGGCTCCTCCATTGTTGAGCCAAGCAGGGGCGTGGAATCGCATTGTCGTGGGCACGGGCGCTCCCATCCGGAGCACGCTCGCCCAGGTTCAGGACCTTCGCGAGATCGAAGTTCCGGGCACGGGACGTGTCCTGACCTGGTCCGAGAAACTCAAAGGTCAGACGCGACCGTTCTACGCGATCTCACTCGACGGCGCCACCTTCCCTCGGGTTACGGAGACGACCTACGATGTGGAACTCAAGGAGTTCCAATTCGATCCGCTGCGCGCCGTTCCGCCCGTCGAGCCTGGGTTGTGGGCTCATCCGGACAATGACGTGTTCATCATTCAGTTCCAGACCCAGGTGATCGAACCGTTTCGCGAGGGTCTGGCCGATCTCGGCGTGGAGCTTTATGGCACGTTCACGCAGCACAGCATCTTGGCGCGGATAAACCCGGCTGACGTGGCGGCTGTAAGAGAACTCCCTTACGTGAGGTGGGTGGGTGCCTACGAGCCCGCCTATCGCATGGAGGCTCCTCTGCGACAGAGAATGCTGAGCGGAAACTTGCCGACTCAGGCATACAACATCGAGGTTTATCGGAGAGGCTTGGACCAGCAGAATGAGCTGGCACTGTTTATCGAGTTGATAGGTGGCTCGGTCGACTTCACGGTGCCCGAAGGTTACATGATGGTGGCGACGCTAACGCCCTTCCAGCTTCAACAGGTCCTGCGTCAGAATCAGGTCCAATCCGTTTGCGAATATAGCGAACTTTCGCCCGATATGGACAACATCAAGGTCATCGGTGGCGCGAATTATGTGGCCGATCCCACGCGTGGCTTGTTCAGGGGTAAGGGCGTACGAGGCGAAGTATTCGATACGGGTTTCCGCGTTTCGCACCTCGCTTTCAATCCGCTTGCCCCCATTCAGCATAACGCCGTCACCACTCAGTCTCACGGTACCTCGACGCTTGGTATCTGCTTCGGTGACGGGGACGGCAACATCTTGGGGCAGGGCCTTATGCCGCAAGGTCAGGCGATTATCGGTGTATCTTCAAGCTACCTTAACACCGGTGTTGCCAACCGATACGCCTGGACAAGCGCGCTTCTTGGTGCACCCTACTATTGTGTCTTTCAAACGAATTCCACTGGCAGCAACTGGGTCACGACTTACACCAGTATTTCGTCGACTCTCGACGACATTCTCTACCTGAACGACATCGTAATTCTGCAGAGCCAGAGCAACCAAGGAACGACGAATTCGAGACCGGAAGCCTGGGCGAAGAACATGGTATCGATCGGTGCCGCTTATCACTTTAACAACACCAATAAGGCCGACGACCGCTGGAACGGCGGCGCAAGCATTGGCCCAGCCGCTGACGGCCGAGTGAAGCCAGACCTCTACAATGCCTACGATGCAATCCTCTGCACGACCAGCACCAACGATACGGCTTACACGACGAGCTTTGGCGGAACGAGCGGCGCGACACCGATCACTGCCGGACACTTTGGTCTTTTCTTCCAGATGTGGGCAGCGGGAATCTTCGGCAACTCCGCTCTCGCGCCCGCGACACCGGTCGAGCGATTTGTTTTCGATAACCGACCGAAGGCGGCGACTACACGGGCCATCATGATCAACACGGCTTCGCAAAGCGCGTTGCCCCTCGCTGGTGGAAGTGATATTTCGCGCAGTGTCCAAGGTTGGGGCATGGCCGATCTGACTAATCTGTACAACTATCGAAGGAAGATGCTTGTCATCAACGAGACGGACGTGTTGACCAACTTACAGACGAAGACCACAAAGCTCTGGGTCCCTGCTGGAGAGCCAGCCCTTAAGGTTACGATGGTTTACCTTGACCCAAAGGGTACGGTCGGGGCAGCAAACGCACGCATTAATGATCTCAGCCTCCGCGTGACCGCACCCAATGGCACGCAGTATTGGGGCAACAATGCCATGTCCAACGCGAACTGGACCAGTGCAGGTGGAGCCGAAGACACGAAGAACGTAGTCGAGAATGTCTATCTACAGAGTCCGGTGTCCGGTGTGTGGACGGTCGAGGTGATTGGTTCAGATATCAACACGGACGCACGAGTCGAGACTCCCGGGGTGATCGATGCCGACTACGCGCTCGTGGCTACCGGTGTCGTTCCTGCGATCGCTCCGTCCGCGATGGATCTCAGCCCAGGATCACCGCGCAACGTGGTCTCCGCCCTTGAACTGAGTGACAACACCAAGGTGACCGTGACGTCGGACGTTAGGCCGAGTTCGGCGAGCAATGCAGGCTGGATGGAAATCGAAGGTACTTCTCCGCTCGCGTCTCTTGCAAGCCTACAGTTGCGCGTTGAGTCTTCGGCCGCTTCGACGGCCACCGGGCGAGTAAAAATCGAGTTTTGGGACTATGTGGCCGGCGGCTACGAGATGGTTGCCGACAACTTGGCTCTCGGAACGTCAGATGCGGCCGTGTTGGGTTCGTCGAACTCGACGCCATCCCGATTCGTCCAGGGCGGATCGCGGGCCGTGAAGGCGCGCATCACCTGGTATGACTCCGTGTCGGGCAATCCGCCCTTCAACACCAACGTGGACCAAGTGCGCTGGTTATTCGCTCCGCAGTAGGGCGGGCGCGTAGCGATGACCGCTGGGCCAAGTCCGGACCTCACCCCCAGCCCCTCTCCACCGGAGTGGAGAGGGGGGCCTGATTACCAGCGAATCAAGTTGGCGCCCCAAACGAGTCCGGCTCCGAATCCGACCGTCATCACCACCATGCCCGGCCTTAGCCGTCCCTGCTGAACGGCTTCGTAGAGGCCGATAGGGATTGACGCGCCACTGGTGTTTCCGTACTTCTCGACATTGATAAACACTTTCTCGTCCGGCAGGCCCAGTCGTTTTGCGGCGCTTTCGATGATCCGGAGATTGGCTTGATGCGGCACGAACAGGTCGATATCGTGCGTGTCCATTCCCGCGAGTTCGAGGGCTCGGCAGCATGCATCACCCATCGCGGTGACGGCAAATCGATAGACCTCGGCTCCCGCCATATAGATCTGATTGCGGAACTGTGCCGACTTCGGATCGCAGGCGGGGTGCAGGGAGCCGCCGACTTGCAGGTCGATGTGGCGCGCACCTTCCCCATCGGCCAGCAGCACCGTTTTGATCACACCCCGGTCGGTGCCCGTTTCGCCGCGAACGACGACCGCCCCTGCACCGTCGCCGAAGAGCACGCAGGTCGAGCGATCGGTGAAATCTACGAAACGCGTCAGCGTGTCGGCACCGATCACAAGGGCGTTGTGAACTTGGCCGGACTCGATCATTGCGGTGGCCACGCTGAGCGAGTAGATGAACCCGGCGCAGGCCGCACCGACGTCGAACGCACCGGCGTTCTTGGCACCGAGGCCACTCTGGACGAGGCACGAGGTGCTGGGAAACAGCATGTCGCCCGTCACCGTTCCGCAGATCACCATGTCGAGTTCCTCGGGGGCGATCTTCGCCATGGCCAGAGCCTCGCGGGACGCGAGCGTGGACAGGGAAGAGGTCGTCTCGCCGGGGCCGCACATCCGTCGCTCTTTGATGCCCGTGCGCTGCACGATCCACTCGTCGGACGTGTCGACCATCCGTTCGAGGTCTTCGTTTGAGAGGATCTTGCTGGGGACCGAGTGGCCGATACCGTGAATAACCGCGCGTGTGGACATGGGTGATTTAGATTATGGACCTTAACGTCATCGAAGGCGGTCGGCTCAAGGGAACATGGCGGGGATGCCGCGTCGTCCTACAAGAGTGCGCGGGCGGAACGGCCCTCGTCAACATTGCTATCGGTACGTTCGCCAGATATTTGGAAGCTGGCGTTATCTGTTGTAGAATTCTAAACGACCTTATATGAATAGATCGGCCTCCGGGCCGAGGAGAGTCCTTCCATGCCATTGTATGATTTGCTCAAGCGCTCGGCGCTGACGCTGGCCTTCGGTGCCACGTTGGCGGTCGGGCAGGCCGCCTATGCCCAGTGCCCGATCACGCGAACCCACTCGGGCGCGAACTTCGGAGGTGGCTCGTTCATTGTCCAGGCTGGCTTTTCGGAGGGGGAGGCGGCCGCTGCATCGTTTACGGTCAGCGCTGCCGAGTTCCCGATCAAGATCAACCTGATCGAGATGATCTTTGCCCAATCGAACGCGACCGTCTCGACCACGACCCAGTGGTCCGTGTTCGTCTACGAAGGCAATCCGGCGACCGGCACGCTGCTTTACGAATACTCATCCGACGACGAGATTCTTCCCCACATCCATATGCCTCCGGGCACCCAGGGAACGAACGTCCAGTTCTCGATCGACCCCAACGATCCCGAGCAGATGTTCATCTACAACAACGGCGGCAGCAACACGTTCACCGTGGGTTACCGAATCGACCAGCACAACAACGGTCCGGCCAATCCATGCCTCCAGTCTCCGCCGACGAACTCGAACGCCTTTCCGACCACGGATGCGGACGGGAACCTCTCCCAGCCATCGCAGAACTGGCTGTTCGCGCTGGATTGCGGACCTTTCGGGGCTCCAGCCGGTTGGCACTCGTTTTCCCAGCTACCCAGTTTCGTCCGCCCAAGCGGGGACTGGAACATTCGAGTCACCTATGAGTCGCTGAACAGCGTACAGATCACGCAGCATCCCAGCAACCAGATGGTCACTCTCGGCCAGCCAGCGATCTTCCAGGTCGCCGCGACAGGTCCGGGCACATTGAACTACCAGTGGTACAAGGGCGCAACGCCTCTGACAAACGGGAGTGGCATCTTCGGATCGACGACCGACACACTGTTCATCTTCCCTACGGTTCAGAGCCATGCCGGGCAGTATCGATGCATCGTTTCGAATTCGTGCGGATCGGCCACCAGCAACATCGCCACCCTTTCGTTCAGCGGACAAGAGATCCCGATCAGTGGAACGGTGACTCTCGCCGATTGGGGCGGGCCTGTGAACGGCCAAATCGTGCAGATGCAAGTTCGAAATGCTGGCGGCGCGACAAACCTTCAGTCGCAAAACGTAACCCTCAGTGCCAGCGGTGGTTACTCGTTCAATCTCACGGGCGGCCTCTCAGCTGGTTCCTATGACTTCTATGCCAAGACTTCACATTGGCTGAAGAAGAAAGTCGGCTCGGTCAATGTGACGGCGAGCGGAGCGACGGGAGTTAACTTCCTCCTGACGAACGGCGACATTGATGAAGACAATGAGGTCGGCATCGGTGACTACGCGGTGCTGTCTTCCACCTACAACCTCTCCCTCGGTGACGCTGGCTACAACGGAGCGGCGGATCTGAACGGAGACGATGCCGTGGACATCGCCGACTATGCGATCCTATCGAGCAACTACGGTTTGATGGGAGACGACTAGTTCAAACAAAGTGGCCGGGGTGCACGATTCATCACCCCGGCCACACCGACGGCGTTCCTAGAGGCTAACCCAGGTTCGCTTCTCGTGGCTCTGCTCGACCGCGTCAAGCACGCGCTGGTTCTCGTAGCCATCCACGAAGTCCGGTGAACAGGCCTCACCCTTGTCGATTGCCCTCAGTGCGTCGGCGACCAGATTCACGAACGTGTGCTCGTAGCCGATGATGTGGCCGACAGGCCAGTATTGCCCTGCATAAGGGTGATCGCCTTCGGTGGCTTGGATCACTCTGAAACCGTGTGTCTCCGACGGCTCAGCGGCGTCGTAGTATTCAAGCTCGTTCATGCGCTCCAGGTTGAAGACAACTGAGCCCTTCGAGCCATTGATCTCGAAGCGGTTGTAGTTCTTGCGACCGACCGCGAAGCGACTGGCTTCGAACGTTCCGAGTGCACCGTTCTTGAATCGGGCGAGGAACATCGAAGCATCGTCGACGGTGACATCCCCCATTTCGGTACTCGCCGAGGCTCCGAGCCGGTCGTCGATTGCCCCAACCTTCGGCCGCTTCTTGATAAAGGTATGGAGGGTGCCGCAGACCTCGTCGAACTCGCCGACGAGGTGCCGCCCAAGGTCGATGATGTGGGCGCAGATGTCGCCGTGGGTTCCGCTGCCCGCGTGCTCCTTCTGAAGCCGCCAGACGAGGGGGAAACTGGGATCGGCGATCCAATCTTGGAGGTAGGTTGCCCGCATGTGGTAGATCGTCCCCAGCCGCCCTTCCGCGATCATCTTCTTGGCGAGGGCGACGGCAGGAGCCTTGCGGTAGTTGTGGAAGACGGCGTTTGCGACCCCGGCTTTCTGGACTGCGTCGAGCATCTGCTTGGCTTCGTCGAGGGTGTTCCCTATCGGCTTTTCACAAAACACGATCTTGCCTGCTTGGGCGGCGGCAACGGCGATCTCGCAGTGGCTGTCCCCGGGGGTGGAGATGTCGATGATGTCGATTTCGGGGTTCGCGACGACCTTGCGCCAATCCGTCTCGTGTCGTTGCCAACCCATCTTGTGGGCCGCTTGTTCCACGGCGTTTGCGTTGCGGCCGCAGATCGTGTGCATGCCGATCTCGACGGGAAGATCGAAGAACCTGCCGACTTGGCGGTAAGCGTTGCTGTGGGCTTTACCCATGAACTGGTAGCCGATGAGGCCGACGTTGAGCGTGCGGGGCATGACGGAATTATGATCCCAAGGACCTCCGCAGTTCGGCACTGGGCGAGGACTGTGACAGATCCGCTCCGTTTCGCCGTCACAATAAGGGTATGGGGTTCATGCGCACCCTCCCTTTTGTCTTCGTGGCCCTCGCCCTGGCCGCTTCGGCGGGCAGGCAGCCTCAGCCGAAGTCGGCGTTTCTGGTCAAGAACGCCGACAAGTCGGAGTTGGTCATCGTGACCGGAGAAACGAAGCGCGTCATTGGTGAGACTTCGGCGAATTGGCTTTCTTGGAGCCCCATGGGCGCACGGCTGGCTCTGCATTCAGGACCGAAGGGCGCGTTGTCGGTCTGGCGCGACGGGCGGGAAGGGATCGTCGAGGTCGCGAAGACCGCGCTGAGCCCCAAGTGGTCGCCGGATGGCTCGAAACTCCTCTTCAGAACCGAGAAGCAGGAACTCATGGTCTACGTGGCGACCGTCGTCGGCAGCGATCCCATCCCGATTGCCAAGGACGTTCGGTGCGCGGACTGGTCCCCCGACGGGGGACGGATCGCATACGCGACCAAGGACTCGATCTGGATTTGCGATGCGACCGGAGAGAATCCGCGCGAAAATCTGCCTGATCGGACGGCGCAGGCGCTTTCTTGGTCGCCCAATGGGCGGACCTTAGCGTTCATCGAGCCGGGCCTTGGGAAGGGGGCCAAACCGACGCTGTTCGCGGCGGGGGTCAACGGCGCGAACATCTCCAAGAAGACCGCCCTTGACGCAACGGATCTCGCTTGGAGTCCCAACGGTCAGTATGTGGCTGCCTCCACCGCATCCGGCACGGAAGTCCTGGAAGTCGAACGCGGAAAGCCCGTGGGAACTGCGGCTGGGCTTCGCAGTCCGCTCGTATGGTCGGGCGCGAGGCGGATCGTGGGCGTGAAAGATGGTCTCCCGACTGAGTTCGTGCTGGGCGACAACACCTTTACCGCGTTGCGAAAGCTCGAAGACACGAAGCCGATCTTTGGGGTTGCGGTTCCGAATCTCTACCTCAGTGAGGACATGATCCTCACCGATCCCCTCCGAAAGGCACCCAAGCCGGCGGCCAATCAAATGGCGCTTCGCGGCACGGTGGTCGCGATGGAGCCGATCGAGGATCAATTCACCATCGCGATCGAATCAGTGATCGATGCGACCGGCGAGAAGCACTTCAACCGGCCCATCGAACAGGTCGTTCAGATCGAGCCGAAGACGCTGCGGTGGGTGGGGACGCAGTCCAGGCCGCTGCGAAGCATCGATCTCAAGCTCGACGACGATGTCTCGGTGGTTGTCAACGCGACCAAGCTCGATTCGAAGGCAGTCCTGTCGATGCTGTCGGCGACGATTGCGGGTGACGCGTTCGTCGATCCAACCGTCAAGCCGACGCGACCCGCCCCGCGCATCAAGGGCGATACGATTGAATACGACGGCGTGTCGATGGAAAAGGTGGTTGTGCCCATGACCTTCCCCGTTCTTGGCAAGGTCTGGTACGACGACTGGTTCCTCGCCCCGCGAGGAGGAGGCACTCGCCGACACCACGGTCAGGATCTGATGGCGGCGAAAATGACGCCGATGGTCGCCTGTTTCGATGGCATTCTCATCGTCGGCAAGGCCCGCCCCGGAGGGCACATGACCCTTCGGATCAAGGGATCGAACGGCTGGACCGCCTGTTACTACCACGTGAACAACGATTCACCGGGAACCGACGACGGCCGGGGTGGCGAAACCAATGCCTTTGCACCCGGCCTGCGGACCGGACAGTTTGTTTATGAAGGGCAGTTCATCGGCTACGTCGGCGACAGCGGCAACGCGGAGACCACGGCACCTCATTGCCACTTCGAGCTGTGGGACGAGCGATTTGGGGCGGTGGTGAATGCCTATCCGTCGCTGCGCGAGGCCACCAAGCTGACCGAGCCCCGCTACGTGGCCCCGGCACCCGACCTGCTCCCTGCGAGTGGCGAGGCACGGGTCGACGGCATCGTTCGCAAGCTCGATGACAGTAAGCAGACGCTGCGAATGGATGTGATCGCCCGGTACGTAGGGGGGCGGATGAAAGTGGTGACTTTCCCGACCTCGGCTTGGGGCAAGATCGAACCAAGGAGCCTGCTCGAAGTCCGGGGGCGGCGCAACATGCCGCTCACCTCCAACGACCTTCGCGCGGGGCTGAAGGGCACGCTGGTGGGAGTCCAGCCCGCTAAGGACCGGGCGATTCTGACCCGGATCGGGGCCTTCGAGCGGGCGGATTAGGGTGGCCTGGTTCCTGGCCGCTGTCTACGGCTGGTTGGTGCTGACGGCAATCTCGAACCGTCTGCTCATGATCCGGCCGCGGCCGTCAACGTCGCCCCTAAACTTCTGCATCCTGATCCCTGCCCGCAACGAGGCCCAAAACCTGCGGCAACTGCTACCCGCGTTGCACGGGGTCAAGGTCTATGTCTTCGACGACGAGTCGAGCGACGGAACCGCCGAGCTCGCGGCCTCGTTGGGTGCGACCGTCATTCGAGGTGGCTTATTGGAGCCGGGTTGGACGGGGAAGAATCGCGCATGCCACGAGTTGGCGAAGATCGCGGCAGAGGATTCGAGCGCGGAGTGGATCCTGTTTCTGGATGCCGATATGCGGGTCGAGCCGTCGTTCGTCGAGGCAGTTCAGGGGCTCATCGAAGACGTGGGCAAAAGGGCACCGGTGATCTCCGGGTTCCCCCGCATGATTCCGGGTCATGGTCTCGAACCGCTCTACACGAGTTGGGTGCCTTGGATTCTTCTTGCGACGAACCCGTTCGGGCTCGTCAGCCGGACGGGCAAGGGACACAACCGTTTCACGAATGGCCAATTCACGCTGTGGCGCGCGTCGACGTACTGGGACCTGATGCCGAACCAGCAGGTTAAGGATCGCATTCTCGAGGACGTCCTGATCGGACGAATGCTGGCCAAGCAGGGAGTCCGCACCGAGGTCGTCGACGTGAGCCCCTATCTCGCCACGCGCATGTACGCCAGTCTTCGCAAGGGCCTGGACGGGATGTCCAAGAACTCGTACGAGATCATGGGCGGGATGGGGGGTACGGTGGCGATGGCCCTCGCGCTCCTGTTCATCGGGTGGGGTTGGGCTCTCGGAGGCGGTTGGGCACCTTGGCTGGCGGGGTCCCTGGTGCTGAGCAAACTTGTCACGGACTTCCAGACGTATTTTGGGCGATCTGGGGGGGCCATCCGCTGGCTCTGGGTGCCGCTGCTCATGCCCATCACCGCGATGCTTGCCAGCTTGACCTTCCTTCGCTCCGCCGTATGGCATCGGCGAGGGCAAGTGCATTGGAAGGGCCGAACCTATCCTTCAGAGGTCAGGAAGGAGTAGGCCCGGCCACAAGAAGTCTCGGCCGGTGGCCCGACTAGTCGTCGCCAGCCAGTCCGTAATTGGCGGACAGGATGGCATAGTCGCCGATCGAGACTTCACCGTCGCCTTCAAGGTCGGCGGCTGGATTCCAGTTGCCATCTCCAGGAACGGAGCCGTAGCTAAACGAGAGGATGGCGTAGTCGCCGATGCCGACTTCGTTATCCTCATCGATATCCCCGTTGATGATGCTAAACGCGGCGCTTGCGCCGGTGGCGGTGAAGGCAACCGGGGAGGTCGTGTCACGCAGCCAGTGCGACCCCTTGAACGCCACGTCGTAGTTCCCGCTTTGAACGTTGGTTTGGACGGCGAAGGTGCCGTCGACGGTCAATTGGACGGGGTGGGATTCGATCGGCGTGGGATTGCCGAGGTTGCGAACCTCGACCACACCGCTCACCGTATTCAGAGGCGCACCGTACTCGCCGACTTCGACGGTTCCGTTCAGGATCTGAGGCGCCGCGAATCCGGTTACGACCACCACTTGATTGAAACCGCCAAAAGTGGAGAACAAGAAATCGCCCGTAACGGGATCGACGAACGCACCCTCGGCACCCGACAGGCCAGAAATGAACGGGCGGCGGGTGGACGCGATCGGATTGCCATTCGGGTCCACCTCGTAGGCAGCAACGACGCCAGCGCCATACTCAGAAAGCAGGAGACCATTCGTGAAGAGAGGCGAGCCTGCTGGCACGTAGATGAAGCCTTCGGGGCCGCCCTGGTAGTCGCCGATGTAGTTAAGACCGGTCAAGAAGTAAGTCCCCAATCCGTCGGGAACGATCGCGGCATCATAGAACTGCCCACCCCCATAGCAAATCAGCTTGACGCGTCCTGCGGCGGCAGGGTAATCGGACGGCACGAAATTGAGGGCCGAATGAGATGGGGCAACTCCAAGCGCTGTTAGATCGATGACCTTGTCAGGGTTGACGCTCCCTTCCTTGAACTGCTGAAGCTGGTTGACGGGCCACATCGAGGCGAATAGCACGCCGGTTCCGGGCGCGTAGCAGAGCCCGCCGTCGTTATAGGTTCCATTGGCGTGGACGGTAGCCGTTCCTGTGAACCCCGTGATGTGTCCCCCGGCACCGCGCACAACTTGAATCTCGTAGATCGCCCCAACGCTCGAGTTGGCGGCACCGCCGATGAGAAGTCTGTCTGTCGTACCGCGCTTGAGGGTCAGGCCTCCGTAGTTAAGCGGCACGCCGGGAACGCTGCCCAATGAAGTCAGCTGATATTGGCCAGCATAGTATGGGTCGACGATCTGGGCCAAGGCCGCGACGGCGATCAGCCCCGACGAAAAGCTCACTCCCCAACGTAACAGTTTCACAATGATCTCCTCTCCTGTAAGTAAATCGCAGTATACGGGCATATCGGCTGATTGGCGCATGAATTCGCAGGTTCAGGTGGCCTAAGCAAGTGAATCCCAGACAAAATACGGTCGTGGAGTCGCCCCTCGTACAAGTTTTCGATCACATCTTGGAGGGCTGGGACATCCCGGCTCCGGGCGGGATGCTGAAGATCACCGAAGCGGATGCGTTCGTCGAGGTGGTGCCGATTCCCTATGCTTTTGCCACCAATCTGCAGCATGCCGTCCTATGGCAGCGATTTTGGCTTCGGAAGATCGCAGGCGGGCGAAAGAAATCGGGCATGCAGGAATGGAAGAACGACTTTCGGGTGCCCGAACCAAGGGAATTTAAGGACCTCAGGCGGGAGTTCCTCGAGGGGCTGGCAGAGGCTCGCGGGATCGCCGCCTCCGAGCCAAGCGACCCCGAAGTCGTGGAGTCGCTGGTGCGCATCGCCGTCCACGCGGCCTATCATCTGGGCCAGATGAATTTGATCAAGCGCTCGGTTCGCAAGGCGAAGACACCCCCTCTCCACTCCGGTGGAGAGGGGGCCGGGGGGTGAGGTCACTTTAGCGTATGACCCGGAACGCCTGGCCACCGAGTTTGACGAATTCACCGACTTGACGCAGTTCGAGCGACTCCGCGGGCCGACCGGCCGGCTGAAGGACGAGCATTGCGGCTTCGCCGACCATCTGCACCGACCACTTGCCGGTGGCTTCGTCGGAGGACTCGCTTATCCCGCTGAAATCACCCGCTCCGATGAACGCGGCGCTGCGCGACGAATACTGGAACGTGCCATCCGCAAACAGGCTCAGCGATCGGTCGATTGAGGTTCCGCCTGATCCGTTCAAGCTGCCATTGTCGCTGGTGCTGACCCGCACCAGCTTGACACCGGCAAGGCGACTCGCCCAGAGCTTGGCGTCGCCCTCTAGGCCAGCTTGCGGGCGGTCGGGTTCGGGCTTGAATGAGGTCGCGATTTGGTAGAGATCGCTGTAAATCTTCGTGGATAGCGACTTCGGATAGACGGCGAGAATGCCAAACCGGCGCTTCGAGCTTACCAGTGACCAAAGTTGTCCCTCGAACTGCTCGTCGGCAGCTTCACCGGAGAACGTGCCCAGCATGCCTTGGCCGCCCGGTGAGGCGAAGCTCTTGATTTCTCCTTCGCGCTTCCATGGTCCGAGGCCCTTCATGAAGGCATCGTCCTCTCTCTGAAGGCGCTCCTCCCACGAAACCTTTGCCTCCATCTCGACGGTTCCGCCAAGGATGTAGAGTTCGTTTTCGGTCTGATTCGGTCGCTGGAGCACCTGGAAGACACCTTCGGTCTTGAGGACCTTCCAGCCTTCGGGAAGGGTGACTTGGAATCCAAGGGGACTGAGCAGGGTTACGGCGAGTGTCATCACGTTCATGACTTTCATTGTAGGGGAGGAGGTCGTCAGAAACAATCCGTCAATCGTCGGTCCCAGGACCTGTCTTTCGTAGGATGCAGGCTCGAACGGTTGATGAGGGAGTTTGCGGAGCGCTAAGATAGCCATATGGCAAAGATGAACCCCGTCAGACTGCCTGAAGAAGTTCGGAACAACCCTGGACTTCAGGCCGAGGTCGTCGTCTTCGATGCCCTCGAGCAACAGCTTGATGACTCCTTTACGGTCCTCTACTCCGTGGAATGGAATGCCCCAACTGAGACGGGAATGCCGGTTCAAGATGGCGAGGCCGATTTCGTCGTTTGCCACCCAATGCATGGGTTCCTCGTGTTGGAGGTGAAGGGGGGCATTATCGCTTACGCTCCAGAAAACCACCAATGGACATCGACTAGCAAGACGGGTTATGTCAATAGGATCTCTGATCCCTTTAGGCAGGCGATGAAATCCTGTCACGGGTTGCTCGGACGCATCAAGAAGATGATTTCGCAGCATGGCATGATGCGTATCTATCATGCATCCGTTTTTCCACACTGCCAGATACGTTCCGAAGATTTGCCCGGCTCGACATCCTCAGAGATTACGATCGACACACTTGGGCTTCGCGATTTAGAGAACCGCATCCTTCGAGCATTTGAGTATTGGAGAAACGGAGCAATCCTGCGGGGGCCAACCTTTGATGAGGTTCTCGCCGCGCTGCGGCGTATCCACAACGGGCGAGTTGCCGGGACAAGGAACATCTCGATACAGATAGCGGAGCATCACGCCGAATTCGATCGACTGACCGCCGACCAAATGCGCCTACTCGATATGGTCGCGGCGAATCGTCGGCTGCTGGTTCGAGGCTGCGCGGGGTCCGGCAAGACTTTCTTGGCCAAGCGTCTGGCAGCGAAGAGATCGGCGAAGGGCGAGAAGGTCCTCGTGCTCTGTTTCAATAATCTACTGGGAGGACTTCTTGAGGAGGAGCTGCGAAATCTGCCCGGTGTCACCGCGACTAACTTCCATCATCTGTGCGAACGCCTCGCGCGAGAGGCCAGCGTCCCGCTCCCTTCCATGGCGGACGTCGGCGAGAGCGCTTACTATGGGGCACTGATTGACGCTGCAATGAAGGCATTGGAGTCAGGTTCTTCTCTACGGTTCGACACGGTTATCATTGATGAAGCACAAGACTTCGATCTCGTCTGGTGGATTGTGATCGAATCGCTCCTTGCCAACTCGAATGCTTCGCTCACCGTGTTCATCGATACGAACCAGATTCTTCACGGCACTTCCAAGGGTGTGCCCGCATCGTTAGGTCCCTTTGCAGAATCGGACCTGAGTCAGAACGTCCGCAATACACAGTCAATCCATCGAGAAGCCTTGCGATTCTTTAGAGGAGACCCCGAACCATCGGCAGAGGGTCCGGAAGGAACAGCGCCAACGTGGATCAGGGCTGAATCCCATGACGAGGAAATACAGCGCCTTGCCGAGATGCTCGGCCGCCTTGTCAAGGAAGATAAGATCTCAACAGAGGACATCGTCGTGCTCACGCCCAAAGGCACGAACTCGACGTCGCTGAGGAGTCGAGACAAAATTGGCAAGTTGCCGCTCGTTCCTGTCGAACAACGGGAAGCGGGAGAGATTGGATGGTCTACGGTCAGAAGATTCAAGGGACTGGAGAGCCCGATCGTGATCATAACCGAGCTGGATGGCGAGATTGCGAAGTCCGCCCACTTGCGAGAGTTGGTCTACGTTGGAGTTACCCGAGCCAGGGATTATCTCTATCTCATTGGAGCAAGCGACACTCTCACTCTGCTAAAACAAGAAAATCGCTAGCTTGAAACGACTTTGCAGAATAGATTAAGAAGCTGCATTTCCTTTAGTGTCGCGGCTTCGCTAGTGGCAATTCTCGGGTCGGCAATGATCACGGCCAGGCACTGAGCCCGAGAAATGGCCACATTGAGCCGGTTCTTGTCGAGAATGAAGCCTAGCCCACGAGAGCCGTACTCGCCGAAACTGGAGCATAGGGATACGATGCAAACCGGAGCCTGCTGGCCCTGAAGTTTGTCGACGCTTCCAACCTTTGCCTCCTTCGGCAGGCGGCTTTGGAGTGCCCGAACCTGCGCGTTGTAGGGAGCGATGAAGAGGAAATCCTCGAGCCCAAGTGGTCTCGTTCGACCTTCCTTATCCGTGAACTCTCGGCCAATCAGTTTCTCGAAGCTCGCAACAACTGCGTCTACTTCTTCTTCACTTCTTTGTGTATTGCCATCGTGCTCGACACCGACGAACACGATTCCGTGGCGAGCAGGCAAGCGGTCAGCATCTACTTCCGTAGTCGCGATGGACTGCCTGGCACAACTGCAATGCGACGCAAGTCTGCCTTGGTAGATGCTGTCTGATATGAAGCGGCATACGGACGGGTGCATCCTTCGCGATTCCCCCAGGAACAAGCCGTAATCGCCCGGAACGACCGCATGGAAGACCGGCGAATCGGGTCGGCTTCGGACGGTGTCTTTAAGCGCATATTGCAATGCCGACAAGCCGGAGTCTCCCGGGTGAGAACCTTGGACAGGTTGCTCTAATTGCATCTGATCGCCAAGGAGGACGAGGTTCTTCGCACAGCGAGCCATAGCAACCGCATTTGCCAACGCAACTTGTCCCGCCTCATCGATGAAGAGGTAATCGAGAGCACCCTCCCACTCGGGAAGCGTGAAGAGCCAAGCAGTTCCAGCGGCAATTCCTCCACAGTAGTTGCTAAAGCCATCTGAATTCTGCTTGACGTACTGAAGGCCGGGACAAGCAGTAAAGATAGCTTCATCTTCATCACCCCCAACCAGTATTCCGATGAGTTCGTCTTTTGTCTGCCGAAGCTGAATCTCGCACTCGGTCAGCAGATTCACAATAGCCTTGCGACTGTTCGATGAGACGCCGACCCTTTTGCCGGTCGAAAGCAGCGACCGGATCATGTTTGCGGCCGTGTAGGTTTTGCCGGTACCTGGAGGCCCTTGGATGACGAAGCAGCCACCGAACATTGCTTGGGCGACTCGAATGGCGGCCTCAGTTGCAGATTCTTTGGCGTCTTGGATGGGCGTAACGGGTGGTATTCGGTTGAGCAGAGCGGCGATGGGTGGATGGAGGCTCCCGCTCAAGTGACTGTCGGCGATATCTGCGAGAGCGGCCTGAATCGGCGTCGCATAAACGACCTCGCTGGGGATGAGTGATCCTTCCTTGGGGAATTCTCCTCCAAACTTCTCATCGATGGTTTTGGCACCGACCTTGATCTCCACGAGGCCTTCCTCCGGATCCATCGAAACAACGGTGAACTTCGCGTCGAGTCGATGTGGAAACATCACGGTATCTCCCACCCGACTTTTGCATTCCTGGTCGGTATCGAAGGAGTACGACTGCACCAGCGATCGCTTGTCGGATCGCTTATCACCAACCAGGGAAATGCCCCCAATACACCCCGCATCGCGGCGGAGATCCTCCTGGGATTGTTTTGCGCGGTCGTACATTCGCCAGTGAAGAGGCTTCTCTTCGCGGCGATGGAAGTCGACTAAGTCTCCTAGGACGAGAGAAATCTCGTCTTCTCGTGAGCGCAGTTGTGCGACTTTCGCTTGGATCGCCTGCCTATCGGAAGATCCGCTTTCTTCTTTTGGAGGAGCATAGACCTCGCATCGCGGATGGATGCCATGGCTTTCCGCCGTACTTCTTAACCAATAGGTAAGCAAAGCCGTGGACCGGCAATCGTCCTCATTGTAGGCACGTATGGCCTCGAGAATGCCGCTTTGATGCGGGTCTCCGGGTTCTCCCGATTCGATCCAACGTGCGTAGTGGGCGATGGAACTCACGGCAGTTCCGACTTCGGTCTCCCTCGTAAATCCGAAGAGATGCTCGACTGCTTTAATGGAGTAGCTGTCTTCACCGATACGAATGCCATGTCGGACTATCTGATAGAGATCGACGAATACGTTGTTCCTTAAGAGATCGTCAACCTTGTCCTGACGCGTGTCATGAAACGTGCTCAATCGCCGGACCGCGCTCACTTCATAGTGTGCGTAGTGGTAGACGTGCATATCCGGATTCTTGGACCATCTGTCGTGAACCCAATCGATGAATCCCTCGAAGGCCCGCTTCTCCTCGTGCCGCGTATGCGCCCACCAATCCCGGAACTGGCCCGTATCGCCGTCGCCTATCCAGACGCCAAACAGATACTCGAGGCCCCCGGGAGCGAGGGGGTAACCCTCCATATCAAAGAAGACATCTTCCGAATGCGCAGGAGGCAGCAGACCGAGCCCCGCTGGTTCGCCATTTGGCCCGACGTGTGCCAGCACCTCGAATTCGGGTGGTGCATCAGGATTTTCAATTCGCTTCAGCTTCGTCTTGTGTTGGAGCTTTGCTTGGGAGGTAAGTTTGCACAGGGTTTCCGGCGAAATGCCGGGCACTGGCGCTTCGGATCGGGCGGCCAAGTCGGAGACCGTCTCAATGCCTTCCTTCCTCAGCTTGAGGATTTGACCGACACTAATGCCTGCAACTTGGATCAAATGGTCGGTATCCGAAAAGTATGCTTGAGCATGCGAGTTCCATCGTCCGTAGTCGTCTCGAGGCCGAGGCTCTGGGCGATCCTCCCATTGGCCAGAGAAACTCTCTTGAAGAGCAAGGAACCGGTTTTTCAAAGCTCGATAATAGTGGATGAAGTCTTCGACGCGAAACTCCACGCTCTCGTTAGTGCCTAAGATAATGCCGAAAGTTTCGGGCATCCTGCCGTTTGTATCGGCCGCGAGCATCTCGGAGTAGCAGCAAAGCTGGATAGCATAGTTGGGTTTCGGCGAGCGGGCAAGCTTGGTATCCCATACGTGGTAGCGCCCATCCTCATCGAGCAAGAGAAAGTCAGCATATCCTGCAAACTGCCCCAGTTCGAGCGCAGCCTGATAGATTATGCTGGGTCGGTCCAGGAGAGCTGCCTGAGTTAACCTCCGTGCTTCGACCAGGTTGGGAGCCCTGATCTCGGTGATGCTCACGCCTGACGCCTTGAACTCTTGGAGCACGGCAGCTTCATGCTGGATTCCCGTTTGGATGACGAGGTTCTGGTCATCGGTGAGCGGGTCGGGTGTGATCGTATCAGGAAATTCCAGATGGTAGCGATCCATCCAAGAAGCGAACGGAGAAGCCGCGAAGCGAGTCAAATCGGTCGGCGAGAAGACCAACTGCCCCTCTGAGTTTCTTGTCATTGCTGCACCCCAAGCGATTATCGCATAGGACCGTGCCGCTTGCGGGACTTTCGGCGCGTAAAAGGGGTGGCCCAAGTCAACTGAGACAGCAGGGCGTTTCCTGGACGTGTTCTTCGGTTATCTGCCAAAGCGGTGGGTTCCGAACCTTGGCAGAAAAAACGCTCCTCGAAGGAGCGTCTCAATTCAGATTCAATTCGATGGTGGAGGCAAGGGGGCTCGAACCCCTGACCTCTTGCATGCCATGCAAGCGCTCTCCCAGCTGAGCTATGCCCCCACTCGGAAACTCCATTATGGCGCATTGGGCCTGGCGGATTCAAGGTCTCCGGGCAAGGCGGTATCCTCACACCTGGATGGACACGACCAGCTTCATGCCCTCGACCGAGACGATCTTCGAGCGTCAGGGCGAGAATACGATGATCGTCAATATGGGGCCGCAGCACCCCAGCACCCACGGCGTGCTTCGCGTCGTATGCGAACTCGACGGCGAGACGATCGTGCAGGCCAAATGCGTCATCGGCTACCTGCACACCGGCATGGAGAAGGAAGCCGAGTACCAGCAGTATCACAAGTGCACGGTCATGACCGACCGCATGGACTACCTGAACGCGAACGGCAACAACCTCGCCCACGCGTTGGCGGTCGAGAAGCTGCTGGGCTGCGAAATCCCGCGACGCGGAAGCTATCTGCGAGTCATCCTCACCGAACTCAGCCGCGTCGCCTCCCATTGCGTGTGGCTCGGAACCCACGCCCTCGACCTTGGGGCGATGACACCGTTTTTCTATATCATGCAGCAGCGCGAGATGATTCTCGACATGTTCGAGATGTTCTCGGGCGTGCGCATGATGCCTTCCTGGATCGTCCCCGGCGGCCTTCGTGGCGACATGCCTCCTGGGTTTGAGCTCAAGCTCCGGACCTTCCTGGAGGAGTTCCCGAAAGAGCTTCAGGTCGTCGAGAATCTGCTCGTCGAGAATCCGATCTGGATGGAGCGGACTCAGAACGTGGGAGTTCTCTCCGGCAAGCAGGCTCTTGAACTGGGCTGTTCGGGACCGATCGCCCGTGCCAGCGGGGTCGCTTGGGACTTGCGCAAGAGCAATCCGTACTGCTGCTATGAGGAGTTCGATTTCAAGGTGCCGGTCGGGCAGCATGGAGACGTGTATGACCGCTTCCTCGTCCGCATCGCCGAGATGAAGGAGTCGTGCAAAATCCTCCAGCAAGCCATCGATGGCTTGCCCGAAGGCCCGTGGAACACGAGCGACCGCAAAATCGCCCCGCCGCCCCGCCACGAACTGGACAACTCGATGGAGTCACTCATCCATCATTTCAAGCTCTACACCGAAGGCTTCCACCCGCCAGTCGGCGAAGCTTACGCGGGGATCGAAGGCAGCAAAGGCGAGCTTGGCTTCTACGTCATTAGCGACGGCTCCAACAAGCCCTATCGCTGGCACGAGCGCCCGTCGTCGTTCATGAACCTCAAGTCACTCGAAGTCCTTGCCGTGGGACGACTGCTGGCTGATGTGATCGCGATTATCGGTTCGATCGACATCGTGTTGGGTGAGATTGACCGGTAGATGGCTTGGGGAGTTTAGTTTCAGGGCTGAACCTCGGCGGAGCCAAGCAAAAAGAGCCGCAGGCAACACCTGCGGCTTCTTCGTAGGAGGACGAACTACTTGACTTCGAACCAAAACTCCTCATAGTCCCTGCCGCCCTCGGCATCAGCGCGAACACGGTACTTACCCGGTTCGAGCTGTATTGACGTATTCCAATAGTTGCCACGCGTCGGAACATTCCGATCGATCAGGCGATTGTTTCGAGAATCCCAGATTTGCACTCGCACCGACGAACCACTGCTTTCGCCGTCGAAGGTTACGCGGGGCCCTTTGGCGACTCCGTCGCTTGGGATTGTTGACTTTGACTGCAACCATCAATCCCGCACTCGGCTTATCGGAACCCTTGACCCGGATGCTCCGCATTTCAATCAGGTTGGAGTCGGGGTTTGAGATCTTCAACGTGTAATTGCCGCCACGCAGTTGCAAAGAGCCGTTCCAGTATCCGTCCTTCACGGGTATGTCCTTGATGAGCACCCTATTGTCCGATTGATCAAGAACTTCAACCCGTACGGAGCGAGCCGAACTGTTGCCCGAGGCCGTGACTCGTGACGTGGCGAATGTAGAGTTGTTTGTGGGCTCACTGACCTTTAAGAAGGACCTCTCAAAGCTCGGCGGCTTCGAATTCGTCCAAACGTTGAACCGACGGGTTTCACTCGCCCGACCACTGTCCACTTGAACTCGATAGCTGCCATCCCTCAACTCAACCTGAGTGTTCCAATAGTAGTCGCGCGCAGGCACGTCGCGGTCAACGACTCGATTGTTCGCAGCATCCCAGATTTGAACTCGAACCGTCCTCTCAGATGACTGACCTGAGAACGTCACTCGCGGCCCCTTAACGGATGCACCCTTTCCAGGCTCTTCCATTCGGAAGGAAGGTGCAGGGTGCCCCCAATCGTGCGAGTCGTCGCTAACTGAAAATCGAACTTCCTCCGAATCATCCGCACCGTTTGTCGTGACGACGGCCCGCAGTTGCCCCTCCGGAAGCAACAACGTCAGGCGAAACTTTCCATTGCGGGAATTGGCGTTTCCTTGAGCAACTGACTTATTCTTCTTATCGAATACCGTGATGTTGACTTGCCCGGAAGATTCACCCTCGAAGGTCACCTCGCCGGAATCGAACTTCTCGTACCAGTGGGGCGATGACAGCCTCACATAGCTTCTCGATTTCTTCGCTTCTTGCCAATCAGACTTACCTTTGACTTTCTCGCCATCAGAGAAATCAATGGAGAGATCGCGTGTACTGGAGCCGTCGTACTTGACCTTCACACTGTAGGTGAAGGTTCGATCGATATCCCAGTCATCGTTATCCCGAAGATGGGCCTTTCCGCTCACCGTCTCTTCGCTCAAACTCAGGATCTTCTCGGTAGGTGCCTCAAAGGTGACCCTGTAGGTCGAGCCGTAGCGGGCACGAATCTCTTGTCGAACTGCCCACTTTGCTGTGTCAAGCGCCTCCGACTCACCGAAGGCGGCAAGAGGCACGAGGCAGGATAGTACTAGCACCAATTTGAGTAACTGCTGTTTCATAGAGATTAACCTCCAGTTATGAGCACATCGGGGATCGTGTACTCTTCGTCGGGACGGTCACCAAAGCGGATGCGCGTTTCGTCGCCCGACCGTGAGAAGGTGAACGAGGTGGACGAGTCGTGGGCGATGGGTTTGCCTGCACGTTGGAACAGCACGCGCCGTTTCATGCTTCCGACACGGAGTTCCACGGTTGCCGCGCCTCCGATTCGGCGAATCACATAGGCGTCACACGTCTTTCGCTTGGGCTCCAGGTCAATGACGCAGTGCACTGGCGCAGTTGCGTGGAACGGCGTTCCCGGAAGCTTTGCATCTTGTTTCGAGGAAATGGCCTTGATCGACTTGCCGCTCACGCCAAGCGTGATCGTGAACGCTGCGCGGTGGTTCTCGTCCTTGGCCGCTCCCATTTGGTAGACGCGAACGATGGTGTCGCCATCCATCGGCATTTGACGAGGTGCCATCTTGTTTTGCCCCGTCATGCTGCTGTTGAAGAGCGCGGCCCCGTTTGATCCCGGCGGCAGGACATTGAAGTACACAGAGCGGCTGGGAGACGTCAAGGCAGCCGAGAGCGATTGACCGGCCCCTAGCTTGACGATGAAGTCAGCATAGCCACGGCCCTTGATCTGCCCCTTCAGAGTCTTGAGCTTGCCGGACGAGAGGTCAGCGCGCGTCTGGGTTTGCGCGGTCGCACAAGTGGCGCAACTAGCAAGGGCAAGGGCGCACGCTAAGAGTGGGTTTGATTTTGGAAAGCGCATTTTTGTTCAACCATGGAGTATGGAAGGAGCCTGCTTGGGGTCAGCCCAACCGGCACCCCGGTAGATTGTTTGTGCCAATATTTGGCTGAAGTTGCACCGTCCAGCAAGCCGCGGGCGTGCGAGGGTGACCTACTTGGCCGAGGGGGGTGTTCTGAATACAGATTCTTTGGAGTTCCTTTCGAAGGTGCCTGCGACGCAGGTGGTTATTGATCCAGAAGGAATCGCGATCCAAGCGGATTCGACTCAGCCGCGGATGCTGCGCGCACCTGGTCGGAGTTCCGCGACGGCTTGGCTGACGCAGATCGCGATTGGCCCGGGCAACCTTCATTACACCGAACTCAAGGGCCATCTCATCAATCTCGCGTCCTCTACGGGCAGCGACTTGGTAGTCGGCACTTTGGTTAGCGGGCGAGCCAAGGTGTTCCTGAATGGCGATCGTTATGAACTGCAGCCTTGGCAATCGGTTCTTGGTTTTCCGGGGGATGAGGCAGCTCAGTTTTTGTCAAACAGCAATCTCTTTACGCTCAGGATCCCCGTAACGAGGGAAGTGCACTTCCGGATTGTCTCTCTGCCCTATCAGCGACGACTCAAGATACGGCGACTCCTCAGTCCGGACGATGCAGAGGACTATCGGCGACTGCTCGTCTTCTTCTGTGAAGAGTCGGATCGCACATTTCGCCCTAACGGCGATCCAAGCCTACAATCACGGGCGATTGGTCTGGCCCTCCGCGCACGCGTCGATACGGTGTTGGGAGCCTCGATCGAACCTGCGCTTGATTACAATGAAGAGTTGGTGAGAATCTGCCTGGCGTGCGAGAGTCTGTTCCCGTCACGGCTTAGTCGGCGGCTAGGTGCAGACGAAATGGCCAAGGCAGCCTCATGCAGTGTTCGCCAGCTTTATCGTGCCTTCGACGCCGTAGCCAACTCGAGCCCCGCCGCCTACGTGGCCCGAAGGCGGATCTACCATGCTCGCGCTCTGCTTCTCAATACTCTTGCCGACCCACTCGGCGAAGCTGCTCGCCAATGCGGCTTCTCGTCAAGAGCGCGCTTGCGCAAAGCGTACGAAGCTGAGTTCGGGGAAGACCCCGACGAGACGCTAAAGAGACGCGAACTGCTTGTGCGCAGCGAGGAGACGCTGGGTCGTACCCGCTGATCGCCGCGCTTCGACACAGGTTACGATGCCGCTCGATTTGCTCGCATGAACTGAGACTGGAGCTGATACTACTCGCCAAGACACCCCGGAGGCGTGACATCAATCGTCTCGCCCGATTGCGCAATACGCGTGACCTCAGCCGTACTGCACGGTTCACCCGAACACGAAGGGTTGTCAAACACCTTGAACTGGAACGTCACGCTGGTCCCACCCGCTGTGGTCGCAAAGACAGGTGGTGCCCCGCTCGCGACGCATCCTAAGTCCTGAGGTGTGTGGCCGAGACGGGTCATCGTCGCGGAGTAAGACTGATTTGCATCGGGAATCGGCCGAAGCCGATAACGCCCAAAGGACTGTACGCAGCTTCCTCCGACACACCCACCGGTGGTAAGAACGGCCAGAAGGTAGAGAATAGGATTTTTCATACTTGCTTTGAGGTGCAGCGCCGCTTGGTCCTGTCTTGGCCGGGACCCTTGGCCAGAAATGTCTGCCTAGGGGCGGAGTCTGGTCGGCGAGATCGCGGACTACGAATACGGTTGGGCGGCCATTCTCAGTGCTTCGCGCCGCGGGGAAATGCAGCTTCACCCCGTGACCAGGATCACGGAGCAATGCGGTTGGTCATCACGGGAGGTCGTTGGTTCTTGCATTACCTTAGAGTCTAGGAGGCAACTCCCAAACTCCAAAATGAAGAAAACTATGAAGAACATCAACAACACCGCTATCCTCGCCGCTTTCGCTACCCTTTTCGCTATGTCTTCCCAGGCCTCAGCGTCTTCTCAAGTCGAAATCGAATTGGAAGGAGTCGCCTCTCAAGCGGACGCTCTTCCGATTCTCGTTCGAGGCCAAGGCGGCCCCCTCGGAATCGTTCACGTAAAGCCCGACCAAGACGGCGTTATTCGATTTGAAATGGACATGGAGCCCGGCGCTGCCTACTGCATCAAGGTTCCTGGTTTCACCTCGGAGGCGCTCCTTGCAACCAAGGATACTGACGTGTGCCGTATGCGACTGATGGCAGGTGATATCGATGGTGACAACTTCGTGGGATTTGCCGACTTCAAGCTGTTCCTTATGTCCTACGGAAGCTCCCTTAAGGACGACAATTATCTGGAAGCCGCAGACTTCAATGGCGACGGCGAAATCGACATTGCCGATTACGCGATTATGTCTTCTAACTACGGAATGCGGGGTACGATTCCCGCAGCGTTTGTTCCGTATCCCTATCCGGGAGATATTAATGGCGATGGCCTTGTGGGGATGGCCGATTTCAAGGTTCTTGAGAAGTCGTACGGTGCGTCCTTTAAGGATGAGAACTTCGATGCGTCCGCCGACCTGAACCACGATGGCTGGATCGACATTGCCGACTATGCGATTCTCTCTCAGGCTTGGGGCTCGGTCTATCCAGTCTGGTAGGACACGAGTGGCACCCGCTCTTGCGGGTGCCTCACACTTCAGTCGGGACGCGACCGGGCATTCCAAGTCGCTGCGCCGTAAACGAATAAGGCGAGAACGATGCCGGGCCATGCCAAACACCACAGGTTGGCAATCACGAGGTTTACCGTGTAGTTCGCGTCCCGAAACTCACCGCCACGCAGGCCTCCCATGATGTCCATGATATAGCCTGCGCGGCCGGTGCCCACTAAGACAAAGATGAGAATCTGGATGGGCACGAAAATGATCGCCGCTCCTACTCCAACGGTATTACCGCATCCCTTGCCGCAGAATTGAATCGCAAGGGCGACCCTCCATAGAGCGACCACGGCTAGAAAGGCGAGGTTTACAGCTTGTGCATCATCAACCGATAAGAACATCTCAACGGGTATTCCGTAGATGAGTCCCGGTGCGGCCGTCATGGCGACGACGGTGAGAACCTTTCCATAAGACCGCTGTATGTTCGAAGGCATCCACGCGAAGGCGAAGATCAAGAATGCCATAAAGAAGATGTACGCCACCGACGCTAGACCCAATCTCGCAAAGAGTGGCGCGGTGACAAGATCCCAGTTGCGCGCGATGCCGACCAGCCATGTAATCGTCAGGCCGAGGACGAAATGCGGTACGCCATAGCGATCAAAGTCCTCGACAGTGGCTCGAAAAGTAAGGAATCTGCCGAGATCACGAAGAGGCTCGATGATGTTCTTGCGGTAGTTCATGTCTTGTCCTCGCGCGGTAGATTGATCGGCGCTTTGACGCTCTCCACGCTGATGCCTCTGGTGAGTATACGGTAGAGACCATCTCGGCGAACCGGTTTTCTAGTTCCTCTACCGAGAAATGCGCAGGCTGATAGGTCAGATCGAAGAGCGTACATTGGTTCCAGTAGCGATCACGAAGAAGCCGCCCTTCTTGTCGAAGCCTGGCCGCAAGTGCGGTGCCCGGGAATGGAGTCATCAGTGTAATTTGAACTTCAGAAAGCTCAGACTCTTGAATGAATTCCCAAGTTCGGCTGAAGGTATCGCTCGTGTCGTGATCAAAGCCGAAGACAAAGCAGCCGTTGACCGAAATCCCCGCATCTTGTATCCGACGTATCTTCGCCATGTAGTCCCTTCCCTGCCGTCGTTTCCAGCCCCCTGTGTCCGTCTCGCTCAGCGAGTCCTGAGTGGGAGACTCGAGCCCGATAAGTACTTGGGCACATCCCGATCGGGCGAGTGCATCGAGAAGACGATCGTCATCAGCAAGCGATATGTCTGACTCGGTAAACCACTTAATGTCCGGATAGTCGGCCAAACACTCGGCAAGCTCACGACCCCATTGCTTGTTGACAAATGTATTGTCATCGGCTAACTCGATAAACGGCTCTGGCCAGATGCGGCAAATCGCGTCGATCTCTTCACGAATCCGTGCTATCGACTTCCGCTTGTAAGGACTGATCAGTCTGCTCGCCGCACAAAAAGAACAGTCGAGGGGACATCCGCGCGTGGTTTGCAAGGGGAGACGGTTGTATGAGTCAGGATTGAGGAGATCATATCTTGGAAGCTGCGCTGAGTCTAGAGGCTGGCTTGTGTACATTCCATCATAGAGTTTCTGAAGATTGCCCGATTCAAAGTCGGTAAGTAGAGTGGGCCAAAGCCATTCGCCTTGGCCACGGACAACACAGTCCGCGTGGACCGCCGCTTCGTCGGGCAGTATGCTGGCATGAAGGCCGCCAAGAACAGTCTTTACGCCTCGCGCTCGAAAGAAGTCAAGCAGGAAATAGGCATCGTCTACTCTCGCGGATAAAGCGCTTACCGCAACCAGGTCGGGATCGAGGTCTGATAAGGAACTGAGAACATCCTCGCTCATCGCATCGACTGCCCGATAGGTGATATGCCAGTGGTCGGGAGTCGCCCCAGCGATCGACAGAAGACCGAGGCTGGGCAGAGATGCGATGACTTTGCCCCTTTCAATGAAACCCGGAAGCGTGAGCCCAAGCGCGGCAAGGTCCGGATTGACGATCCGAACTCCACTCATCGCAACCAACAAGAGGTGGGGCATGGTGGTCCTACGCCATTCGGATGGCCTCAGCGCGGCAGTACGGGCAAGTGGCGCGCGAGACGCCGACGGGGAAGCTGAGTTTGCCGGCACAGTTGGCACACGAGGATTCGTCGGCTTCGACATCTACCCGAACTCCGCACGACTCGCAGACCACGGCACGTGCGCCGGGAACGACGCGCAAGTCGCCCCCACATCGACCACAGTGTTTAAGGCTCGTCTCAGTTGGTTCCAAACGCGAGTACTCGCCATAGAGACCTGTTTCGAGGAGCAGCTTTTCGCTGTCATAGGGCGTAAGATACGGTAGCCACCCTTGGGCAAACATCGACCATGTCATACGGCTCTGAAGACTTGCGGGTGCATCGTCGGGGTGCATAGTTGTCACGCTCCGAAGTTCGAGAAGCCCGTAGGAGTAATCGACTTGCTCTTTCACGGTCTGGTATAAGGGCCAAAACGTGTCGGAGTCGGCAAGCGGTCGAGGATGATTGGGAATCCAGCGCATCTGTGCAGTAAGCACGCCGACTTGAGCTGCATATTGGGCGTAGGTTGGATCGAAATCGTTGGTGACAGCGACCTCCGCCATGTATGCGACCAATCGTTGCCGATATTCTGGATCTTTCGCACGCGGCGAAACGGCCATTGGGCACAACTCTACCCAGCGCGTAAAGAGCTTTATTTGTATCTCGCGATAGCGAGCAACATCTTGATTGGCTTTCGTCGCCGACAGCTCTGCATGCATGGACTGCAGCAGCGATTCATAGGCAGGGCCGGGCATGGCCGAGTTCGGGAAAAGGCATGCCATCTGGAAATCGTAATCGCATAGCGTGCCGCAGAAGTCACAGTAGACATAAGCCGATTTTGGGGCAAGGGTCTTCGATGCACCGCAGGCGTAGCATCGCGTACGCTTGAGATACTGAACCGTGGGATCGCCTGGCGTGTGCATGGCCTCGCGAACCTGGAGGAGCAACTCATAATTCGCTCCGGGCAAAGTGACTGACTGCGCCAAACTCCCCAGGGCGTCGCCAACCTGGTCGAGGAAGTTTCGGGCTGGCGGAGGTTTGAGGACGGGTGGCGGCTGGAGGATGGGTGGCGGTTTGATCGGGTCGTCCGGGCTCATGGCCCATTGTGGCAGGAGTGACCCGGACAAACGGAAGCGACCACCCGCAAGTGGCCGCTCCGTCTCCTCTCTCCAGTCTGAAGACTAGTCTTCGCCGATCAGGCCGTAGTTCGCGCTGAGAATCGCGTAGTCGGCGATGTCGATGGCGAAGTCGCCGTTCAAGTCGGCCGCTGTGTTGAATCCAGGGTCGCCGAGGTTCAGGCCGTACTTGGCGGACAGGATCGCATAGTCACCGATCGCGACTTCGTTGTCGGTATCAATGTCGCCGTTCTTGAGCGACAGGTTGAGGTTGACGTTGTCGCCGAGAGTGACCGTGGTCGACGACTTGCTCAGCCAGTGCCAGAACTTTGCTGTGACGTATCGGTTCGGACCGACCGCCGTCGTGGTGAAGCTGTAGGTGTGGCCTGCACCGAGGAGAGCGAACTGCGTGTCAAGCACTTGACCGTTGGTCGAGTCGTGGACCCAGAACTGGGCGTTGAGGCCAACGGCGCTGCCCACGAAGTCTTGGAGATTCAACGTTCCGCTGATCGTGGCCTGTTCAGTCAGGACGAAGGCTCGGTTCAGGCCGTTGTACTTGCCGTAGCCGACGATCTGGCCCTGATCGTTGATGTCGGTTGCGAACTCGAGCACCCAGCCCGAATTGGGGGCGATGCGCGTGTTGAGGTCGACCCACTGTCCAGCACCTCGACCAAACTCATAGATGGCCGCTCGGTGAACCGCGTTGCCCACCTCGACGTCGCCGACGATGTCGCCGGAGTTGTTCATTGCCGCTGGCATGGCGGAGTCATCGCCGGTGTTCGAGCCAGGAAGGAGGCCAAGGTCTACATAGGCACCCGCTGCTGATTTGTAATAGCCTCGGAAGGTATTCGAATCCAGCTTGTAGTAGCCAACGGTGGCGTTGGAATCGTTGATGTCCATTCCAAACGTCTCGAGCGGCGGCTCGAAGATCAGCGGATTGGGGAATCCGCCCGTGTTGATGAGGCTAGCGCCGTTGCTTCGAAAGGCCCGGTTCTCGAGGCTGGGATTCGTTTGGCCGTACCCCACGATGTTGGCCGACTCGTTGATGCCGAAGGCATAGCAGTTGGTCGCGGTGTTGTTCGTGAGCGACCCCATCCAAACGGTGCCGCTGTTGGTCGTGTAGCGGAACGGCTGCCACGTCGTCGCTCCACCCTGGCCCGTCGAATAGCCAACAACGGTGCCGAAGTTGTTAATGTCGTAAGCGCGGTTCTCGAACGGATAGGAAGACGAGAAGTTAGGAATGTTATTCGGCGTCTGCCCGACGGTCCAGCGGAAGGCTCGGTCAACACTGAATCCACCGCTGGCGTAGTAGTGGTCGCGATAGCCGACGACCTGGTCGCTGTCGTTGATGCCGAAGCAGTAGCTGTTGCGAGCAACCTGCGATCCTCCGACATCGCCGCTGCCGTCTGGGACGATGGTCGTGAACGAGCCGTTGTTCCAGAAGAAGCCTCGTGTCCAGCCGCCCGTGATATCGCCGTTGCCGACGACGTGGCCGAGGTTGTTGATACCGGTTGCTCGGGTGAAGGTTCCGCCAGTCAGGGTGCCGAGGTTGGTGACCCGGTACTGGACCGCGCTGGCCGCACCAGCGATGACGAGAGCGAGGGCCATGGTAGCCAAGCGATTGATTTTCAAGTTGTGTGTCTGCACTGTTCTTTCTCCGGGCCGGGGTTTTTCCCAGCGTTGAGAACATTGTCGACCCCTGCGATGGACGGGGCGGTGGACGGATTCACCGTCGAAACGTCCCACGAGGTTTTTGTTCGTCCACACCGCCGTCCACACCAACCGCCTAGCCCTTCGAGCTATGGGGAAGCACGGGACTGTAGTTTCGGAAATCGGAGAGTGTGCAAGGTTGTCGTCCCATGCCACCCGCGGCAGGCCTCAGCGCTATTGGGAAGCACGGGACTGGATTTCGGAAATCGGAGAATGTGCGAGGTTGTCGTCCCATGCCACCCGCGGCAGGCCTCAGCGCTATTGGGAAGCAGGGGACTGGATTTCGGAAATCGGAGAATGTGCGAGGCTGTCGTCCCATGCCACCCGCGGGAAGGGGCTCAGGTTCCCCGGGTGTTGCCGAACAGGTCAACGTGCAAGCGGGGCGTGAGACGAAACCCGGTCTGAAGGCAGATGGGGGCCAGCAGCCGCTGCCGGCGATGGAGGGTCTCGGTGTCGGTGCCTTCTGCCATGAGAAGCACCCTCCCGCGATCGGCACCCAAGTCGGCGATCAAGGCATCGATCTCGCCAAGATCGTCGTATTCGGACTCCGGATTCACGACGAACTTCAGTTGATACTCATAGCCAGCAATCAGCTTGCGCAACGGCGTCAGGTCGGACCGAGTCGCCTCGTGGCGCTCCCGCCAAGCGGGATCGTCTGGAGTGGAGTTGCTGAGCTTGGGACTGATCGACATCAGGTCGCAGCTCACCTCACGATAGACAGTCCCAGCGGTCTCGATCGTGATGGCATGGCCAGACTCGGCCAAGACGCGGGTGAGAATCACCACCGGCTCGAACAGCATGGGCTCGCCGCCCGTGACCACGACGTGTCGGACCCCGAGTTCCCTCACCGTGGCCACAATCTCATCGATTGACAGGACGGGACCTTCGGGCTTCCAACTCGCGTAGGGCGTATCGCACCACGTGCATCGCAGGTTGCATCCCGAGATCCGGACGAACGTGGACGGAACGCCAACGAGCATGCCCTCGCCCTGAATGCTCGCGAAAATCTCGGCGATTCTCAAGTTCATGGAGCCGAATCATCCATGCCGAGTTCCGCGAAGGCGCTTCGCCGGATTCGGCAGCTGTCACAAAGTCCGCATGCTTTCCCTTCGGGGTCGGGATCGTAGCAGGAGTGAGTAATGCCGTAATTCACGCCCAAGTCCAATCCCTTGCGGATGATCTCGGGCTTCGTCAGTTCGACGAGCGGAGCGTGGATTCGGAACGGTCGGCCTTCGACTCCCGCCTTCGTCGCCAGATTGGCGGTTTTTTCGAAGGACTGGATGAATTCCGGGCGGCAGTCCGGATAGCCGGAGTAATCCACCGCGTTGACCCCGATGAAGATGTCTTGGGCACCCAGGACCTCGGCCCACCCCAACGCGAGGGACAAGAAGATCGTGTTTCTTGCGGGGACGTACGTAACGGGGATGCCTTCCGTGGGTGGCATGGGACGACATTCTCGCACCTCCGTCGATCCCGGAATCTCGAGTCCCGTGCTTTTCGGAATCAACGAGACGGCGAAAGTACTCTTTGGCACCTCGATATCGTCGGTCAAGGCGGAGCCGCCGAAAGCACGCAGGTCGAGGGGGAGTACGAGATGTCGCTGCGCACCCAGAGCGATTGCGACGCGTCGCGCGGCGGCAAGTTCGATCTCGTGTCGTTGTCCGTACTCCAACGAAAGCGCATAGGCTTCGAAGCCCAGCGACCGAGCGATGGCCAGCGTCGTCGCAGAATCCAAACCGCCGCTCAGGAGCACGACCGCCTTGGGTGCGTTCATCAGACGCTGATCCCCTTTGTGGCCGCAGTCACCATCGCCTCGGCAAAGCGATCGACCTCGTCGACGGTCGAGTAGACGTTGGGAGTCACCCGAATGCCTTCAAACGCTTCGTGGGCGATGCCGGTGACGTAAATCCCATGCTTGGTCATCAGCCACGACTGCAGGTCGGCTGGCTTCACGCCCCAGATTCCCACCGTCGTGAGTCCGCAGGAATGTTCGGGGGCGAGGTTGGTGTGGAAGCGAACCCGGCTCAGCCCGGCAAGCCGATCGGTCCAGCGCCGTCTCAGGTATCGGAGCCGTGCCGCTTTCCGTTCAAAGCCAATCATCTCGCTGAAGGTCAGGGCCTCGCCAATCGCGTTGTGGTTTGCTGCGGGGTGGGTCCCGATCTCCTCGTATTTTCGGATGTCCGCCTTCTGCTTCTCCTCGGCAGCGTACAGGGACCATAACCCTTCGATCTTCGCCTTCTTAACGAAGAGGAACCCGGTGCCCACGGGGGCCATCAGCCACTTGTGCAGCGAAGTCCCGTAATACTCGCATTCCAGGTCGTTGCGTTTGAAGGGGAACTGGGCGAAGGCATGGGCTCCGTCGACGATCACGGGGATGCCGTGCCTCTCGCCAAGCCGACAAACGTCGCGTACCGGGAAGATCTGACCGTTCAAGAACGAAACCTGGGAAACGAGGATGAGGCGGGTCTTGGGCGTGATGCCTGCCTCGAATGCTGCGAGCAACTCCTTATGGCTTTGCGGATGGTGGGGCGGCTGCACTTGGACCATCTTCACCCCGTCGCGCCGCTCGCGTTGACGAATCGTGGTGATCATGCGCGGGTAGTCCAGCCACGTCGTCAGAACTTCGTCGCCAGCGTTGAAATCGAACCCGAGCAGGCAAGTTTCGAGTGCCTCACTGGCGTTTCGTGTGATGGCGATCTCTTCGGCATCGCATCCAAAGGTCCGCGCGAGTCGTCGCCGCACCGACTCGACTTCGGGCTCGAGTTGCTGCCACATATAGATGCTCGGTGCCTGGTTGGCGTACTCGAGCTGGCGCCGGAGCGCATCCTGGACGATGCGCGGAGACGGAGAAACGCCGCCGTTGTTGAAGTTCACGGTGTTACGATCCAGCGCGAATGCCTGTTGGATTTGGGCCCAGAACTCCTCGTCGTCGGGGGCCCCCGAGTTCCCGACCGTCTTCCCCACGATGCGCTCAACGACATCGAGCGCATCGTTGCGAAACGCGATCGCGCCAGCAGATGCGATAAAGAACTCGCGGCGGGTCATGGTCGATTGTGGCTGACTTTCACGGGCCCGAATCCGGGTTAGCGCTTGAGCCAGTCGTTGAAGAACTCCATCATCCGCGCGAAGTTCAGGCCAGAATGTCCCCAATCCGGGCCGACTTGCAGTTCGTATCCCTTTTGTGCGGCATTGAGGGCCTTCACGAGTTGGTAGGTGTTGGCGGGGTGGACGTTGTTGTCGGCGGTGCCATAGAACAGCATCAGCCGGCCCTTCAGGTTCGCCGCGTACTTCATGGCCGAGCCAGCGTCGTATCCAGCCGCGTTCTCCTGCGGAATCCACATGTAGCGCTCGGTGTAGATCGAGTCGTAGTTGCGCCAGTCGGTAACCGGGGACGATGCGCAGGCAGCGGCGAAAACGTCCGGATGGCGCAGGATCGCCATCGCACTCGCATAGCCGCCATACGACGTGCCTTCAATGCCGACTCGCCTGGCATCGACGTACGGACGCTGGGCGAGGTACTTGACCCCGGCGGCTTGATCGTCGATCTCGACGACCCCGAGCTTGCCGTAGACCGCGTCCTTGAAGGCCTTTCCCCGGCCCTGAGTACCGCGACCATCGAACCACGCAACAAGGTAGCCGAGCTCCGTGGTGGCGCTGGGGAGTTGGAAGGATTCTTGGTCCGTGCCCGACTCCGGTCCGCCGTAGACCTGCACGATCATCGGATACTTCTTGCTTGGGTCGAAGTTAGAGGGCTTCATCAAGGTGCCATAGAGCTTCGTCTTTCCATCAGCAGCCGGAAACTCGATTCGTTCTACCAACTCCAGTTTCAAGTCCCTGAACTTGGACAAATCACTTTCCCTCAATGTCTCGATGATCTTGCCTTCGTCATCGACGAGGCGCGTTACCGGTGGCGAATCGAGATCTTCGGCGACATCGATGAAGTGCTTGCCGTCGGGGGCGAGGGTTACCCGGTGATTGAGGGTGGGGTCAGTGAGTCGAACATCGCCGGTTCCGTCTAGGTTTACGCGGTGAAGTTGCAGTTTGTACGGATTCTCGCCAGAACGACCCATGTACCAGAGCTTCCCGTTTTTGTAATCTGTGCGGACGATGGAGTCGACCTCGAAGCCGTTCTTGGTGATCGGTTTCGTGTTCCCCGTCGCGAGGTCGACGAGGTACAGGTTTCGGTAGCCGTTGCGCTCGCTGAACCAGAGCATCTTGCCCTTGTACGCGGGCATATCCTTGGCCTCGGTGTCGTCGAGAAACACGCGGGTCGGAGAGTTCTCCACCCAACTCGCGGGCCATTCCTCTTTCACGATCACGCGCACCGCGCCGGTGTTCGGATTGGCGGCGCAGTACTCCATGACGTTCTGCTTCCGGTTCGTGCGGTGGAACCAAAGCTCTTTCCCATCGTGCGACCAGCGGATACCGTAGACGTAGTGCCCGACCCCGCTGTCGAATGCTCCGGGACGGACTTTGACCTTGGTCAGCTTCTTCGACGCGAGGTCGTAGACGTAGAGGTCAACCTCGGGATTCGGAGCGCCGGCTTTGGGGTAGGCCTCGGTGTCGAGGGAGTTCTGCACGTTCGTGACCCCCATCGCGAGGTAGTACGGAAGGACTTTGCTGTCATCGAAGCGGTACAGCCAAATCTTCTTGCCGTCCGGCGACCAGCCCATCGCGTCCCTCTGACCGAGTTCCTCGCCGTAGACCCAGCTACCCGAGCCGAATTTGATGCGCTTGGCCGCGTTGCCCTCGGTGGTGGCGGCGTAAGCGTTCTTATCGTCGGCGGTGGAAATCCAGAGGTTATTGTCCTTGTAGAAGGCCTTGAGCTTGCCGTCCGGGCTGTATTCCATCGCGAATTGGCGTCCCCTTTCGGGGCGGGGCCTGCGCTGGTTCGGGTCGTTTCTGGGCGGCGTCGGTCGGCCGCCGTTTGCCGGTGCGCTGGGCGCGGAGTACGGCCCAGATTTGCGGGTGGCCACGTCGTAGCGCAGGGTGGAGCCGTCCTTGTCGAAGGTGAAGGCCCTCCCGTCCTCGATCCAGGTCACCCGCAGATTGCCGCGCTCTACCGAACCCCCGATCTTGCCGCGCATTTCGGCATAGCGCTCGTAGCCAGGCATCGTCGGGAGGCGGTCTTGGGCATACGCGCACACGGCTAAGCCAGCGAGAAAGAAGAACGAGGCTTTCACAACAGGATCATACTGGTTGGCACCCCCGAATCGCGTCGCATTGTATTGCGGGAAGCGGGAAGCGGGAGGCGGGAGGCGGGAGTCGCGAAGGTTATGGGTTCGAAAGTTTGTTCCGAAGCGCTAGCTTCAGATTCCATAACATGCTGCCCACACGCTTGTTAAGGTCCAACAAACTGTCGATGCTCGGAATATCGTAAAGTTCTTTGACTAAAATGAGGAGGGTGGTTAGTTCAGCTTGACTGCCGGCAGCAATTCCAACAAATTGAAGATACTCCTTTGAGGCATTCCTGGCATAACCCTCGGCAATGTTTGCTGGAATCGAGACCGCAGCCCTCCTGACTTGACTCGTAATGCCGTACATCTCATCCTTCGGCAGAGCACGTGTTGCAATGTAAATCTCCTTCACCATCTGCATCGAAACTCGCCAGACATCCAGATCTTGAAAACCCGAGGTTGCCACTCTCAAAGCATACTCGCCTGCTTGTCCCTCGTTTCCCGCCTCCCGCTCCCCGCCTCCCGCTCCCCGCACCCCGTCTCCCGTATACTTTCGCCATGAATCCGCGGGGCAAGCTTTGGTATCGCTTCGTCCGCTGGATTGCCCGCCACATCTTCTTCGGTGCGCTCGGCGGGATGCGATCGATCGGCGAGGAGCACGTGCCGATGGAGGGGGCGGTCATCGTTGCGCCCGTGCACTTCAGCTACCTCGACCCCGAGATCGTTTCATGCGGCACCAAGCGAGCCGTCTCGTTCATGGCCAAGAAAGAGCTGTTCGAAGTGTTTTTCCTCGGATGGCTGATTCGGAGCCTCGACGCATTCCCGGTCAAACGCGGCGAGAACGACACTGAAGCCATCCGCAAGGCGATTGAACTGCTCCAGGCAGGTCATGCCGTACTCCTCTTTCCGGAAGGGACACGCGGCAACGGCAAGGCTCTCGGTCCGATGACGCCCGGGGTCGCCATGCTCGCGAAGCGGACAGGCGCGAAGGTGCTCCCCGTCGGCATCGTCGGCACCCAGATCGTGTGGCCTAAGGGCTCGAAGAAGCTACGGCGGCATCGGATGAAAGTCATCTACGGCCCGACCTTCACCTATGCCGAGACCGCCACCGGTGCGAACGAGAAAGAGAATCGTGAGCTGTTTGGCCAAGAACTGGCCCGTCGGCTCGTGGACCTTTGCGCAACGGGTGGACTGCAATTGGAGCTTCCGGAATCCTAGTCCTCGTAATGAGCGTCGAAACCACATGAGCACCGCAATCGTCGCGATCGTTCTTTCACTTGCAGGTCCAAGGGTACAGATACAGTGGCGCATTCCACTGCCCTCAGGGGCATCCCGGCCTCAGCAGGCGGGGGATTCTCCTTCCAGCACACTTTCGGACTCAAAGTCAGGAGGAATCATGTGGACCGCGATCCACGAGAGGAAGTGGCAGGTCTTCTGGTTCGACCCGCTTCGGCGCAAGGTCGTGCCCATGGGCGAAGCCGTGTTCGTCGAGCCTCAGGTCGACTGCGACCTCGGGCTTGCGACCCTCATGCGCTATAACCGGATGACCAAGATCGAGACCGGCGAAACCTACAGCCTCGCCACAGGGAAACTCCTTTCCAGAGTGTTAGGACGACCTGGACGCATCGGGCAGTTCGTCATGACCCCGAACGCGAACTCAAGACTCAGAACCTACAGCGATGCGGTGACGGGCAGGCTCCTTTGGAAGGAAGCCCAAACGAATACCACCGCAGAGAAGATCCTGGCACCCATCGGCGTTCCCATCTGGAGCACTCCGAAGCGATGGCTCTTTATCATCGGCGAAGGCGGTCATGCTTTCAATGATAAGAAGGGCGTGGTCGAAGTTGACAGGAAGACGCTTAAGGAGACTAAACGCGTCCATCTGTCGGACTTTGCGATGGCGTTTGATTCCGTTGTCGGCAACCCCGAACGCGGGGCGTTTGGAGTCTACGAGCGAACCAACCGGAGCAGACATTGCACCGGGGTCTTCCGCTCCGACCTCAGCCGTGTCCCCGGACGCTTCGCCCATCCCTCGGACATTTCACCCTACGGCATCCTCGACCGGAGGGGCAAGGAGGACAATTACGGGGGCACCGAGTTCACCTCTCTTGTCTGCGCGGATGCCACGACCGGAAAGATCAAATGGATGGCCTCAAGCAAAGAACCCGGCAAGTGGGTGGGCGGCAATGTTCTCACCGGCGATCGGCTGCTTGATGGGAGGTCCGGACGCCTTCTGGGCAAGCTCAAACTGCCCAAGCTACTTGCCGTTGGTCAGGACGGCACGTTCGTTGGCATCGATGGGCAAGATCTTGTGAGCGGGCGGATTCGGGCACGTTGATGCATCGCTCCACATCCTGCCGCCACCTGTCAAACTACGGGCATGAAGATTGGAATCTTCACCGCTTTGTTCGGTGACAAGAACCTCACGGAGACCCTCGATATCATCAAGGCGGAGGGGATCGAAGCTGTCGAATTCGGCGCAGGCGCCTACCCCGGCGCGGCCCACATCGACGTCGCACAGCTCATCGAGAGCAAGCAGGCTCGCGACAAGCTGCTGAAAGAGGTTCATTCGCGCGGCCTGACCATCAGTGCCATCAGCGTTCACGGTAACCCCATCCATCCCGTGAAGGCGATTGCCGATGACCACCACGAGGTCTTCGTCAACGCCGTCAAGCTCGCCTCGCTCCTCGGCGTCGAGTGCGTGAACGGCTTCAGCGGATGCCCGGGCGACGGGCCGAACGCGAAGAACCCTAACTGGGTCACCTGCGCCTGGCCGGACGAGTTTCGGGAGGTTCTGGAGTGGCAATGGAGCCGTCGGGTTCTGCCGTATTGGAAAAAACAGGCCGCCTATTTGAAGGAGAACAGGGTCAAGTTCTGCATCGAAATGCACCCGGGATTCGTGTGCTACTCGAACGACACCCTGCTGAAGCTCCGCAACGGTATCGGAAAGAACGGCGACGCCATCGGCGCAAATTTCGATCCGTCTCACCTCTGGTGGCAGGGAATCGATCCCATCGCGGCTGCTCGCGAACTCGGGGCCGAGGGTGCGCTTTATCATGTCCACGCCAAGGACACGCGCATCGACCCCTGCAATTCCGCCCTGAACGGCAACCTCGACACCAAGTCCTACGGCGACATTCTCGCCCGATCATGGGTGTTCCGCTCGGTGGGCTATGGGCACGGCATCGAGTGGTGGAAGGACTTCGTCTCAAACCTGCGCATGGTCGGCTATGACAACGTTTTGAGCATCGAGCACGAAGACGGCCTCATGTCGCCAATGGAGGGCCTGCGAAAGGCAGTTCAGGTCCTTAAGGCGGCGGTGATCAGTGAGCCCGCAGGCGCGATGTTTTGGGCGAAGGACTGAGGGCCAGATACAGGCAAGTTAGCAAGCATCGTACACGCACTCAACCACACGGTCGATTTCCTCGACCGTGTTGTAGTGCACCGCACTGATGCGAACCGCGCCGTCGTCTGGATCAAGACCGAGGGCTTCAAAGAGGCGGTAGGCATACATGTTGCCGTGCCGAATCCCGATGCCCTCGCGGTTAACGGCCTCGGCGATCTCCCGCGAGGTCTTGGTCGCGTGGACGAAGCCCACGGTCGGGACCCGATTCTCGGCGGTCGCCGGGCCGAGGATGCGGAGGTTGGGGTGCGCGGAAAGAGCGGCAATCAGGCGTTGCGTAAGCGGGGCTTCAAGTCCAGACATCACTCCGAATGCTTGAACCACCAGGTCGCGGCCCGTGCAGCCCGGGGCGAGGACTTGGAGATAGCGCTCAAGGGCGAGCAGTCCGGCACAAGCTTCGTGGCTAGCGCCGCCGAGTTCGAATTTGTACGGTGTATTCTCAGGAATGAAGAAGTGGTTTGGCCCATTCAGCTCCGCCCACGCCTCGTTCTTTCCGAACATCGCCGCCATGTGCGGTCCGTAGACCTTGTAGGTCGAGAAACCATAGAAGTCCGCGTCCCATGCCGCGACATCGACGGCTTGATGGGGGGCGAAGGCGACGCCGTCCACGACCACTCGCGCCCCGACCCCGTGGGCCAAGTCCGAAGTCGCCCGGACGTCGGCAATCTCGCCGAGGATGTTCGAGACGTGCGGGAACGCGACGATCTTGGTGCGCGGCGTGAGGAGTTCTTGGAGACTCTCAAGCGGCATCGCGAGCGTCTCGGGGTCGATGCGCCACATCTTGACGACCGCGCCTCGGTCTTGGAGGCGAAGCCACGGCCCGACGTTCGATTCATGCCCGTTCTCGGCAACGATAAATTCGTCGCCGGGCTGGAGATTGCGCGCATAACAGTCGGCGAGCATCGCGCAAAGCTGCGTGGTCGAGGGCCCGAGGACGGTCTTGCCGATCCCGGTGCCGTTCATCAGGACATTGGCAAAGTCGTGGGCGCGGTCAACAGTTTCGGTGGCTTGATCAGATTTCGGGTATCCGGCCCCGAGTTGGACATAGCTCTCCAGCATGTAATCCCGAATCACATCGGCGACGACCTTGGGAACCTGCGAGCCACCCGCGTTTTCGAGGAAGACAAACCCGGAAGCTAGAGCGGGAAACTGCTGGCGCACGACGGAAATGTCCACGGAGGAATCATACATCCTTGATACGTCTTGGGTTGGCAAGCAAGCGCTGGCGCTGGGTGGCCGGGGTGGCTGGGTGGCCGGGGTGATGAAATTGTGCACCCCGGCGCTGCCAACT